>JAJEGA010000045.1 GCA_022820125.1 Anaerolineae bacterium | reverse complement strand
GTCGACAAACTTCCTTCCCATCCAAAAATTTTGCGACAAAATGCCGCGAAATCTCTAATCAATCGCATTTCTCGGCGCTCTCGGTGTCCTCGGTGGTTAAATTTCAGTTTAGGTTTGCTCATCGCAGGGGATGCCAGTTTTGAAGCGATTGCCCTGCTCGCAGCCGCAGGCAATGTCGGTTCACAACCGCCGATATGTTATGCTATGGGGCGATGCCACAGGCTCGGACGATTTAATGCGAACGATTACGCTGAAGAATGTGAGCAAGACCTTTTATGACAAGAGCCGCAAACTGACGCCGGTTCTGGCGATCAAGGACTTCAATCTGCATATTGCAGATGGCGAGGCAGTGGTGCTGCTAGGTCCTAGCGGCTGCGGCAAGACGACGCTGCTGCGTTTGATCGCGGGCTTGGACCAGCCCGATAAGGGCGAGATCTTTTACAACAATATACCGCTTGACGACATAGCGATTGAAGATCGCGGCATCGGCATGGTCTTTCAGAATTATGTGCTGATCCCGCATTGGGAAAGCCGCAAGACGGTCGGCTTCTTTCTGCGATTGCGCGATCGGGAAGAAGAGGTGCCGGCGCACGTCAATACGGTGGCCAATATCACCGGCGTAGACATCGAAAGCTTGATGGGTCGATTCCCGCGACATCTCTCCGGCGGCGAAAAACAGCGCGTTTCCATCGCCCGCGCTTTCGCCCGCGACCTGGAACTGCTGCTGTTCGACGAGCCCTTCGCCAATCTGGATGCCAAGTTTCGGGCGCAGGCGCGTGTGGAGCTAAAGCGGCTCATTCAGGAGTTCAACGTGACACTGATATATGTGACACATGATCAGGTTGAAGCGATGAGCGTCGCCGATCGCATCGTCGTCATCAACGCGGGCCGCATTGTTCAGTCGGGTCCATATCAAGCCTTGCACGACGACCCAGACAGCCTGTTTGTCGCCGAATTCCTCGGTACGCCGACGATAAACGCCTTCTGGGGTCGCGTCAGCGATGGCGAATGGGATGGAAGTTATATGGGGCGCGCCGCCTTGCCTCGCCCGCGGCCAAATGGCAGCGACGTCATCGTCGGCATCCGGCCTGAGCATATCAAGATTGGTTCTGCGGGAAGCGGCATCCCGGCGACGATCGATCGCGTCATTCCCTTCTATGCCGAAAAGTATACGTTGCTGGAGGTCTGGCTGCGCAAGCGCCGCTGGCGAGTTCAAGTGCCGCTTGATGAGCGCTATGAGCCGGGAGAAACGGTCCACTGTCAGTTGGCTTGGAAGCGCGCGCTCTTCTTTGACGCGGATTCCGGCGATCGCATCCGCTAGTCAAAGCGAATCAATTCTTCTAGTTTCCCCAGCGTTGACAACCCGATGCCGGGCACGTCGTCTAGATCAGTCAGCTCGGAAAATGGTCCCGCCTGCTCACGATAATCAATTATTCTCTGCGCTGTCACCGGTCCAATGTTGGGCAGCGCAACCAGTTCCTCCAAAGTCGCTGTATTCACGTTGACCAAGCTGCCACCGGATGGCGTCGGCAAACCCGCTTCTGGTTGACTGGTCTCTACCGACGGAACATGCACCTGGTCGCCATCGCGCAGGATACCGGCCAGATTGACGAGCTCCCGATTCGCCATTTCGGTGAACCCGCCCGCGGCCGCGATAGCATCCGATACACGACTGCCGTGAGGCAAAATATGTTGTGTGCCTCGCTGCGCGACTTCACCCGTGACGTAGACCACAATCGGCATGGGCGTTGCTGACGGCGCTGGCGTGGCTGTGGGCGGCGGAGGATTGATCGTGATTTCGACCGAATCGGGCCGCGATAGCAGAAGCAGCGCGCCACTCAATGCGATAAGCGTTACGAGAATCAGAAACGCCGCCAGAGACGCGCGCGATGACGACATTCAATTGAGACTCCGGCATCTTTGGAACGAATGCCGGTCATTGTATCATTATTCTCGCAAGGCTTCAGGATTGATCTTCCACCCAGACGGGCAGATGTCCGAGCGCGACAATATCATACCATTGAGCGCGATCGCCCTCGGTGAAGATCGCCGCTTCCGCGACTACATTGGCGCCCGCTTTGTCCATGATGAGGCGCATGCCCTGCAGAGTGCTTCCCGTTGAAATCACATCATCAATGATTGCGATCCGCTTGCCCTCGACCAACTTCCGATCCTTTTCATCGAGGAATAGCGTCTGCGGTTGGCCCGTGGTGATGCTAAGCGTTTCGCTCTGCAAGGCGTCGCCCATATAAGGTTTATGCGTCTTGCGCAAGACGACGTAGGGCAGCCGCATTTCCGTGCTTATGGCGTGAGCCAAAGGAATGGACTTCGCCTCGGCGGTCACCAACACCTGAATATCGCGACCGCTCAGCTCCTGCGCCAATTCCGCGCTCGCCAAGTTCACGAACTCGTAATCGCCCAGGATATTGAGTATCGCGATCTTGACACCGGGCTTGATCTCCATCAAAGGCAAATCGCGCTTGATTCCGGCAACTTCTACGGTATGGAAATTCTCGTCCACGCGATGCCCTCATTCGTCAGACGCTGCTTGCGCAGGCAATTATAGCGCCTTCGTTTCGCTTGCAAAATCCCTAGACGCCGGCGCGCGCCGATTCTGTTAGATCCGCGTCTCCATTCGCCGTTTCGGTCGCGACTCCGTTGGCGATTCTGCCATCGACCAGCGTTAGCACCCGGTCCATCTGCGTAGCCAGCGACTGATCATGCGTGACCAAAACCACGGTCGTCCCGCTTTCGTCGCGTATCGTTTTCAGCGCCTGCAGAACGGTCTCGCCCGAATGCGTGTCCAGATTGCCTGTCGGCTCGTCAGCGAGCAGAATGGGCGGATCGTTCGCCAACGCGCGCGCGATTGCGACTCGCTGCTGCTGCCCTCCGCTCAGCTCGCTGGGGCGGTGGTGAAAGCGGTCGCCCAAACCCAAGGTATCCAACAGTTCTCGCGCTCGATTAAAAGGTTTGTGCCGCGGCGCCTGGGCGAACTCAATGGGCAGCGCGACGTTCTCCAGCGCGGTCAAGGTCGGGATGAGGTTAAAGAACTGAAAGACGAAGCCGATTTTCTGATTGCGAATATCAGTTAGCTGCCCCTCACTCATGCGAGTGATATCGACGCCGTCGATTTCAATGATGCCGTCGGTAGGGCTGTCCAATCCCCCGATGATGCCCAGCAGGGTGCTCTTGCCGCTGCCCGATGGTCCGATAATGCTCACCATTTCGTTGGCGTAGATTGTGAGATCGACGCCGCGCAGCGCATGCACAATATGCGTGCCGAGCTTGAGATTGCGTGTGACCTGCCGCGCGTGAATGACTGGTTTGCGCATCGCCTTCGACTCTCCTGAATAATTGACACCGCGATGTCAATGTATACGAAGGCAGGGCGCGGGCGTTGCAGCCGCGCGAGAAACGCGGAAGCCGTGCCGGGCTGCTCCCGCCATTACACTTCGTTGACGATGCTGAAGATCATCGGCCGCCGTTTGGTCTCGTTGTAGATCATCTTGCCCAGGCTCTCTTCCACCAGGCTCTGACGATTGCCATTTAAGCGCCGGCTGCGATTGACCACATCGGCGATGTTGTCCCGTATCTGATCAAGAAAATCTTCGGCATCTTTCAAATAGACGAAGCCGCGTGAAACGATGCGTGGTTCGTTGATCAGCTTGCCGCTGCGCTGATCGACATTCAAGCTGACCAGGACAAAACCATCCTGCGCCAGGATTTCTCGATCCCGTATCACCGCCCGCCCGACATCGCCGACGCCGCTGCCATCAACAAAGACATAGCCGCCGGGCTGGCGCTCTCCAATCCTGATGCCACGCGAATCCAGTTCGACGGTTGTTCCGTTTTCCACTCGGATGATGTTATCCGCCGGCACCCCGTTGTCGGCCGCCAGCTTGGCATGCAGATGCAAATGCCTGACCTCGCCATGAACCGGCATCAAGTGTCGCGGCTGCGTCAAGTTGAGCATCAGCCGCATCTCTTCTTGGCAGGCGTGGCCCGAGACGTGCACCGCTTCAATCGCATCGTAAATGACATCTGCGCCGCGCTCGATTAGACGATTGATCGTGCGGTAGACCATTTCTTCGTTTCCGGGGATCGGATGCGAAGAAAGGATAATCGTGTCATCTTTACGCACATCCAGTTGGCGATGTCGTCCGCTTGCCAATTTGCCCAAAACCGCCGATGGCTCCCCTTGCGACCCGGTGACCATGAATACAACCTTGTGCGGCGGCAGCGCCTTCGCCTGCCCAATGCTGACCAGCATGTCGTCATCGACATCAAGATAGCCCAGCTTGCGCGCGATCTTGGCATATTCAGACATGGTGTAGCCGGTGATGCAAACTTTGCGTTTGTGGTTCCGCGCGGCATTAACCACCTGCTGAACGCGCGAGACCAGGGACGCGAAAGTCGCGACCATGATGCGTCCTTTCGCGCCGCGGAAAACCTTGTCGAGCGCCCCGCCTATGACCGCCTCGGATTCCGTCCAGCCGCTCTTGTCGGCATTGGTGCTATCCGCCATCAAGAGCACGACGCCGCGCTGGGCAAAGCCGGCCAGCTTGGCGTAATCAGTCTTGCGGCCGTGCACCGGCGTGTTGTCGAACTTGTAATCGCCGGTATGCACGATCATGCCGTATGGCGTCTCGATGCCATAACCAACGCAGTCAGGAATACTATGACAAACGTGAAAGCTATGCAGCGTGAAAGGACCTATTTTGATAACGTCGCCGGCTTGAAAGGTGTGAATCTTTGCCGACTTCAGCAGCCGCGCATTCTTCAGTTTGACCTGCAGGAGGCCGGAGGTCAGCGGCGTGGCGTAGAGCGGTATGCCGGGGAAGGACCTCATAACATGCTGCACCGCGCCGATATGGTCTTCATGGCCATGAGTAAACGCGACGCCGTGCAGTTGAATATCGTCTCGCTCCTCCAGCCAGCGATAGTCAGGGATGATGTAATCGACGCCGTGCATGTCATTTGCCGGGAACATAATGCCGCAATCGATCAGGAAACCGTGCCCATCCCTTTCGAACAGCGTCATGTTCTTGCCAATCTCGCCTAAGCCTCCGATCGGCGTGATCTTGAATTTGGGTTTTCTTGCCATGTTAATGTTTGCTCCAAACTGAAAAGGCTCGCCAACGCCCTGCGTCGACGAGACTTCGACTTCGTTTATGCTTCGATGGATTTCAAGAAGAGGTCAAGCGCCTCATCTAACTTCAACGATTGCTTTTCATGCCAGCGTCCGCGGCATGATCATAGTCCCTAACCCGGTAGCGACATTGTAGCATAAGCCGCGAATATGCCTATTCCCATTCTCCGAAAGCGAACAGGGCCTTCACCACCTCGTCCTGTTCCGGTCTGCTAAGCGAATAGTAAAACGGCAATCGCAGCAGTCGGTCAGAAACGTCTTCTGTCACCGGGCAATCGCCTGGCTTGCCGCCAAACCGCCGCCCCATGTCTGACAGATGCAAGGGCAAATAGTGGAAGACGCCATAGACGCCGCGCGCTTTCAGGTGGTTGATCAAGGCTGATCGCACGCGGTACGATGGCAGCAACAAGTAATACATGTGATACGCTTGCTCAACATAGGGCGGCACCGTCGGCAGCCCGACATTGTGCCGCTTTGCCCAATCTGGCAGACAAGCCTGATAATGATCCCAGATTTCCCGGCGCCGGCGCTGAATCACTTCAGTTCGCCCTAACTGTGCCCACAGATATGCGGCCAGAATGTCCGATGGCAAATAGCTGGAGCCCACGTCGACCCACGTGTACTTGTCGACTTGGCCGCGGAAAAACCGGCTGCGATTGGTGCCCTTTTCACGGATTATTTCGGCGCGGTCGATGAGCTGATCGTCGTTGATCAGCAGGGCGCCGCCCTCGCCACAAGTGAAGTTCTTGGTCTCGTGGAAACTCTGCGTCGCCATCAAGCCAAAGGCGCCGAGATAACGGTTTTTGTAGCGCGCGAAGAGACCGTGAGCGTTATCTTCTATGACGGCGATGTCACGCTCGCGCGCGAGCTTCATAATCGCGTCCATTTCGCAAGCTACGCCCGCATAGTGCACCAAGACGATCGCGCGGGTTCTGTCGCTTAGAAGCTGGGGCAATTGACGCTCGTCAAGGTTTAGCGTGTCGGGGCGAATATCAGCGAAGACGGGCTTTGCGCCGCGCAGGACAAAGGCGTTAACGCTGGAGACAAAGGTGAAGGAAGGCACGATTACTTCGTCGCCGGGCTGGATTTCAAGAAGCAGCGCGGCCATCTCCAAAGCATGAGTGCAGGATGTCGTCAACAGCGCCCTGCCCACGCCGAGTTTGTCTTCCAGAAAGGCGTGGCACTTTCTGCTGAAATTGCCATCGCCGGATATGTGCTCGCTGATCAGACTTTCTCTTACATAGTCCAGTTCAGGACCGAGACAGGTCGGCTTGTTAAATGGAATTCGGTATCGACTCATCGAGGTTTCACCAATGAATGGGACTTTCAGCGTTTAGTCAGATTAATCAAACCACTTGTGAAACCACAATTCGACTGAGCGGGTAATAAAGCCACAGCGCTGATAGGCCCGCTGCGCTGGGATATTCTTTCCCTGGGTTACGACATTTACGCGGTCAAAGTCCAGGTCGGAAAGCCAACGCCCGGCGAAACGCAGCATGCCGCTCATACAGCCCTTGCCGCGCGGGATCCGCGACGCCAACCAAACCGAGGTTCGCTTCGCCGCGAGGCTTATTCAGATGGCAGGTCACATAGCCCAAGGGCTGCCCATCCTTTTCGGCGACTACGACAGCATCAGCATAAGCAGCCGCAAGACTGTTCTTCAGCCAGGTCTGGTACATAAGCGAGGCTTTGTCGCGGTCGAATCGCTGGTCGAGTAAAACCGCGACATGGTATAGCTTTCGCCCGCGATAGGCAATAAAGCCTCGAGATCGCTTTCTTGCCCGAAGCGAAAACGGAATTCCCCGGCAGACTGAATATTCTCAAGCCCGCGGACGCTGTTGGCCAGCGTCAGGCGAATATCAACCAAGTCAAAGCGTCCCGCTTGCAGTGTGGCGATGGTAGCCTGGTCGGCCGCATCAGCCAGGAAATACAGGCAGTCTATGTTCTGATCAATGCAGGCGGCTTCAAGCAGATTATAGGCGGGCGGATCAAGCTGACGAGGGAGCGCTTTTGCGATGCTAAAACCAAAGTGAGAAGAATCCCAGGGCAGTGAACAAACAAGCCTGTGGCTCATGTCAATTCTTCTTCCGAGCAGTCAGTCTGTTTTCGCACGATGTAAACTGGTCGATCCATGATGCGCAGGTACATCCGCGCGATATACTCGCCGATTATGCCGAGCGCGAACATCTGGGCGCCCGCAAATATGGCGGCGAGAGACGCAACGAAGGTGAAGCCGGGAACATCAAACCGGAAAATGAACAATTGACTAAGCGCGAGGTAAACCAGAATCACCGCGCCAAAGACCGTCATAAGCAGGCCAAGGAGACTGGCGAAACGCAGCGGCAGCGTGCTGAAGCCGGTGATCAAATTAAAGGCGTGAGCTACAAGTTTGCCAAAGGTATAAGTTGATTTGCCGATGGTCCGGGGTTTGTGCTCTACCGGGACAGCAACAAACTTGGTCGTAGCCCATGTCAATAGCACATCGATATTGACTAACGGCCCGCTGTAGTCGGCAAACGCTTCGCGCAATCGGGTGCGGAAGGCGCGAAAGGAGGAAACCTTGCGCGCGGTCTGGGCGCCCATCGCGCCTTGCAAGACCACCTTCGTCGCTACTGACGCCAGATTGCGCAATAATCCGTGCTGCTCATTGATCGGCGAGCCGTAAGCCACATCGTAGCCCTCAGCGAGTTTATCGAGCAGTTCTTTGATGCATTGGCTCGGATGCTGCAAGTCGTCATCCATGGTAACGATGTACTCGTACTTCGCGGCTCGTATGCCACAGAGCAGCGCATTATGTTGGCCAAAGTTGCGCATTAGCTGATAGCCGCTAACAAAACGGTATGCAACTGACAGTTCCGCGATAACTGCCCAACTGCCGTCTCCGCCGCCATCCTCGACGAGTATTACTTCAAACTCCTGCGCCATCGCAGGCAGCAATCGCGCCAACTCCTCGACCAGCAAGCCCACGCTGTTTTCGCTTCGGTAGACGGGGACGACCACTGAGACTGACAGCATCAGCGGCGGCCCATATTCTTTGGCGGCAACGAAGCCAACCGGCCGCGCTCAAGCCAATTGCCGCCGCGTCGCGCCACGCAAAGCAATGCGTTATGCACAGCCACCCCACCCCACACCGGCGTCAAACCTGATTATGCTCACGAGTAGCGCAATATGCAATCGGAGGAATCGCCGCGCTGCTCATCTGGACAGACATGCGCTTCGTCCCGGGCAAGACGCCGGTTTATGTGAGTGGCATTTGTGCTATAATGCCGCGAATCAACCACGCGAACTATCCAACCGAAGACGATGGGGAGGCTTCTGCGGCATGGCTTACGATAAGATCACAGCACCGTGTTCAGGCGAAAAAATCAGCTTCAGCAATGGCAAGATGCAGGTGCCTGACAATCCAATCCTCCTGTTTATTGAGGGCGACGGCATCGGCTACGACATCATGACCGCCAGCAAACGGATCTGGGACGTTGCGGTGGAAAAGGCATACGGCGGCAAGCGCCAGGTCTCGTGGATGGAGGTATACGCGGGCGAGAAAGCGGCTGGCGTCTATGGCGGAGACTACATGCCGGAAGAGACTTTCGCTGCCTTCCGCGAATTCAAAGTCGGCATCAAGGGTCCCTTGACCACGCCGGTGGGCGGCGGCTTCCGCAGCTTGAATGTGACCTTGCGACAAGTGCTGGACCTATACAGCTGCGTGCGCCCGGTGCGCTGGTACAATGGCGTGCCCAGCCCGCTGAAGCATCCCGAAGATGTGGACGTGGTCATCTTCCGCGAAAACACTGAAGATACCTATGCCGGTATCGAATACGAATCGGGAACTGAAGAAAACAAGAAACTTGCCGAGTTTCTAAAATGCGAATTGGGCGCGACCAATTTCTTCCCCGACGCCGGTCTCGGCATCAAACCGATCAGCCCATTTGGCAGCAAGCGCCTAATCCGCGCCGCAATTCAATACGCGATTGATCGCGGCCGCAGCAGCGTCACCTTGGTGCACAAGGGCAATATCCAGAAGTTCACCGAAGGCGCCTTCCAAAAATGGGGCTACGAATTGGCGCGCGAGGAGTTCCCCGAACAAACGATATCATGGGACGATGTCGCCGCCAGCCACAATGGCAACGTGCCGAACGGCAAGATTCTGATACAAGATACGATTGCCGATATCATGTTTCAGAAGATGCTCCTGCGGCCGCGCGAACACGACGTGATCGCTACGACCAATCTCAATGGCGATTATCTGAGCGACGCGCTGGCGGCGGAAGTCGGTGGCGTTGGCATTGCGCCGGGCGCCAATATCGGCGACGAAATCGCGCTGTTTGAAGCGACGCACGGCACCGCGCCAAAGTACACCAATAAGGACATGGTCAACCCAGGCTCGCTTCTCTTTAGTGGCGTCATGATGCTGGAGCATTTGGATTGGTTCGAGGCGGCCGATCTGATCACAAAGGCTTACGAGATGACTATCGACCAGCGCTGCGTCACCTACGACTTTGCGCGCCAAATGGAGGACGCGACCAAAGTCCCCACCAGCGAATTCGCGACGCGAATCATCCAAAATATGGACTCGGTTTGAACTGACGGCGGGCGCGTCAGCTTAGGTTGCAGCCCGCCAGACTAAAGCGAAGATCTGCAGAATGAAGGGCAGCGGAGAAAGCTGCTCTTTTTGTTTGCGCAACCGAATGCCTCCTAACCATCGGGGCGCCTGCCATTTGTCGAATTCGGCGATTCCACTACAATTGATGGCGAACATTAGCCCATGGTTAGGCGCATGCAGGGAGACGACTTAGCGCAAGCCCCGGCGATTGAAGGCTTTTTTCGGCGTACGCAAACGACGCGCGCTCGCCGATTCGCCTTGCCGCTGCTGATCTTGGTTCTGTTGCTCGCGTCGGCCGCCGTCGTCTTGCGGCTTCCGCTTTTGCTCGCGGCTGCGATTGCGGTCGCTCCATTCCTGGTCCTGTCATTTACACGCAAGGCGCCTCTCAAACGCGTCAAGGCGCGGCTCAAAGGCTCGGCGCTGACGGTGCTGGGCGACGGCTACGATATTCAGCTCGAGGCGCCTTTTCGTTTCAAGACTGGCGTCGAGCGAATTCTGGCGCCTGAAAACGACGACGAGCTCTGCTTCGTGCGCATGGTCATTGATGTTCACGGCAAACCACTCGTATTTGAAGAGCAGGTGCGCGCTGGCTATTTTCCGCCACAGTTGGAAGAAATCGTCGGGCAATCGAGCGCACTGGGCATCGCCGAATTGACGAGCCTCACACCCTACCCGGGCGCGCTTTGGTCTCTGATCGAAGGCTTGGAAATGATCACTGAAATTAGCGCGGTCGCCGATTTGGAAGCGAATATCGAAAGCTCGTATCGCATCGGCAGGCAGCAAATGGCGGATAAAGATTATCTGGAGGCAATTGCGACTTTCAGCGGGATCCTGCGGCAGCGCCCTGATTCCGCATCAGCGTATTACAGTCGCGGCGCCGCGCGCTATCATGCGCGTATCGACTTGGACAAAGCGATAAACGATCTGACCACTGCCTTGCGCCTTGAGCCCAATCAATACAAAGCCTATCGAATGCGCGGTCTGGCGCGAGCGCAGCAAGGCGATTGGGCGGGCTTGCGCGAAGACTGTTCGCTGGCGCTGCAGTTTCATCCGACCAGCGCCGAACTGCACAACCTGCGTGGAACCGCCTGCTATCGTCTGCAAGATTACGACTCGGCTTTGGAGAGCTTCAATGACGCGGTCCGGCTAGACGCCAAGCGACACGAGTTCTTCTACAATCGCGGCTTAGCCCGGCATCGGCAAGGCGAACTGGCGGAAGCAATCGACGACTTCCAGCAAGCGCTGAGCCTCAATCCTTCGTTCGTCGAGGCGCAGCGGAACCTGCATACAGCGCGCCAGCAATTCGCGCGAAGCCAAGCTAGAGCGCGCTCTTGAGCCAAGCGCGCAGCTTTTGTTCCAAGCCATCGCGGACGGCGATGACAAGCTGGGGCAGTCCCGCATCGTCTTTCATCCGCGCCCGGCCAGATAACGAGCCAGCGAGCGCAGGCTAACGCGCCGGCGAGGAAGGCGACGCAAGGGCTGTGGCGCTTGTGACACAGGCGCAAGTTTCTGCATAATCGCCATGCCCATGTCGCCGTAATGGAATTCCAGCAGCAAATCGTCTTCGTTGGCATAAAAGAAGTCAAAGACAACTTGGCCAACAGCCCGCCAGACGATCTCGCTTTCGATATTGTCCTTGCGCTGTCCACGCATATATGGAGCGGGATCGACATCATGAAAGGCGATCCAGCCTCCTTGCCGCACCAGCGGATACCAGAGCTCCAGCTGACGGGTTACATGTCTGGCGGCGTGCAGGCTATCGATGAAGAGAAGATCAATGCCTTGTTGCAAGATCGGCGCTTCCTGCAGAATCCGTCCCTGATCGATGTCATCAATTTGCAGAAAAGTCCAGCAGTCGGATTCGATTGCATCCGAACAATCCCTGATGTCCAGCGAAATCAATCTTCCTCCTTGTCGTTCGACCGCATGAGCCAACACGCCGGTTGACCAGCCCACGTCCACGCCGCATTCCAGCACCACTGGCGCCTCTACCTGGCAGACACGTTGATGCAACTTCATCAGCTGCGTCGCATGTTTGCCCAAGATCCCAGGACCGCCATCAGCCTCAAACACGGTTTGCAAGTTGTAGTACTTCGTGGCGACCATATTTCCTCTTGCTCCTGTCCTGCGCCATTTCCCATCCGGTATGATAGCGATGTTCAGCGCGCACTCTCTGCGAACACTCATTCTCTACGTCGGCCGATGCCCTTTCATTTCACTCCAGCAAATTACGGCTGTTAAGCCAGGCGCTCAGCTTGTTCTCCAAGCCGTCGCGGACGTCAATGAACGACTGTAGAACGGCAGACTCGTCGCCCGTCACAGCCGCAGGATCGGGAAAACTCCAATGAATGCGCTCAGCGCGCCCGGGGAAAACCGGGCAGCTTTCAGCGGCGCTGTCGCATACCGTGATGACAAAGTCGAACTCACGATCAAGGTAAAGATCTACATGATCAGAACGGTGGCTGGCGATATCAATACCACGTCCGCGCATCGCTTGAATCGCAAATGGATTTACGTTTGATGGCGCCCGGCCCGCGCTGAAAACATCCACCTTGTCGCCGGCAATATAGCGCAGCAAGCCCTCAGCCATCTGCGAGCGCGCCGAATTGGCGGTGCATAAAATGAGAACTTGAAGTTTTTCTGGCAAAGGATTCCTCTCCTTGCTTAGTTACGATGCGAGCAATGCTTCGCGAAATCCCGTTAGTTCAATTTGTCTTGCGCCCGCGCCAGCCACTGGGAAAGCGAAAGCGCGATCAGGGCGAGCACGATCAGAATCAGCCCGGTCCAGATGGCGGCGTTGATATCACGCTCGAACACGCTGTAGACCAGCAGGGGCATTGTCTGCGTCTTTCCTTGCAGATTGCCGGCGAAGAGAATGGTCGCGCCGAATTCGCCCAATGCCCGCGCCCAACTAAGTATCATGCCAGCGATGAGGGCGCGCCAGGCGATCGGCAGCGTGATATACCAAAACATCAACCAGCCGTAAGCGCCGTCTACGCGGGCGGCGTCCTCGATTTCGGCCGATATGCTGGAAAAGCCCACTTGCGCCGAGCGAATGTAAAAGGGGGCTGAGATGAAGAATTGCGCGAGTATCACCGCGAGTATGGAAAAGGGAATGATGATGCCGGCATCCGCCAGCAGCGAGCCGATTGCGCCGCGCCGGCCGAACGTGAGCAGGAGCGCCAAACCAGCGACCGCAGGCGGCATCACGATCGGCAATTCGATAAACAGGCTGAGCAGGCGCTTGCCTCTGAATTCATAACGCGACAGCACGAAGGCGAGCGGCGTTCCCAAAACAGCAGCCAGAACGACGACGGCGAAGGTCGAGGCAAAGCTGAGCAGGGCAGCGGACAAGATCGTCTCGGAATCGGGCAAGCCCTCCCAGGCGCGGGAACCAAGCCCGTTGATCAAAAGGACTATTACCGGAGCAGCCAGCAGCAGAAAAGCAAAAGCGCTGACGGCGAATACGAGAACTTTATCCGTCTTCAATTGTCGCTGCTTCACAGTCAATCGCGGGCGCTTCGACCTCTGACGCGGGCGCAAGATTTGGCTCCGGCGTGGCTTCTGTTGAGATTGCGTAATCAAGTATAGCAGGCCAGCAGAAGCCATTGGCCGCCAGAATAGGCTGCGCGTCCAAGGATTGAACGAAGTCGATAAAGGCGCGCGCCGAAGCGGGCATGGCCGCATCGTTTAGCGGCGCGATCGGATAGGCTGCCAGTTGATTATGCCGCTCGTCAATTGGAATGACCGCGAGTCGGGCGGCGACATCGCCCAGCGCGTCCGATTGATAAACGACCCCGGCGTCAGCCTCGCCCAGCGCGACCCGCGCGACAACCTGCCGCACATTGCTCTCTTCGGAGACAAGATTGCGCCCGACGCGCTCATTGAAGTCTTCGCCAAAATCGGCGTTGTATGATGCCAGCATGGCGTCAGCGTATGCGCGTATCGGCGTACCCGCCGCCGCCAGGACCAGCAGGATCCCGTCGCCCGCCAGATCGCCAGGGGATTCGATCGCGGCCGGGTTATCCGCGGGAACGATCACGACCAGGCGATTATGAGCGAAGATCTCCACCTCCGCTGCCTCCACCCGGCCGCTGGCAACCGCTTTTTGCATTTGCAATTCGTTGGCGCTGGCAAATACATCAGCCGGCGCGCCCGCCGCGATCTGCGCCGCCAGCGTGGCCGAGTTGGCGAAATTCAGCAGGATGTCAACCTCGGGATGCGCCTCGGCGTACGCGTCTCCTAACGCTTCGAAAGCATCGGTTAGCGATGTCGCCGCGTAGATGGTCACGCTGCCAACGGGGCGATCCTGCGCGTTGGAAATCAAGGCGCCGACGCCGATATTGAGCGCCGCCAGGATTACTGCGAGGATGCGCATTGTCGTCTCCTGTCCGCGAGAAGGGATCTTATGCGAAGTTAAAAATATTGCAAGCGCGCGCATCGACCGCAACCGCGTTCGCCGTCTTGCCCCCTTCAAAAGACAACGCAACTAGGCTATTGCCATACGCCAGTCCTACGATTGCCTTTCGATTGCGCAATCAAAGCCAGTAGTCCATTATGTTTAGTCTCAAGCGGCTTATGAGGGCAACATGCGTTACGGCAGGCGGTCGGGGCCTCCATCATGGTTTGTCATCCTGCTTGGCATCGCCATCGTTTTTGGCATCTACTATCTATGGTCCGGGCTTCGCAACTTTATAGCAACGGGCGTCACGGTGGTCGAATCGACGCAGCAGGCCAACGAGCGCCATACCGCCACTGCAGTGCGCGTCCTGGAGATCGCGGTCAACGCGCCCTCGCCCCTCCCCAGTTTCACGCCCATTCCAGCCTGCCAAGACTTTGCCGTCGGCGTACGCGAGGCGATTGTGCGCGAGGCGCCGGGCACTGACAGCCGGATCGTCAGCGCGCTGAAACAAGGCGAAACCGTTTGCGTCATTGCCGCGCTGCCCAATACCGCTTGGTATCTTATTGACGACAATCCGCTGACGCGCCGAATCGACAACGTTTATATGCACCGAGACATTATCTACGCGCTAAACCCCACGACGACGCCAACGATTACCTTTACGCCACAGCCAACCAAAACCGCGACCCCTACCTTCACACCACGCGCCCGATCGACCGAATCACTCGCATCGGCTGGCGGGCGGCCGCGCTTGCCGCCCCCCGCGCCAACTTACACCGCATCCCCGACGCGTCCCAGCATCAATCTTTAACTTGCGGCAGGCCTTGCTTCGACTATACTGATTTAAGTGCGTCATCTTCTCGCAGTCGCTCTTTGGCGCGGCGAAAGGAAATGCGTTTGGCCGCCATAATTCAGGTTGCTGTCGGCATCATTTTTGTGTTCATCTTGCTGAGCATCGTGGTGACCGAGGTCAACTCGCTAATCGCCAAAGCAGCCAAAATGCGCGCCAAGACGCTCCGCAGTACGATCAACGCCGTCATTGAAGACCCGGTTATTCGGGCGAAAGTTTATACGCATCCCTTGATTCAACTGGTCAAAGCCGACCCGATTGCGCCTTCGCAGCGGGTCTCGCGCGATGAAGCGGAAAAGATCGCAAACGGCGCCGTTAGTTCGGTCGATCACATTGAACCGAATATCTTCGTTGATGTCGTGCTCACTACAATTAAAGCCGAATCCGATCAGCAGCTTTTTGGCGCGCTGCTTAACGTCATTGATGGCATGCCGTCCGGCGCCGAACGACGCGGCTTGCGCGTGATGGTCAATCGAATCGTCACTACAGGCGATGGCATAACCGAATTGCGCAATTCCCTGCGCTATATCCAGGATCGCCATTATCGCAGCGCTTTGATCGATATCGTCAATCAGCTTGATGAAGAAGTCGGCTTGCTCGGGCTGGAGCCGTCGACAAACGTTTCGTTGATGGCGGGCATTCGTAAGATTGAAAACCCAAATTTGCGACACGCGCTTTCGACCGTCATGGAGGGCGCGGGCAGCATGGAGGCGGCGCGCGGCAACCTGGAAACCTGGTTCAACAACGCTATGCAGCGAGCCAGCGCCGCCTACGCCGGGAAGATGAAGAACCTGTCAATCGCTGTCGCGCTGTTTTTCGCGCTGGCTCTCAATATCGACACGCTTCATATCGGGCGAACGCTGTGGGAAGATCCAGCGCGGCGCGCCCAGATCAGCAGCCAAGCCAGTTTCTCAGTCCAAAGCGGCGACTTGCAGACGCAGCGGAATAGCGGCGACGCCGAAGACGAGTTCAGAGCCAGCCAGGCGGACGAAACGAACGCGATTGAAGACGCCATTGGAACGGGCGCGCAGGTCGCCTACCAGCTTCAAGATATTCAGGACTTGAATCTACCCATTGGCTGGACGTTTCAGAACGTCAGTGAATTGGCGGATAGCGGCGCCGCCTTAAGCGATCCCAACAATCTGTGGAATTACTTCCCAGAGAATAATCCGAGCGGCTGGCTGGGGCTGTTGGCAGCCAAGTTCTTTGGCATTGCCGCCACAGTGATAGCGGCCGCTCAAGGCGCGCCATTCTGGTTTGGCATCATCAACCGGATCCTGCGGCGATGAGGCGGTTGGGGCTTGGGGCGCGGGCGGAAGACGGCGGATGTCGCCCGTTGCGCCAATGGCGTCTTGCATGCCCGGCATTAGCAACGCGCCGCATCCGCTGACGAATCCGCGATTCGGTCGCATACTGCCCGAGCGGGCAATTCGTTGCGCGAACCCGCACATCATGAATTTGACAAGTTTGTTGGATTTTGTCAGTTGACACATGCCTTAATCTTCGCCCAAAATAGACGCTACAATGACCGCTTTCGTCACAGCCCAATACATGAATTAAGCTTATTCGCCGAACAAGTAGAGGTCTAAAAGTGATCCAGACACTTGTAGAGCTTGCTGAGAAACGCGGTTATGTAACATTTGAACAAATCGTAGAAGCGCTTGAAGACGACGGCGATGACCGCGCCGCCCTGCGGGCTCTCTTATTCGAGCTGGAAGAGCTCGGCATCGAACTGCGCAAAGAGGCGGAGAACGCCCAGCAGAAAGACGCAAGAGAGACGATTGAGCAGGAATACGAAAATCGCGAGCTCTTGCACAACCGAGTCGTTGCCGATATCAGCGCCATTCCGTCCGACGACCCCGTCGGACTTTATTTTCGCCAGATGGCGCAAGAGCCGCTGTTGACCGCCGCCGACGAAATAGACTTGGCGAAGCGTATAGAACGGGGTTTCAAAGCGCGCGCACGGCTGGAGCATCCCGATGTCCTGCAGAAGAGCGACCGTTGGCGCCGTCACTTGCGGCACATGAAAAAGGATGGCCAACGCGCAAGAGAGCACTTGGGACGCGCCAACACGCGCCTGGTGGTGAGCATCGCCAAGCGCTACATGGGTCAGGGTTTGCCCTTCCCCGATCTGATCCAAGAGGGCAACGTCGGCTTGATGCGCGCCGTTGACAAATACGATTACTCGCGCGGCAACCGCTTCAGCACCTATGCGACCTGGTGGATACGGCAAGCCATTACCCGCGCCCTCGCGCAGAAGACCCGCACGATTCGGATTCCCCTGCACATGACCGAGCGAATCCGGCAGATGTACCGCGCCGCCCAAGACCTGGAACAGACGCTGGGCCGGCGCCCCACCGCTGAAGAAATCGCCGGGGCGATGGAGGTTGCGGCTGATGCGGTGCGCGCCATGATGGATGCAAGCCAGCACGCGATCGCGCTGGAAAGGCCGGTGGGGGAAGATGGCGACAGCGAATTCGGCGACTTTATCGAAGATCAAGAGACGATCAGCCCGGTGGATTCCGCCACGCAGAACTTGCTGGAAGAAACGATTGAAGAGGTGCTCGCAGAGCTAACGCCGAGGCAGAGTCATATCTTGCGGCTGCGCTTTGGCTTGGGCGGCGGCGAACCACATACCTTGGAAGAGATCGCCAACAAATTCGGGCTCAGTCGCGAGCGCATCCGACAGTTGGAGAAGGAAGCGCTGCGGCGGCTGCGTCACCCGCAGTTAGCGCATAATTTGCGCGATTATTTGGCATAGTCTAGAATCAGACATTCAGCATTCGCAAGCGGACCGGGATACTTTTCCGGTCGGCTTTTTTGTGTGGAGCGACATGTCCGTGTCTCAAGACTTTCAAGGTTTTCTCAGCCAGCGCACACTCAGCATGCGCAGAAACCAGATCCGCGAGATCCTCAAAGTGGTTTCGCAGCCTGGGATGATCTCGTTGGCTGGCGGCATCCCGGCGCCAGAAACATTCCCGATTGAAGATCTGTACCGCATCAATGAAGCGGTGCTTGATCGCTATGGCGCGGCCGCGCTGCAATACGACCTCACCGAGGGCTTCAGGCCCTTTCGCGAGGCGCTGGTCAGTTATCTTGGCGCGAAGGCGATCAAGGTCTGCGCCGACGAGATTCTGGTATTCAACGGCTCCCAAAGCGTTCTCGATACCTTGGGCAAGGTCCTCATCACGCCGGGAGATAGCATCGCCTTGGAAACGCCCAGCTACCTCGGCGCCATCTCCGCGTTCAGCGCATACGAACCGAACTACGTCAGCATCGCCACCGATGACGAAGGCGTACTGCCCGAGGCGCTGGAAGAGACGCTCAGCCGGCAGAAGATCAAATTCATCTACCTGGTCACGACATTTCAAAACCCGACCGGGCGCACATTGAGCGCCGCGCGCCGGCGTCAAGTGGCGGAGATTGTGGCGCGGCATGGCGCGTTGGTTATCGAAGACGATCCCTACAGCGACCTGCGCTATCGTGGCGAAGCCGTCCCGCCCTTCTATGCCTTCGCGCCGGAGAATACCGTTTATGTCAGCACCGTCTCGAAGGTCTTCGCGCCCGGGCTGCGGCTCGGTTTCTGTGTGGCGCCGCCGCTGATTCACGAGTGGCTGTATACCGCCAAGCAGGGCGCCGACTTGCACAGCAATACCTATGCGCAGGCGCTGGCAAGCGAATACATCCGCGGCGGGTACATTGACGCGCAGGCGCCCAAGATCATCGAGCTTTATCGCCCGCGGCAGGAAGCGATGCTGGCGGCAATGGACCAGCATATTCCGAGCGATTATGCCTGGACCAAGCCCGATGGCGGCATGTTCATCTGGGTGGAAGGACAGGAAGGCGTCGATGCCGAAGCGCTTTACTGGAAGACTGTCGAGCAAAAGGTCGCCTTTGTGCCGGGGAAATATTTCTACATTGACCCGGCTGATGGGCTTCCAACAATGCGCCTGAATTTCACCCGGCCCGATGAAGCGGCGATTGAGCAGGCGATCGCCACCTTGGGACGAGTCATGCGCGAATTCAAAATCGTCTAGCCAGTGCAGCATAGTTCAATAGCGGTTAAACTTGGACGATGCCTCCAAGAACGACCACAAGGGATAAACCCGCCGACAACTCGACAGGATTAAGCGCGCTGATCCTGTCGTTTTATTTGCCCGCGCTGATGGTGACGCTGGGTCAGGGGCTGCTCGTCCCGATATTGCCGCTTTTTGCCGTTGACTTCGATATCAGCTACGGCTTGATTGGCTTGGTATTGGCGGGCGAGGGCATTGGCACGCTGATCGCTGATGTGCCGACCGGCATGATTCAACGGCGCTTCGGCAACAAGCAGGTCATGATGATGGGCATCTTGGTCAAGGCGCTGTCCGTCTTCTTGCTCTTCTTCGCGCCCTCCATTTGGTTTGTGTTGGTTCTGCGTCTGATCGCCGGATTCGGCCGCTCGATGTATACAGTTTCCGCCCATGTGTATGTGACCAACCAGGTCGGGCTGGCGCAGCGCGGGAAGGCGATCTCCATGTTCGGCGGCACGCATCGCCTCGGTGGATTCATCGGACCGGCGATCGGCGGCATCATCGCCGGCATGCTTGGCTTGCGCGCCGTCTTCGTTGTCGTCGGCTTGGTCAGCCTCATTGGGCTGATCATCGTCGCCCTGTTTACGCTGAAGGGCAAACGCGGCATACGCTCGGAAAGCGCTCAGGATAGCCACGAGCTGCATATTCGGTCGGTGCTGGTCTCGAATTATCGCGTGCTTGCCTCCGCTGGAACGGCACAGATTTTTGGGCAGATGATCCGCGCCGGGCGGGTCATCATCATTCCGCTCTTCGCCGCCGAAGTTCTGGGGCTGGCGGTCGATCAAATCGGGCTGATCGTCAGCATATCGGTGGCGGTCGACTTCAGCTTGTTCATCGTCGCCGGCTGGCTGATGGATCGCGTTGGGCGCAAATTCGCCATCGTGCCCTGCTTCGGCATTCAAGCCATCGGCATGGCGCTGGTGCCCTTCGCCACGAGCTACAGCGCTTTGCTCTTCGCGGCGGTGTTGATCGGCATCGGCAATGGCTTGGGCGCCGGCACGATGATGACGCTGGGCGCCGATTTGTCGCCGGCGCGCGCCCGCGGGGAATTCCTGGGCGTCTGGCGCTTGATCGGCGATATGGGGCATACCGGCGCGCCCCTGGTCGTCGGCATCGTGGCCGATATTCTGGTGCTGAGCTCGGCGATATGGGTGATCGCCGGCTCGGGCTTGGCCGCCGCCGGCATCTTTCTCTTCTTTGTGCCGGAGACGCTGAGACAGAAATCGCCCCCGCCCCCAAGCCCCTCGCCAGCGAGCTAGGGCTGAGCGCTTCAACCCTTGATTATGCGGCAAAAGCACAACACGCTCACGCTCGATTGGCCGCTGAGGCAGGAGCGGCTCTTTCCCCGCGTCCAGCCGCTGATCGTCGAGATCGGCTTCGGCAATGGCGATTATCTGGTTCACCTGGCGCGGACGCATCCCGATTGCAACATCCTCGGCTTCGAGATCTCGGGGCAGTCGATGGACAAAGCCGAAGCCAAGATCGCAAGGCTGGGGCTGGATAACGCCCTGCCGATCCACGGGCGCGCCGAGACCGCGCTGTCGCATCTGCTCGCGCCTGAATCCGTCCGCGAGTTTCACATCAATTACCCCGATCCCTGGTTCAAGAAGAAGCATCATCGCCGGCGGCTCATCAGCCGCGATACGGTTGATCTGCTGGCGAGCCGGCTGGCGCCGGGCGGGCGCTTGCTGCTGTCGACGGATATCATCGATTATGCCGAGATGGCGCATGAAATACTCTCAACAACAGCGGGACTAAGCAATCAGTTTGACGCGCCCTGGATGCATGAGATCGATGGTCGATATCGCACGAAGTACGAACTCAAGGGTTATCGCGAGGGGCGGCGCGGGCACTTCTTTCTTTACGCGCGGGACGACCAGCCAATCGCCCACGCGCCCATCATCAAGGAATTGGACATGCCACATCTCTTCTTGCGGACGCCGCTGTCCGCCGCTGAAATCACTGACCGATTTCAAGCCTCGCGCCGGACGTTCAGCGATATTCACATCGCCATCCTGCGCGCCTACGCCGACCACAAGCGGAATACCGCCGTCTTTGAGGTGGTTGCCGAAGAGCCGAGCATCGAGCAGCATACGATGATCATGCTGGCGCCGCGGGCGGAAGCGGGCGAGTATATCGTCAAGATGACCAGCCTGGGTCATGCGCGGGCGACGCTGGGGATGCATCGGGCGGTGGCGGCGGTGGGCGAGTGGGTGGCGGGTTTGGATGCGGCGGGGATGGTGTTGGAGCGGAAGGTTCGGGGGCAGCCGCCGTCCGGGGTCCCATAAAGCGGGAGAGACTTTCATCGCGCTTGGCACGGACCGTGCCAATGATATACGGTCTTGTGCCAAGCGGGAAGCGAGCGTTGGCGCGGGTTTGGGCGCGAAAGCGGGTGGCATTTGCATTGGCGCGCGGAATGTATTTTTTTGTGCCAAAGATGGTAAGCCTTTGCTATAGGGGTGGAGTCGGTCATGCGACGAGGGTAGCAGGCGGGCGGGGGCGCGGGGCGACTGGATGGTCGCGGGGGGTGGTGAATTATTTGAACCACAGAGGGCGCAGAAGTAATTCCAATAAAGTAATGCGAAAAGGGCGATGCTAATCTGATTCGAGATCTGTAGGGGCGAGACTTGTCTCGCCCACTATGCCGCCATTGTACATGTGGGCGACTCAAGAGTCGCCCCTACGACGTTCCTTCATTTTGTTGCATTACTTTATTGCACTTACTGAGGACGCAGAGGGTCGCGTAGACACTGACCGCCGGCACAGAAACTTGAACTTATGTGCTATAATGCAGTGTGTTGTGTGACGAATGCGAAAGCGAGATGCATTGTGGCGGCAAATCGAAACTTGCATAGAGCGAAGACCAACAAAAAGGACGAGTTCTACACGCAGCTTGTTGATATCGAGAACGAACTCCGTCATTACAGAGACCATTTTCGCGGCAAGGTGGTCTATTGCAACTGCGATGATCCGCGCGTGAGCAATTTCTTTCATTACTTCGCGTACAATTTCCGCGCCCTCGGATTGAAGAAACTGATTACAACTTGCTACAAGAATCAGCAAATGGATATGTTCAGCCAGCACGATGCGGAAAAGGCAATCTGGCTGGAATACGATGGGACAGAGAACGAGACCGGCGTTCCCTCAGTCGAAGACATCGGCATACACTATCTTGAAGGCGATGGCGATTTTCGCAGTCAGGAATGTATCGAGCTGCTAAAGCAGGCGGACATCGTGGTTACGAATCCGCCCTTTTCGCTGTTCCGTGAATACGTGGCGCAGCTGATAGAGTACGACAAGAAGTTTCTGATCATCGGTCATCAGAACGCGATCACCTACAAAGAGATATTCCCCTTGATTAAAGACAACAAATTGTGGCTGGGCATCACGCCACGCGGAAAGGACATGATGTTTGATGTGCCGGAAGATTACGCAAAAGAACTGGTTGCAACGAAGAAAGAGGGCAGCGCCTACCGAATCGTGGATGGCGTCGTTTATGGCCGGCTGGGAAGCGCTTGCTGGTACACCAATCTGGAGCATAAGAATAGACAGGAAGAATTGATTTTGTTCAAGCGCTACTCGCCAGCGGAATATCCGACGTACGACAACTACGATGCGATTGAAGTTTCGAAGGTCGCAAATATTCCGAGGGATTGGGACGGCGCAATGGGCGTGCCAATTACATTCTTGAACAAGTACAATCCGGATCAGTTTGAGATTGTTGGATTGTGTTGGCTCCTGCTTAAAGAAATGAGAGCTGCGGAAAGTATGTTCAAAATCAATGGCAACAGAAAATATCGCAGGATCGTTATTCAGCATAGGAGAGAGGCGTGATTGGATGAGCGCTAGCGTAGATAAGCAAAAGATTTTGAAGGGGATGTGGTGGGTTAAAGGAAACGAGCATAAGAAATTCACAGGCATATTGACGTATGGTGGTGATTATGTCCCAACATTAGAGATATTTCTTAAGGACTTTGATTTTCGAAAACAATCAGTTCCCGATAATTGTATAATCTATGGAGATGTGTTTGGGGAATCCAAGAAAATCCAGGCGGTTACATTACTAGGATGTACATCACAAAATCGTTCAGGAAATTTTACTGTTGGCGCTTACATTTATAAACAAGAATTTATAAGAGTTGACTGCGTTGCTATCGGTATGCTTCTAAATGATGATGAGATAGCGCAAGTACAATCTCCTCAGAACATATATTTGACTTGCCCGGGTTTAGATGAATACAGCTTTGCTCAAGCGATAGAGTATGTCTGGAAGGACAACATCCCAGAGGGCAGAGCCTACCGTATTAGTGATCTTGAGAGAATTGAGTTCAATCATCCAGAACCCATCGCAATTGAGATTGACATTGGAACAATCACCATATCGCTAGTAACTTCAAGCGGAGGCAGAGACCTATCATCGCGGTATTCGATTCATATCAGCCTGGAAAAACCTACGCAAGAGGCAGAGGTCAACTCACTGATTTATGTTCAGTTGTTAACATTTCTTTCGATAATGACAGGGCGAAGAGAATATATTGAAAGGCATAGCATCACCATAAACTCGGATCAAACGAGATATGCATTGAATTTAGAACTTAATTACGGGCATATTGCTCACTCGACGCAAGAAACAGAGTATTCCATGCTGGAAACGCTCTTGCGTGGAAGCGAAGAAAATATGAGGAAATTCGCAACGCTGTTTCCAAAGTGGCGCGAGAATTTCACGTCCGTTGAAGACTTGGCTTTCCACTATCTGTGGATGGTTGGTCAACCCAACGAAATCAACATACTACAAGCTTTCCCTTACATTGAAACTTATGTACTGAAAAGACTATTGAATAAGAATAAGAAGGGTATGCCGGGCATCTTGAGCGAGGTCATCCATTCCATCGCTGATCATTTTTCATGCAGTAGCGTCTATAGCAAATATTTTCCAGCAGACCGAATACACCTTATAGCCAACCAACTCGCAAATTATCGAAA
The DNA here is from genome assembly GCA_022820125.1 of Anaerolineae bacterium. GTDB lineage: Bacteria > Chloroflexota > Anaerolineae > Aggregatilineales > Phototrophicaceae > UBA6055. The sequence goes on along the minus strand of JAJEGA010000045.1, from coordinate 435 downwards.
CAAACGTATTCATCCAAAAAGCGACAAAGAATATGATTTTACTTTCAATAAGGTATACGCGTACATTGAAGTGATCTTGCGCTCGATCTTCCTAAAGGAAATGGAATACTCATACGACGATATTGACAATGAAATAAATCACTGGAGCTTGTGGCGTCAGATTGGCAGAGATTAAGCAATGAAAATCCAACTCCACGAAATCACCGCGCGCGAACTGGTCGAGGGCTATGAAGATGGTGGCGAGGCATACAGGCCAGCCCCGCCCCGTGTTAGCGCTGCTTGAAATATCGCGCGATCATGGTACTATACGAATGTGCTAAATGAACGTCAAGGCAACGGGCGATGGAAGCGACGCACTTGGTGATTAGCATTGAAGGTGCTTTAGCGATTGCCGCGGCGATTGTCGGCGGCGCGTTTGGCATTTATCGAGCGTCC
>JAJEGA010000039.1 GCA_022820125.1 Anaerolineae bacterium | reverse complement strand
CCGGGCATTTTGCTGATTGCACGCGAAGCTACTGGCTCGTTATTTTGTGTGAGCCAAGTCGTGACTTGCGAGGGACTGTGGTTAAATTTCAGTTTAGTTTTGCTCGTCGCAGCGGATGCCAGTTTTGAAGCGATTGCCCTGGGCGCTGAATCTAAGAATGCCTAAGATGGGCTCGCCTGTATGAGCCTTGGAGAATCCCGATGTTCGCCGTAAAGGTGGCACTGCGCTTGATGCCCGCGCTCGTCCACGATGACCGGCGGTCGAATCGTCAGGCAGGCTTGCATCGCCTCCGGGCAGCGCTGCGCGAAGGGGCAGCCGGCAAACTTCTCGGTCGGGCGCGGCACGCCTTCGCGGATACGCAGGGGCGGGTTTTCAATTGTGGGGTCGGGCACCGGCACAGCCGCTATCAGCGCCTGAGTGTATGGGTGTTGGGGATTATTGATGACCTCGCTGCTGGGTCCGATCTCGACGATTTCGCCCAGGTACATGATGGCGATGCGGTCGCAGGTGTATTGGAGCAGCGACAAATCGTGCGAGATATAAACGGTGGCTAAGCCCAGCTCTCTCGCCAGACGCCGCGTGGTGTTGAGGATGCCCGCTCTGACTGAAACATCAAGCATTGAGACCGGCTCATCGGCGACCAGGAAATCGGGATGCAAGACCAGCGCCCGCGCCAGCACCACCCGCTGCAATTGCCCGCCGGAAAGCTGATGCGGGTACTTGTCGAGGAAAACCTCAGCCGGGCGCAGGTTTACGCGGTCCAGCGTCTCCACCACCCGCTGAGTACGCTCATTTTCGTCTTTCCAGCCATGGATGATCAGCGGTTCCGTCAATGAGCGGTAAAGGGTGAATCGCGGATTGAGCGCTTCAAAGGGATTCTGAAACATCAACTGCACACGACTGCGGAAGCCCAGCAGTTCGCGGTCGTCGACGCCGGACAAGTCGTCGCCATCAAATACGATCTGACCGTCGCTGGCGTCAATCAACTTCACCAGCAGCTTGCCCGTGGTCGATTTGCCGCAGCCTGATTCGCCAGCCAAGCCCAGGCTCTCGCCGCGCCGCAAGCTGAAAGAGATATTGTTGACCGCGTAGACCGTCTGCTCGGTATCGCCGCGCAGCAACCCTGCCAAGCCGCCGCCGATTTTGAAGCGCTTCGATACATCGTTCATCTCGAGCAGGATGTCGTCATTTTCGACGTTTCCCCCACCCCTTGACCCCCTCCCCCAAAATGAGGGAGGGGGAATTGTCGTGGGCGAGCTCTCAACCGAGCCTCCCCTTCCCTCTTCATGGGGGAAGGGGCCGGGGGATGGGGGCATATATCCCTGCGCCACCTCGACATTCTGCCACAGCGTTGGGTCTTCCGCTCTCGTGCGCAGCGCGTCCATTTCACCGGAGCGCAAGCAGGCGGCTCTGCGCCCAGCGCCAACGTTCTCCAGTTGGGGATCGACTTCATGGCAATCCTCACGCGCGAAGGGGCAGCGTTCGGCGAAGCGACAGCCAGATGGCGGCTCCCGCAAATCAGGCGGGTAGCCTTCGATCGACACCAGCACATCGCGCGGACGGGCGAGGTTGGGGAAAGCCTGCTGCAAACCGAGGCTGTAGGGATGGGCGGGCGAGGCGAAAAAGGGCTCGGACCTCGCCTCTTCAACGATGCGCCCGGCGTACATCACCGATACCGAATCGCAGACTTGCGCCACGACCGAAATGTCATGCGTGATCAGCATCACCGTCAGATTAAGCTCGCGCTCCAACTCGCGCAGCACCGAGAGTATCTGATGCTGCACTATGACATCCAGCGCGGTGACCGGCTCGTCAGCAATCAGCAGGCTCGGCTCCAAAGCCAGCGCCATCGCGATGACGGCGCGCTGTTTCATGCCGCCGGAAAATTCGTGTGGATAGTGCATCAGGCGTTCGGTGTCCAAGCCGACCAGATCGAAGAGGTCAACCGCCCGCTTTCGCGCCGCTTTTTTGTTATAACCGCCGCGCACCCGCAGCAGTTTCATCAACTGGCTGCCGACCCGCTGCACCGGATTCAGCGAATCCATAGAGGCTTGCGGGATGGTGGCGATCTCGCGCCAGCGCAATTGGCGCATCTCAGCCGGTGGCAGTTTCAATAAGTCCATACCTTTGAATTTGATCTCGCCGCTGACGATATGCCCGTTGCGCGGCAACACCTGCACAATCGCCTTGAGCAGCGTGGTCTTGCCGCAGCCGGATTCGCCGATCAAGCCCAGGCGCTGGCCCTCTTCGAGGTCAAGATCGACGCCATCGACAGCCTGAACGGTGCCGTCCTGCGTCGCGTAATTGACCTTGAGATCACGGATGGAGAGGATTGTCATGCGATGTCTCGCTCCCAACCCCCCTCGGTCCCCCCATCAGGATGGGGGGAAGCTGGATCAAAGTGCTGATTCCATTTCGAATGCGACCAGTCTGTCCTTCCTACGGCAGTTGGCTGAGACAGGCGCTGGGGTTGCCAATTCATATCCGCCTCACATCCTTCTCAAACGCGGGAAGAGCACTTCCTCATAGCCGCGCCCGATGAAGAAGCCCGCCATCACCGTAAGCATGATGCACAAGCCCGGCGGCACGATCCAATAAAATGCCTCGCGCGAGAGCGCCAGCGAATTGAAGGCGTCTTGCAGCATGAAACCCCAGCTGATCGTCTCCGGATCGCTGAAACCGAGGAAGCTGACGCTGGCTTCGGTCAGAATCGCCCAGGCGATGGCGAAAGAGCCGTATAAGAAGGTGAGCGGCAAGATGCTCGGCGCGATGTACACGAAGATTATGCGCAAGTCGCTGGCGCCGGAAACCCGCGCCGCGCTCACGAAAGCCTGCTCCTTGATGACCAACACCTGCGAGCGGATGACGCGGCCCGTATCGCGCCAGAGCAGCGCCGCCATCGCCACCACCACATTCCAGATGCTCGGGTCCAAAAAGGCGGAAACCACAATGATGAAGGGAATAAAGGGAATGCCAAAAGCGACATCAGCCGCGCGCATCAAGATAGCATCGACCAAGCCGCCGTAATAACCAGCCAGCAAGCCGACCACCGTGCCGATGACCGCCACCGCCGCCGCCGCCGAGAAACCGACCAGCAGCGCCGAACGCGAGCCGTGAATCAATTGCGAATAAATGTCGCGCCCGATGTTGGTCGTGCCCAGCAAGAAATTGTTGGTGTAGCCCTCTTCCTCATCCTCGCCCGGCTCCGCCAGCCAGTAGGGCATGGCGTCTTTAATCCAGTCGCCCTCGTTGTTCTTCAGCGGTGTCAGCGGATCGTTCGGCGCGATCTGGGGCGCGAATACCGCCACGATGGCGAAGACGGCAAAAATGCACAAACCGAAGAGCGCCATCTTGTCGCGCTGGAAGACCTCGAGGTTGGTCTCCCAAAGCTGGCGCAGCGCCGAGCTCTGACGAAACTCCATCGTCTCTTTGCCCCGCCCCTCGCCGCGAACGCTCGCTTCCTGCTGCATCTTTCACCCTTTGCCTTAAGAAACCTGCGCTTGCGCCGACGCCCCAACGCGCGGGTCCAGCAGGCTGTACAGGATATCGGCGATGAAATTCATAAACACAATAATGACCGCAATCAAAAAGAACGCGCCTTGCGCCAGCGGATAATCGGCTTGCTGGACCGCCCGCACCAGCGTCCGCCCCAAACCGGGCCAAGAGAAGACATGCTCGATCACCACATTGCCGCCGATGCTGTAACCGATGCCCAGCGTCAGCGCCGTCAGCACAGGCAGCATGGCGTTGCGCGCCGCCGTCTGGATCATCACGCGCCACTCGCTGTAGCCTGCCAAGCGACTCATCGTCACATAATCCTGATCCAGCACTTCGAGCATATTGGAGCGCATCAAAAGCAGAGGCAGCCCATGCAGATAAAGCGCGAGAGTGAAGGTGGGCAGGATCATGTGCCGCCAGAATACCGGCGACATTAACTTGTCCCACTCGGTTTCCCAGCGATAGCGCACCATCGGCGGTCCGATGCCTGAAGATGGCAGCAGTTTCCACTGAAATGCGAAGAAGGTCAGCAGCAGCATGCCGACCCAGAATTGCGGCGCCGCCCGCGTCATCAGCGTGAAGGTCGTGCCGATGCGCTCGAAGGCGCTGCCACGCATCGCCGCCATCACGATGCCCCCCAGCACACCAACGGCATAAGCCAGCAGCAATGATGTCAGCGTCAAATAAATCGTATTAGGCAGATCAGCGCCCAGGATATCCAGCACCGTCTTTCCGGAGTAGCTGAAGGTATCGCCCAAGTCCAGCTTGAGCAGGTTGACCAGGTAAATGATGTATTGCTCGCCCAGCGGCTTATCCAGGCCGAAGCGCGCCAGCAGGGCGGCTTCCTGCTGTTTGGTGAAGGTCGTGTCGATATAGCTGGCCAGCGGATTGCTGGGCGCCAGGCGGAAGAGCAAGAAGAGCAGCGTGACGATTATCCAGAGCACCATCACACTCTGTAAGAAACGCCCCAAAATGTAGTAGGCGACGCCGCGGTTCATGCTTTTCCTCTTCGAGTGGCTGTAGGGGCGACTGACGGGCTGTGTCTACGCGCCCCTTGAGTCGCCCGCCGCTGCATTGAATCGTGCCTTCGGGCGACCCAATGGATCGCCCCTACAAATTTCGCTGTTTGCGGTGTGTGTAGGGGCGACCAGCCTGGTCGCCCGCCGCAGTACAAAAGGCCTGCGGGCGATATGATATATCGCCCCTACATGTTTGCGCCGGTTAGCGCCTAGTTCCCCGGATAGTGCAAGCGTCCCTCGTCATCCCAGCTGTAGCCGGCGCCTTCCAGCAGGGCGCGCGCGCCTTCAATGCTGAAATCGTAGGTCGGCAGATCTTCGCATTGGCGCCAGTATTCCAGCGCGGCTGAGACGAAGCTGTCCGCCGGCGCCGCCAAGCCATTGAAGATGTTGTCGATGATGAACTCCTGCGGAATGGTATGCGCGACTGCCTGGCGGAAGGTCACATCGTCAAAGGGCGCATAACGCACGTTGAAGGCGAAGTAGTTGAAGCCGATGCTGATCGCCGAGAACAGATCGAGATGCTCATTCTCCTCCACGATGTTTTGCAGAACGCCTGGGTCGCCGGGCCACTCCCAGAGGAAGTTCATTTCGCCCGCTTGAATCTGGCCCAGCGTCGCTTCCTGGTTCGGCAAGACGTTCATGATCCAGGCATCGATCTGCGGGCGCGCCCAGTGGTCGTCAAATGCCTCAAGGAAGACGAACTCGTTGACGTCAAAGGCGACATACTTGAAGGGACCGGAGCCGATCGGAATCTCTTCCTGGATCGAATCGACATCGGCGTCATCCTGCGTCAGCAGGTCATTGATGATCGGCTCCCAGATGTGCTTGGGGATCAGATTCAGCTTGGCCAGCGAGCTGGTCTCGAAAGCGGCTGAAGGCGTATTGAGCGTGAAGCGCAGCGACAGGTCGTCGATGATCTCGATATTGGCGACATTGCTGGCGAAGGGATAGTAATCCGGCGCTTCCGGTTGGAACCGTTCCTCGCCTTCTTTGGTCTGCATCGTGCCAGCCAGCGCCGCTTCGAAGGAGTAGGCGGCATCATCGGACTGCACGTCCTCGCCGTCATGCCACTTCATGCCCGCGCGCAAGGTGACGACCACATTCAGCGGATCTTCCCAGACGACGCTCTCAGCCGCCCAGGGCTCCGGCACGCCGATCGGGTTGATGCGCATCAGACGGTCCCAGGTCATCTCGGTGACGCGGCTGGGCGCGTCGCCGGCGATTTCCAGCGGATTGAAGGAATTCAGGAAGGAAGTCGTCGAGGTGATCAGGGTCTTGCCTTCTTCCGCGGTCGGCTCAATGCCGATCCAGGTCCAGAAATTGTGCACGCCGATGCCGGCTTGCGTCGTGATGCTATCCGGATTGAAGACGGCTGTATTGACCACTTGCGGCGTCAGCGGGTGAATGAAGTAAGCATTCACCATATCGTTGCGGATGATCTGCTGCGCCTCGCAGATGATATCCAGGCGCGCTTCTCTATCACCCACCTCGACGCGCTGCGCCTCAGCCAGGGCGTCATATGCGGGGTTGTTGTAGCCGATGAAGTTGTAACCGCCATCGCGCACGCTGGAGTGGAAAAGGTTGTAAGTGAACTCGTCGGGATCGGAACGCTCGGGGCGGCCGACCATGCGCCAGTGCGTCATTTGGAAGGGGCGATCGGCGGCGGCGCTATCGACCGTGCGGCTGTACCAGATCTCATCGATCAACTGCGCCCAGGGAATGGCGCGGTGCTCGACCTCAAGGCCCAGTTCGCGCATGTTCTCAACAACCAGGCGGGTGGTTTCATACTCTATCGGGCGTTCGGCCTGCGTCACCGAATGAACGATGATCGGCGGCACCATCTCGCCCATCGTCTGCGATGTTACCGGCAGCGCAAGCGCCAGCATCATCAGCGCCAGCAGCGCTATGCTTACAAGTTTCCTGCTCATGGTTTGTTCTTCTCCTTACCATTCATTTGCCAAAAGACTAACGAAAAAGCGTTCCGCTTGGAACTCTGCTGATTTTAACCCACCTCCTTCAACAAATGACCTGTCAATTTAAGTCGGAAATCAAGTATGGCTTTTATCCGCCGTCAATTGCAAGTGTCCCAATCCTGCGCGGAAAGCGATATGCGCCTTTGGCGACATCGCGTCCAGCCGTTCTATGAGGGCGCGCGCGTCATCGCCGGCGAGCAGTTGCGGGTTGCCCGAGGCGTCCAGCAGAGCCGGCTGCAATGTATAGCGCGCCGCTCCCGTTTCCGCCAGCTCCGCCAGCGCGACTGCCGTCTCCGACCATTCGCGGTCGCGCCGATCGACATTCACCGAGTAAGGCGCGTTGCGGCTGATCGGCGTCTCGCGCACGGGTCCCTGATTGTGATGAAAGACGAAATTGCCCAAGCTATAGAAAATCGGCTTGCCTTGATAGACCTCCACCTCTTGCAAAGAATGCGGATGATGCCCGACGATGACATCAGCGCCGGCTTCAATCAGCGCATGACCTACTTCAATCTGATAATCGGCAAGCCCATCCTGAAAGCGCGGGCGCCAGAAGGGCGGCACGCCCCAATGAAGCGCTACTACGACAAAATCCGCTTCCGCGCGAGCGGCTTCAATCGCGGCGATTGCCCGCGCCAGATCTTCGCGCCAGGCTCGCGTGAAGACATAAGGGGCGCTGCCCGGCTGCTCCAGGCTCGCCGGCGGATCAAGCTGATAAGACTCGGAGACCTGAATCGGCGCGACGCCGGGCCGCCCTACTGCCGCGGCGGAACCCGGCCCCAGGGTAGAGGCGCCGCCCAGAAAGGCGACCTTGACTTCGCCGAGCTGGGTGATCTCGGCGTCCCAAGCCGCATCAAGATCCGCGCCCGCGCCGACATAGGGCAGGTTATGCTCGTCCAAGCACCGCAGCGTGTCAAAGAAGGCGACCGCGCCAAAATCCCACATATGATTATTGGCCAGCGTCACGATGTCGAAGCCCATATCCGTCACATCGGCGAGCAGAGCCGGCGACATGCGCATATTGATCCATTTGTCGATCGGTGTTCCGCGCTCGGAGACCGGCGTCTCCAGGTTGCCGAAAGCGATGTCTGCGCCGCGCAAGACCTCTGCGACCGCGGCCAATTCCGCCGTCTGCGGCAGCGCCTCCTGCAAAAATATATCGCCGACCATCGCTATAGTAGGCATTTATGTCCTTTAATTGGGCGAGACAAGTCTCGCCCCTACACGTTTCGCCACGCAGAGAATCAGGCGTTTTGGACTTTCCGGTGGCGATTAAGAGCTGCTCGCTACACTTTTTCGCCGCCCTTGTAGACCGCGGCGATCTCGCGCAGGTTGCGAATATCGACCAGCGGATCCGCGTCAAGCAGCAGCAGATCGGCGTACTTGCCCGCTTCCACCGTGCCGATCTCATCATCCCAGCGCAAGACTTTGGCGTTGTTGCGTGTGCCAATGGTGATCGCTTCCATCGCTGTCAAGTCGTTTTCGACCAGCAATTCAAGCTCGCGCGCCATGGCGAATTGATGCGGCGCCAGCGGGTTGCCGCCGGCGTCGGTGCCGATGCCCAAGAAGATGCCTTTGGCGCGCGCCAGGGCGATGGTCTTGCGAATCTGCTTGACGCCCTGCTCGATCATGGGCTTTCGGCGCTTGGCATCCGCCTGCTGCACCGGCGACAGCGGATAGCTCTCCAAATCGGGATTGCCAGCGCCAAGCGTCAGCACCAACTGCGCGCCGTTTTCCACCATCATGTCGGCTGTTTCTTCATCGAGATAAGTCCCATGCTCAATGGTATCGACCCCACCCAGCATGCAATTGCGGATGCCGCCGGTACCATGACAGTGCGCGGCGACGTGCCGCCCCATCATATGCGCGACTTCGGTGACCGCCGCAATCTCTTCGACCGTCAACTGGCTCGCGTGGATATCTTGCCCGGGCGTGGCGCTGCCGCCGGTGGCCATCAGCTTGACCAGATCGGCACCCGCTTTGATTTGCTCGCGCGCCGCCTTGCGCATCTCATCGGGACCGTCAGCTTCGCGGGCGATGAAATGCGCGTGACCGCCGGTCATCGAAATGACGCGGCCCGACAGTTTCATGCGCGGCCCGCGGATGAAGCCGCGGTCAATGGCTTTGCGCAGCGACATCTCGATATACTGCTCGCCGCCGACATCGCGAATCGTCGTCACGCCTTGCGCGAGTGTGCGCTCGCAAATATCGACCGCTTCCAGCACCAGGTCGTCACGCGGCTTTTCCAGCAGGGCGAAGGTGCTTTCGCTGCCGTTGTAGCAAATATGGATATGGGCGTCGATAATCCCGGGCATCAGCCACTTGCCGCTGACATCCACCTGCTCCGCATTCTGCGCGGCGGGTGGCAAATCCGAGGCGCTGCCGACCCAGGCGATCCGCTCGCCTTCGACATAGACTGCCGCGTTATTCAGGGGCGCGCCGCCATTGCCGTCAATCAGTGTCGCTCCGGTGAGTACAAATGCCATCTTAACCTCCTAATACTGTAATGTAGAAATCTGACACGGCGCTGCCTACGCAGCTTGGACGATAATGCGCCCTATAGGTACTCGCGCGTCCAGATATGGCTGGCCCCTCGCGTCTCGCGCCGCTACGCGCTGCTTGTCTCGCGCATTGTACAGACCAGTGAAAATCGCGTAGCGCCCAGGCGCCAGGTCTGCTGGCAAGGGCGCTTGCCAAGTCTCGCTGTCGGACAAGCCATCATACCACAAGCGCGTTGGCAAGCGCGCGTCGAGCGGGTGCTGGTCATACACGAACCATTCGTCGCTGTCTTCGTGGCCCAGATGCAGGAACTGTATCAATTCATCGGCGACGGCTTCGTCCGCGCGCCAGGTAAAGGTTGCGGGCAGTTCTTGGCCCGCTTGCGCGCGACTTGGCAGCTTGGCGGCGGCGAGCTTTATGCCGCCTTCAAATTCCGCCACCGGCTTGTCGCCCTCAAGGGGTAGGGCCGGGGCGCGCAGAATGAGCTCGTCAAGAATGACTTGGGAATCGTTAAGCAGCGCATGGTCGCTAGAGAGTATTGGCTGGGAAATGAAATCGCCATCCGCCGCGCGCCAAAGCGTGAGTACGACCCACATAGCGCGGTTTGCGGGCACGGCTGGAGGGATATCCAGGCGCAGCCATTGTCGCCACACCGTGTTGTAACCGGGCGCCAGCAGGAAGTTGAGCGATTTGTTCGCAAACGCGTCTTGCTTTGCGTAAACCTCGTGACTGGATTGGTCAATCAAGGTAATGGAATATCCGAGACCATCGAATGTCCACCCGCTGGGGGACAGGAAAAGATGCGCCGCGAGCGATTGGCTCCCTTCGTCTATCTGGTAGCCATGCAGCTGGGAATCCGCCCAGCGAAGATCTGCAGCCGATACATCCGGGCTCTGCTGCGAAATGGGAAGGACAGGTCCGCTGCCGCAGAGCACAAGAACCAAGGGTATGGGCAGCACATATAGAAGGCGTTGATATGACGACTTCGGCAGCCGGGACAAGTTGGAGAACAGCCCCAATACACCTGCTAGAGCCATCCAAATCCCGAGAAATTCGAGGGATTCTTCCATGACGTAGACATTTACGCACTCACCAAATACATGAATGCGGCCTCAGGCCCCGCAGGGTTCAGAGAATACATCAAAAGAAATTGCGCCAACCGCGGCCGCTGCCAAGCCGATTGGAATGCAAGCGGCAAACAGCTTCTCAATCCGGCTGGCGTTCCAGAACACTGCCGCCATGCCAAGGGTCAGGGCTGCGCCAAGCGCCGCGTAGAGATATTCCCAATAGAATAACCGCTCGTGAATCATAAACAATTCATCGCAGCCCAGAAAAAAGAAAAAAGCGCCGACGCCAACAAAATAGACGCGCTTCCAGGCGGGGCGCTTCGCAGACAGCCACGCGAGGCACAGCGCGATAGCCCCAACCAGAACGAGCTGGGTCGCTGCCAGCGTGGTCGCGAAGTTCCATTCAGTATCCAGGTCCCAAAACCAGCGGGCAAACGCTGTGGGCGGCTCAAACGTTTCCCCCATAACTGTTGCAAGAGCCTGCGCCGCGAGGAAACTCCCCGCCAACGCTCGCGCAGCGAAGACATAACGAGGAGACAGCCAACGGAACAAGACGGCGGCTGCCGCACAAAAGAACGAGAAAATGAGGAGATCCAGAACGAGCTGCAGCAGGCTGCCAAGCACGACGCCCTCAATTCCTGCGGTATACCAAATCCGCTGGACCGGCCGCTTGCCCGGAGGCGATCTTTGGCGGCGTCATGTAAGCCTGTTTCGAGTGGCTGAGCCCGGAACCCAACATCGCTTCCAGGAACTTGAGCTGTACGCGCGCGGGGTTCAGGAAGGGCACGCCAAGTTCGGCTTGGCAGGCTTCCGGAATCTCGAGGAAACCCATGCTCATGCAGCCGACGATCAAAGTGTCGGCGCGGTCTTCTTCGATCGCTTTCACCCCTTCTTCCAGCGTGGCCTCAATCGCCAGTTCGCGGTCGCGGTGCAATTCGAGCACCGGTATATTCACCGCGCGCACGCTCGCCAGCTTGTCGCCGCCGCCGCTGTTGCGCATCGTCTCTTCCAGCGGGCCGATGACGCTGTCGGTGACGGTGATGACTGAGTAGCGCCGCCCAACAGCCGAAGCCATCAGCGCCGTCGCTTGCCCGGCGCCCACCACCGGGATATCGACAATCTCCCTCAGCGCGCCCAAGCCCGGGTCGCCATAACAGCCGAGCAAGATGCCATCCCAGCCATCGGCTTGCAGTTCATGCGCCCGCTTCACGGTTTCGGGGATCGAGAGGTATTCTTCGTACATGCTCTCGATGGAGCCCGGTCCCGCCGGGATGTCGGTGATGTCGACTTCGGTGCCAGCCGCCGCGTGGCGCTGCAAATAATCGCGCCGCCGGCCGAGCTCGGCTTGGCCTTCGGGGCTGCGCCCCATCGGTCCGGATACGAGGTAGATCAGTTTCATTTGGGTTTCTCCATCTTGAGATTTACCGGCGGGCGACTCACAGCCGCGCGTAGACACTGCGGGTCAGTCGCCCCTACAATTTGGGATTGTTTAACGGACGATTCACATAGCGACCCTATAAATCCTCTGCGTCCTCTGTAGTTAAATCTTCTCCAGCGCCGCGCGGACGATATTCGCCGAGCTCTCAAAAGCCCAAGCCACGCGATTGACGCCGCGCACGAGGTGCGTCCGCGTCACCCGCCGCATGTGATGATCGGCATTGGCGATATCCAAGGCCGGCGCCAGATCCGGCAATTCGGGCACGCGCACCGCCGGTTCGTTGCGGAAGCGCCCCTTGCGCGTGTAATTGATCAGCACCAATTCGCGCGCCAATGCCAGCAGCGCGTCGTTGTAAGCGCGTGCCGCCGGGTCATCAACCGCGCTGTTCGCCAGCCGGTCTGTCTGCCCATAAAGCTCGTCCAGCGCCCCATTCAAATCGGCGAGCGCATCGTAGCAAGGCGCAAAGTCGACCTCCGCGCCGGCCGCCGCCGAGTACTTATCCAGCGTGCCCTTGAATTCAGCCGTCAGTTTACGGAAGTCATAAGGGTGCACGGGGTTGTTCAGCAGGCGCTGCAGCGATGTCGCGTAGACCCGCAAATCCCGCATCAGGTTATCCTTGTCGGCGATCTCCAGCGTATCGTTCTCGGTATGCCAGGCGATATTGGCGCCGCAGCCGCCGACGCCGTAATAACCCAGTTCATCGATCTTCGCTTGCGGCATGGACGACAGCAGCATGAACAAGCTGGAGATGCCGATGTTGTTGAAGGAGTAATCGCCGGCTTGATGCGGACGCTCGCCGGTGAAGCCTTTGCCGGTCGAATCCAGCACCGATTGCGCGGCGAAGTCTTCCACTTCGCTCATCACGGTCACATCGCGATACTCGGTCGCCCAGCGGCAGCCCGGCGAATCAATGTTCATCTGCGCCACGCAGTTCCGCGCCAGGTCAAGGCCAAAAGCATCGGCGTACCAGGTTGAGGCGCCGTAACGCCCGGTGGAATGCCCCGACCACCAAGCCACCCGCAGGCTGCGCGCCATCTGATCGCGATTGTTATGGAAGATGCGCGCCAACTCCAGCAGGGTGGCGTCGCCAACGGCGTTATCGCCGATGCCGATATCCCAGGAATCCATGTGTCCATGCACCAGCACGAAGCGCTCCGGCTCGACATTGCCCTTGATTTCCGCCACCAGGCAGGGGCATTCGAACCAGCCCTCCTTGAGCTCGGCGCGCAGGGTGACATCAGTTAAGCCGTTTTCCAACTGCGCCAGCAGCGCCTCGCCATCGGGCCGATTGATCGAGACCACCGGGATCGTCGGCTGACGGTGATAATTGTCGAGGTCGGGCGCGCCCCAAATCGTGGTGCAGATGCCCCAGTGGATGTCGACGCCCGGGTTAATGAAGACGGCGCCCTTCGCGCCTTTATTCTGGAAATACCAGACCGGCGGCGGACCGCCAAAGCCATCGACCACCACGATTTTGCCTTCGACATCAACCTCGGTCGTCGGAGAGAAATCGAAGAAATCGACGCTGCGCCCGGCGGCGAAGCCTTCAATGACGACCGCCTCGCCACTGACGCCGCCCTCCGGCGTGCTGACCGAGAAGCCGGGCGTCTTGGCGCGATAGGTGGCGCCGCCCGCCTCCAGCGACGCCTTGATCGGCACGCTTAGAAATTGTTCGGGCATGTGCATCGTGTGGGGCACGCCCAGCGCGCTCAAACGCTCAGCGACATAATTGAAAGCGGCGACTTCGTCTTCCGATGACGATTCGCGCACCAGTGTGGTGAAGCGCTCAATCAGCGACCAGGGTTCTTCCGGCGCCAGCGACGCCAGCAAGGCGTCTTCCAAAGTCGCGTTCTTGCTTTCGTAAAGTGCTTGCATTTCTCGCCTTTCTTTCGTTTGTATTTGACAGTTCCTTCAGTCTGTTGATGGAGGCCAAGCTATCGCAAAGCCGCGGAGCATCCGCAGGCTGCGCGCGCTGCTGACCGCAATTGCATTGAAGCGCGTTGCATTCAGACCGCAAATCCAGAGCAGAGTCTAACAACTCGCGCTGGATTGTCAAACTCTCGCCTTTATAGGTAGTGTATCGAAGTCGGTTGGAATTCACGTCAAGCGTAATATTCTTTCAGCGTCGACATCATCTTTTAGCGAAAATTGTAGGGGCGATTCTGTGAATCGCCCGCCGGAGATTATCAAGTGGGCGAGCCAAGGCTCGCCCCTACAGATGCTTGAATGATGATGATTTCTAGGTTCTGTTGACATTCTATCGTAACCAGATAAGAGCGCCGACAAAGTGGAGAAAACCGAGATACGAAGTATCCAGTTTCTCATATCGGGAAAAGACCCGGCGGAAATGCTTGAGCTTATTGATGAAACATTCCACCAG
>JAJEGA010000056.1 GCA_022820125.1 Anaerolineae bacterium | reverse complement strand
AAGGGCGATGCTAATCTGATTCGAGATCTGTAGGGGCGAGACTTGTCTCGCCCACTATGTCGCCATTGTACATGTGGGCGACTCAAGAGTCGCCCCTACGACGTTCCTTCATTTTGTTGCATTACTTTATTGGACTTACTTAGAATAGCGCGGTAGATGATGGCCAAAGAACGCAAGATCCTGGTAGTGGACGACGAGCGCACGATCCGCGAGGTGGTGCGGCGGTACCTCGAGTTGGAGGGCTTCGCTGTCGCCGAGGCCGAGACGGGACCCCAGGCGCTGTCCATCTTGCAGAGCAGTCGTCCCGATTTGATCGTCTTGGATATTATGCTGCCCGGCGTCGATGGCTTTTCAATCACGCGGCGCTTGCGGGGGGCGGATGACTACGGCTCGCTTCAGATCGACGGCGATATCCCCATTATCTTGCTCACGGCGAGGACCAACGAAGTGGACCGTGTGCAGGGGCTGGAGCTGGGCGCCGATGATTATGTGACGAAACCATTTAGCCCGCGCGAGCTGGTGGCGCGGGTGAAAGCGGTGCTGCGCCGGTCCGCCGCGGCCGAAGTCGAAAGCGAGACCCCGGTCGAGTTTGGCGGTTTGTCGCTCGATCCGCGCAGCCGCTCTGTCAGCATCGACGGGGTAGGCGTCTCGTTAACAGCGAAGGAATTTGATCTGCTCTGGTTTCTACTGCGCCATCCGCGGCAAGTTTTTACGCGGCAGCAGCTGCTCGACAAGGTCTGGGGCTATGAATTCTACGGCGACGAAAGCACGGTGACGGTGCACGTCCGGCGCCTGCGGGAGAAGCTTGAGCCAAACCCAAGCAAGCCGAGTTATATCCAGACCGTTTGGGGCGTCGGCTACAAGTTTGAGTCGCCTTCCGCCGGGTAGCTGAAGCCCCTCGGCGGCATCGCAGGAATTGTCTCCGCTTCCGCTCGCGCGGTATGGCGACATTCAACAGGAGCTTGAGATCATGCGCGTGGATCGTCGGCTATACCAAAATCCCTTCATCATATTCCTGATTGTCTTGGTGATACCTATCGCCGGCACCGTGTTCAGCGAGCTGATCATGTTTGATCTGCCGGGGAACGAAGTGCAGGATCTGCTGGGTTTTATGACCGTCACCGGCTTAACCAGTTCGCTGCTGTCCTACGCCTTTTACCGCTTGGGCGTTTTGGAATGGTTTCGCAGCTTGCGCTGGGCTATCTGGATGGTGATCGCGCTGCTGGTCTTGATGATCTTCCTCAACGTCTGGGTCATCGCCCGCTTCACTTTCATTCAAAGCCACTATTTGACGCTGACTTCGGTTCTATTGGTATTCGCGGGCTTGTCGGCGCTGACCATTGGTTTCTTCGCCTCCAAGACGATGACCGACCGCCTCAGCAAACTGAGCGAAGCCACCCGCTCGCTCGCCGGGCGCGATTTCACAATCCGCCTGAAGATCTCCGGCAATGACGAAATCGCTCAATTGGCTGAAACATTCAACATCATGGCGCGGAACCTGCAAGAGGTTGAAGAGCAGAAACAGCAACTGGAGCGGACGCGCCGCGACCTGACCGCCTGGGTCTCCCACGATTTGCGGACGCCGCTGGCGTCGATCAGAGTGATGATCGAGGCGATGCTCGATGGCGTGGTCGATGACGACGAGACGGTGCATCGCTACCTGGATAACAGCCGCGTCGAGATTGAGCATCTAAGCGGCTTGATTGACGACCTGTTTGAACTGGCGCAGCTTGATGTCGGGCATCTTCAAATCAGCGTTCAGCGCGCGTCAATTCGCGATCTGATTTCGGATACGATAGGCGGCATGAGGCTGAAGGCGGATCAGCGCGGCATAGACTTGCAGGGCGAAGTCGCCGATGATGTGGATATGATTCTTATGGCGCCGGACAAGATTCAGCGAGTCTTGACCAATCTGGTCGATAACGCCATCAAATATGCCGATAGCGGCGTTCGCGTCACCTTGAGCGCCTGGCGCGCCGGCGATGATATCCGCATTGATATTCACAACAGCGGGTCGTATATCCCCGAGGACGCCTTGCCTCGATTGTTCGAGAGCTTCTTTCGGGGCGAGGGCTCGCGCAAGCGGGACGATGATGGCGCGCGTGGAACTGGCTTGGGCTTGGCGATCGCCCGCGGCTTCATCGAGGCGCATGGCGGGCGCATCTGGGCAACGAGCCTTCCAGCAGAAGGCACGACCTTCAGTTTCTCCCTGCCGCAGGGTCAGCCTTCGCGCTGACCCTACTCGACTATGCGATAGCATTCTCCGAGGCGCCACTCCACCAATTCAATCCCGTGCAGCTGCATGAAGTCGCGCGAGGGCGCGTTATGCTCCCAGCTGGCGCCGATAATCACCTTGGGGATCTGATAACGCACGATGGCGCCGGCGCACATCAGGCAAGGGAAGGCGGTTGTGTACAGCACCGTGTCGGCGTAGCTCTCTTGCAAACCGGCCGCTTTGATCGCCTCCATTTCGCCGTGGCTAAGCGGGTCGTTGTTTTGAATCATCAGATTGCGCCCGCGCCCGATGACTTCGCCATTGCGAACGAGCGCCGCGCCAAAGGGGCTGCCGCCTTCCGCTTTGGTAGCGTAGGCTTCTTCGATAGCGATTGCCATAAACTTGTCCATGTCTGCCATTGTATCTTGTCTCTTCTCAATATGGGGATATCGCCGCGATGCCCGCTGCCCATTCTGCTTTGAATTGTCGGGCGAGCCACCGAGCCCTTACCGGCCACCAAGCGGATGTTGAATTCTATTTCCACCAACTTCAATGCGCCAACACACTTATCGATTGTAGCGGTTATCCGCAAGACCGACTATAATCGGCTGGCGTTGCACTGTATCAATCAGCATCATGACTCATCCTTCGGAGACAAACAATGAATAATGATTCGCACAAGGACCTGCAAGCTATGAGCAAGAACAGACATGGCCTCGTCACCATCGTCGGCATCATCGTCTGCGTCTTGCTGGCGCTCGTGGCTGGCCGAGACATCATCTTCGGCTTGGTGATGGGCACGGTCATGGGGTCTGGCATGAACTTGGGGCGGCACATTGCCGGGCAGATTGCCGAAAACGCGCCATCGGAGCACCAGATGACCGCCAATATCGCGGGCATATTGATCTCCGGGATTATTGTCGGCATCATCACCGCGCTCATACTATCCGCCATCCAAGGCGCGGTGGACGTCAGCCCGGCCGAAGGCGACGACATTATTGCTACCATCGTCAAGTCATTCTTCGATAGCGCGGCCGCGCTCGCCGTAGCCGCTGGACTTGTCGTGGGCGGTTGGGCGCACCGGAGGTCAGAGTAGCATCCGACGCTGCAATCATTTCTACATGCCCGCGGCGTTGTTCCATACGCAATTGGATCTTGCTTGGCCTATTGCATCGTCCTAGTCGGAAGGCTTGACGGAATGGAATTTCAAATGGGAAAGCTGTTGCTGTCTCGTATTCTTCGGGCCGCGCTCGCGCTCTGTCTGTTCTTTGTCGTTTCGCTGGCAGCCCAAGCACAAGACAACATACTCCAAGCGGCCGGAACGAAAGCCGCGGAAGTCGCCCAAGGCGTATCCAACGAAGTCGAAAACAGGGCAAGTGATCTTGCCAGCCGCGCTGACGAATCCATGGCTGGCATTACCGAGACCTTTGCTACGATAAACGATCTGCTCAACAAGTTTGCCGCTGTGATCGCTGTTGTATTTGTTGTGTTGTTGGGGATTTTGTTGCGCTATGTGGCGAACATGGTCTTTATTGTCCTTGCCGCCTTATTGATTCTCTTCAACAAACGCGAATGGGCAAGAGACATGCGGGCGGTCATTGAAGGGATGATTGGCTTGGGCATCATTGTTGGCTGCGCGTTTGCCTGGTTCGCCACTACCCGAGCGGGCTTGGTTGCCGGTATCGAGGCGGGCCTAAGCGCGCAGGCGCTCACTTGGATCGTGACCATCACTATCGCGCTTATTTCTAGGTTTCTATTCCCCCAACGCCTGAAGATATTTGCCGAAATCAAAGAACTTGCCAAGTAAGCCGCAAGCAGGCGATGCAGCCTCTCAGTTGCGCGCGGCATGTGGTATACTGACAATACTGACTGGTCAGTATTGTGAATTGTCATGACAGAACAAAGCCCGGAGCCGCCCTCCACCCGCGAACGCATCCTTGATGCGGCGATGAATATCTTCAGCGCCAAGGGCTTTCACGATACCAAGCTGGATGAGATCGTCGCCGAAGCGAGCATCAGCAAGGGGTCGATCTATTTTCACTTCCCCAACAAAGAGAAGCTCTTCATCGCCCTGGTCGATCAGTTCGCTGATGTTATTGAACGGCGCGCGCGCGAAGCGATCGAAGATGAAGCGCCGGGCATGGACCGCGTCCGCGTCGCCTTGGAGGCGGTGCTGGAGACCTTCGCCAAGTATCGGCGGCCCGCCAAGCTGCTTCTGGTGCAAGCGGTCGGCTTGGGCGCCGTCTTCGAGCGCAAGCGCATGGAAGTCACTGATCGCTTTGCGCTGCTGATCCAGACCTATCTGGATGAAGCGGTCGCCGATGGCTCGATCGCGCCGGTGAATACGCATATCGTCGCGCATGCCTGGATGGGCGCGATCTACAGCGTCGTCATCCAATGGGTTTACACTGGCGAACCAAGCCGCGACGAGATTCTGCATACGCTGCTGCCGCTGCTGCTGAAGAGCGTCGGTTATCAGGGCTGAGTTATGGGGCCGACGACGATTCGTGATTGGTCAATCGCTGAGCGCTATGGACGCCTGCTGAGTTGCAGCGCGCGTTGCGATGGCCTCGGTTTCGCCGAGTTCCTGGCGGCGGCCAGCGGAGAGGCGCGCTTTTTTTGGGAGGACCCGGGCGGAGGCTTTTCGTTCGCTGGCGCTGGCGCTGCGGTTGAGCTGATGGCTTGGGGTCCGGAGCGCTTTGACCGGATCGCCAAAGACGCGAAAGAATTATTCGCTGGCGCGCTTGTCAAAGGCGGCGACATCCCGCTGAGCGGCCCGCGCCTGATGGGTGGCTTCGCCTTTCGCAGCGATTTCACGCCGGACAACACCTGGTCAATCTATTCGCCTGCCTATTTCGTGCTGCCGCATTATCAGTTTGTGAAGTCCGGCGACGCCATGTGGCTGACGATAAATACACAGATTCCGCCGGATGAATCGCCCGCGCCGCTGACCCTTGATTTGCAGGCGGCGCTGCAACAAAAGATCGCTCAGTTGACCGCTCGGGAACGGGCGCCCATTGACGGCAAACAGAGCGAGCTTCTCGGCATCAACTACCCGATGAGCTACCGGGTTTGGGAGCGGATGATCAACGACGCGACCGACCGCATTCGCGCCGGCGCGCTGCGCAAAATCGTATTGGCGCGAGCGGCCGAATTGCGCTTCAAGGCGCCAGTCAGGCTGCTGCCGATTCTGCGCCACCTGGCGGCGCATTATGCCGGCTGCTACCGCTTTCTCTTTGAGCCGCGCCCACGGTACGCCTTCTATGGCGCTTCGCCGGAGCTGCTGGCATCGGTGCGCGGGCGGCAGCTCGACACGATGGGATTAGCTGGCAGCGCCGCGCGTGGCGCTACAGCGGAGGCCGATCGTCGACTTGGCGCCGCGTTGCTCGCCAGCGCCAAAGACGGCGAAGAACATGCGATAGTCGTCGAGAAGATGCGCGATCGCCTCAGTCAGATCACGGAATCGCTGACGATCGGGCGGCTCGACCTGTTGAAATTGAGCAACATACAGCACATCAACACGCCGATCCTCGGGCTGTTGAAGCGGCAGGCCGGCATCTTGCCAGTGGTTGAGGCGCTGCATCCGACGCCCGCGCTGGGTGGCGACCCGCGCGCCGTGGCGCTGCGCCTGATCCGGGACTTGGAGCCGATTCCGCGCGGCTGGTACGGCGCGCCGGTCGGCTGGATTGATTCGAATCTTGAAGGCCAGTTCGCCGTTGCCATTCGTTCCGCTGTTGCGCAGGAAGCGCGCGCCTGGGTATACGCCGGCGGCGGCATCGTCGCAGACAGCGAAGCACGAAGCGAGTGGGAGGAGACTGAACTCAAGTTCCGCCCGATGCTTGACGCGCATGGCGTGAGATGAACCGGATAAACAGTGTAGGAAAACCACTTGCCACAGAGACACAGAAGTAGAACAAAGTAAGTAATGCAACAAAATAAAGGAACGTCGTAGGGGCGACTCTTGAGTCGCCCACATGTACAATGACGACATAGTGGGCGAGACAAGTCTCGCCCCTACAGATCTCGAATCAGATTAGCATCG
>JAJEGA010000033.1 GCA_022820125.1 Anaerolineae bacterium | reverse complement strand
GGGCGATGCTAATCTGATTCGAGATCTGTAGGGGCGAGACTTGTCTCGCCCACTATGTCGCCATTGTACATGTGGGCGACTCAAGAGTCGCCCCTACGACGTTCCTTCATTTTGTTGCATTACTTTATTGGACTTACTGAGTTTAGGTTCTTTTGATGGCTCTTCCCCTAAATCCACTGTTTGAATTAGGCAGGCATGCCGCTACCTTGTCGACAAACTTCCTTCCCATCCAAAAATTTTGCGACAAAATGCCGCGCAGTCTCTAATCAATCGCATTTCTCGGCGCTCTCGGTGTCCTCGGTGGTTAAATTTCAGTTTAGGTTTGCTCATCGCAGGGGATGCCAGTTTTGAAGCGATTGCCCTGTAGTAGAGAACTTGTAGAGTTTATGCAAATTTTCCAGGTTAGACTTGCAACTCTGATGGGAAGCATATTGCAACTGGGGGCGAGCCACCGGATCGCCTGTACTGCGCGGTGATTTTCTGGCAATTTCTTTCATACGGCGGTCATAGCCATTGCCGACTTGGAATCACTTGTGTGGAGCAAAGCCGCGTCATCCTAACATATCGCGCTGAATGCGGTATGATTAACATGCAATGGAATCGACTGGCGAAAGGCCCCGGATGTGGCGGCGGATGTTCTGATTGTAGGCGCGGGTATGTCCGGCTTGATGGCGGCTCAGACCCTGGTTGAGCGTGGTTTTTCCGCGCTTCTGATCGACCGGGGACGCAGCGTCGGCGGCCGCCTGGCTACGCGGCGCGTTGGCGCTGGAGGCTTGGCAGACCACGGCGCCCAATTCTTCACCGTGCGAACCTCAACCCTGCAGCGTTATGTTGATCGCTGGCGCGCGCTCGACCTGGCTTACGTCTGGGGAACGGGCTGGTCCGATGGCAGCGTCAAGCGCACTGCCGGCGATGGGCGCCCGCGCTACGTCATTCGCGGCGGGATGAACAAGCTCGCCAGGCGCCTGGCGCAGGGGCTAGACCTTACCTTGGACCGGCTGGTGACATCAATGCAAATGACTGCGGACGGTTGGGCGCTTGGCGATAGCGAAGGCGCCGTTTACGAGGGCGCGGGACTGATCTTGACGCCGCCGATGCCGGAGACGCTGGCGCTCCTGGCTGATAACGGCATTCATCTGGACGCGGATGATGACGCGGCGCTGCGGCGGATCCGTTTTGGACCTTGCCTTTGCGGGATACACGCGGTTAATGGCGCTGCCGCTTTGCCCGAGCCGGGCGCGATGCAGAACTTCCAGAGCGACGTTTACTGGGTGGCTGATAATCAGGCGAAGGGCATTTCCGAGACGACGATCATCACCAGCCACGCCAACGCGAAATTCAGCCGACAGAATTGGGACGCCTCCGAGGCTGATATAATCCGAGCGCTGGAATCGGCTGTGCAGCCACACTTGGCTGAAGGCGCGCGAATCGTGCAGACGCAGCTAAAAAAGTGGCGCTACTCAGTGCCCTTGACCACCCATCCTCAAGAATGCCTGCGGGCGAAGGACCTGCCGCCGCTGGTCTTCGCCGGCGACGCCTTCGGTGGGCGAGGGCGGGTGGAAGGCGCGTTTACATCGGGCTTGGCGGCCGGCGAGGCGATGGCCGCCGCCCTGACCGCCAATTCGTGACCGCTATTCTCCGCAGGCGTCGCCGTAAGATATTGGCGGCGCTCGTTCTATTCGTTATCATCGGCGCAGCGCTGGCCTATTCGCAGCTCTCGCCAATTGGCGGGCTCATGCCCGAAGCCATCGCAGCCTTGCGGTCCGACGACATCGTCCATGTCAATCGAGAGCGCTGGATCGTGTTTGCGCCAAACACCGCTGAAGTTGCCAGCGGCTTCATATTCTATCCTGGCGGACGCGTCCCGCCCGAAGCATACGCGCCCTTGGCGAGGGCGATCGCGGAAAACGGCCATCTGGCGGTGATTGTTCCCATGCCCTTGAATCTCGCCATTTTTAATCCGAATGCCGCAAACGAAGTGATCGCCGCCTATCCAGGCAGCAAGACCTGGGTTATCGGCGGGCATTCGCTTGGTGGCGTGATGGCGGCTCGCTACGCCTTCAATCATGGGGAAAAGATTGACGGACTGGCGCTATTGGCTGCTTATGCGGAAACGCATGTGGACCTCAGCAGAAGCGATCTGAGAGTGACGACTATTTATGGGGATCAAGACGGCTTAGTGGCGGTCGCCGATGTGGCGCGCTCGTTGGATCAGCTGCCGTCGGATGTTTATGCTGTGCAGATCGAGGGCGGGAATCACGCGCAGTTTGGCTGGTACGGCGAGCAATCGGGCGATCTGCCGGCGCGGATCAGCCGAGACGAGCAGAATGCGCAAGTTGTTGCCGCAGTCCTGCGAATTATGCAAGAGGCTGGAAGCTGAATCTAATCCATGTTAATTTGATTGCAGTAAGTTGAGAATTAAGGTGAGCGAGATGAGCGACCTTGCGATGGAGTCAATGGCTGGCCCGCAATTCAAGCTGAGCGACGAACAAGAGATGCTCTTGCGGATGGCGCGCGATTTCGTCGCCGACAAGATCATCCCAGTCGCGGCCGAATACGATGAAAAGTCGATCTTCCCCGAAGACATCTTTCACCAGGCGCGCGAACTTGGCATCGTCAACATGCTCATTCCGGAAGCATACGGCGGGGTCGGCGCTTCTTGTTTTGAAGAAGTTTTGGTATCGGAGGAGCTGGGATATGGCTGCACTGGGATCAGCACGAGCCTGGGGGTCAATTCGCTGGCGATGCTGCCGATTTTGATCGCCGGCAGCGATGAGCAGAAGGCATATTGGCTGGGCGAGCGCGCTGGGGAGCGGGGCGAATTCTGTTCCTATGGCGTGACGGAAGCCAACGCCGGCTCAAATGTGGCGGGCATTCAAACGCGCGCTGTCAAGAAAGGCGCCGCCTATGTCATCAACGGCAGCAAGACCTTCATTACCAACGCCAGCTACGCCCATTTCTATACCATATTCGCCAAGACCGATTTCGCCGCGGGTCATCGCGGCATGACCTGTTTTATCGTCGATCGCGACAGCCCGGGCCTCAGCGTGGGCAAGAAGTTCGACAAGCTGGGGCAGCGCGCGTCGGATACGGCTGAGATCGTTTTCGAGAATGTTGAAGTGCCGGAAGAGAATGTGGTCGGCGAGGTTGGGCAAGGTTTCTACATCGCGATGAAGGTATTTGATCACAGCCGCCCGGGCGTGGCGGCCGCCGCTTGCGGCTTGCAGCGCCGCGCCTTGGACGAGAGCGTCAAGTACGCTGGCGAGCGCGAAGCCTTCGGCCTGCCGATCTATCAGCATCAGGCGGTGGGCCACAAGATTGCGGATATGGCGATCAACTACGAAGCGTCGCGGCTCTTGACCTGGCAGGCGGCTTGGCAAGTGGACGCCGGTGTATTCAATCCGCGGATTCCTGCCTATGCCAAAGCGTTTGCCGCTGATATGGCGACCAAGGCGGCGGTGGATGCGGTGCAGGTTTTCGGCGGCTACGGTTATATGAAGGAGTATCCGGTCGAGAAGCTGCTGCGCGATGTCAAGATCTTCCAGATATACGAAGGCACCAGCGAGATCCAGCGCAATATCATCGTGCGCGAGCTGTTCCAGGGAAAATAATCTTGTCGCGCAATTTCTACCTCGTTCGCGGCGCCTTCAACCGCGAGCCAAGGTCGCGTAGACGCTTAACCAGGGAATGGGAGCTTCGTTGGGCAATGTCGCTAAGCCCACGACTAGCCGGGAAACAGTCGCTTGGCGTTTTTTGGCTCTGTGCGGAAGGACATTAACCCCTCTGTCTACTCAATGCAACTCGGCTACTCGGTGGTGAAGAAATGAATCAAGCCGATTTTCCTGCATCCAGACCAAAAATGTCTTGACAATCAAATTCGCTGTTGATAATATGCGCGTTTGCACTCGCAGCCGGCAACCTCCCCGGTGGAGGCGCTGCCGGTTGAACTGAGCAGATATGGCGAAAGTGCTTTGTATTTGCAAGGTGTCTCGTCATGAGCGAAACGAAGAATGGGCGTCCAATGAGCGCCTGTTTGCGTGTCTGAAAGTAAAGCAGCCTTTTAGCGAATTGCGGAGAAGTCTATGCCCACAATTAACCAATTGGTGCGCAAAGGGCGCAAGAGCAAGAGCAAAAAGAACAAGGCGCCAGCGCTGCAGTTTACCTTTAATGCTTTGAAGCAGCGGCGTTCGCGCCAGCAGAAGGGCGCGCCACAAAAGCGCGGCGTATGCACCCAAGTGAAGACGATGACGCCGAAGAAACCGAATTCGGCGCTGCGCAAAGTTGCGCGTGTGCGCTTGACCAATGGGATTGAAGTCAGCGCCTACATCGGTGGCGAGGGTCATAATTTGCAGGAGCACAGCGTTGTGCTGGTGCGCGGCGGGCGCGTCCGCGATCTGCCAGGCGTGCGCTATCATATCGTCCGCGGCACACTCGATACCAACGGCGTCGACAGCCGCGAGCAAGGTCGCAGCAAATACGGGACGAAGCGGTCCAAGTAAGCATTCTGATCCGCGCAGACGACAAGAGCGCGCGCAGCCCGGGGATGCCTTGCGGCTGGCGAGGCTGTTAGGCGCGGCAAAGGAGTTGATTCATGCCGAGAAGGAACCGTCCGCCAAAGCGGATTCCACCGCCCGATGTGAAGTATGGCAATCTTCATGTGGCGATGTTCATCAATCGAATGATGCGGGGCGGCAAGAAAAGCGTGGCGACTCGGATCATGTATGACGCGCTGGAGGCAATCGGCGACCGCACGAAGAAAGATCCGGTCGAGGTGTTTGAGATGGCGATCCGCAATGTGGCGCCGGCGGTGGAAGTCAAGCCCAAGCGCGTCGGCGGCTCCACCTATCAGGTGCCGATTGATGTCTCGCATGAGCGCGGGATCGCCTTGGCGATGCGCTGGCTGATTCAATTCGCCCGCAACCGCAGCGGCAGAAGCATGTCGGAAAAGCTGACCAACGAACTCACCGATGCCTACAACGGGCAAGGCAGCGCGATCCGGCGCAAAGATGAAACCCATCGCATGGCGGAAGCCAACCGCGCCTTCGCGCACTTTCGCTAGGAAGCTAATCACGCAATCCCGAACAGCGGCGTCGGGAATTGGATGGAAATGACTCAATTGAACCCTGACATCGATCTCAACAAAGTCCGTAATATCGGAATCATAGCCCATATTGACGCCGGCAAGACCACCGTCACCGAGCGGGTTCTGTATTACACCGGCATGGTTCACCGAATCGGCGAGACGCACGAAGGTTCGGCGACTACCGATTATATGGCGCAGGAGCGCGAGCGCGGCATCACGATAACCTCGGCTGCCGTCACCGCCAGCTGGGATGATCATCAGATAAATATCATTGATACGCCCGGTCATGTGGATTTCACCGCCGAAGTGCAGCGAAGCCTGCGTGTGCTTGATGGCGGCATCACCGTATTCGACAGCGTCGCCGGCGTTGAGCCGCAGTCGGAAACGGTTTGGCGGCAAGCCTCGGGGTACAATGTGCCGCGCCTCTGTTTCGTCAACAAGATGGACCGGATCGGCGCCGATTTTGATCGCTGCGTCGATATGATGGTTGATCGGCTGAAAGCCAATCCAGTGGTCATACAAGTGCCTTATGGCAGCGGCGAAAACTTTGAAGGCATCATTGATCTGCTCAAGATGGAGTTGCTCACCTACGGCAATGACGAAGGCACGGACATTAATACCCACCCGATACCGGAGAGCCATCGGGAAATGGCGGAAACCCGCCGTGAAGACATGATCGAGAAGATCGTCGAACATGATGAGTATCTGACGCTGAAATACCTCGAAGAAGAGGCAATCAGCCATGAAGAGCTTCTGGCGGCGCTGCGCGCGGGCACGATATCGGGTGAATTGCATCCGGTGCTTTGCGGCGCGGCGCTGAAGAACAAGGGCGTGCAGGCGCTGCTGAACATGGTGGTGGCGCTATTGCCTTCGCCGCTGGATATCCCGCCGGTCAACGGCGAGCACGCCAAGGATGGCAGCGCGCTCCTGCGGCATGCCGATGATGATGAACCGCTGGCGGCTTTGGTGTTCAAGATCGTCTCCGATCAGTATGGGCGTCTGGCCTTCACCCGTGTGTATTCGGGTGTGCTTAAAGCGGGCGCCATGGTGCTCAATACGTCGACGGGGCGGCGCGAGCGCATCGGACGCATCGTGCGCATGTTCGCCGACAGCCGCGAAGACGTCAAAGAAGTGCACGCGGGCGATATCGCCGCCGTCATCGGCATGAAGGAAACTTTCACCGGCGATACGCTCAGCGCGGCCAGCAGCCCGATTTTGTTGGAGAATATCAGCTTCCCGGCGCCGGTGGTCGAGGTCGCCATTGAGCCCAATACCAAAGCCGATCAAGACAAGATGGGCTTGGGCTTGCGGCGGCTGGCGGAAGAAGATCCGACATTTCAGATTGAGGTCGATGATCAGCTCGGCCAAACCAAAATCAAAGGCATGGGCGAGCTGCATCTGGAAGTATTGGTCGACCGCTTGATGCGCGAGTACGGCGTCGACGCGCGCGTTGGGCGCCCGCGAGTGGCTTATCGCGAGACGATTACGCGGATGATGGAAATTGACACGACCTTCAAGCGGCAGACGGGCGGCGCGGGGCAATACGCGCGTTGCGCAATTCGCTTTGAGCCATTGCCCGCCGGCGAAAAAGAAGATGCCGACGGCGAATTGCTGTTTATTGATGGCATTCGCGGCGGATCGATACCGAAAGAGTACATCCCGTCGGTGAAGAAAGGCGTCAAACAGGCGATGCAGGGCGGCGTCATCGCGGGCTATCCGGTTGTGGATATCAAGGCGACCTTGATTGACGGCGCCTATCATGAGGTAGATTCTAGCGAAATCGCCTTCACCATCGCTGGCTCGATGTGTTTGAAGGAAGGCATTCAGAAGGGCGCGCCGGTCATCCTGGAGCCGTCGATGAGCGTCGAAATCGTGGCGCCTGATAATTACACTGGCGCCGTTGTCGGCGACATATCGGCGCGGCGCGGGGTGATTCAAGGGATGGAGCCGCACAGCGAAGGCATCTCGGTGATTACGGCGCAAGTGCCCTTGGGCGAGATGTTTGGTTATGCCAATGACCTGCGCAATAACACGCAGGGCCGCGGCAACTTCAGCATGGAGTTCAATACGTATACGGTCGCGCCGGAAGAAATCGCGGAAGCGGTTAAATCCGGCTCGCGGTAGAGAATGGCGGGTCGCCCGCCAAAAGAAATCGCAAGCAGATTCAGGTTACGGAGTTAAGAAGAGGGATTGTCAGATGTCTAAAGGGAAGTTCGAGCGTACCAAGCCGCACGTAAACATCGGAACCATCGGTCACGTCGACCATGGCAAGACCACCTTGACGGCGGCCATCACCAAGGTGCTCGCGTTAAAGGGGCAGGCGCAGGAGCGCGAATATGGCGATATCGACAATGCGCCGGAAGAGCGCGCGCGCGGCATCACCATCAATATCCGCCACGTCGAATATGAAACCGACGCCCGCCACTACGCCCACGTGGATTGCCCGGGCCACCGTGATTACATCAAGAATATGATCACGGGCGCGGCGCAGATGGACGGCGCAATCCTGGTTGTCAGCGCGCCTGATGGGCCGATGCCGCAAACCCGCGAGCATGTTTTGCTGGCGAAACAGGTGGAAGTGCCGGCGATGGTTGTTTATCTCAACAAGACCGATCAGATGGATGATGAAGAACTGATCGAACTGGTCGAGATGGAACTTGCCGAGCTGCTGGAAGGTTATGATTTCGATCCCGATACGCCCATCATCAAGGGTTCGGCGCTGGCGGCGGAAGAGAGCGAAAGCAGCGACCCCGACGCGCCCGAGTACGCCTCGATCGTGGAATTGATGGACGCCGTCGATGAATGGATCCCAACGCCGATGCGCGATGTCGACAAGCCTTTCATGATGGCGATCGAAGATGTTTTCTCCATCAAGGGGCGCGGCACCGTCGTCACCGGCAGTGTGGCGCGCGGCACCTTGCTCAAGGGCACCGAGGTCGATATTGTTGGCTTGCGCGATGAAATCGTCAAGACGGTTGTCACCGGCATTGAGATGTTCAACAAGGAATTGGATCAGGCGCAGGCGGGCGATAACGCCGGCATTCTGCTGCGTGGCATCGGCCGTGACGAAGTGCAGCGCGGCATGGTTATCGCCAAGATCGGGTCGATTACGCCGCACAAGAAATTCAAGTGCGAGGTATACGTTCTGCGCCGCGATGAAGGCGGGCGCCATAAAGCCTTCTTCACCGGTTACCGTCCGCAATTCTACATCCGCACGATGGACGTCACCGGCACTATCACGCTGCCTGATGGCGTTGAGATGGTCATGCCGGGCGACAATGTGAATCTCGATGTGGAGTTGATCACGCCGGTCGCGCTGGAACGCGGTTCGTCTTTTGCCATCCGCGAAGGTGGTTTGACGGTTGGCGCGGGCCGCATCACCGAGATTCTTGAGTAGCTCACCAAGGGACACGAGCGGGCTGAGCCGGGTCCATAACCCGGCTCAGATTCCCTGGCGGTGATTCCGGGTGGACGGATAAAGGTTGCTAAATGGCAAAAAACAAGATTCGCATCCGACTCAAGGCTTATGACCATCGCGTGCTTGATCAGTCGGCGCAGCGCATCGTCGATACGGCTGAACGCACCGGATCGCGGGTGGTTGGTCCGGTTCCCTTGCCGACGCGCATCGAGCGCTTTACCGTGCGCCGGTCGCCTTTTATCGACAAGGATTCGCAGGAGCACTTCGAGGTTCGGACGCACAAACGGCTGATTGACGTGCTGGAACCGGACAGTAAAACCATCGACACGCTCATGCGGCTAAATCTGCCAGCCGGCGTGGATATTGAAATCAAGATTTGAGACCGCTGCTTTGGTTAGCGCGGCGGGATTCATCAGGCGGATATTAAGCGCGGCGCGGCGCCCGATTCGCTATGGCGGAGATGAGAAAGCCAGGAGTGGTCAGTAGCGCTGATAGGCTGGCGCGCCTGAGTGGAGGCAAGGCTCATGAAGGGCATGATTGGTAAAAAAGTAGGGATGACCCAGGTGTTTGATGAACAAGGGACTGTCGTTCCCGTGACTGTCATCCAGGCTGGCCCCTGCTATGTGACTCAGGTTCGCAATACCGAACGGGACGGTTATGTTTCGGTGCAGCTCGGCTTCGGCGAGACCAAGCCCAAGAACCTGACCAAAGGGCAATTGGGCCATCTGCAGAAACTGGATTTGCCGGCGCTGCGCCATCTGCGCGAATTTCGCTTGGGGGAAGCCGTTGACGCCGGCGTCGCAGAGGGCCAGGAAATCAAGGTAGACATATTTGAAAGGGGCGAACTTGTCGATGTGATTGGCGCCAGCAAGGGCCGCGGCTACGCCGGCACGATCAAGCGGCATGGTTTCGCGCGCGGTCCAAAGACGCACGGTCAATCCGACCGGATGCGCTCGCCCGGCTCGATCGGCATGTGCGCCACGCCGGGCCGCACGCTCAAGGGCAAGAAGATGGCGGGGCGGATGGGCAACGATCGCGTGACGGTGCAGAATCTGCCGCTGGTCGTCGTTGATGCCGAGAAGAATTTGCTGGCGGTTAAGGGGTCGGTGCCCGGCGCCAAGGGCAGCATCGTCATGATTAAGCCCGCGGGCAAGCGCGCCTAGCGAAGCCGCAGCGCCTGGCACAGGAGTAGATCGAATGCAATTACCAGTGATGGATAATGCCGGACGGGAAGTGTCGCAGGTTGAATTGCCGGGCGATATCTTTGAAGCAAAGATCAATGTGGGTTTGATGCACCAGGCATTCGTTCGCCAAATGGCCAACGCCCGCCAGGGGTCGCACAATACGCGCTCGCGCAGCGAGATTCGGGCCACCGGCGCAAAATGGTACCGCCAGAAAGGCAGCGGCCGCGCCCGCCACGGCGCGCAGAGCGCGCCGATTTTTGTCGGCGGCGGCTTGGCGCATGGTCCCAAGCCACGGGATTACAGCAAGAAGATGCCGAAGAAGATGCGGCGCGGCGCGATACGTTCCACGCTCAGCGCCTTGGCGCGCGACGAGCAGTTGGTGATTGTGGACAAGCTCGATGTTGATTCGCCAAAGACCAAGCAGATGCGCAATCTGATAGAGACGCTGGTGGGCGAGCAGTCGGCGCTGCTGGTGGTAACGCCGGAGCAAAAGGTGGTGCGCAAGAGCGTGAGCAATCTGCCGAATGCGCATTCGATCGCCGCCAACTATCTCAACATTCGCGACTTGCTCAAATACGACAAAGTGATTATGTCGCTGGACGCGCTTGATGTCGTGATCAGCATCTGGGGGATGGGAGTGTAACATGGCAGAGCTTCATCTATATGACGTAATCCGCCGCCCGGTGATCACGGAAAAGTCGACCGAATTGGCTGAGGCGCAGAACAAATACGTCTTTGAAGTAGCGCGCAATGCCAACAAGATCCAGGTGAAGGAAGCGGTCGAGGAGATATTCGATCTCGAAGGCAAGGTCATCAAAGTGAATACCATGATGATGCCGGCCAAGCGCGGGCGCCGCGGGCGCAGCACCTATATCCGCTCGCGCGCCTGGAAGAAAGCTATCGTCACGCTGGAAGAAGGCGTCACGATCGAGCTGTTCAACGTTTAGCAGGAGCATAAGCGATGCCCATCAAGGTTTATAAACCGACATCGCCCGGTCGCAGAGATATGACCGGCTATTCATTTGAAGAGATCACCAAGAGCAAGCCGGAGCGTTCGCTGACGCGCGCCCTGCGCAAGAAGGGCGGCCGCAACAATATGGGTCGGATCACCGTGCGGCACCGCGGCGGCGGGCACAAACGTCGTTATCGGCTAATTGATTTCAAACGCAACAAAGAAGATTGCCGCGCCGAAGTCATCGCGATTGAATACGATCCCAACCGCTCGGCGCGGATCGCGCTGCTGCAATACGAGGACGGCGTGAAGAGCTATATCATTGCGCCGATGGGCGTCGCCGTCGGCGACACGATTGGCAACGGCGCCATGAGCGCGCTGCGACCAGGAAACAGCCGCGCTTTGAAGGACATCCCGCTGGGCACGGTGGTGCACAATATCGAGATGCGCCCGGGCAAAGGCGGCCAGTTGGCGCGCTCCGCTGGCACATCGGCGCAGATTCTGGCGTCGGAAGGCAAATATGTCACCTTGCGACTGCCTAGCGGCGAAATGCGCATGATCCTCAACACCTGCCGCGCGACGATCGGCCAAGTCGGCAATGCCGAGCACGGCAATGTCAAGCTGGGCAAAGCTGGGCGCAAGCGCTGGTTAGGCTGGCGGCCAACCGTTCGCGGTTCGGCGATGGATCCGGCCAGCCATCCCCATGGCGGCGGCGAAGGCAAAGCCGGCATCGGCATGGCGGCGCCAAAGACCCCTTGGGGCAAGAAGGCGCTGGGCGTGCGCACACGGCGCAACAAGCGCACCACTCGTTTTATCGTTCGCCGCCGCGGCAAACGTCGTTAAATTCGGGAGACATTGACATGTCACGTTCATTAAAGAAGGGCTATTACATCAGCCCGAAATTGCTGGAAAAAGTTGAGCGGCTGAACCAGCAGAACAAGAAGATCGTTATCCGCACCTGGAGCCGGGCGAGCACTATCTTCCCGCAGATGGTCGGGCATACGATCGCGGTGCATGACGGGCGCCGGCACGTGCCGATTTATATCACTGAGAATATGGTCGGGCACAAGCTGGGCGAATTCGCGCCGACTCGTACATTCCGCGGTCACATCGTGGATAGCAGGCGATAGGAGAGGCGGAGATGGAAGTTCGCGCAATCACCCGGTATCTGCCAATCTCGCCGCGGAAGCTGCGCCTCGTCTGCGACAAGGTGCGCGGGATGGATGCCCAGGAAGCTCTGATCGTGCTGGATTATATGCCGCAGAAGGGTTCGGCTTTCGTGAGCAAGACCCTGAACTCGGCAATGGCGAACGCGGCTAATAACTTTGATCTCAACCCGCTCGATCTGTATGTATCGAAAATCTACGCCGGCGACGGACCGACGCTGAAGCGCTTCAAAGCGGGCGCCCGCGGTCGATTCAAGCCGCGTCTGAAGCGCACGTCTCACCTTTGGGTGATACTGGCTGAGCGAGAGGAAGATGATTAATGGGGCGTAAGGTTCATCCAAAGGGCTTCCGTCTAAAGGTGATCCGCGAGTGGGACGCTCGCTGGTATGCCGAGGGCGAACGCTTTGTCAATTTGTTGATGGAAGATCGCAAAATACGAAGATTCTTGAAGGCGAAGACGACGCGCGCTGGCGTCTCGCGCATCGAGATCGAGCGGCATCCAAACCTGGTCATTATCACGATTAATACCGTGCGCCCGGGTTTGATCATCGGGCGCAAAGGCGAGGCGGTGAAGGAACTGCGCCAGCAATTGCAAGAGATGACGGGCAAGACGGTGAAAGTCGAAGTTAGCGAAATCGAAAAGCCGGACCTGGATGCGACCTTGGTTGCCGAAAACGTCGCCTCGCAGTTGAAGCGGCGCATCGGGCATAACCGGGCGATGAAGCGCGCCATTATGCAGGCGATGCGTCAAGGCGCCGGCGGCATTCGCGTCGAGGTAAGCGGGCGGCTTGGCGGCTCCGACATGGCGCGACGCGAGTGGATGTTTGACGGGCGCGTGCCGCGCAATACGCTGCGCGCCGATATCGATTATGGCTTCGCCGAAGCGCTGACCACTTTTGGTCAAATCGGCGTCAAAGTCTGGATTTA
This sequence comes from Anaerolineae bacterium, assembly GCA_022820125.1. GTDB lineage: Bacteria > Chloroflexota > Anaerolineae > Aggregatilineales > Phototrophicaceae > UBA6055. The sequence continues at coordinate 93,048 of JAJEGA010000033.1, read as the reverse complement.
CAAGGGTGACATTCTAGCGGGCGAAGACCCGTTCAGCAGCCCGGCGCAGCGTCCGGCCGATCATGGTGGGCGCCGAGGGCGCAGGAATTAAGAAGATTATCGGGTGCCTGTAAGAGTGAGCCGGCGGCAAGCCCAATGTTGGCGCGGCGACTGTAGGAGCGAGAGCCATGTTAATGCCGAAACGGCGAAAATATAACAAGCAGATGCGCGGACGGATGCGGGGCAAGGCGCGCCGCGGCGCCGTGGTGCAATTCGGCGATTACGGCTTGCAAGCGCTGGAGCCAAGCTGGGTTACCAGCCGGCAGATTGAAGCCTGCCGCCGGGCAATGGTGCGCTATATCCGCCGGCGCGGCAAAGTTTGGATTCGCATTTTCCCCGATAAGCCAGTGACGCAGAAGGCGGCCGAAACCCGCATGGGCAAAGGCAAGGGCTCGGTTGAAAAATGGGTTTGCGTCGTCAAGCCGGGGCGCATCCTCTTTGAAATGAGCGGCGTGCCCGAAGACGACGCGCGCGAAGCCCTGCGTCTGGCGTCGCATAAACTGCCGATCAAGACCAAGTTCGTCAAGCGCTTCGATCCAATCTCTGGACGGGAGGTCAACTGATGTACATTGACGAAATCCGCGCCATGTCCACTGACGAAATCCTGGACAAGATTGAAGATTTGAAAGTGGAAATGTACACCTTTCGCATCCAAAAAGAATCTGGCGAATTGAAGGATACAACCCTGTTCCGCAAAACGCGGCGTGATATCGCGCGCCTGAAAACGGCGCTGCGCGAACGCGAGTTGGCGGCGGAACTTGTGGCTCAAGGGGGAGAAAATGCCCAATAACCGCAAGCGCCTGGTTGGGCGCGTGGTCAGCGACAAGATGGAAAAGACCGTCGTTGTCGCGATCGAAAACCGCAAGATGCATCCGGTGTATCACAAGGTGGTGACATCGACGAAAAAGGTGATGGCGCACGATGAAACTGGCGTCGGCATTGGCGCCTTGGTGCGCCTTGTGCAGAGCCGCCCCATCAGCAAGCGCAAGCGCTGGGTGGTTGAGGCGGTATTGGAAGACGCGGAAGAACTGGCGACGCAGGTTTAAGCCGGGTTTGCCGGTTTCATTAACGGAGAAGGATTGCGATGATTCAAACGGAATCGCGTTTGAAGATAGCCGACAACAGTGGCGCCCAGGAATTGCTGGTCATACGTGTGCTGGGCGGCTCCAAGGTGAAGTACGGCTATGTCGGCGATATCGTAGTAGGGACGGTGAAGTCGGCGACTACGTCCGGCGGCGTCAAAAAAGGCGAGCTCGTGCGCGCTGTCATCGTGCGGACGCACAAAGAGTATCGCCGCAACGACGGGTCGACGATTCGCTTTGACGACAATGCGGCGGTGGTCTTGGCGGAGGATCTTGAGAACCCTCGCGGGACGCGGGTCTTCGGTCCGGTGGCGCGTGAATTGCGCGACAAGGGTTTTATGAAGATCGTATCGCTGGCGCCCGAGACCTTATAGGAAGAGGTACTGACATGCAGCGAGTGCAGCAAGGCGACATAGTTGAAGTCATCGCCGGCAAGGACAAAGGCCTGCGCGGCGAAGTCGTTCGTGTCCTGGTGAAAAAGAACCGCGTCATTGTAAACGGGGTCAACATTTTGAAGCGCCACCGCAAGGCGCGTCCGGCGCCGGGCGGGCAGCAGATCCCGGCGCAGATCATCGAGTTTGAAGCGCCGCTGCACCTGTCGAATGTGATGCTGGTCTGCCCAGTCACCGATGAGCGGACGCGGGTCGGCTTTCGCTTCACCGAGGACGGGCGCAAAGTGCGCTACAGCAAAAAAAGCGGCAGCATAATCGAGTAGCGGAGTGAGGCGAAATATGCAAAACAGAATGTACACCCGCTATTTGGAGGAAGTTGTGCCGACTTTGACGGCGGAATTCGGCTATACCAATCCGATGCAAGTGCCGACGATCAGCAAGATTACGCTGAATATCGGTGTTGGCGAAGCGATTGACGAGCCGCGGTCGCTGGATGGCGCGGTTGAAGACTTGAAAGTCATCACCGGTCAGCAGCCCGTCATCACGAAAGCCAAGAAGAGCATTGCGACGTACAAATTGCGCGAGGGTCGGGCGATTGGCGCAAAAGTCACCTTGCGCAAAGAGCGGATGTGGTCGCTTTATGACCGCTTGGTCAATATTGCCTTGCCCCGCATTCGAGACTTCCGCGGTGTATCAGCCAAGCTGGACGGGCGCGGCAATCTGACGGTCGGCTTGCGAGAGCAGCTTGTCTTTCCTGAAATCGACTTCGACAAGATCGATAAGGTCCGCGGGATGGAAGTAACAATCGTAACCACAGCCAAAACAGACGACGAGGGACGCCGGCTGCTGTCGCTGCTCGGCATGCCCTTCCAGGGAAATTAGAGGGAGTTTATGGCGAAGAAATGCATGCAGTTTCGGGAAGAGCGGCGCAAATACGAGGTGCGCGTTCGCAATCGCTGCAAGGTTTGCGGGCGTCCGCGCGGTTACATCCGTCGTTTTGGCTTGTGCCGGATATGCTTCCGCGAGATGGCGCTCAATGGCGAGATTCCCGGCGTTGTGAAGTCGAGCTGGTAGGAGGCGGCAACAGTGTCTAATGTGACAAACGATCCAATTGCCGATATGTTGACGCGCATACGCAATGCGCTAACAAGGGGCATGACCGAAGTTCCCGTGCCCAAGAGCACGATCAAAATTGAAATCGCCCGCATCCTCAAGGAAGAGGGCTATATCGAGGATTATTCGCTCGGCGACGAAAGCCCGGTTCCTTTGATCAAGGTCCAGCTGAAGTATTTCGGCGCCCGGCGCGATCGGCGTCCGGTCATCACGCAGCTCAAGCGCATTAGCAAGCCGGGCCGCCGCGTCTATCGCAAACGGAGAGAGCTGCCAATTGTCTTGAGCGGCACCGGCATTGCGATCGTAACCACCCCCAAGGGTGTCATGACCGCGCAGCAAGCGCGCCGCGATGGCGTCGGTGGCGAAGTCCTCTGTTACGTCTGGTGACGGAAAGGGAAAGAGCATGTCACGCGTAGGGAAACAGCCTGTCGCGCTGCCGGACAAAGTATCGGTCGCCATTGACCGCAATACGGTGACGGTGAAGGGTCCAAAAGGCGAAATGTCGCAGGACTTCAATCCGGAATTGACCATTCGACAGGATAACGGTGCAGTCATCGTGGAGCGCCCAACGGACCTGAGGCACCACAAAGCGCTTCATGGCTTAACGCGCTCGCTCTTGTCCAATATGGTGATCGGCGTATCCGAGGGCTTCCGCAAGACGCTGGAAATCCAGGGCGTGGGCTATCAAGCCTCGTTGCAGGGCAAGAACTTGCAGCTCCGGTTGGGGCATTCGCATGAAGTGATAATCGAACCGCCGGCCGATATCGCCTTCGAGGTGCCGAAAGATTCGCGCGGGACGATCATCCATGTAGACGGCATTGACAAGCAAGTAGTCGGGCAGGTGGCGGCTGATATCCGTGGTTGGCGTCCGCCGGAGCCGTATAAGGGCAAAGGGGTGCGCTACCTGGGCGAGTATGTACGCCGCAAAGCCGGTAAAGCCGGCAAGCGCTAGTTAAATGGTCCTTCCCCTTGCGGGATCGACTTGGCAGAGGAAGAAAGAAGATGGCGGATATCACTGGTCGGAGGAAATATCTAGCGCGCAAACGTCGGCATCGGCGTGTGCGCAAGAAGATTGCTGGCACGGCGGCGCGCCCGCGGTTGAATGTTTATCGCAGCAACCGCCACGTGTTTGTGCAGGTGATTGACGATGTACAGGGGCGTACGTTGGTGTCTTGCTCGACAATCGATCGAGAGTTGGCGCCGCAAATGGCCGACATGAAAAAGGTTGAGGCGGCGAAACTCGTGGGGCAGACGGTTGCCGCGCGCGCGAAAGACGCTGGCATCAACACGGTTGTATTTGATCGCGGCGGATTTATGTTCACCGGGCGGGTCGCGGCTGTGGCTGAAGGCGCGCGCGAAGCGGGTCTGCAATTATAAGGCTGGAGATTGAGTATGTCTGAACGAAGAAGGCGGGATTCGCGCCGGAATCAAGAAGAGCGCGATGAATTTGACGAGCGTGTCGTCGATATACGCCGCGTCGCCAAAGTGATCAAGGGCGGACGCCGATTCGCCTTTCGTACTGTTGTGGTAGTGGGAGACGGCCGCGGCAATGTGGGAATTGGCATCGGCAAGGCGCGCGCGGTGCCGGATAGCATCCGCAAGGCGGCCGAGCGAGCGCGGCGCAACATCATGGGCGTGGCGCTCTCGGGCACGACCATCCCCTACACCGTAACCGGTCGGCATGGCGGCGCGCGCGTGCTGCTGAAACCGGCGGCGCCCGGGACCGGCGTCATCGCTGGCGGCGGCGTTCGCGCCGTATTGGAAGTTGTTGGCGTACGCAACATCCTCACCAAGAGTCAGGGCAGCGCCAACCTGCTTAACGTAACGATAGCGACGCTGGACGCCTTGAAGCAGCTCCGCAGCGCCGAGCAACTGGCGGAAATGCGCGGCAAGCAGGTTCATGAGGTGGCGCCATTCTGGGAGCGTCGAACGGAACGGAGCGCCGACAATGTCTGAGCGCGGCGGCGGGATGCTAAAGGTCACGCTGGTCAAAAGCCCGATCGGCTATAACCATAAACAGAAGGCGACGGTGAAGTCGCTCGGATTGCGCCGGATGCGCCAGAGCGTGCTGATCGGCGACGCGCCTCAGGTTCGTGGCATGATCGCCAAGGTCAGCCATCTGGTGAAAGTCGAAGAGGTCTAAAGAACATGAAACTGCATGACTTGAAGCCCGATCCGGGTTCAAAGCGCCGGCGGAAGCGCGTTGGCCGCGGCATCTCGGCGGGCCAAGGCAAGACCGCCGGGCGCGGCCACAAGGGCCAGGGCGCTCGCAGCGGCGGCGGCAAAGGTCCCTATTTCGAGGGCGGGCAGTTGCCTCTGGTGCGGCGTTTGCCCTTCAAGCGCGGCTTCACCAATATCTTCGCCATACGCTATCAGGAAGTGAATGTTGATATGCTTGAAGCGCGCTTTGAGGATGGCGCCCTGGTCAATGGCGCTTCCTTGCTCGCAGCGGGCTTGGTGCGGAAAGCCGATGAGCCGATCAAAGTGCTGGGCCGCGGCGACTTGAGCAAGAAACTGGACGTGCATGCCAACAAGTTTTCCAAGAGCGCGGCGCAGAAAATCGAAGGCGCCGGCGGCAGCGTAAACGCGCATGCGCTCAAAGTAACCGGCGCTCGCGCGACCGTCAAGCGGCTGCGCAAAGCGGATATGGAACGCCTATACGGCGATGCCGACTGAGCAGCATTAGGGTGGCGCGCGTCGTTCTCAGCAGAACGCTACAAGGCTCTCGCGCGTATACCGTATAGGTAGTGGCGGGGCTTGCCAAGGCAACGCCGGCGACCGCCCGCGCTTCTCATGATTGACGAGGTACAGATTCTATGATTCAAGCATTAAAAAACGCATGGCGCCTGCCGGATGTGCGTAATAAGCTGCTCTTCACCGTATTCATTCTGATCGTTTATCAGTTTGCCGCCCACGTTCCCGTTGTCGGCGTCGATCGCAATGTCTTGCGGCAGGTCTTTGAAAGCGGCAGCAGCGCCGGCAACCTGATCCAGGTGATGAACTTGCTGTCCGGCGGCGCGGTCGCCAATTTCAGCGTGATCGCAAACGGCGTTTACCCGTACATCACGGCATCGATTATCTTTCAGTTGCTGGTGCCGATTGTGCCAGCGCTTGAGCGCATCCAGCGCGAACCGGGCGGCCAGGAAAAGATCCAGCGCTATACCTACTATGTGGCGATTCCCATGGCGGTTTTGCAGGCGCTGGGTCAAATCAGCATCTTCAACCTGGCGACGGGGACCGGCGCTGAGATCATCCCCGGCTTTGGCTTCGGCTTGGGCAGCAACCTGCTCTTGACCGTCTCCGTCTTGACGACCATGACGGCGGGCACCATGTTCGCTATCTGGCTCGGCGAATTGATTACCGAGCAGGGCATCGGCAACGGCATCTCGATCATCATTTTCGCCGGCATCGTCGCGCAGGCGCCGCAGAATCTGATTCGCTTGCTGACGCAGCAGCCCGATCGCAGCATTTACAACTTGGTGTTGTTTGTTGTGATTACGGTGCTGAGTGTGCTGGCGGTGGTCGTGATTCAAGAGGGCGTGCGGCGCATTCCGGTCCAATACGGGCGGCGAGTGCGCGGCAATCGGCAGTTCGCCCAGCAGGACAGCTTCATCCCGCTGCGCGTCAATCCGGTCGGCATGATCCCGCTCATCTTCGCGCAGTCCATCATCACCTTTCCCGCCATCATCGCCAGTTTGTTCCCGCCGGGCGCCGTCGGCAATACGATCCAGACCACCTTTGGCAACCAGCAAGGCTTGCTCTATTGGGGCACGTTTTTCCTGATGACCGTCGGCTTCACCTTCTTCTATGCTGAAGTGATGGTGGGCAATCAAAACCTGGCGGAGACGCTGCAGCGCAACGGCGGATTCATCCCCGGCATCCGCCCGGGCAAGCGCACTGAGGATTACATCAAGAGCACGACGCGCCGCATCACCTTCGTTGGCGCATTCTTCCTGGGCGTGATCGCGATCATCCCCGGGATGGTTGACCTGGTGAACCGCATCATCTTCCCCCTGGAAGCGTCGACCTCGGGCGCGGTCATCAACGCCGGCTTGGTCATCTCAGGCTCCGGCTTGATCATCGTCGTCGGCGTCGTCATTGATACCATGCGTCAATTGGAAGCGCAGTTGGTGATGCGGAATTACGAAGGATTCATGCGCTAGTTCTGACGCGTCAACCGTTTCGAATCAGCCGAGAACTTCACTTGATGGATCTCGGCTTTATTTTTGCCGGGCGCCGTTTCCTCATCTTCGGGTCAGGCGCCAGGGGGCGACCGGATTTACGGGGGTTTCTGCGATGAGCTTGTACGTCGTATTGATGGGGGTGCAGGGCGCCGGCAAGGGTTTGCAGGCCAAGCTGATTGAAGCGCGTTTCGGCATCCCGCAGGTATCAACCGGCGATCTCTTTCGGGCGATGCGAACGCGCAACGATGAGCTGGCGCGAAAGGTGCAAGCCATTATGGCATCGGGCCGCCTGGTGGATGACGACACAACGAACGCAATCGTGGTCGACCGCTTGGCGCAGCCGGACGCAAAAAAGGGCGTAATCTTCGATGGCTACCCGCGCAATCAGATACAAGCGGCATTCCTTGAGCGGCATCTGCAAGAGAAAGGCGCGCGCGTCAATGCGGTGCTGCTGCTGGAACTTGATCTCTATGTCGCCTTCAAACGCGCCTTCGGGCGTGTATCAAGCGATGAAGGCAAAAGCTACAATTATTATTACAACGATGCTGGCGTCGACTTCAACTGGGTTGCGTCTGACGACAGTGCGTTCCCCCCGCGCCTGGACGCAAGGCTGAGCGCCAGCGACGAGAACCTCAGGCGGCGCCCGGATGACGCCAGCGCCGACGCGATCATCAAACGGATTGACACCTTTCTGGAGACGACTCAGCCACTCATCACTTATTTTGAAGCGCAAGGCAAGCTGCGCAAGATCAATGCGGACCAGAGCATTGAAGCCGTTTGGGCTGATATACAGCGCGCGCTGGAAACGAATTGAGACCTTCGTCGTTACTCCAGGCGGATGCTTATGGCGCCGGTACTTAAGACAGCGGAAGAACTGGAAATCATGCGCGAGGCCGGGCGCATCGTGGCAATCGCCCATGAGGAGATGCGGCGCGCCATTGAACCCGGGGTGACGACCAAGCAGCTGGACACGATTGCGCTGACCGTGCTGCGCGACCACGGCGCCGAGCCCTGCTTTCTCGGTTATGCGCCGGGCGATCATCCGCCTTTTCCCGCCACGATCACCGCGTCGGTCAACAACGAATTGGTGCACGGCATCCCATCGGAAAAACGCGCGCTGCTGGAGGGCGATGTCATCGGCATTGATGTCGCCTGCTTTTATCGCGGCTACGTTGGCGACGCCGCCTATACCCATCCGGTCGGCGAGATTTCGCGCTCAGCCATGCGCCTGTTAAACGCGACCGAAGCCGCCCTGGAAGCCGCGATTCAGGCATCGATTCTTGGCAACAAAATCAGCGATGTCGCCAAGGCGACGTCGAAGTGCGCGGGGCGGCTGGGTTACAGCGTGGCGCGCGAGTACACGGGGCACGGCGTCGGCAAAGCGATGCACGAAGAGCCGCAAGTGCCCAACTGGTGGCACAGCAAACTCAGCAAACATCAGTGGCAAGATTACGACTTAAAAGTGGGCATGACCTACGCCATCGAACCGATGTTGATCGCCGGGCGGTCTGACCTGGTGGAGCTGGACGACGGCTGGACCGTGGTCACAAAAGATGGCTCGCTGACAGCGCACTTTGAGCATACCGTCGCGATAATGGAAGAGGGACCGCGTATCTTGACGCTGCCCTAAGCCACGATGAGACGCGCGCTTGGCTTCACCCTCCTATTATTCTCCATAACTGCGGCGGCGCAGGGTTTCACGGCGCGATTTGAAACGAGTGACTGTCCCTTATTCGCGCAGCGACTAGCGAAAGAGAGAGCCGCCGAAATCAGCTGCGGCTACCTGATCGTGCCCGAAGATCGACAGGCTGGAGTTGATGATCGTCTGGTTGAGCTATTCGTCTTCAGGATTGCCGCGAGCCAGCCGGCAAGCAATGCGCCACTCGTCTTTCTAACGGGCGGACCTGGTTTTCCGGCGGCGGCGCGCATTCCAGCCGTTCTGGAATCGCAAGCGCATCGGCGTTACGAAGTCCTTGCGATTGATCAGCGGGGCGCGGGTTTCTCTCGTCCGTCGCTGAACTGCCCCGAAGCCGACGACCCAAAGCGCGACTCCAAAGCGGGCTGGATTCGGGATTGTTATTTGCGTCTCGTCGTCGAAGGGGTCGGCTTGCGCGCGTACAACAGCGCGAACAGCGCCAACGATATTCATGATTTGCTTGCCGCGCTGAATATCGACGAAGCCAATATCTACGGCGAATCCTATGGTTCGCGGCTCGCATTGACGCTGGCGCGTGATTACCCGCTGCGAGTCCGCGCGCTGATACTGGACGGCGTATTGCCACTGCACGTCAAGCGATTGGAAGCGCATGCGCCAAATGGCTATCGGGCGATAACAGCATTGTTTGCGGACTGTAGCGCTGACGCGGACTGCAATCGGGCATACCCGAATCTTCGCGAGTCGTTTTATTCAGCGCTCAGGCGGATGAATCACGAGCCTGTCGACATACAGAAGACGGATATGGATCACCCGATCGCAACAACCGGCGACGACTTTGCAAGCGAAATCTACGGTTGGCTCTATGACAAGCAACTCATACCCTATTTGCCCGCGCAGATTGATGCCTACGCGCGCGGAGACTCCGATTTTGACGCGGCTGAGGAAGCCAGAAGGCGCGAATCACAGGCGCTGATCGGGGCGGCATTGCCCGGAGATATGGACCATTCAAGCGAAGGCTTGGCGCTCAGCGTTTTATGCGCGGAAGAGGCGCCGTTCAACAGCCGAGGCGAGATCGTTAATCAAGCCGCCGAGTTGCCCGGCATTTTGCGGCGGCCGCTGGTCGATATGGCAATCCGCGACCTCGCCAATTGCGAGGATTGGGGGGCGCCTCCAGCAGCCGAAATGGAGAACCAGCCGGTAGCAAGCGACATTCCGACGCTGCTGCTGTCGGGAAGATACGACCCGGTAACACCGCCGGCCTGGGGCGAAGAGGCGGCGAAGTATCTGGCGAACAGTTGGCATTATGTCTTCCCTGATGCTGGGCATGGCGTACTGTTTGAAGCAGATGCAGCTTGCGCGGAGTCGATCGCGCTCTCATTTCTCGCCGATCCTCAACGGCAGCCTGCCGACGCCTGCATGGAAGCTTTGCCTCCGCCGCGCTTCTACATCCGTCGTTGAAGCTGTCCCGCCGAAGAAAATGTCCGTTTACAATGCGAAACTATGTGATACACTACTCGTTCGTTCTCAATTGCCCCATGCAGCAATCGCTGGACAGTTGAAGCGTTGGAAGCATCGTTCATAGGCGGCGGGCAGCGCATCTGCGAGGGATTTCCTTGCAGTGCGCATGTATGTTGCTGAAATATGCTCCAGCATAAGAATCTGAGGATGAGGATTTGCGCATGAAGGTGTCAGCCAGTGTGAAGCGCCGTTGCCCGAAATGCCGGGTGATCAAGCGAAAGCGTCGGGTGATGATTATCTGTGAGAACCCGAAGCACAAACAGAGGCAGGGCTAGTTGCGCCCGCAATAATCAAGGAGTGATGCGATGGCTCGTATTGAAGGTGTTGATCTGCCGCGTGACAAGCGTGTTGTCATCGGCTTGACTTATATCTACGGCATTGGTAAATCCACGAGTCAGCGGCTGCTGGATAGCGCCGGTATTGATCACAGCACGCGGGTGCGCGATCTGAGCGAAAGCGAATTGCAGCGGATTCGCGAGCTGGTTGGCAGCTTGACGATTGAAGGCGACCTGCGCCGTCAGACGCAGCTGAACATCAAGCGGCTGATGGAAATCAACTCTTATCGCGGTCTGCGGCATCGGCGGCGACTGCCGGTGCGCGGGCAGCGGACGCGGACGAACGGGCGTACGCGGCGGGGCAAGAAGCAGACCGTTGCCGGGCGCGGCCGCCGGCGCGGTGCCACCAAGAAGTAGGCGCGAAAATTCAAAGCGGCGATATGCGAAACTATGGTGCGGTTTCGGCTTTAGCGCCGTTGGAGTTGGCGGCCATGGATGACGCCGCCGGCGCTTGCAGCGGCAGATATTAGTTGAACTGGAGCGAATGAATGGCAAGAACAAGTAGAGGCAGTCGCGGAACCGGCAGGCGTGTCTTCAAGAATATCCCCTATGGTCAGGCGCATATACACGCCACCTTCAACAACACGATCGTTTCCATGACGGATCAATCGGGGAATGTCATCACCTGGGCCAGCGCTGGCACTTCTGGTTTCACCGGCAGCCGCAAGAACACGCCCTATGCTGCGCGTATGGCGGCGGAAACCGCGGCTGCTAACTCGCAGCAGCATGGCATGAAAGAGGTCGACATCTTCGTGAAAGGTCCGGGACCGGGCCGTGAAGCGGCGATTCGCTCAATTCAGCAGAGCGGGTTGAAGGTACGTTCTATTTCGGACGTGACCCCGGTGCCGCATAATGGCGTTCGTCCGCCGAAGCGCCGACGCGTTTAGTCGAAAAGGAAGCCCCCCTATATGGTATACCCAACAGAGTCCGCATCTGTCGAGGCAAACGCCGTTGACGCCAATCTGGTAACGGCCAACATGGTTCTGCCACATCAGGTGGAGAGCCAGAATATCACCAAGGATTATGGTCGTTTTGTCATCAGTCCGCTGGAAAGCGGCTACGGCTTGACCTTGGGCAATGCGTTGCGGCGTGTATTGCTCTCGTCATTGCCTGGGGCGGCGGTCACGAGCATCCGCGTCTCCGATGTCCATCACGAATTCTCCGAAATCCCGAATGTGCGCGAAGACATGACGCAGTTGATATTGCAGATCAAGCAATTGCGGCTGCTCTTGCACGGCGTGGAAAGCTCGCGCTTGCGTCTCACGTATAGCGGCGGAGACGGGATCGTCACCGCGGCTGACATCTGGGCGCCGGCGGAAGCGCAGATCGAGAATCCAAGCCTCTACCTCTTCACGGTTGATGCCGAGGGTGAAGATGTCCATATTGAGATGGAATTTGAAGTGCAGTCCGGGCGCGGTTTCAGCCCGGCGGAAGAGCGCGGACGGCTGCCAATCGGCGAGTTGCCGGTGGACGCCATCTTTAGCCCCATCAAGCGCGTGAACTTTGAAGTGGAGCGCGCCCGCGTCGGCCAGCGGACGAACTATGATCGACTGGTGCTCGAGCTGTGGACCGACGGGACGATCCGCCCGGAGGAAGGTTTGGCGCAATCAGCCCAGATTCTGATGCATCACCTCAAAGTGGTCGCCGGCGTCGATGACGACTGGTTCCAGAATATCGAATTGCCAGCGCAGATCGATGACGAGCCGACTTATCCGCCGCTTTATGACAAGCCGATTGAAGAGTTGGATCTCAGCGTGCGCGTCTTCAATTCGCTGAAACGCACCGGCATCACATCGGTGGGCGACGTGTTGGATATGTTGAATCGCGGTCCTGACGCCATGCTGGCGATCCGCAACTTCGGCGAAAAATCGCTGGACGAATTGGAGCAGAAGCTGCAAGAGAAGAACTATTGGCCGCACGAGAAAACTGAGCAGTAAGTAAGCGAGGCGCAAGAATGCGACATCGTCATCACGGAAAGAAACTGAATCGCAGCGGCAGCCATCGCAAGGCTCTGCGCATGAATCTGGCGAGTCAGCTGTTCGTCCACGGACGCATCCGAACGACCTTTCACAAAGCCAAATTCGTTCAGAGCCATGCCGAGCGCTTGATCACCATCGCCAAACGCGGGCTGGCAAAAGCGGAAGCGAAAGGCGACGACCTGATCGCGGTGCACGCGCGCCGCCAAGTTGCGCGCCGTTTGAACAATGACCGCGATCTAGTCGGGGTGGTATTTGATGACTTGGCGCCGCTCTATGAGGATCGGCCCGGCGGTTATACGCGGATACTGAAGTTGGGACCGCGAAAGGGCGATAACGCCGAAATGGCGCTGATTGAGTTGGTGGATTACGAGGTGGAGGATTAAACGGAGCCGGCATCAATGACGCGATACGCCGCGACCGTGGCTTACGATGGAAGCGCGTATCGTGGCTTTCAGCGGCAGCCGGCGCCAACAGCGACGATCCAGGCTTCGTTAGAGAAAGCCATCCGCCAAGTCGCCAGGCAGGCGACGGCAGTGCTCGCCGCCGGGCGCACGGACGCGGGGGTGCATGCGGCAGGCCAGGTAATCGCCTTTGATGTTGAATGGGAGCATGGCGAGGATGAACTATTGCGCGCGATCAATTCGCAGCTTCCGCTGGATATCGCTCTGCAGGCGCTTTGGCGGAAAGATGGCTTTCACCCGCGATATGACGCGTTGTGGCGGCAGTACGCCTACCGCATCGCGACGCCAGTGACGCGCCATCCGTTGATCGCTCGCTACACCTGGCAGCTCAGCGGCCTTTCGCTTGATTTGGAGCGGATGAATGCGGCAGCCGCGCTTATTCTGGGCGAGCATGACTTTGCCGCTTTTGGCACGCCGCCGCAGGCGGGCAGCACAAATACGGTGAGGCGGATATTTTTGTCGGATTGGGAGATTGAATTGGGCGCGCTTGGCGCCGCCTGCCGCTATCGCATCCGCGGGACCGCGTTTCTGTACCACATGGTGCGGCGGCTGGTCGGCATGATGACGCAGGTGGGCAGAGCAGTGCTAAGCGTGGGCGAATTTGAGGCGATATTAAGAAGTCGAGACATCACCAGGGCGAAAGCGCTGGCGCCGGCAAATGGTTTAATCCTGGAAGCTGTCGGTTACGCGCCGGGCATCGAGACGGAATCTACAACGCGCGCGGCCGCGCCTTACGCGCTGGCGGCTGCGCTGGAGGGAAAGCGATGAAACAGATTGTGCAGAAGACCTATGCGACGACGCCAGAGGTGATTGAACGGCGCTGGTGGGTGGTGGATGCCAAGGGCATGACACTCGGCCGCGTCGCGTCAAAGGTGGCGCCGCTGCTGCGGGGCACAAACAAGACCTATTTCACCCCGCATCTCGATACCGGCGATTATGTGATCATCGTCAATGCCGATAAGATTCATGTCACTGGCAAACGCATGGATCAGAAGATATATTATCGCCATAGTGGTTTCCCCGGCGGCTTGAAGTCAATGACGCTGCGCGAGATGATGGACAAGTTTCCGACTCGCGCGCTGCGGCTCTCGATCAAGGGCATGCTGCCCAAGGGTCCGCTTGGCCGCCGCATGTTTAAGAAACTTAAAATCTACGCCGGCGCCGAGCATCCGCATCAGGCGCAGCAGCCGCAAATTCTGGAATTGTAGGCTGGGGCAGGCGAAATCGGCATCATCTCGCGCGAACCTGAGGGATGAGCCAATCGCAAAGCGCACAGTTTGAGGAGAGATTGAATGTCAGCACAGTATTACGAAGGCATCGGCCGCCGCAAGTCCGCATCGGCGCGCGTACGCTTGTTTCCCGGCGGAACGGGCCGGTTCATCATCAACGGCAAAGAAGGCATGGAGTTCTTGCCGCGCCTCGGCGACACCGAAATCTGCCTGGCGCCGTTAACCCATATTGGGCAGGAACGACAGTACGACATCTCGGTCCATGTCAACGGCGGCGGCATAACTGGGCAGCGAGACGCGATCTTGCTGGGTATCGCCCGCGCCTTGGAGAAGATCGACCCCGACCTGCGCGGGACGCTCAAGCGCGAGGGTTTCCTTTCCCGCGATGCGCGCGTCAAAGAACGCAAGAAACCCGGGCTTAAACGCGCCCGCAAAGCGCCGACCTACACCAAGCGCTAGCGCCTCTATTTCAAGACTCCGTATTCAGCCAGCGCTCGCAGAGGGTTGCTGGCTGATTTTCTTAAGGCGCGTCTATGCCGAGCGCTAGCCGGGCAAGACCTTGGCGATGATTACGATTGTGGGGCTGGGGCCAGGCGTCATCGGTGATTTGTCCTTACGCGCCTGGGACAAGATTCAGAAGGCCTCGACGCTGTACCTGCGCACCAAGCGACACCCCTGCGTGGCCGATCTGCCCTCGACCGCCGCGATAGTTAGTTTCGATGAAGTCTATCAGCGGCATGCGCAATTTGATGACGTTTATGAGGAAATCGCGGCGCGGATAATCGGGCTGGCGCGGGGTGGCGGCGAGATCGTCTACGCCGTGCCCGGGGACCCGCTGGTTGGCGAAGCGACGGTGACGCGCATTCTGGAGCGCGCCGATGCGGCGTCTATAGACGTCGAGATCATCCATGGACTGAGCTTCATTGAGCCCTGTCTGTCGCTGCTGGGCATTGACGCGCTGGATGGCTTGCAAGTGCTGGATGCGCTTTCGGTCGCCGAGGGGTATCATCCGCCGATCAATCCGGCGCTGCCGGCGCTGTTGGCGCAGGTCTACAGTCAATCTGTCGCTTCAAACCTCAAGCTGACCTTGATGAACCAATACGATGACGAGTATCCGGTTAAGCTGATTCACGCGGCGGGCGGCGGCGAAGAATCCGTCGAAGCCGTGAAGCTCTACGAAATTGACCGCAGTTCGCGGATTGATGTCATGACTTCGCTCTTCATTCCGGCGATGGACGAGCAGAGCAGCTTCGAAACGCTGCAGAATATCATCGCGCATTTGCGATCGCCCGCCGGCTGCCCTTGGGACCGTGAACAATCGCACCAGTCCCTGCGACCTTTTCTGATAGAAGAAGCCCACGAAATGCTGGAAGCGCTGGATGCGGATGATCCGCAGGCGCTCTGCGAAGAGATGGGCGATCTGCTCTTGCAGATCTTGCTTCATACGCAAATCGCAATTGACGATGGCGAATTCAAAATGTCGGATGTGCTGCGGCATCTCAACAGAAAGATGATTCGGCGGCATCCCCATGTCTTTGGCGATGTGAAAGCGACTGACGACCTGGCGCAGCTTTCGCGCATCTGGCACGAAGTTAAGCGGGCGGAAAAAAGCGGCGAGCGCGATCAGGATGAATCGCTCCTGGACGGCATTCCCGCGGGCGCGTCGGCCTTGTTCGTGGCGCAGCGATATTCGCAGCGGGCAGGCAAAGCCGGCTTCGACTGGGACGATGTGAGCGGCGTTGAAGCGAAGTTCCAGGAAGAGCTGGCGGAGGTTTGGTCGGCCGAATCTGCTGCCGAACGAATTAGGGAAATTGGCGATCTGATCTTCGTGCTGGTGAACTGGCTGCGCTGGCTCGGCATGGATGACCCGGAAAGTCTCCTGCGCGAGATCAATGCGAAATTCTACCGCCGGTTCCGCCATGTAGAGCGGCAAGTGGCGCAGGCTGGCAAATCCTTCGGCGATTTCAGCCTGGATGAGCTTGATGCTTGGTGGCAAGAAGCCAAGCGCTTGACCGACTGATGCCGCGGGATCACCAGGTTCTGGAAGGCGCCCTGTCAATTCAGGCGGCGCTCGAAGCGGGCTTTCGCGATGTCCACCGGCTTCTGATCGATAAGGATAAACGAGCCGACCGGCGGCTAAGGCGCCTGCGTCGCTTGGCGGAAGCTGCCGGGGCGGCGGTCTCTTTTGTGCCGCGCGCGACGATCGAAGCGAACGCGACTGGCAAATCACATGGCGGCCTCATTGCGCTCGCGGGGAGACGGCGCTATTGCCAGCTGGCGGATCTGCCGCCGGCCGATGGCGCCGCTTTCATCGCCATGTTGGATGGCATCGAAGATCCCTACAATTTCGCCGGGGCGATTCGGGCGCTCTATGCGGCGGGCGCGGATGGCGCTGTTTTACGCCGGCGCAATTGGACCAGCGCCACAGCCTTGGTCGGCAGAGCCAGCGGCGGGACCATTGAGCGCTTGCCCCTGGCGCTTGCCGAATCGGCCGCCGACGCCGCCGAATACTATCGGGCGCGCGGGCTCGCCATCGCCTGCGCTGCCAATACAGAATCGGCGCGCTCATTGTATCAAGCAGATCTCACGGCGCCGCTGTTTCTGCTCATCGGCGGGGAACGGCGTGGCGTTACGCGGTCCTTTCTACGCGCGGCCGATTGGCGCCTGCGGATTCCTTATGGTCGCCAGTACGGGCAATCGCTCGGCACTGTCGGCGCGGCATCGGTCATTGCCTTTGAGGTGTTGCGACAGCGCCGCTGTATTAGCCTTTGACGGAAGAGACTGGCGATTGCCTGTCGCGAAATTGCAAGCTCTGCTACTATGCCAGCAGGTCTAATGGCAGGCATCGAGGGAGATGATATGAAGGCGCTTATTCTCGCCGCCGGGCAGGGCACGCGTCTGCGCCCGGTAACGCTTACCATGCCGAAATCGCTGGTGCCGGTAGCGAATCGCTGGCTGATCAATTACGCGATGGACTCGCTCAAGAAAGCCGGCTTGACCGATATAGGAATCGTCGTCAATAGCATGAAATCTCCCATCGTCTCCAATCTGCGCGATGGCAAGCTGCTTGGCGTCAACATCGAGTACATCGTGCAGGACGAGCAGCTCGGCCTGGCGCATGCGACCGCGCTTTGCCAGGAGTTCGTCGGCGATGATCCCTTCACGGTATTCCTCGGCGACAACATCTTCCAGGACAAGATGACCGGCTTGCTCATGTCCTTCGCCGAGTCATCGAAAGAAGCGGCGGTAGTATTGGGCAAGGTGCCTGATCCGACGCGATTTGGCATCGCTGAAATCGACAATGGCAATATCGTCCGCGTGGTGGAAAAGCCGCAAGATCCGCCGTCCAACCTGGCGATCGCCGGCGTCTATCTCTTCCGCTCATCGATCTTTGACGCCATCAAACGCATCAAGCCGTCGGGCCGCAATGAGCTTGAGATAACTGATGCCATCCAAGTGCTTATCAATGATGGCTGCAATGTCGCCTCTTATGAACTCAATGGCTGGTGGATTGACGCCGGCAAACCAGACGCGATCATCATGGCGAATCAGCTGGTGCTGGAGGAACTGCCTTATACGCCCGCGCCCGAAAACAGCGACCAGATTGAAGGCGACAGCGAAGTGTCGCATCGTGTGCTGATCGGTCGCAATAGCAAGATCAGTGACAGCGTCATTCGCGGTCCCGTCATCATTGGCAATAATACAGTCATTCGCGACAGCTATGTGGGACCATACACGGCGCTAGGTGACAACGTGATTGTGGAAGGCAGCGAAATCGAAGCCAGCATCGTCATGAAGGATTGCGAAATTCGCAATATCGTCGGGCGGATCGACCGCAGCCTGCTGGCTGAAAACGCGCACGTTACATCAGCCACGCATATGCCGGACGCGCACCGATTTGTCTTGGCTGAAAACAGCTACGTGCAGTTCTAGCCGCCTATTTCAATAGATGGGGCGGCAGCAGGCCCAGGCGCCGCAGAAAAGCGGCATCGGGCCCCCGCCAGCCGACGCGGGCGAAATTGACCTTTCCATTCGCGTCAAACGCAACGCCTTCCAGCGCCAGCAGGCGCCGCTGCTCTTCCGCCTGCGCGCTGCCAGCGGGGAAGCTGATTGACCCTTGACTGTTGATGACGCGGTGCCAGGGGATGGACTTGCCGCGCGGCGTTTTGCGCATGGCGGTACCCACCCAGCGCGGCGCGAGATGTCTCATGCGTTCCGGCTCCGTCTCATTGCCCGGCGAGATCATTGAGGCAATTTGACCGTAACTGCTGACGCTGCCAGGGGGAATCTGCTGCACGATTTCCCAAACTGTGGCGAAGAATTCTGTCGGGTTGGGCGGATAGAACATAATGGCTCCGGCGCCTGGCTCAGTTATCAAACTCGTCAGGTAGAATAAAGTGTCGCGGCAATTGCCTTGGGAGACAAAATATGCAAATGGTTGGGCTTACTGTAGCCGCTATCAACATGAAAAAGATGGTGAAATTCTACAATGCTGTCTTCAACGCGGGGCTGAAGCCAACCGTGCATATTGGGGATGAGCAGTTTTATGCTGGCATGCTTTGCGGCATGAATCTGACCTTCTGCCCGAACGCGATCGCTGGCGTCGTCGCCGAACAGAATCGCCAGCAATTCCGCTTTCAGGCGCCGGATATTGAGGCGGTGATGGCGAAGGGCTTGGCGAATCACGGTAGCGAGATCAATCCCATTGAAGAGTATAAAGGGGCGAAGGTCGCATCTTTGGCTGACCCCGACGGCAACACGATCGAGTTTGTTGAGCTTCTCTCATAGGCTGCCGTCGAGGCTGCGCAGGAGCTCGGCCGGCGACGGCGTATAATTGCCGACATAGCGCACCACGATGCCGCTGGCGAAATTGGCGAGCGTGACCGCGTCTGTCGCCCCCGCCCCGGCTGCCAGCGCCAGGGTGAGCGTGGCGATGGCGGTGTCGCCGGCGCCAACGGTATCAAAGACATCGCTTACGGACGGCGCCGGGCAATGCGCGCTGATTCCATTTGCCGCCAGGGTAGCGCCAGCGGCGCCGCGCGTGATGATAGTGGCGCTGCCAATACCCAGGCGGTCATGCAGCTGCAGCGCCGCCCCGCTGAAATCCGCGTTGGAAGCCAAGCCTCGATTGAGGTAGCGTTGCGCGTCTTCGGCATTGCATTTGATGACATCCAGTTTGCTGAAGGTATCGAAGTCGCCTTGCACATCCGCCGCCTGCAGGACGCCGAAAGCCGCGCAAAGATCGCGGATTCGCCGCACCAGGGTGGGCGTCAACAAGCCGCCATGGTAATGCGATAGCAGCACGGCGTCGACATCCGCCAGCCTCGCGCTTACGAAATCAACGACTTGCGTTTCCGTTTCCTCATCAATGGGCTGGCGAGTCAGCGTATCGATGCGCGTCACTTGCTGCGGGAAGCGCTGACCCATCTGCGCCAGAATGCGCGTCTTCACCGTCGTCGGGCGGCCGGCGCGGCTGAAAATCCCGCTTGCGTCGATGCCGCGCTCGCTGAGGATTTGCCGGAGATGCTCCGCCGGCGCATCTTCTCCGACGACACCGGCCAGTATCGCGCGCGCGCGCAAGGAAACGATATTAGCCGCCGGATTGGCTGCGCCGCCGGCGATATAACGTTTTGACTCGAGTTCAAGAACGGGAACCGGCGCTTCCCGGCTCATGCGCATGACGCGCCCGGTGATGTACTCGTCCAGGATTACATCGCCGATCACCAGTACCTTGCGGTTTGCCATGCCGGCGACGACAGGTCTTAGCTTGGCGGACATTGACGCAACCTGGTCCCTCGCATTTGGTTCTGCCCTCAGTTTACCTTAGCGCCGCGGGGTTTCAGACGGTGTTTTTGCTTCGGGCGGCGGGCGCTTGCCTTCTCGCAGAATCGCAAGCGCAAAGCGGGGCAAGCGCAGCATTCGGCGCAGTCGCCATGGCTGGCGCAGCAGGCGATACAGCCACTCCAGCCCTCGAGCTCGCATCCAGCGCGGCGCCCGCGGCACGACGCCCGCGATAAAATCGAGCGATCCGCCAATGCCCATCGCCATCGCCACATCCAGGCGCGGCAGGTTGCGTGCGATCCATAGATCTTGCTTTGGCGCGCCGTAAGCGACCAGCAGAATATCGGCGCCGCTGGCGTTAATTCTGTCGACGATCTCGTCTTCTTCCGCCTCGGCCGGGCTCCCGCTATAGGCGCCGGAGACGACAAGTTTTGGGTTTTGTTGGCGCAGAACTGCGGCGGCGCGCTCGGCGATGCCATCAGCCGCGCCGAGGAAGAACAGCTTCCAGCCCTGCTCGGCTGCGTGGCGCGCGATTATAGGAACGCCATCCGAACCGGTGACGCGCTCAGGCAAACGCGCACCCAAGCGCTGGCTCGCCCAAAGCAATCCGACGCCATCCGGTACGCAGATGTCCGCGCGATTCAAGATGTTAAAAAAGATGGGATCGCCCTGCGCAATCATGATGAATTCAGGATTGACCGTGCAGACATGATGCGCGCCATCGCCCGCCGCAATCCACTCGCCAATCCGCTGCATCCAACCGCTGTAGCTAATCGCGTCGACTGGAACGCCGAGCAGCTTTATGCGGCGCTCGGCAGAGGCTCCGGTTGACGCGCTTGCGGTCGTAGGCGCTGGGTCCGCGGCGGATTCGCCAGTGTCCAGCAAGCGCCGCGCCGCCAGCAGCACTTGCCGCGCGCTCAGCAACTTCATGCAAGTTCGCGCCGAACAGCCTTCGCGCGCGCCGATGCCATGGCCGACATAGCTGCACGGGCTGCATTCCACGCCGCTTCTGAGCACAACGGCGCAAGCGCCAGGGGACCAGGGCCGCCAGGCATCGGGATTGCTAGGACCAAATAGGCTCAATACCGGCGTTCCGGTGGCGGCGGCGAGGTGCATCACGCCGCTATCGGCGCCGATGAAGAGGTCGGCTTCTGCGATAACATCGGCGAGCTGCGGCAGTGTGGTCGCGCCCACGAGATTGGTCGGCTTTTTTTGGAGCAGGTTTTCCATCAGGCGCCCGTCATCTTCGGGCTGGCCAACCAGCAAGATTTCAGCGTCATGCGCTTGCTGAAGCCCGCGAGCGACTGCGGCGAATCCCTCGGGCGACCAACGCCGCGCCCGGCTGTAGCCGCCGCTGCCGGTGTGCATCGCCACAATTGGAACAGCCGATGCGCCATGCGCGCGAGCTGGCATTGCCTCGCGCTTGACGCGAGCGGGGCGGGGGCTGCTGTCTGCGCCCAATAGCGCGACCAGATTCAGCCAATACTGCGCTTGATGCCGGGCGCCAAAGCCCTCATCCTCGACCCAATCGCTGAGAAATCCAATGTTGCGATTCTTCAAGCCGACGATGCGCCGGGCGCCGCTTGCTTTCACCAGCAGCCAAAACTTGAAGACGCCAGCGCGCAAGGTAAAGTGGTGGAAGAAAACGATTGTGTCATATTGCCTCCGGCGCAAGGCGAGCAGCGTACGCAGATTGGGCGCTGCGTAAAATCCGGCGCCGCCGTTTCGCTGGAAGGGGATCAGGCGATCAACCAGAGCATCCGGCACGATGGGCAAGGCATGCGCCGAAGCCAGCAGGTCAATCCGAGCCAGAGGAATCGCCTCACGCAGGGCGGCGATTGCCGGCGTGGTCAATACCAAGTCGCCGATATCCGCCAACTGCACCAGAAGAATACGCTCGATCGCCATAAGAGTCGCCGCTCATCGCACAAGCACATTTTATCAGATTGACCGCAGCGGGCGCTCAGGGCGCGAGCTCAGCTCGTCGAATGCCGCCAGCGCCTTGGCTGCCGCCGCCGCCCAGGTGAAGCGCTTTGCCTGCCGAAAGCCTCGCTCGATTAGCTCTTGCCGCAAGCCTTCGTTCTCGCTGCAACGCCCCATGGCTTCGGCGATGTCGGCCACGCTCAGGGGATCGACAAGCAGCCCGGCATCGCCGACCACTTCGGGCAAGCTGGATGTCGCGCTGGCGATGACTGGCGCGCCGCAATGCATCGCTTCCAATGCCGGGAAGCCGAAACCTTCATACAAGCTGGGAAAGACCAAGGCGATAGCGCCGGCGAGCAAGCCCGCTTTGTCGGCTTCGTCTATGTAACCCGTGACGCGCGCATTTGAGGCGCCCTGAAGCCAGGATTCTTCAAAGAGCCAGCCTTTAGCGCCGGCGAGCACCAGCGCCGTCTCGCCGTCCTCATGTTCTCGCTGCCAGCGACCGAAGGCATTAACAAGCCGCTCGATATTCTTGCGCGGCTGAAGCGTGCCAATGAATAAGAAATAACGCGCCGGCAGTTGAAGCCTCTCGCGCGCCGCGGCAATGCCTTGCGCAGAAGGCTGCAAGCGTTCACCATCAAAACCGGGATAAACGATGCGGATCTTGCCGGGGGGCGTCCCGTAGATGCGGCTGAGGTCAGCTGCGGTCGCGCTGCTGTCCGCCAGCAGGAGCGCCGCCCGCCGTTGGCTGAATCGCGTGGTCATATCGAGATATGCGCGCTGGACCGGCGAGTGCGCTTCGGGGAAGCGCTTGTATCCCAGATCGTGAACGGTGACGACGCCGGCGCCGGGGAAGAAGAAGGGCAGCGTATGCGCTGGCACAAAGGTGATATCAGGTTTCGCGCGCCAAAGCGCCGCCGCCAGCCGCAGATGCGTCCATAGCCGGGGGAAACGTATGACATGATTCTCGACGTATTTGGACTTCGGGAACAGATCCGCCGGTGGCCTATCGCGAAAATACAGCGAGAAGCGGAATGGCGCCGGTCGCGCTTCGTTCGCTTTGATCAGCGCCTGGATCAACCGCAAGGCATAGCGCTCGGTGCCGGTTGGCTGCGCCTTGGTCGCGCGGCTGGCGTCAATTGCAATTTGGAGCGGCATCACGCGCTTCCTCTTGGTATGGCGGCCGCGGCTGCGCAGGGAGAGGGCGCGTCACAAGCTCATGATATCTCCGTTGCTGCGGCCGCGGTAAACGTGACGCGTGTCCACGATCACTCGGCTGTTGCGCGAGATCTCATCCCAGTCAAAGGCGCTGTGATCGGTGACGATGACCACGCAATCGGCTTCTTGAAGCAGTTGCAGGTCATAACCCTTCGACTTCAAGCAGATGTCGCTCTCCAATTGAATCTGCGGCACATGCGGATCGTGATAGCCGACCGCGGCGCCGCGTTGACGCAGCAGGCTGATGATATCCAGCGCCGGGCTCTCGCGCACATCATCGACATTGCGCTTATAAGCGACGCCCAGAATCAACACCCGCGAACCGCGAACGGCGCGCTCTTGATTGTTCAGCGCTTCGGTGATTTTGTCGACGACATAGTAGGGCATTGATGTATTGATTTCACTCGCCAGTTCGATGAAGCGCGCGTTGTAATTAAGCGTCTTTAGTTTCCAACTCAGATAATGCGGATCGACCGGTATGCAGTGACCGCCGAGGCCCGGTCCCGGATAGAAGGGCATGTAGCCAAATGGCTTGCTGGCGGCTGCTTGAATCACCTCCCAGACATCGATATCCAGCTTGTCGCACATCAGCGCCATTTCGTTGACGAGGGCGATGTTTACCGCGCGGAAGGTATTCTCCAGCAATTTGACCATTTCGGCCGCCGTCGGCGACGACACGGTGATGACCTGATCGACAGCCGCTTGATAGAGCGCCAAGGCGACCTCGCTGCAAGCGGTCGTAATGCCGCCGACCACCTTGGGTGTATTGCGAACGGAATAATTCGCGTTCCCGGGATCAATTCGCTCGGGCGAGTAGGCGATGAAGATATCGCTGCCGACCGCCAGCTCCTCGCCGACGATCGTTGGCAGGATTATCTCTTCAGTCGTGCCGGGGTATGTTGTGCTCTCCAGCACGATCAGCATGCCGGGACGCCGTATCTCGGCAATCGACTCAGCCGCTTGAACGATGAAAGACATGTCGGGATCACGCGTTTTGCGCAGTGGCGTCGGCACGCAGATGCTAATGGCGTCCGCTTGCCGCAAGTCTCGGTACGCGCAGGTGGCGCTGAACTTCCCGCCATTGACCAGATCGCGGACGCGCTCATTGGCGATATCGTCAATATAACTCAAGCCCGCGTTGATCTGCCGGACTTTCTCAGCGTCGACATCCATGCCAATAACGCAGAAGCCCGATTCCGCGAATTCAACCGCCAGCGGCAGCCCAACGTAGCCCAAACCGACCACCGCTATCCGCGCGTCGCGGGTGGCGAGCTTGCGCAGCAAACTTTGCTTGTAGCCCATGGCTGTCCAGTGCCTCGCGCTTAGTTCACGGCGATTATAGTACGCTCCTTATACACGCCACAGGATGAAATCAGCGAATGCCGCTGCGGGCGAAGCTCTCGACGAATTGCCGCTGGAAAAGCAAAAACAGCATGACGAGCGGCGCGATGACAATCAGCGTGCCCGCCATCAACTGCCCGTAAAAGGCCCCCTGATCGGTGGTTTTGATGAGTTTGTTCAGCCCGACGGTTAGTGGTCTGATCTCCTGCGAGCGCGTGATGATGAAGGGCCAGAGGAATTCGTTCCAATGCGAACTGACGGAGACCAGCGCGAAAGCCAGATAAGCCGGGATCGCATTGGTGACATAAACATGGCGAATGACCTGAAAGAGATTCGCGCCGTCAATGCGCGCCGCTTCTTCCAACTCGATGGGGACTTCGCGAAAGGTCTGGCGCAGCAGGAGCACGCCAAATGCCGAACCCCAATAGGGAATCATCAGCGCGATACGCGTGTCGAACAAGCCCAGGATATTGATCATGCGGAAGTTCTGCACCAGCAATACGCCGGACGGGATCATCAGCTGCAAGAGAATGATCATCAGCAGCGGATTGCGCCCGAAGAAGCGCATTCTCGCGAAGGCGTAGGCGGCGCAAGTCACCGTGACCAGTTGCACGAGCAAGACGCCAGCGACGAAAATGATGCTGTTCAGATAGTGCAAGCTCCAGGGCGCGATGACGAAGGCGCGTTCGTAATTCTCAAATGTGAGCTCGCTGCCGAAAAAGATATTGCCGTTGGTTACTGGCTCTGCTTCGGGCCGTACACTGACGAGCAGCGTGAAAATCAGCGGGATGAGGAAGGCGATCGCGATGACCGCTTTCACTATGGTCGCGAGCCGCCGCAAGCTGCCGCCAGTAGGCTTCATCAGTTGCTCTCGTCGCGCTCAAAGAGCAGAAAATTGCTGAGGGTGAAGGTTAAAACGACGCCGATCAGCACGATCGTCATCGCGTTGACATAACCCCAATTGCGCCGTTCCGAGATGTTCTGAAAGATCAGATAAAGCAGGAGATTCGCCGAGTCGTTAGGCCCCCCTTCGCCCAGCGCTTGCAGCTGCTCAACAGTCTGGAAGGCGAATATGAAGGAAATGACGATGACGAAGAGCAGGGTGCGGCGGAGCAGGGGCAGCGTCAGCGCGGCGAACTGCTGCCAGCCGCTGGCGCCATCCAGCGATGCCGCTTCATAGATGTCGCGCGGGATGTTCTGCAAGCCGGCGAGAAAGAAGATCATGAAATAGCCGGCTTGCTTCCAGATGTTGACGATGATCACCGAAAGCAGCGCCAGGGTGCGGTCGCCCAGCCAATTCAAGCCAGGATGCCCCAGAGACCGCAAGACGGCGTTTGCCAGCCCGATGCTGTCGGAGAAGATGAATGACCAGATGCTGGCGGCGCCGATCAGCGGGAGCAGCGACGGATAAAAGACAGCGAAGCGCCAAACCCCGAGCAGCGGCTGCTCGTGATTGAGCAGCAGCGCCAGCAGCAAGCCCAGCGGCACGCCGAGGGCAACCGTGGCCAGCGCAAAGACGATCGTATTGCGGAAGCTGCGCAAGAAGCGCGCGCCCAGGTAATGGCTCTCGTCAAATAGGTCGTGGAAATTCTGCGCGCCCACGAATTCCGGCGGTTTGCCCGCCGCGTTTAGCCCGCGAGCGGGTTTGTGCAGGCTGTCAGTCACTGTCTTGACAGCCGGCACAACGTTGAACATCAACACCAGAATCAACGTTGGCGCGATGAGCAGATAGGGCTGCAAACGCGCAACGAGCGGCTTTGGCGGCGTGCTTAGGCGCATGGACCGGCCAAGACCAACGGTGTCATGAAGGGGCGACCGGTTGAGTCGCCCTCCCTTGGCGCAGCCACAGCCGCCTTATTTGTATTCGGCGAGGATGCCGTCTATTTGCGCTTGCGCCACATCCATCGCGGCCTGCGCGTCTTCCGATTCGCTGGTCAGGATGCTTTCCAGCGTCTTGTTGATGATGCCCTGCACTGTGATGGTCGCGTAGCTCGAGAATTCTTTATCGGCGAATTGCAGTTGATCCCGCGCGACGCCGTACTGCGGGTATTCCATCGCGCGCGACGCCAGCGGTTCGGTTTCCCAAGCGGTCGCGTTCGAGGCGATGTAGCCAGTCGTCGCGCCCCAATCCGCTTGAATCTCAGCCGAAGACAAGAACATCACCCATTTCCAGATGGCGTCCAGTTCAGCGTCCGACTTGCTGCCGTCGTCAAAGATGTAGAGATTGCCGCCGCCGGTGGGCGAGCCATAACCCGTGCCATCGTCGCCAGCTGGTCCGCTGGGCAGGTACCAAACGCCAACTTCAAATTCAGCGCCATCCAGGATGCGGCTCAGGTTGCCGGTGGTGTGATAGATCATCGCCGCTTGACCAGCCAGGAAGGCGACTGGCGTATCGCCCCAGGCGGCGCCGCCAGCCGGCCCCACGCCCAAATCCGTGCCGAGCGAGCGCACGAACTCTACTGCCGCGACCGCTTCCGGCGTATTGAAGTAAACTTCGGTCGGGTCGTCACTGACGATGTTTTGACCGTAGGCGATGGCGAAGCTCTGATACATCCAGATGGGGAAGCCGCCAGCCACTGGCACCAGCAAGCCGTCGCGATCCTCAGTCGTCAGCGCCTGGGCGATCTCGACCAGCTCGGCATTATTGGTTGGCGGCGAATCGTAGCCGGCTTCCGCCAGCAGCTCGGCATTGTAATAGAGAATCGGCGTGCTGCGCTGGAAGGGAATCGACCAGACGTTGCCCTCTTCGTCGACGCCGTTTGCCATCAGCGCCGGGAAGAAGTCATCAATATAGGCGCCGCCGTCATCCATCGCGTCAATGAAGCCCTGCGCCGGGATGATATAACCTTCCTCAGCGAAGCTGTAGAGATCAATCGACAGCATCACGGCGACATCGGGCCCGGCGCCGCCACCCTGCAATTCGGTGAGGATTGTGTTGCGCGTGTCAGTATAGCTGCCGGTGAATACCGGATTGATGGTGATGCCCTCGTTTCGCTCTTGAAAGGCATCGGCGTAGCGCTGGAAGATGCCTTCAGCGTCATTGGCGGTCGCCGACGGGAAGTAGAAATCAATGACGATGTCGTCTTGAGCAATGCCCGCGCTGGCCAGCAATGCCAAAATCACGAACGCGATACATGCTTTGCGGCAAATGCTCATTTGCTTTTCTCCTGTCGTTTCGATTACAAAAATGTGTGGACACGCGCCGTGATAATAGCGCATTTCCCAAAAAAATCATACCCCGCTCTTGTGTGGGCGAGGTCTCTACAATTGCAAATATGCGCTGGCCGGGGCGACGGTCTCAGATGCCGATATCGCGTCTCTCGTACCGATAAAGCGATGCAAGCAGCATGATCCCCGACAGGATCACGAATCCGGCGATATGGGGCCAGATGAATCCCTGCGCCAGGATGTCGCCGGCGTTGTAATAGGTCAGGAAAGAGACTGCGCCGACTGACTCGGCGACCGTGCCTTCCGCGGCCGTGCCAATCGTCTGCAGCATATAACTGACGATGACGAAGGCGGTGACGACACCGAGCGCGACCGTCCGGCGGCGCGCGAACACGGCGATCAACATGGTGGCCGCCATGATGAAGACCAGGAGCGGGATGAGGTAGAAGGTGACTTCCGCCAAGCGCAGGACGTCCAATTCGACGCCACCGAGAATGACGCCGAGGTGCAATCCCAAGTAAATCAAGATAACGACGCCGGCGCAGCTGACCGCGTAGGCGAGGAATTTCTCGATGATGACGCGCGCGCGCTCCACCGGCAGGCTGAGCAAGACGTCCATCGTGCCGCTGTCTTCTTCGTTCGCCGTGATGCGCATGCCCATAACAACCGGGTAGACGGCGAAGATCAGCGCGGACTTGCCGAAGAAGCCGATGGCGACGAATCCTTCATTAGAGGCGAATACCTCAAGGTCTTGGCCGACGCCAATCATGGCGAGGATCATTGGCGGGAAGCTCTCCAGCAGCTTGCCCATAGCCTGCATATCGAATAGCGGCACCATGATGACGACTAGCAGCCCCATCGCCGACAATCCGACGCCCCAATAGACCATTTGCTTCCAGGTCGTCTTCAAGATTTCAACAAATACCGAACCAATCATGACGCAGCCTCCTATATGCCGATGTCGCGGCTGACGAAGTTTCGCAGGGCGAGGACGAAGCCGATCAATATGGCGCCAATAACTATTGCCGAATCCGCCGGGTCGTATGTGCCAACTACGAAAGCTTCGCCATGAATATAGCTGAAGTAGGACACGTTCTCCATAAAGTCGGCAATTGCGCCGCTGGCGGCAGCGCCGATGACATTGAAGATATAGCTGGCTGTGACGAAGGCGGCCGCAAAGCCTATCGCCAGGGCGCGCCGCCGCAGCGCGGTCGCCAGCAGGCAAGTGACGGTCATCGCCAGCAGTGTGCCGGGATACAAGTTCAATATGCTCTTGAGTATCACATCGTGCGGCGCGTCGACATTCATGCCGATGACGCCGGCGAGCGTAATCAGGGCGCAAAGAACGACGATGCCCAAGCCAATCAGCGCGAAGCCGATCCAACGCTCCAGCAGGTAGGACGAGCGCGAAATTGGCAGCGACAGAATTACGTCCATCAAGCCCGATTGCTCGTCGTTGGCTGTTATGTTCAAGCCAGCCATGACCGCGAATACGGACAAGAATATCGCCGCCTCCGATACGAAGATCGAAACGATCCAGCCTTCCGCCGTTGTCAAGAGCGCGATGTCGCTGGCGCCGAATGCCTGAAGCATGGCGGGCGGCATGGACTTGAGCAGGTCGGCGTAACCCGAAATGATATCCGGGCTCATAGCGATGAAATCGATGTAAAGCCCAAGCGCGCCAAGCCCAAGGCCCCAGTAGAGGATTTGCTTCCAGGATGTGCGCAGCGTATTGCCAATTACGATGCCGGTCATTCTGTTTTCTCCTTGTCGCCGCTGTAGAATGCCAGGAAGATCTCTTCCAGCGACGGCTCCTCAATGTGCAGCGTTTCGACGTAACCGCCGCTGATCACCCGCAGCAGCGGATCAAAATCACCCACCATCCGCATACGAACGCGCGTGCCGTTTGTGCTGACGTTGGTAACCGCGGGCAGGCGCTCCAACTGCTGCTGCAAGCCGGCGGGAACGGCATCGCGGAAAACGACATCGACCCACTGGAACTCGACATTTGTGATTTTCTCGACAGACTCAACCGCCTTCAACTCGCCATCGCGCAAGATGCCGACGCGATCACAAATTGCCTGAACTTCACTTAGCACATGCGACGACAGGAATACCGTTTTGCCTTTGGCGCGATATTCGTCCATCATCTCGTGGAAGGTCTGCTGCACCAACGGGTCCAGCCCGCCGGTGGGCTCGTCAAGGATGAGCAGCTCGGGCGAGTGCATCATGGCGATAACGAGGCCGAGCTTGCGTTTGTTCCCGGAAGACAGGTCGCGCACCTTCTTGCTCGTATCCAGGTCGAGGCGCTCCGCCAGTTCGTCCGCGTGTTTCACGATGCCTTTGGTATCGCCGCGCACGCTGGCGACATAATTGATGATCTGGTCGCCAGTGCGCCCTTCCCACAAGCTCAACTCAGCGGGAAAAAAGCCGATTCGCCGGTGAATCTCGACGCTGTCGGCGCGGATATCCAAGCCGAAGATCGTTGCCGAGCCGGCGCTGGGGCGAATCAGATCCAGCAGGAGTCGAATCGTTGTTGTTTTGCCCGCGCCGTTCGGTCCCAGATAACCGAAGATCTCCCCCTGAGCCACCGAGAGGTCGAGTCGATTCAGCGCCAGCGTTTGCTTTTTGCCGGAGCCGTAAGTCTTCGACAGTCCTCTGATGTTTATTACGGAATCGGAGGCCATAGATGTCTTCCTTTCATCGACGGATGCGGCTGCTGACGCGCCCATCGCCCGCGGGCAACCATAACCGAATTATAATCCGCGCTGATTTTCAGCGTCAAGCAAAATCGCGCGCCCCCCCAGCGATTGGGTGTAAATGCATGGGCGCGTGGGCAACGCGATTGGTGCTGACCCCCGATATTTGAGGCTTGGATGGCTTCTGGCCTGGCTAGCCGCAGCGCCAGGCGATTCAGTTCTTGATCGCCTCTATTCGTTTGGCGCCGCCGAGATAGGGGCGCAGCGCTTCGGGAATCATGATGCTGCCATCGGCTTGCTGATTGTTCTCCATGATAGCGATCATGACGCGGGGCGTCGCCAAGCCGCTGCCATTGAGTGTGTGCAGATAGCGCGTCTTGCGCGTGCCGCTTGGATAGTAGCGCAGCATCGCCCGCCGCGCTTGAAAGGCTTCGGTATTGCTGCAGGAGCTGACCTCGAGCCATTCGCCGCAGCCGGGCGACCACATCTCAATGTCGTATTTCTTGGTCGCGCTGAAACCGAGATCGCCGGTCACGATCTCCAGCCGGCGATAGGGGATATCCAGCGCGGCGCAGATCGCTTCCGCCTGCCGCGTCATCGTTTCAAGCTCTGTATAGCTCGTTTCGGGCGTGGCGAATTTG
This sequence comes from Anaerolineae bacterium, assembly GCA_022820125.1. GTDB lineage: Bacteria > Chloroflexota > Anaerolineae > Aggregatilineales > Phototrophicaceae > UBA6055. The sequence continues at coordinate 62,288 of JAJEGA010000033.1, read as the reverse complement.
AACATCTCAACTTTCTCGAATTGATGCACGCGCTTGATGCCGCGCACATCGCGCCCGGCGCTGGCTTTCTCGCTGCGATAACAAGGCGAATGCGCCACGTATTGCAGCGGCAGGCAGGCTTCCTCCAGGATCTCGCCGCGGTGCAAATTGGCTATGCCGACTTCGGCGGTTGGTATCAGATACTTTTCTTCATCAGCCAGCGAAAATACGGTGTCCTGGAATTTGGGGAACTGCGCCGCGCCATAGAGCATCTCGCCATGAACGATGTTGGGCACATAAACTTCGGTGTATCCGTTCTCGCGCGCGGCATCGAGGAAGAAGCTGATCAGCGCCCGCTGCAAACGCGCGCCCCAGCCTTTGAGCGTGTAGTAACGGCTGCCTGAGAGCTTGACGCCGCGCTCGAAGTCGATGATGTCCAGCGCCGGACCCAGCTCCCAATGCGGCTTGGGTTCAAAGTCGAATTCGCGCAAGCTGCCTTGCATTGGTCCGGGGATGTTGTCGTCTTCGCTTTCAAAGACGGGCGCGCTCTCGTGCGGCAGGTTGGGAAGCCACAGCATATTCTCTTTTAACTCGGCTTCGATTGCTTCGATTCGGCGGAATCCTTCGCCGATTTCATCGCCCATGATGCGCAGTTCGCGAATCAACTCATCAAAAGCCGCTTTCATCTCGGCATGTTTGTCAGGCGTCGCCGGCTCGGCGCCAGCCATCAGGCGGCTTGCCTGTTCATAGTCTTCCGCGCCCAGCGCCGCCGCCGCCAGTTGCGCGCGATTGGCTTTCTCTCCGTCCGTCATGCGCTTGTTGCCGCGGAGCGCCCCCATCGCGCGGTTCAGCTTGTTGCGGGCTGCCTGCGCTGTTTCGATGCGCGTCCTGGTTTCGCGCCTGCGCGCGTCCAAGTCGACGATGGCATCGATGCGAGCCAGCGCGCCCTCATCGTTCAACTTCTCAATTTGTTCCTTGACCCAATCCGGCTTCGAGCGGATCAGCGCAATATCGAGCATGGCTTGCTATTCTCCTGATGGATGTCGCCGATTCTCGGAATGAAAGGTATTGTGCCGTTGGCATAAGCCATAGGCAAGAGTGGTTCATGCCCGCTCTCGACGGCGCGTAACGCTAAGCGTCTTCGCGCGAGGCGTCGGCTTGCATAGACGGATAAGCGGCGCGCGCCCATTCAGCCGCGTCATCTGGGATGGGACCGCTTAGGTCTTTACGAAATCGGCGCCCGGCGATAATCAGACCAACAATGATATTGATGATGATGATCGCGTCAAAAATTTCTGGGCTGAGGAATTCGATAAACATGGGCGATTTGCCGCAGCTAGGTCAAGGTCTGCCAGAAATCGGCAGCGACGATCTCGATCAAGTCTTCGTCAACGCGATAAAGCGCTTCGTCCGTCATCACGTATAGATCGCCTTCGAAGGCTTGGCGCAGATTTTGCAGCTGCGCCAGCGACCCTTCAAGCGCGTTCGCCAGGCGAAACTCGACGCCGATCTCGCGCGCCGGCAGATAGAGCGCGATCTGTCGCTTACTGCCCTCCATCTGATGATCCAGCCGGTATTCCATACCTCTGACAGCGGCGTCGAGCATGAACTGCCCGCGCAGATCGGCTTCGGTTAATTGCTGCGAACGCAAATGCGGATAGAGCAGCACATCGCGGATGCTCGTCTGATCGGTGAGCAGCATCACCATGCGATCGACGCCGCTGCCGAATCCGCCATTTGGCGGCATGCCATAGCGCATGGCATTCAGGTAATCTTCGTCGAGTGGCGTCGTCTCGTCGGCGTCATCGGCGTAGAGCCGCTTCATGTCGACAAATCGCGCTTGCTGGTCGCGCGGGTCGTTGAGTTCGGTGAAGGCGTTGCCCATCTCCATGCCGGCGATGAAAAACTCGAAGCGCTCGGTATGACTTTCGAGGTAGCGCCGCTCTTTTTCGTCGGCGCTGGTCCCTTGAATGCCCTTGGCGAAAGGCGACATATCGCGCGGATAATCTTTGATGATCGTCGGCTGTATCAGATGCCGCTCGATGTGCTTGCCCAAGATGTGTTCCACAATCATGCGCCCCCAGGTGTCGCCGGGGGCCAGCCCCTCCGCCAAGCCGCGCGAATCGAGGTGAGCGTAGAGCGTCTCGCTGGTGGGGTAATCCATATAATCGAAGCCGAGCAGCTCTTGCGCCGCGTCGCGGATGCTGACGCGCTTCCATGGCGGCGCCAGATTAATCGCAGCGCCTTGGTATGTGATCCGCGCTGACCCGGTCACTTGCTCGGCGGCATAGGCGAACATCCGCTCGGTGATGTCCATCACGCCCTTATAATCGATGTAGGCTTTGTAGAACTCGAGCATGGTGAATTCGGTATTGTGCTTGTAACTGACGCCTTCGTTTCGGAAGTCGCGTCCGATTTCGTAGACCGCGTCATATCCGCCGACCAGCAGCCGTTTCAGATAGAGCTCGAAGCTGATCCGCAGATACAGGTCCTGCCGCAGCTGATTGTGATGGGTCGAGAAGGGACGCGCCGCCGCCCCGCCATAGAGCGGCTGCAGAATCGGCGTCTCAACTTCCAGCATGCCTTCGCCATCGAGAAATTCGCGCAGCGCTTTGATCGCGCGCGCGCGTTTGACGAAGATTTCGCGTACGGATTTGTTCACCGCCAGGTCGGCATAGCGCTGGCGGTATCGGCTCTCGGAATCTTTGAATTCGCCATATTCGATGACGCTGCCATCGGCGCGTCGCTGTTCTTTGATCACCGGCAGCGGCGTCAACGCTTTGCTGATTAAACGAAGTTCGCTCGTATTGACGCTGACTTCGCCCGTTCGCGTACGCATCATCGCGCCGCTCGCTTGGACGAAGTCGTCGACATCAATCAGCTTGCGGCGGATTAATTCGTAGCTTTCTTCACCCAGCGCGTTGATGCGAAGGAATAGCTGAACCCGCCCGCTCTCGTCTTCAATATGCGCGAAGGACACCTTGCCTTTGCTATTCAGACGGCGGATGCGGCCCGTGACGGTGACGCCTATATCCGTGGTTGCCGCGTCCGTCTCCGCGCGCAGGAATAGGGCGATCGCCTCCGCGATCCGGTGCGTGCGCTCGATACGCGCGGGATAAAGCTCATATCCCTTCGCTTGGAGGCGCTGCGCCTTTTCCCAGCGCTCAAGTTCCAATTTTGTTGGCTGCCACATGCCGCGGTCTCTTCTCCGTCCACTGCTGGCTGGCTTTGGGGGCAGGGTCTTGCTGACCGGCAAAATGAAAGCGGGTAGGCGCCCGCTCTTGATGATATTCCCTAGGCTGAACACACCGAGAATATTATAGACTGGCGCGGAAATACAGGTGGAATCATTTCCAAGAAACTGGGCGATATTCGCGCTTGAAATAACGCTGGACTCTTGTACGCTAGTCAAATTTGCAAAAAAAGTTGCAAGGAGCGGGCGTTCGTGCAAGACGCTGAGGAATCACAGCCTCCCAATCGCTGGTTCGTCACGCTAATCGTCGTATCGCTGGCGCAAGCGCTTGGCACGGGGGGCATCTCCCTCGTTTATCCATTTCTGCCCCTATACATACAGACCCTTAGAGACGCTCAGTTCATCAGCCCGGAATTGCTTGCGGGTTTGGTCATCGGCGCGCCGCCGCTGGTCGCTTCACTTGCGATGCCATTTTGGGGTCGCTTCGCCGATCAATACGGGCGAAAGAAGATGGTGATGCGCGCGTTGTTTGGCGCTGCCGTCGTCTTGCTCTTGATGGGCTTTGCCGAGACCGCGCTCGCGCTCATTGCCTTGCGCGCGCTGCAAGGCTTGACGAGCGGCATCATCGCATCGAGCATGGCGCTGGTCGCTGGCGAGACCCCGCGCGAACGAATTGGATTCGCCCTCGGTACGCTGCAAGTGGGCTTGTTCGGAGGCGCCGCCATAGGTCCCTTGGTCGGTGGCATCCTGGCTGAGAGATTTGGATTTCAGGTTCCATTCCTCTTCACATCGGCGATGCTGGTGCTGGCTGGCTTGCTGGTCACGCTGGCGGTGCGCGAGACTTATGCGCCCCCGGCTGACAAGCGACTTGACCTCAATCCCCTCAAGATGGCGCGCGCCTGGCGCGGCATCCTGCGCAAGCGCGGCGTGAAGACGGTCTATTCGCTGCGATTCCTGAACGGCTTCGCGCAGCGCTCGGTCATGCCGATCGCGCCCTTGTTTGTCGCCGCGCTGATTCCAGGCGCAGTGGTTGCCGGCGCTAGCAGCTACGCAGGCTTGGTGCTGACGGTGTCGGCGATCGCGATTACAGCCGGTTCATTTGTCTTCGGCTGGCTCGGGGACAAGTGGGGCTACCGAAACGTCTTGATTCTGACCGCCTGCATGGCGATGATTTTCTATATCCCGCAAGCCTTGGTGAGCAATGTACATCAGTTGCTGATCTTGCAGGCGCTGGCTGGGATCGCGGCCGGCGGCGTATTGTCCGCGCCGGCGGCAATGCTGGCGAAGTATACCGACCTGGGCGATGAAGGATCGGTCTATGGGCTGGACGCGTCCGTATCATCCTTCGCCAACGGCATGGCGCCGATGACCGCTTCTGTCATTGCCGCCATGTTTGGCTTGCGGGCGGTCTTTGCCGCTGTCGCCATCTACTACCTTTTGATTCTGCTGATAGGCGCGCGGCTATTGCCCAAGTCGAAGCGGCAACTCTTCCGGTTATCGGGAAGCGCCAGCGCCGGCGGCTAGCGCGCTGCAGCGCATAATCCTAATTCACTAACAAGGCAAATGTAGATGGCTAGAGTCCTCTCGGCGAATTATCACCAGCTCACGCGCGCTTTCGCCGTACCGCATACTTGGAAATTCACCTTGAGCGTCGCCTTCATCGCGCAGGTTTTATCCGCCGTCGGTTACTCGATGATGTTCCCATTCCTGCCCTTGCACATCGAAACCCTGGGCACAACGACTGGACTGAGCACGGAATTGGCAGCCGGATTGGTCATATCGGTGCAAGGCGTCACGATGATGATCACGGCGCCATTTTGGGGCGTCGCCGCCGATCGCTTCGGTCGCAAGAAAATGATCATGCGCGCGATGTTTGGCGGCGCGATTACGATGGCGATGATGGGCTTCGTGCAGACAGCCGAGCAGCTGATCATGATTCGAGCGCTGCAAGGTCTGGTGACCGGGACCGTTTCCGCCAACAATGCGCTGGTGGCAGCCGCGACCCCGCGGCGCCGCGTCGGCTTTGCGATGGGCGCCCTGCAATTGGGTTTGTGGGCTGGCGTCGCCGTGGGTCCCTTGATGGGAGGCATGCTCGCCGATCACTTCGGCTACAACATCCCCTATTTGATTACCGCCCTGCTGTTGATGTCGGGCGGCTTGGTTGTCTTTTTCGGCGTCAATGAAAGCGTCAGCGCCTCGAAGGAAGCGGTCGCGTTTCACCCGGTGTCGCTGGTCCGCGGTTGGAAGGACATCCTGGGCACAGCCGGCGTGAGCATGGCGCTGATGATACGGTTCTTGTCTGGCCTCGCTCGCATGATCATCGTGCCGATAGCGCCGCTGTTTGTGGTTTCGCTAATTGCAAGCGAAAGCGACACCAGCAATACATACGCTGGCCTCTTTATGGCGGTATCAGCGGCGGCGTCCACGTTTGGCGCTGTCTGGCTCGGCAGCATGGGCGACCGCATCAGCCACCGCAAAGTCCTTTTCTACTGTTCGCTGGCGGCGGCGATATTTTATGTGCCCCAGGCGCTGGTCGTCGATATTTGGCAGTTGCTCATCTTGCAGGCTTTAGGCGGGGTCGCCGCCGGCGGTTTAGTCGCTTCGCCCAGCGCCTTGCTCTCGCGTTATGCCGGCACCGATCGCGCCGGCGCCATATACGGGCTTGAGAATTCGGTCATGTCCGGCTCGCGCGCGGCCGCGCCGCTCTTCGGCGCAGCGGTTGCGCTTATGCTGGGCATGCGCGGCGTCTTTTTCGCATCGGCGGTGGTCTTCGCATTGATCGCGCTGACCGCCTGGCGCCTGTTGCCGCAAGACAAGCTTGAGCCGGCGTGCGGGGGATCCGTTAAAGTGAAAACCACTTGATTCCTCGCCCCCCAATCCATCCGTCGCTTGCAGAGTTCCGCCCGCGCTGTACAATTGACGCATGGCTCGCAGACGAAATCCGCTAGACAAAGTTGACAATCTTGAGGCGCGCAAGGCGAAGTACGCGCCGGTTGCCGCTGCCCTCACCGAGGTCTACGGCGAGTTGGATTGGTCGCGCAATCAAGATGGCATGGACGAATTGATCAGCTGCATCCTTAGCCAGAGCACCAATGACACCAACCGCGACCGCGCTTTTGCCCGCTTGAAAGAACGCTTCCCGTCTTGGGATGCGGTGCGTTTTGCCGCGCTCGACGATCTGATAGACGCCGTTCGTCCCGCCGGTCTGGCCAATCAGAAGGCGCCGCGGATTCAAAGCGCGCTTGAGGTCATCTTCGAAAAAGCCGGCGAATACAGCATCGACTTCTTGAACGACCTGCCGCTGGATGAGGCGAAAGCCTGGCTGGTCTCGCTCAAAGGCATCGGACCCAAAACAGCCGCGATCGTCTTGTGCTTCGCCTACGGCCGACCGGCTTTTCCCGTCGATACCCATATCTATCGTGTCAGCAAGCGTATCGGCTTTTTGCCGGAGAAGCTTTCGGCGGATGATGCCCATCCGGTGATGGAAGCGATTGCGCCGCCGGAGGATTACTATCAGTTTCATATACAGTTGATACAGCACGGGCGCGATACCTGCCACGCGCGCAAGCCGGTTTGCGGGCGCTGCGCCATCAGCGAAGCCTGCGATTTTTTTGCCGCCGCGTCCGCCGTCAGCTAAATCAGTTCCCGCAGAAGGCGAGTTCAGAATGGCTTCAATAGCGCCAGCCGAAACCCATGTCATAATCTCTCCGCATTTTGACGACGGCGTCTTCAGCTGTGGCGGCACGGCGAGCCAGTTAACCGCGGCTGGGCATTCCGTGCTCGTGATTACCATGATGGGTGGTTTGTTTCAGGGCGAGCTGCCGGATACGCCAATCTTGGCGGACTTGCACCGGCGTTGGGGGGCGGGCGTCGATCCGCTGCGCCAGCGCCAGATCGAAGATGAACGCGCCTCACGCGCGCTTGGCGTCGACTTCATGCACGTGCCGCTTCCCGATTGCGTCTATCGCCTGGCGGGCGACTTGGCGCTTTATCCGTCGGAGGAGTCGCTCTTCGGCGAGGTTCATCGCGCCGATTACGCGCCTCGCCTGTTAAAGGGCATTCAAATCCCCGAGCTGGAAACGGCGGCAAGGGTGTATCTGCCCCTGGGCGTGGGCCATCATGTGGATCATCAAATTGCGCGCGACTGGGGCATGACCCAGATGCGCGACGCGCCGGACAAATCGGTCTTGCGTTTTTATGTGGAGTTCCCCTATTCAAAGGCGGATCGGTCCACCGAGATGGCGCTTGGCGCAATTGACCTGCCGCTGGCGCCGGCGGATGTCGTCTTGAGCGATGCGGAAATGCGAGCGAAGACCGCGGCGATCGCTTGCTACCACTCGCAGATAAGCACCTTCTGGGCAGACCTGGCGGCGATGGAATCTGACGTGCGGCGCGCCTTCACCGATCCGCAGACCGGCGATTATGTCGAGCGCTTCTGGAAGATAGTCTCTTAGAGACTGCGGTCCTTAGAGCTCGCTGCAATCCCACATGAAGCCGCACCTTGGGCAGCGCGCCTTGCAGGCCTGCTTGTAAGTCTTGCTGGCGCAGGCGGGGCAGACGCTGCTCAAGCTGTAATTTGGGAGCGGACCCGGCGCGAGCGGGGCCAGGCGCCGTTTATCGACCTGCCGTCCATCTGCCGCCTTTGCCTTGGCGCGGCGCCTTTGCGATTTCATTAGTGATTAACCTGGAGAGGCTCCGAAGAGGCGACGGTGGGATTCGAACCCACGAATGAAGGTTTTGCAAACCTCTGCCTTACCACTTGGCTACGTCGCCATAAGGGACACATATTATACGTCTCTGTCATCCCATTTCAAGCGCAAGTTATGAGGGCTCGTCGCTCGGCGACCAGCCGAAGGGCAACTCTTCGTCCAATGCGTCGTAAGGGCTGAGGTTATCCTTCGTCCCGGGCATGAAGTTGTCGCTGGTTTCAGAAGCCTGGCGCGGCGCAACTCGGCGAATTCGCTTCCGCAGGTCGCGCGCGTAGTAGATCGCCCGATCCTCATCGGGTGATGTGGCGAGCTTGGCGACGCCGCGCGCGAGCGTGTCTACAGGCATCGGCGCGATCCGCCCCAGAACGACCCAGGACAGCGGCGGAAGCGCGCCAAGCAGGGACAGGGCGCGGTAAAACAGCGGGCGGCTTTGCCCCGGCGTGTATAGCAGTGGCGCGCGTACGATCGCGGCGCTTAAGCCCATTCGCAGGATGTAGTCCTCAGCCTCTCTTTTGGAGCGGATATAGGCGCGATTGATCCAGGGCGCGCCGACGCCGCTGAGCAGAATCATGCGCCGGACGCCATCGCTGACGCACATATTGGCGATGTTGCGCGCCGACTCAAAATTGAGACGGCGAAATGACAAACCCTGCGCCGGATCCGCGGTTAAACTGCCGACTGTGTGAATCACCGCGGAATGCAAACGCGCCTTGCCACGCAAGCTGGCGGGGCTCCAGACATCCGCCGTCGACCAGCGTGTGCGCTGCGCCAGCGGTCCCAAATTGTCTTCTGCCCCGGGGCGCACCAGCAGGCTCACCTTGGCGCCTTCCGCCAGCAGGGCGGACGCGATATTGTCGCCGAGAAAGGTGCCGCCGCCGGTAACCAATATGCCGCGCGAGCGCCTCGCCATCACTCACTCCCGCGAGCTTCAAATGCCCGCCCCATGCCACCTGTCTCTTCGTCCATGCCGGTAGGTTGCTCTTGCCGGCGCGCGCTGGCTCACACGTTCCGCTCGCTTTCCTAGTCTTATTGGACAATTCTGGCATCAATTGAGAAATCTGCCGCGGTGGACCTTTGTCAATTTCCCGGCACCGTCAACTCAGCGGCAAGGCGGTACTTGCCAAGTTTCATTTTTCTGTATAATAGATAATGAATGGCTGATGACCAATTGCCGTCGTTGCCATTCTGAAAGGGTGTTAATTCAGTACCACCGACTGGGTTGCGGCGCCAATTTGCAGCCGCTGCGACAAGTTGAGGTGGCGATATAAAGAGCGGGCTCGGCGATAAACTTGCGGCAACATGCGCCGCCGAGCTTGCGGTTGCGGCTCAGACCGCGCAAATTACGAGCGATTATTCCGCTCGCCGTTGGATTGGATCAGGTTGATATGAACTTTCACACGGAAAGTTCAGCAATGAGTATGCAAACGCGTGACGCCGTAGCAGTAGGAAAGGAACTACGGGGCGTTTCAGGCTGATTCTTTTTTGCGCCGCCATCGTCTCGTTGACGGATGGCGTGTATTGTAATTTGTCGCTGGTGTGGCCGCAGCTTCGGAAGAACTGCGGTCGTTTGTATTGGACGGAAACGATGCCGGTTGTCACTGGTCTGGAAGCGCATCAGCGAGATAAAGAACGCGTCAAGCTTTTTCTCGATGACGAATATGCTTTGGACTTGCCTCTGATGGAGGCGGCGCGTCTCAGCCGTGGGCAGGCCTTGACGGATTCAGAAGTGGCCGAGTTAGCGGACGCTGGCTCGCAGCAGCGCGCCTATAACCTGGCGCTACGCTACTTGTCCTATAGACCGCGCAGCACCGAAGAAGTTCGCCGCCATCTTGTCAAAAAGCAGGTAGCGGATTCTCTGATCGCAATCGTCATCCAGCGATTGCGGCAGCGTGATTATGTAGACGATATGGCATTCGCGCGCTTTTGGATCTCCAATCGCGATCGCTTTAAGCCCATGGGTTTGCGCGCGCTGCGATTTGAATTGCGTCAGAAGGGCATTGATGACGATATCGTCGATGCGCTGCTGGCGGAGATCAATGAAGAGGAAACGGCATTCCAGGCGGCGCAAGCGCGAATCTGGCGTTACCGGGGCAGCACGCACCAAGCCTTCGGGCAAAAGCTGGGCGCGATGCTTCGCCGCCGTGGCTTTGGCGAATACGTAATCAGGGATGTTATTCCGCGCTTGCAGGCGGAGCTTGACGCGCGCGATCCTGGCTACTTTCAAGACGAAGACGCAGACTAGTATCGGTGGCATTTCGCCGAATCATAAGAAGAAAGGAGCAAGACGAATGTATCCAAGGGATACCGTCAATCCACTATGGAAATTCATGAACTTGCAACAATCGTGCTCGCTGTTGTCGTTGCTATCGTTGGCGCTGGGGCGGGTTATATCGTCGGCGGCCGCCGGAGCGTGGCCGCGCTGCTCAAACAGCAGCAAGAAGAAGGACAGAGCGCCCTCATAAAGGCATCGGAAGATGCCAAACAGATTCTGACAAAGGCGGAATCCGAAAAGACGACCATCCTTGTCGACGCCGATAATGAAGCGCAACGCCGCATTAGCGAAGCCGAAGCGAAAATCTCGCGCCGCCGCCGCGATCTAAATGACGAGGATGAACGGATTCAACGCCGGCGCAAGGACCTCGACAACCGGATGGAGCGCCTCGAGCAGCGCGATCAGCAGCTGAACAAACGCCAAAGCCGGCTCGACAGGAAAGAAAACGAACTCAAGAAATCCGAAGCCGTCATGATTGAGCGGCTCGAGGTTATCGCGCAAATGACGATAGACGAAGCGCGTCAACAACTGTTGGATTCGATTGAGCTCGATGCGCGAAACGATATGGCGCGCATCATCCGACAGGTGGAAGCCGAGGCGCGCGAAACCGCCGATCAGCGAGCGCGCAGCCTCATCGCCATGGCGATACAGCGGCTGGCTTCCGAGCAGGTGAATGAGATATCCGTCAGCGTGGTTCATTTGTCCAGCGATGATATGAAGGGCCGCATCATTGGCCGCAACGGGCGCAATATCCGCTCATTTGAGCTGGCGACCGGCGTCGATGTGGTCGTGGATGACTCGCCGGAATCCGTCACCATCAGCAGTTTTGATCCCGTGCGCCGCGAAGTGGCGAAGCGGACCATGGCGAAACTGGTCGTCGATGGGCGCATTCACCCGGCGCGGATTGAAAAACTGGTCGAAGACACGCGGGCGGAAGTCGAACAGATCGTGCGCGAAGAAGGCGAACGCGCCGCCTACGAGACCGGCATCCACGGCTTGCATACAGAAGTGCTTAAGCTCTTGGGCACGTTGAAATTCCGCACCAGCTACGGGCAGAATCAGCACGCTCATGCGATTGAAACCGCGCATATCGCCGGCATGATCGCGATGGAATTGGGCGCCAATGTCAACATCGCCAAAGCCGGTGGCTTGCTGCATGACATCGGCAAGGCGATTGATCACAATGTCGAGGGCACTCACGCGATGATCGGCGCCGAGTTCGTCAAGCGCTACGGTGGCAAAGACCCGGTGGTGAACTGCATCGCCGCCCATCACCACGAGGTGGAGAAAGAATGCGTCGAAGCCTTTATCGTCGAAGCGGCTGACGCCATATCGGGCGCGCGCCCCGGCGCCCGGCGCGAGAGCCTTGATTCTTACATCCGCCGCGTCAAGCAGCTGGAGGAAATCGCCAACGGCTTTGATGGCGTCGAGCAAAGCTACGCGCTGCAAGCGGGCCGCGAGATTCGCATCATCGTGCGGCCCGAGGTGGTGGACGACTACTCCTCGATTCAACTGGCGCGCGATATCGCCAAGCAAATTGAGGGCGATATGCAGTATCCGGGGCAGATCAAGGTGCATGTCATCCGCGAGACGCGGCGGGTGGAGTACGCGAAGTAACGAGGCCGGCTTGCGCTGCCGAAGCACAAGTTAGAGCGTCGTTGTAGGGGCGAGCCGCTGTCTCGCCCTTCTTGCTACTGTTATTAACATCCCGCGTGGTCTAGCCAAACAAAAAGCCCCTGCCATTTGACAGGGGCTCCTGAATTCTTCTAGCTGTCAGCAGCTTACTTGCTCGCCACCCGCAGCGTCACATCAATCTGCAAAATCTCGCCATCGCGCAGGATATCAAGCGTCACCTGCTCGCCGGGCTCGTGGAAGTAGATGCGATTGCGCAGGTCAATCTCCAGGGTGACTGGCTCGCCAGCCACCGCCACGATGATATCGCCTTGCAGCATACCAGCGCTTTCAGCGGGCAAGCCTTCAATCACCTCGGCGACATAAGCGCCCTGCGTCAAGCCGCTGCCCTCGAAGTAGGGGCTGTTGGGCTCCAATTGCAGGTAGCGCACACCCAGCGTGACCTGCTTCTCGTGCAAGCCCAGCCACTGCGCGCGATCCTGCTCGACCGGCTCGACATCGCCGAAGATCAGCAGCGGCGCCGCCGATACCGGGAGGTCGAAGCGCAGCGTGCTGTTCATGCGCTCGACCGCGACTTGAATCGTGTCGCCGCTGAACAGATTGGTCGCTTCTTCCACCGGCGCCCCGTTGGCTTCGACGATGAGGTCAAATTGGCGCAAACCAGCCGCGTACAATTCATGCGCCGGGTTCAAGACGCTGACGACAACGAAGCCATCGCCATAACCCAGTTCGATATTGTCGGATACGTAGGCGCGCTCAACCTCCAAGCGCGGGTGTGGGCGGCGCGGTGGACGGCGACGCGGATCGCGCCGGCGGTGATCTTCCGCGATGACCTTGATCGTCATTTCACGATCGCCGCGCAATATCGCGAAGCTGAGTTCATCGCCCGCGCTCAGAGCGGAAACGGCCGCATCGGCTTCGCCAATGGTGCGGACTTCAGCGCCGTCAATCGCGATGATTTTGTCGTATACATGGAAGCCCGCGGTCGCGATTTCGGAGCCAGACAAGGCGCCCATGACCAACAGCTTGTCATTGCACTGAGCGACGAACAGACCGACCGACGCCAGATCAAGCGGCATGGCGTAATCGGGGTTCTCGAAGAGATCCTCGGGCAGCGCGATCAGGGTCAGATCCTGGGTAAATTGCCGGCCGTCGCGGTCGATGCTCAAAGAAACGGTTGCGCCAACATCGTGTTTCCAAACCACGTCGCGCACGGTCTCAACCCGGATGGGCTCGCCTTCAACCGCCATGACGATATCGCCCGCCTCCATGTCGGCAGCGGCGGCCGGCGTATTCGGGATGATGCCGGTGACGAACAAGCCCTCATCGTGATGCCAATATCGGATACCGATGAATGGCGGGCTGGCTGCGCTTTCACTTTGGGTTTGATCCTGGGCGAAGGCGACAGCCGATGTCATCAAGAGCGCCAACAAGACGAGCGCGCGAATGGAAATGCCTATCGTTCGATTCATTGCGGGATTCCCCCTTACCATCAATAATCTGTTAAGCAAACTACGCCTGCTTCAAGAATTGCTCGCTACCGATAACTTTATCCGATTTATCACCAGTGGTCAAATGTTTGTCTCCGACGCGTCTGAAATGCGGCGCAGGCATTGGGCGCAATCCGCATCGCCCTCTCGCCGGCAGCTTTCAAACGGCTTTCACATCACTTGTCGCCGTCCCGGTTGCCGCCAAACAGTCGCTTGCCGATCGCGCTGCCGAAGAGTGTGCCGGCGATGGTCGTGTCATATTGCACGCGCGCCGATGGCTGCTCGCCCCAATCGCTCTTGTGACGCCTGTTGATCCACTCTTGATAATCATCCGAGGCTTCGATCAAGAATGCTTCTATCGCGCTCTCATCGCCGTCGGCGAGGCAGTCGCGCAGCTGGCGCAAAGTCGCCAGGACATCGTCGATCGCCCGCGCGAGCGAATCGCTGTTGGCCAGCCATTCATCACGCAGCGCATCGGGGTGGTGGGTTAGCAGGTAGCGCGTCAGCACATTGAAGGGCGGGTTCGTCAGGCGCTGCGCATCGCCCCAGGCTTTGTGCTTCATGGCGGCTGAGTAGGCGGCAAGGCTGAGCGCTTGCGGAATCTCTTCCGTGATCGTGGTGAGGCTGTCATGTTCGGCTGGATCAAGAAAATGGGGCCTGCCATCCAGAATCAGCGAGAAGTTGACCGCCAGATCAATCGCTTCCCGGATGCTGTTGACCGCCGGGGTCAGATAGATGATGCTGCCATGGAAATAGTCGTCGGCGGCGTATTCGGGCGTCAGTTGATGCTCCAGCATATAATCGGCATTGACGATGGGCGTGAAGCCGATCAGGTGCTGTTCTTCGCTCAGGTATTCGGAAGCCCAGCCAAGCGATGGCTGCTTTATCACCGCCGTATCCAGGATGACGACGCCCTCGCGCAATGACAAAGCCGCGAGCTCATAGCCGGCGCGCAGATCTTCAAAGGGCAGGTTCATGAGCGCCAGGTCCGCTGATTCAACGGCGGCGCGCAAGTTGCGCTCCACCTTGTCGAAGACCTTGAGCTTCTTCGCCGGCTTTTCATAGTCTTCCCGACTATCGTAGCCGATCAACTTGAAGCGGTGCTCGCCGCCTTTTTTGACGTAAGTCCGCAGGCGCAGCGCCACTGAAACGCCAAGCCGATCCAACCCCAGTATTGCGACCGTCAACTCCGCCATGGCATCATCCTTATTTTGTCAGCGGGCGCGTCCCCCAACTATAGCCTAGACCAAGGCTATCTTTCTATAGCCAGCTCGCCGCGCGCGTCAGCAGGCGCCATCGGCTCTTTGCAAGCGCGTCAGCAGCTTAAAATGCTGATAATCGCGATGAGCCTCCGCATTGTCCTGGTGTTGTTCCACCAGCCAGATAACATCAGCGTCCGAGCCGCAGCGTCGAAGAATCTCGCCGCTCCAATACGCGTGATGGCGCCGCACGATGAACGGCGCGCGCCAGATGCTGAGGGTTTGATCTTGGCTAAGGCGGCGGCTCGCGGCTGGGGTAATCGCCTCGATGATCACCGCCAGCGTCTTTTGCCAAATGGAAAGGCGATATCGTGACTTGCCTACATCATGCAGCAGCGCCGCGCTGATTAGCGCTTTCGGCGCCGTCGGATAATCCGCGAGGATCTTCCGCAGCACCTTCAGGCTGTGCAACTGCTCAGACCGCGCCATTAAGCGAAAGGCTTTGAATTCGCAAGCGGACAGATGACGCCGCGCCAAGTTCAAATCCGGCGGTTTGGCGAAGGCGAACAGCGCGCTGAAGCCCTGCGCAAACCGGTGAATCGCCGCCTTCATCAAGTTAAAACAGCAAGAGGCGGAGCAGGGCGCTTGTCGGCTGCCCAATGAAGATGCCAAATGGACTGAAGCCGCCAAATGGCAAGAACGAAATGAATATAAGCGCGATGAACACGTAATAGCTCGCCATCTGCCAATCGCGCCACTTGAATGCCGGTCGCATCAGAAACTCGGAAAGCGGGCGCAGGTTCTGTTGGATGACGACGGGAATCTGCAAGTGGGTCAGCCAGCGGCCCGGCAGCAAACTCAAAACAATATGCCAGCCATCAATCGGGAAGAGCGGAATCAAATTGAATACGAAAAGCAGCACATTCCAGTACACCATGGCGAAAAGCAGCGCCGCCAAAATGCTGATCGGGTCGCTCAGCGGCGCTTGACCGTAATAGACCAACATGCCATGCGCGTTTAACCCGCTGAAGCGCAGCATGATGGCGGATGCCAGCGCCAAGCCCAGGTTGGAAAAGGGGCCGGCAGCGACCGCCGCCAGAAAGCCCTTGCGCGGATCCCGCATGCGCTCAGGCGATATCGGCGCGCTGCCAAGGATGCCGAAACCGATGATGGCGAACATCAGCCAGCCCACCCAATTGATGTGAACCAGCGGATTCAGGGTCAGGCGTCCTTGCAATCTGGGAACCTCGTCGCCCATCTTCCAGGCGACGAAGTTGTGCGCGAATTCGTGCGCCGTCATGGCGACGCCGAGGACGATGAGATTGATGATGATGGTGATTGGATTTAGATCGAGAAATGCCATTTCGTCACCGGTCTTTGCATTAAAGTATCTTGAATATACACGATTTCCCGCTGGTTTGTAATAAAGATAATGGACGTTTTACATTTGCCGCCGCGTCCGAAGGCGGAATATGGTCCAGGCAAGCTCGCAAATAAGGCAGGGCAATCCCATCAAATTATTACCGCCGAGGACACCGAGAGAAAAGAGAATGCAGAGAAAATCTGTATAGACAGTTTAGGCTTTGTGGCGGCGTCAGATGTTTGAGAAAAGATCGAAAATACCAATATCTCTGTGTCCTCAACTTAACTCGGTGTACTCGGTGGTTGAATTTCAGTTTGATTATTCGTCATCCCATGCGACATCATTTTGCCGCGATTGCCCTGGCGATTCAGCACTTGCGCGTTCATTTGCGCCCAATCAGTGATAAAGTAGTGGCATGGTTGCCGCGGGCATATTGCCGCCGGCAGCCGTTGACGAGTCTCGTAGATGATTGATGGGCAGATGCAATTTGACCTGACTCGGGAAACCCCCGCGTGACCAAGAAAGTCCTGTTTCTGTTCTCCGATACCGGCGGCGGGCATCGATCGGCTTTTCAGGCGATTCAAGACGCCATGAAGATTCGCTACGGCGACGCTGTTGAATTTGATGCGGTGGATGTCTTGCGCGAATGCAAGTGGCCGCTCAACAAACAGCCGGAGCTTTATCCGCGTGTCGTGAATACATCAAAGTTCCTCTGGGCGCTTGTATATCATGTTTTTGACGGGCGGCTCCGCACCGGTCTCGCGCGCCAGTTGATCTATCGCAACAACCGCCGAGTGCTGCGTCGCATCGTCGCCGAGCACCCGGCTGATGTCGCCGTTTGCACCCATTCCGTAATTGGCAACCCCACGTTTCGCGCTTTTCTAACGCTGGACGAACGCCCGCCTTTCCTGACCGTCGTCACTGATTTGGTGACGACGCCGTCCTTCTGGTACGATCCACGCGTCGACCATTGCTTCGTGCCGACGGAATCGGCTTATCGCCGCGGTCTGCGTCTTGGCATGTCGCCCTCGCAGATGCAGATCACCGGCTTGCCGGTGAACCCGCACTTCATCAATTCGATGACGACCAAAGAAGCCGCGCGCGCGGAGTTTCGCTTTGACCCGCATTTGCCCGCCGTGTTGCTTGTGGCCGGCGGCGAAGGCATGGGCGCTCTGCACAAGACGGTCGAGGCGCTGGACGCCCAGCCGCTGGACGCGCAATTGCTGGTAGTCTGCGGCCGCAACGAAGAACTGAAGGCGCGGCTGGAGAACCGCCAGTGGAATAACCCGCGCCACATTTTTGGCTTCGTCAGCAATCATCACGCCATGCCGCGGATTATGGCGGCCTCGGATATCATCGTCACCAAAGCGGGTCCCTCCACCATCAGCGAAGCGGCGATCGCCGGCTTGCCGATGATCATCAGCGATCGCATCCCGGGTCAGGAGACGGGAAATGTCCGGCTGGTCATTGAAAACGAGGCGGGCGTCTACCTGCCCAAGCCGGAAAAGGTGGCTGAGCGGATTAAGGAGTGGCTTGAGGAAGGCCCGGAAATGCTGAAGCAGCGCGCGGCGAACGCCAGGAAAATCGGCCGCCCGGAAGCCGTATGGGAAATCGCCGACGCCGTTTGGGATTGGGCCAATCGCCCGAAGCTCGTTCGGACGCGCGCGTCCTAGTGATCGCCCAATTGACCGAGGTATAGCGCCTCAGCAACTTCGACGAGACGACCATCCTCCAAATCGATCTTGTAGGTCGCGTCGCTTTGCCCCATCGCAATTAGGGCTATGCGATTCTCCTCGTCAAATCTCAGCGGACGAATCAAATCGGGGATCGGGCTGCTGGCGATCCGCTGCCGCCCGCCTTCAATATCGACGTGAATGAGCAGGGTCCGAATCTCGTCTTCTCCGCCGGCGGCGGGGACTTGCGACAAGGCATAAACCGCCTGCTTGCCATCGGCGCTTATGAGTATGTTGCCGCCCTCGCGATAATTCCCCCGAGACAGCGCCGGGATAACCTGCCTCTCGCCGCCGGCAAGGTCGTAGACTTCAACATCCAGCCCGTTCAGCTCGCGATTGGGCGCCAGGCGCAGCATCAGATTGGCGCCAAATCCGACAGCGCAGAAACAGCTTGGGTCGCCGGGCAGGGCCCGCGTCTCCAGCTCGCCTTCCGAGAGCGCGAGCGTGAAGAGCCCGGTTCGCCGGGTATACGGGCTTAAGCCGTCGCTGCCCAATGCATTTGCTTCCATCAAGACCTCGCGCTGGCTCGCTCCAAAGCTGATCGGCAGCAACTGGATGCCCTCTCGAGGACCGTAGACCAGCAATTCGCGAATCTCGCTTCCCGCGACATCAGCCAGCCAGATTGCCGTAATCAACCGCCCGTCCTCAATCTCTCGGCTGACCGACCAAACAATCCAGTTTTTGTCTTGCGATACAGCCCAATCGACGCGCTGTGTTTCAGCGTTGATATGGATGAAGGGATGATCGCGGATGATGCCATCGGCTTTCGCCAGTTTGACCTGCTGCTCACCGGTGTCTAAGAAGATGACGCCGCCGTCAGTCAGCGTGAAGCCTTCGCCATTTGCGCTAATCGTTGAATGCTCGCCGCTGAGCAGATCAATGAAGATCACCTCGGTTTCCGCCGGGTTTTCATCACCCCGCCGGACGAAGACATCCCAGCGCTGCTGCCGCAACTCCGGCTGGATGACATCCTGGCTGTAAGTTTGCGCAGCCAGCATCAAGATCAATAGAACCAGGTGCAAGGGTTTCATACGGTTAGCGCCGCGTCTGCCAGACTGCTACTCATTATAGAGGCGAGCCGCGCAGTGGGCAATCTGGCGCGGCAAGACCGAAATGAAAAGAGCCCCGCGTTCGCGAGGCTCGCCTGGCTCAGTTGCCTTGTCGCTTAGTTGGTCTTGCGATTGCGGTGAAGTCGCCGCTGCTGCCAGTCGCTGGCTTTCCGGTTCTTCCTTTCGTTCAAGAAGCGTTCAATCCTCGCTTCTTCCAACAGCCCGTCCATGCGCTGCTTGTGAAAGCTCGGCGTGATGATGCTCAAGTTCTCCATTGTGGTCCTCCGCGCGGTTAAGAAGTTCACTCCCTAGACTACACGACTTAGGCAATACTTACAGGGTAAACGGGAAAAATCCTATGCAATTTATATAGTTCAGTGCCGAACAGCGGCGAGATCATCTTGGCGCTGGCATGGCGCCGGCATGCATTCACGCGCTGCATCTTGCGCGGGGCGAGCAGTTCTCTGCGCTAATACGGGCAGTCATACCGTACGTTCGGCAGCGTCTCCCGCGGTGGACCGGTCAACTCAAATGTCATAATCGAAGCGGTAGCCGGATAATCCACCGGCAGCGCGTAATCTATCAGCCTGTCCTTCATCAGCGCTTCCGGCTCTACGCCTTGGGCGTACAACCAGGGGAAAACCAGAATATCGCCATGCGCGATCGCGACAGCGGATTCGCCAGCATGCGCGCAGGCGACGCGCTCAAAGAAGTCCAGCACGCGTTCCAGCACCATTCCAGGCGATTCAAAGGGCGGCTCGTTGCCGCTGTAAAGATCCCAGCCAGAGGCCGCGAGTTCCGCCGTTGGGCGCCCCTCGTATGGCGTCGACACTTCTATAAGCCGCTCATCGATGATGGGCGAATGCGCCGCGTGTCGCTGCGCTACGATTGCCGCTGTCTGCCGGGCGCGCTCCATCGGGCTGCTGTAAATCGCCTTGATCGGCTTGTCCGCCAGCCACGCGGCCGCCGCATGCGCCTGCTGAATGCCCAATTCGCTCAATCGAAATCCAGGCAGGCGACCGTACAGGATATTGCCTGGATTATGAACCTGGCCATGCCGCATCAGATGAAGTGTTGCTGCCAATTTAACCTCCACGCCAGCCGCCGAGAAATCGAATTCGCGAAATTGGCGGCATCATTGTCACTAACGATTGTACGGAATTTGCCATATCATTGCGACATGCAGTCTACCTATCATATTGAGTCCTTCGCCCCTTGAATCACAAGATCACAATTGCTGATCGCCGCCTGCTCACCATCCTGCTGATCGTATTTGTGCAGATGGTCGGCGCGTCGATGGTGCATCCGATTCTGCCGCTCTACGCCCAAAATGAATTTGCCATGACGCCGCAAGCGATTACCCTGCTGCTGACCGCCTTCTTCGGCGCGCAATTCATCGCCGCTCCCTTCATCGGGCGCTGGTCAGATCGGCGGGGCCGGCTACCGGTGCTGATTGTCAGCCAGATTGGCACGGTCGCCGCCTTTCTCATGCTCGGCTTCGCCCAATCGGTCGCCATGCTCTTTTTCGCCCGCGTGCTCGATGGCGTCACCGGCGGCAACATGGTCGTTGCTTTGGCTTATGTCACCGATATCATGCCGGAGTCGAAGCGTACGCAAGCTCTCGGTTATGTGATGGCATCCTTTGGTCTGGGCTTCGTAGTTGGTCCCGCAATGGGCGGCCTTCTCGCCAGTCAGTTCGGTCCGCAGATGCCCTTTGTAGTCGCGGCGGCGGCTGCTTTTGCGACGGTGGCTTTAACTTGGTTTACGCTGGAAGAAACGCTCTCGCCCGAAACGCAGGCGCGGAATCGCGATGCGGCTAGCGCCAGGATGAGCCCCGCCGCGCTTTTGCGCAACGTGCCGCTTACTGCCGTGCTGGTTGTAACATTTGTCGGGCGCTTCGGCTTCGGCTTGTTGATCGGCACATTCGCCTTGTTCGCGGAAGCCCTGCTCTTCGCCGGATACGATTTCGCTGATGTTTCGCTGCGCGTCGGCTTGCTGCTGATGTTGGTGGGTATCGGCCAATTCTTCACACAGATTGCGCTGTTGCCGGCTGCGCTCAGACGTTACAATGACACCGTCATCGCGCTGTTAGGGGCGGTCTCCCGCGCGATAGCCCTGTTTATCTTGGCGCTTGCCGCGCTGCCTGTCTTCGCCGCGCTCAGCATGATCTTGTTCGCCATAGGCAGCGGACTGCTTATGCCGGCGCTGCAGTCTCTGGTGACGAAAACCGTATCCCCGGCGCTGCGCGGCGCCATTCTCGGGTTGCACCAGTCGGTGATGAACCTGGCAGTCATCCTGTCGACTGCCGTCTCCGGAGCGCTGTTTGCGCTCGACCCGAATCTTCCCAATTGGCTCGGCGCGATTCTTTACAGTCTTTCGCTCGCGCCGGGGATATTCTTGTGGCTGTGGGTGCGCAATAACCAACTCAATGAGGGCGCCGGTTTGGCGGCATCATCATGATGAAAACCCGCCTCGAAACTGATGGCAGTTTGGACCTGCGTGTCGGGGCGGCGGGATTTGAACCCACGACCTCACCGACCCGAACGGTGCGCGCTACCGGGCTGCGCCACGCCCCGACAAATTCGCGCCCAGTGTAGCGAAACCGTCCAACGCTGGCAAGGTGCGATATATCGAAGAGACTCGCGATGACACTCACGGATCGCTTGCGCAGCTTGACCCGCGCCCCCCTCGATCGCTGCGCTGAAATTGTCGCCGGTTTGGGCATCCAGCCGGATTGGATCACCGTCTTTGGTTTGATCCTGGTCGCGCTGGCTGCAGTCTTCATCGCTCGCGGCGATTTCCTGGCTGGGGGCATCACGCTGCTGGTTAGCCTGCCGCTGGACGCCCTAGATGGCGCTGTCGCGCGAGCGCTGAATCGGCGCGGCGCCTTTGGCATGGTGCTTGATTCGACGCTAGACCGCTATGCTGACGGTTTTATTTTTGCCGCTTTAGGCTACTATTTTGCCCAATCGGGTCGGATGGATATGCTGGCCGCGGCGCTTGCGGCGCTGATAGGCAGTTACCTGGTGAGCTATATCCGCGCGCGCGCCGATGACGGCAAGGTCGCTGTTCGCGCCACCGTCGGCTGGTTCAGCCGGTTGGAGCGGGTGGCCGTCATGTTGATTATGACCTTGTCGGCCGGTTTGCTTGAGAGCGCGGCGCCACTGGAAATCGGTTTGCTTATCCTGGCGGTTGGCGCCAATCTGACGGCGCTGCAGCGCT
Source organism: Anaerolineae bacterium (assembly GCA_022820125.1). Taxonomy (GTDB): domain Bacteria; phylum Chloroflexota; class Anaerolineae; order Aggregatilineales; family Phototrophicaceae; genus UBA6055. The sequence goes on along the minus strand of JAJEGA010000033.1, from coordinate 40,447 downwards.
TGCGCCATGTGTACAAGACTTTGAGAGACCGAGGTGACTAAATGGAGTTTGAACAAACTCATCTGGTGATAGGCAACTTGCAGATTCGCTACTACGGCATCATCGTCGTGGTCGCCTTGCTCGCCGGCGCCTACGTCGCGTCATATCTGGCGGCGCGCGGCGGCCGCGATTCCGATCATATTTGGGGCGGTCTGACTTGGGCGATCATCCCGGGCATCATCGGCGCGCGCTTGTGGTTCATCTTGTTTCCGCCGATTTCGCTGGTGGCTGGCTGCGGCATAGAAGGCGAGGTCTGCCAAAACACCGCCTGGTTTCTGGAAAACTTCTTCGACCGCGAGAGCGGCGCAATCGCAATTTGGACCGGCGGGCTGGGCATATTCGGCGGCATGATCGGCGCCGCTTTCGGCGTCTACCTCTACCTGAGCCACTGGCACAATCGCATCATCGCTTTCTTCACCACGATTCTGGCGCCGCTGCTCTGGGCGCTTCAATTGCTGAACTGGCTGGCGGCAAAAGTCGCCAGCGTCTTCCGCGGGGAAGACCTGCCCTCGTTTCGCTATCAGCGACCAGCCAGCGCTTTCCCCGATCAGGGAATGCGGATGTCGCCCTGGCTGGATATCGCCGCCGTTTCAATACCGCTTGGTCAAGCAATCGGCCGCATCGCGAACTATGTCAATCAAGAGTTGTATGGCGCCCCGACAAATCTGCCCTGGGGCATTCAGATTCCGCGGGATGCGCGAGTCGCGCCCTATGAAAGCTTGATTGACTTCCCGATCGATACGCTCTTCCATCCAATCTGGGCCTACGAGGCAATCTGGAGCCTGGTCGCCTTCTACGTGCTTTGGCGCATCTATCACCAATACCGCGACCGCTTGCTAAGCGGCGATGTATTGCTAATCTACATCGCGCAGTATTCTTTTGGGCGCTTCCTGCTTGAATTCCTGCGCGTCGAGATCGCTGTAATCGGGGATTCCGGCATTAACAGTTCGCAAGCGATCACCTTGATCGGATTCGTCTTTGCCGTCGGTCTCTTGATATATCGCCACCGTTCTGCCGCCGCGGAAGGGCAAGGCGCAGAAGCCGAGCAGGCTGAAGAATTGCAGACAACCGCATCATAGGCTGGGTTCTTTCCATGAATTCGAGATTGCCATGCGCGGTCCGCGTCTTCTGGCGCCTCAAGGCTCCGCCCGAGTGCTATGGGTGGGCTTAGCCTCCCAGCCATGATCGGAAACGCGGCGCTAGAATTGAAGACCAGGGCAATCGCGCCAAAATCATAATGCGCCGTTCGCCACAAAAATTGTGAAAATGTAGGGGCGTATCGCCGATACGCCCGTTGAATATGACATAAATTTTGCGGGCGTTGCAGCGAAACTCCCCTACAGATTACGAAATGTGAGGGAAAATTGTTATTTATATGCGCAGTTTCATTTGATGCGATTGCCCTGAATTGAAGCCCAAAGCAGTGTTATTTCATGGCGATTTGTGATAGCGTCCACTGGTTGAACTTAAGAGCGGGCAAATTTGGTATACTGGAACTGTTGTCAGCCGGAAGTCCAAAGGCGACTCTATGGCGCGCGTAATCATCTTGGGAACGGCAGGCGCGGTTAACAGCGCCCAACATGACTACACGCATTTCTTGCTCCTCGGCGAAGAGGACAGCCCTGTCCTGGTCGATGCCGGTTCCAATCCACTGGATAAAATCAGAGACCTCGGCATTGACGACGATCAACTGCAAGATATCATCTTGACGCATTTTCATTCGGATCATGTGGCCGGTGTGCCCAATATGCTGATGCACATGTGGCAGATGGGGCGCAAAACGCCGATCCGCTTTTACGGCATCCCGCACTGCATCAATCGCATTGAAGAGACGATGGACATGTATGGCTGGGAATATTGGCCCAACTTCTTCCCGGTTTCTTTTTCGCGTATCGGATTGCATGACAATACATTGCTCTTCGAAAATAAGGACTTCGCCATTCGCTCTTTCCCCGTGGTTCATTTCATTCCCACCATTGGCATGCGCATCACCAACAAGCACAACGGCAATGTCCTCGCCTACAGCTGCGATACGGAACCTTGCCCCAACGCGCTGAAGATTGGCCGGGATGCGGACATCTTCATCCACGAAGCCGGCGGTCCGCCGCCGGGCCACAGCACCGCGCGTATGGCGGGGGAGGCGGCCGCGAAAGCCGGCGCCAAGGAACTGCGCTTGATCCACTACCAAGTCTGGAATCAAGATCCGGAGCCGCTGGTGCAGGAAGCAGCCGAAGTCTTCGATGGTCCGGTCCACCTTTGCCGCGATTTTGACGAGTTTGAGTTTTAGCGCTTCAAAACCGGCCCCAGCGCTAGACCATCATCCACAGCGCGTAGCCCAAGAACGCTTGGTCAAATCGGCCTCTACTTTTGTCGACCGGCTGAATTGCGTTAAACTATGGCTTGCTCGTCATTCATGCCAGACTTGGCGGGCAAGATAATCCACCGAACTATGGAGGAAATGCTATGAATAGGCATTGCCGCAAGTTTTCACTTCTTGTACTTCTGCTTTTGGCGCTTGGTTTAGCGATCGCGCCGGCTGCCGCGCAGGATGAACTGCTAAGTTTTTCCGCCGCTGATTGCGATTACGGCGGCAACCTCAAATCAGTTGAAGCGGTTGACGAACTTACGGTCGTAGTCACGCTGTGCAATCCAGACGCGATCTTCGCGCAAGAGATGGCCAGCCTTGGTCTGTCAGTGCATCCCAGCGAATATCTCGATGCAACTGGCGGCGAGGGCGATATCTTGACGAACCCGATTGGGACGGGACCGCTGCGTCTGGTGAATTGGGATCAAGGCAACGAGATGGTCTTTGAGCGCTTTGACGACTACTGGGGCGAGCCCTCAATCGAGCCGACGGTGATCTTGCGCTGGAATTCGGAAGCGGCCGCCCGCGCGACCGAGCTGCGCGCCGGCGCCATCGACGGCATGAAATTCGCCAATCCCGATGATATCCCGGTGTTTGATGCCGACCCCAATTTCAATCTCATCGAGATCCCGCCCTTGACCGGGGTCTATGTCGCCATGAGCAATTTCTTCGCGCCGCTGGATGATGTGCGCGTCCGCCAGGCAATAGCTATGGGCATTGACCGTCAGCGCATCGTTGACAACTTCTTCCCGCCCGGCTCGCCATTGACGCCGGACTTCGTGCCGCCCGCGGTCTTTGGTCATGTCGGCGAGAGCGGCGTGCCGGGCTTTGATCAGGCGGCGGCTTCCGCGCTGCTTGCAGAAGCGGCGGCTGATCTCGGCTTGACACTGCCCTTGGATACCGTGGTCGACAGACGTACGGGCGAATCGCGTCCGCTGACCTTGACCTGGCGCGATGTCGTACGGGGGTACTTGCCGAATCCAGGCATCATCGCCAACGATGTTCAGGCGCAGCTGGCGGAGATCGGCATCGTCGCCGATGTCCAGGTGGTCGAATCCGGCGCCTTCATCGCTTCGGCGCTTGCTGGCAACGAGCCGCTGCATATCCTCGGCTGGCATGCGGATTTCCCAGACGCCTCCAATTTCCTCACCTGCTGCCATGGACCCAACTACAACCAGATGGGCGACCCCTACCCTGAAATCTACGAACCTCTGATCGAAGCCGGTCAAGCGCTGGATCCAGATACGAGGATGGAGCTCTTCCGACAAGTGGCTGAAGGCATGGCTTCTGCCGTGCCCTGGGTGCCCTTTGGGCACGCCGGCGCCGCCGATGTCTGGCAAGCGCGGATCATAGGCGTCCACCCGGGCGTATTGGACGGCACGGAAGAGTTCTCTCGCATTGAAGATCCCGACGACGACAACGTCATCTACATGCAAAACGCCGAACCGATCTCGCTATACTGCAATGATACTTGGGATGGCGAGTCCTTCCGCGCTTGCCATCAAGTGTCGGAATCCTTGCTCGACTTCGCCAAAGGCGGCGTGGATGTGATACCGGGCTTGGCGGAAACCTGGGACGTATCCGAAGATGGCACAGTCTGGACTTTCCATCTGCGCGACGGCGTGCTCTTCCATGATGGCTCAAGCCTGGACGCCAACGATGTGGTCGCTTCCTGGCATGCTTCGGCCGATTGCGCCAGCCCCAACCACACCGGCACCGGGCAGGGCTTCGCCATCTACAAGTCCATTTTCCAGCAGTTCATCAACGCTGATCAGTGCTAGCCGTTAGACCAACCTTGTAGGGGCGACCCTGCCCAGAATACACTTGTAGGGGCGACCCTTGGGTCGCCCACTGCCCAGAATATATGCGTAGGGGCGGCTCTATCAGTCGCCCACCTGTATTCAGTAGCTATTTCCGATGCAACCGCGGATCCAGCGCGTCCCGCATGCCATCGCCCAAGAGGTTGAAACCCAGCACCGTGATCATAATCGCGAAGCCAGGAAAGAATACCAGATGCGGCGATGTGAAGAGGTAATTGCGCGATTCGCTGAGGATTTGCCCCCATTCCGGCGTCGGCGGCTGCGCGCCCAAACCAAGAAATGATAGCGCCGCCGCATCCAGTATCGCGGTGCCGACGCCGAGTGTGCCTTGCACGATAATTGGCGTGATGGCGTTGGGCAGGATATGTGCCAGCACGATGCGCAGAGGGCTCGCGCCGAGCGCCTGCTCCGCCACGACGAATTCCTGCTCCTTTATCGACAGCACACTGGCGCGGGACAGGCGCGCGTACTGCGGGATGAATGTGATCGTGATGCCGAGAAGGGCATTGGTCAGCCCCGGTCCCAATATGGTCACGATTGAAATCGCCAGCAGCAAGGCGGGGAAAGCCAGCACCACGTCCATCAAACGCATGATGACATTATCGACCCGCCCGCCCATATATCCTGCCGTGATCCCCAGCGCCGTGCCCGCAAGGATAGACAGACTGATCGTGATGACGCCCACGGATAGCGATGTGCGCGTTCCGTAGATGACGCGGCTGTAAAGATCGCGCGCGTTCAGGTCGAGGCCGAGGATATGCTGCGGGTCGTCGCAGCCGAGAATAGGGATGCAGGGCGGCTTGCTCGGGAGGCGACCCGTTTCACCCGGTACGCCAATCATCGTCTTGATCGGATCGTGCGTGGCGAAGAAGGGCGCGAATACCGCGATGATTACCAGCGCGCCGATGACCGCCGACCCCAGCAGCGCCGAGGGACTATGCCGCAGGTTGCGCAGCGCCTCCAGCCACAAACTCGCTGATCGATAATTGTCTGAAGCGGGCAGGCTAGCCGGCGCCGTCTTCGCCATAAAGCGCAGTTCCTAATGATTCAAAGCAAGTTTGATAATGACTGCCGCTCGAAAGAAATTGCCAACATAATGATAAGTGTTGTCGGGGAGATTCTGTGAGCCGCCCGCATGCCCCGTCCGCTGCAGAAAACTTTTCGCATGACCAACTTGGAAATGCTCCTGACCTTACGCTAATTGAAGCGAATGCGGGGATCGAGATAGCCGTAAAGAATATCCACCACCATATTGATGAGCACAAAGCCGGCGGCGATCACGACGGTGAAGCCCTGCACCAGCGTATAATCGCGCGAGGTGATGCTGTCCACCAATGTGCGCCCGACGCCGGTCAAGCTGAAGATAGTCTCGGTCAGCACCGCCCCGCTGATGACCAAGCCGAAATTCAAGCCGATGACGGTGATGACGGGCAGCATGGCGTTCTTCAGCGCGTGCTTGCCCACCACCACGCGTTCGCGCAATCCCTTCGCCCGCGCCGTCCGCACATAATCCTGGTTGAGCACTTCCAATACGCTTGAGCGGCTCATGCGCGCGATGATGGCCAGCGGGATCGTTCCCACAGCGACCGCCGGCAATATCAGGTGCCGCAGCGCGTCAACGAGCAGTTCGCCATTCAGCGTCAGCACGGCGTTCAAGGTATGAATGCGTGACAGAAACCGCAGGATGCCAAGCGGTTCTTCGCCCTCGGCATACCAGCCGGCTACGAGATAAAAAGGTTCCGGGTTGGCGCCCGGCGTCAGGCGGCCAGAAGGCGGCAGAGCGAAAGGCGTGTCCTTAAGCAGCACAGCAAAGAGATAAGACAGCATCAAGCCAAGCCAAAAGACCGGCATGGAGACGCCGATATTGGCGCCGATCATGGCGCCGACATCAAGCGCCGATTTGTGCCGGTAAGCGCTCAGCACCCCAATCGGAACGCCGACGCAAATGGCGAATAACAGGGCGAAGAAGCCGAGCTCGACGGTGGTGGGCAGGCGATCGACCAGCAATTCCATCACCGGGCGATGAAAGCGCATCGACTCGCCGAGGTCGCCTTGGAGAAAATTGCGAACATAAATGAGAAGCTGCACCGGCGCCGGTTGATCCAAGCCGTTGCGGCGGAAGAAGCTCTCGCAGATGTCTTTGGTGGCGCGTTCGCCTAGGACTGCCAAACAGGGGTCGCCCGGAATCGCGCGCGCCAAAGTGAAGGTCACGAGCAAGATCCCGATCAAAACTGGTATGGAGAAGGTCAGTCGTCTGAAGACGAATTTGAGCATCTGATGATCTCGTCAGCCACAGTTGACCCAAGTATAGCGGAAACGCGACCGCTCGAAGGCAGGGCGAGCTACTCCTCAGCCCAATGGCGCGCGCGTTCGACGGCGCGCTGCCAACCGTTGTACAGCGATTCGCGCTGATCGGCCGACATGGCTGGCTCAAAGCTTCGCTCCAATTGCCACTGGCTCGCGATTTCTTCTTGCGACGTCCAGAAGCCGGTCGCCAGGCCAGCCAGATAGGCCGCGCCCAAAGCCGTTGTTTCGGTGATCGCAGGCCGCTGCACCGGCACGCCCAGGATATCCGCCTGAAACTGCATCAGAAAGTTGTTGACGACGGCGCCGCCGTCAACGCGAAGCGTCTCCAGCGCCAGCCCGGAGTCGGCGGTCATCGCCGTGACGACATCACGCGTTTGATAAGCAATTGATTCAAGCGTGGCGCGGATGATCTGGGCGCGGCCGCTGCCGCGCGTCAAGCCGACGATGGCGCCGCGAGCGTATTGATCCCAGTAGGGCGCGCCCAAGCCAACGAAAGCCGGCACGACATAGACGCCGTCGGCGCCTTCGATTTCTGACGCAATCGCTTCACTTTCGGCGGCATCAGCGAGCAGCTTCATCTCATCGCGCAGCCATTGGACAGCCGCGCCCGCCATAAAAATGCTGCCTTCCAGCGCGTACTGCATCGGCTCGCCGCCGACTTGCCAGGCGATGGTGCTTAGCAGATTGTTGGCTGACGATTGCGGCGCATTGCCGGTGTTCATCAGCATGAAGCAGCCGGTGCCATAGGTATTCTTCGCCATGCCAGTTTGGTAGGCAGCCTGCCCAAACGTCGCCGCTTGCTGGTCGCCCGCCATGCCGGCGATGGGAATCGACGCGCCGAAGAGCGAAGCGTCACACTCGCCGTAACGCTGGCTGCAAGGGCGGACATCGGGCAGAAGCGCGCGCGGGATATTCAGCCGCTCGAGGATTGCGTCCGCCCACTCGCCGCGATGAATATCGAAGAGCATGGTGCGCGCCGCATTGCTGACATCGGTGATATGCAGCCGCCCGCCGCTGAGCTTCCAGGCCAGGAAGCTGTCAATTGTGCCGAAAGCCAATTCGCCCGCTTCCGCTCTTTCGCGCGCGCCTTCCACATTTTGCAGCAGCCAGGCGACTTTGGTGGCGGAAAAATAAGCGTCGGTGACCAAGCCGGTGAGCTGAAGTATTGTTTGGTCGAAGCCTTCCGCCTTGAGCGCGTCGCAGAATGCCGCCGTGCGCCGATCTTGCCAGACGATGGCATTGTGAATTGGCTCGCCGGTTCTGCGGTCCCAAATAACTGCCGTCTCGCGCTGATTGCTGATGCCGATGGCGGCGATGGCCGCGGGATCATCGACGACTGCGCGCGCCACTTCCAGCTGCGATGCCCAGATTTCGTCGGCGTCGTGCTCGACCCAGCCCGGGCGCGGGTAATGCTGCGCGAACTCCATTTGCGAGCTGCGCGCGATGCGACCCTCTTGGTCGAAGAGGATCGCCCGCGATGAGGTCGTGCCTTGATCAAGCGATAGGATGTATTCCGCCATGCCGTTTCAAGCCTCCGAAGCGCTCTTGCTTAATCTAGCGCGTCTATTGTAACGCAGGGTCACGCAAAGTCGCGTTAGCGGGCGCGGCGCCAGTCTCGCCTCAGCTTAAGCAGGATGCCGAACCCGAAGCCGGCAAACCCGCCCGCCACCGCCCAGACTGGCATTCTCTCAAGCGTCGCCAGCATCATGCCGGCTGGATAATCAGGGAAGACATGCGCGTGCCGCAGGTTCTTGAATAGCATCAGCAAGGGTGTTGCGAGGCTTGCGAGCATCCCGATCAACGCGCCGGCCAGCGCGGCTCGTTTCGCAAGGCTAGGGCTTTGCAGACGCGTGGGATAATATCGCGAGTTTACGAGCAGCATAAATATTGGCGCCGCCAAGAGCGCCCCCAGCATGGTGACGAGCCGGGCGTCATTGTCTTCCATGCCCGACCAAAGCAGCACGGCGATGCCGCCGATGACCATTAGATGTCGGGCGCGCTTCGAGCCCCGCTTGAATTGCGCTTCCCTTTCCATAGGTGTAGGACCTAGCCGCTTTCTCGATCAAAACGAAATATATGAGCGCCGTATGGCGGCGTCTCCAATTCCAAGCCGCGCTGGTTTAAGGCTTCACCGCTGAGGCGCGCGAAGGACTCGCTCAGGATGTCGTATTGCAGCCAGGGACCATTCCCCAGCCTCAGGCAGTCTTCTGGCTCAATGCGGGCGCGCGCCCATTCGCCGCTCAAGTTGATTACAACCAGGCGGAAGTCGCGGTCGCCCATCCAACTGTAAACGAGCAGGTCCTTATATGTGGCGTCGGCTGGATGAATCTGACCGGGCTCGATCAGCCGCCAATGCCCCAGCTGGTAAAGCCTAGCGCTCGTCTCGCGCAGCAAGCGCCGATAGAAGCGCTTTAGCATCGGGCGCGCCGGCTCTTCGGGACCTCGATTGATCTGCACCGGCAGCTTAATCCGCCGTCCCTCCAGCTGACCCTGGTGGAGCAGGGTCGCGCCCGGCAAGGTGCAGATTAGCGCCGCTGCCGACCGCTGCCGGGCTTCGCCAAATGCTGCCATAGCGCGCGGCTCATCGTGATTCTCGATGAAACGAATGTTGGATTGCAGGTAACTCAGGTCCGCGCTTAAGTGCGCTCTGATTTCGCCCGCTTCGCCCTTGATCAGACGATCATACATGCGCTTGTCGTAGGTGAAATCGAATCCTTGCGACTGCAAGCTGTGCTCAAGATCCCAATACACCTCCGCCATAAACAGCATCTGCGGATGCACCGCGCGCGCGGCGGGGATTATCTCGAGCCAGAAGTCAACTGCCGGCGGCTCGCCGACGTGACCCTGCCAGGTGCGGGCGAAGATGTCGTTGGTCGCCAGCATCGCCATATCGCAACGGATTCCGTCGCATTGATCGCCGATATCAATTACGGTATCGATGATCGCCCGCCGCAGCCCGGGATGAAAGGCGTTTAGCTGCGCCGTATCAATCCAGGCGGGGAAATGCGGATCGCGTCCGCGAGCGACTGCCAAGCTTTCGCCGTCACGCTGTGGAGGCGCAAAGAAGTTCTCGGGTTGCGATCTGAGATCTTCCGGCGCGCCGCAGACGAAGTATTCGGGATGCTCAGCCAGCCAGTGATGATCCGATGCGACATGATTGGGCACGAAATCGAGAATCAGCTTTATGCCCCGCGCCCGCAGCCGCTCGCGGAATGTCGCCAGTCCCTCGCGGCCGCCCAGGCGCTCCGCCACCCGATAGTCGCAAATGGCGAAGGCTGACCCAGGCACATCGGCCTCGGTGATGTCGGGTGTGACCGAGCGATACTCGTGCAGGTAATTGAGCGCGCTCAAGCGTGTGGCGCGCCCGCGATGCCAAATTCCCATCAGCCAGACAGCGTCAAACCCCCAAGCCGCCAATTCATCCAGCGCATGTTCCGGCACCGTCGCCAAGGTTACCTGACGGTTATGCTCGCGGCTCAATTGATTCAGCCAAACCCAAGTATTGATCTCATAAATTATCGGATTGCTATTCCAGCCCGCTCGCGCCTTTCGCGCCAGCGCTGAAGATTCCTTTAAGAGAGGCATCGCTTGGCGTTATTCCTATGCTGAACCGGATCGCAGTGAGTTTAGCAGCGAACCAATGGCATGCCAGGCGGAAATCAGCAGTCGCGATAAGACGGTCTATTTGCCGGCAGCGGCGCGCAGGTGCGCCAGCGTCATCTGATAGAAAGCCTCGCGCTGCCCGTCGTGAACCGCATGACCGCCAGGGAACATCGCCAGCCTGCCATTTGGCGCCGCTGCGATGAAACGTTCGCCGTTTCGCCGCGGATTCAGCTTGTCTTTTTCGCCCAGCATGATGATTAGCGGACAGGTGATATTTGGCGCCAGGCTCAAGCTGACATCGCCGCCGCCATCGATCATCCTTGTCATCGCGCGCAGCCATTCGCCGGTGAAACGAGCGGCGTCGTCAATGCCGTGCGCCGCCTTTTCTTCGTCGGTGATCCAGTCGCCCGGATACATGCGCTGGAACTGGGCTCGCAAATCAGGACTGAAGTTGCCGACGGCGCCGATTGCGATGCACGAAGCGATGCGTTTCGGGGCGAGGCCCGCCGCTATCAAGCAGACTTCGCCGCCGTCCGAGTAGCCGATGAGATCCGCGCGCTCGATTGAAAGCGCGTCCATAAATGCGAGCAGATCATCGGCGTCGCGCCGGTAGAAGTTGTCGGGAAAGTCACGCGGCTTGGGCTGCGATTCGCCATAACCGCGCAAGGTCAGCCCGATGACGCTTAAGCCCTGCTTGTGCAGCCAATCCATCACATGCCCGAGGTGGTCGCGGGCGGCGCCTAGCATGCCGTGAATCAGTATGACCGGCTGCTGATCGCTCCCCGGTCTCATATCGTCGTAATGCAGCGCGGCGCCTGTCGGCAGATTAACCAATGGCATGTTGGGCTCCAGCAGGCTCGCGCCCGGCTGCCAAGCGCTAATGTCAAAGCGCTCGCTCGGGCAGGGCCAGCGCGACTTCATCGACCAGCGCTTCATCCAGCACCTCATCCAGATGCTCCACGAGGATGAAACTTAGCTCGCCGCGCACATCGTCCGGCACATCGTCGAGGTCGTTCTCGTTCTTGCGCGGCAGGATCACCGTATCGGCGCCCAGGCGATGCGCCGCCAACACCTTGTCCTTGATGCCGCCGACCGGCAGTATTTGTCCGCTGAGCGTCAACTCGCCGGTCATGGCGATATTGCTCTTCGCGCTGCGTTCCGTCAGCAGGGAGGCCAGCGCTGTCGCCATAGTCACGCCCGCGCTGGGTCCGTCTTTGGGCACGGCGCCGGCCGGCACATGCAAGTGGATATCGTATTCCTCATAAAATGCCGGATCGACGCCGAGCGTCTCCGCCCGCGAACGCGCGAAGCTGTAGGCGATTTTGGCGCTTTCCTGCATGATTTCACCGAGCTGTCCCGTATATTGGAAGCCCTTGCCGCCTTTCATCTTGGTCGCCTCGATAAACAGGGCATCGCCGCCCGTAGGCGTCCAGGCGAGACCGGTGGCGACTCCCGGGATCTCGGTGCGGTCTTGCAATTCGCTGCGATAGCCGAAGCGCGCCTTGCCCAGGAGTTCGGCAATGTCGTCCTCGGTGACGCGAATTGATTTGATCTCGCCTTCGGCAATCCGCGTCACGACTTTGCGAGCGGCTTTTCCAATCTCCCGCTCCAGGTGTCGCACGCCGGCTTCGCGCGTGTAATCGCGTATGATTTTCAATAGCGCGTCGTCGCTGAAGTCGAGCTCCTCGCTGCGCAATCCATTTTCCCGCCGTTGCCGCGGCACCAGATACTGCGCGGCGATGGCGCTTTTTTCCAGCTCGGTGTAACCGCTAAGCTGGATGACCTCGGTGCGGTCTCGCAGGGGGCCCGGGATCGTGTCCAGCGAATTCGCGGTGGTGATGAACATGACATCGCTCAGGTCGAAGGCGACATCCAAATAGTGATCGCGGAACTCGGCGTTCTGTTCCGGATCAAGCACTTCCAGCAGCGCCGAACCGGGATCGCCGCGGAAGTCGCGGCCCAGTTTGTCAATCTCATCCAGCATGATCAGGGGATTGCGCGACTTCGCCCGGCGGATCGCCTGAATGATTCTTCCCGGCATGGCGCCGATATAGGTGCGGCGGAAACCGCGGATTTCCGCTTCATCGCGGATGCCGCCCAGGCTCATGCGGATGAATTCACGGCCCATCGCCCGCGCGATCGACGCGCCCAGCGACGTCTTGCCGACGCCCGGCGGACCAACAAAAAGCAGGATTGCGCCTGAGCGATCACGGCGTACTGGATCGTAGCGGTCGCGCTCGGCGATGTCGTCCGCCCGATCGGCCCGCAGCTTGCGCACCGCGAGGAATTCCAGGATGCGCTCCTTGACATCGGGCAAGCCGTAATGGTCTTCATCAAGGATTTCGCGCGCGTGGGCAATATCGAGCTTGTCTTCCGTCCGCAAATCCCACGGCATGCTGCAGATCCAATCGAGATAGGTGCGGATGACGCCATATTCGGCCGCCGCCACCGACAGCTTGGAAAGCCGATTTAACTCGCGCTCGGCTTCTTTCCGCGCTTCCTCCGGCATATTGGCGTCTTCGATCAATTGACGAAACTTCTCGATTTCCTGCTGATCTTCGTCTTCTTCCAACTCGCGCTGAATCGCCTTCATCTGCTCGCGCAGGTAGTAGTCGCGTTGCGATTTCTCCATTTCGTGCTGGGCGTCTTCCTGGATCTTGCGCCCCAAAGACAGGACTTCGAATTCTTTGGTGAGCAGCTTCAGCAAGTGGCGTATCTTGTCGCCGACATGATCCATCTCCAGAAGCGCCTGCGCGTCGTCCAATTCCATGCGCACGTAGGTGGCAATGGTATAGACCAGCTGCAACGGGTCCTCCACGTTCAGCGCGTTGCTGACCAACTCCTGGGGGATGCTCGGCACCAGCTCGGCCAGCGCGGTGAACCGATCGACGATGCTGCGGACGAGCGCTTCCATCTCGATGTCATCAGCGAAGACAACTTCATCTTCGGGGATGCGCGTAACGCGGGCTTTGAGATATGGCGCTGTCTCGATAAACTCGTCGATTTTGATGCGCTGCAAGCCTTGAATTAGCAGGCGGATCGTGCCGTCCGGCGTGCGAAACAAACGATGAATGGCGGCCAATGTGCCGACAGACTGCACCTGATCGGGACCGGGCGTCGCCTGGCTTGGGTCGGTTGACGCCACCAAGCCCACCATGCGGTTGCCGGCGACGACATCGTCCACCAATTGTATGCTGCGCTCTTGACCTACTGTTAGCGGTATCGCCGTTTGGGGGTAGACGACCATGCCGCGCAAGGGCAGGATCGGCAGCTCTTCAGGCAAGTCGATCGCCGCGCCATCTTCTTCCTCGAGGTCATCATTGAGCTCGATTTCTATCTGCGTCTGCGGCGTTTCAGTTTTGCCGAGCAGTATTTCCCAATACGCCATCTCATGGATTCCTTGTTGATTGAGTTTGTGCGCCGGCTCGCGCTAAGCTCTAGCCGGCGTCCGCCGCGCTTTAGCGTCTGCTCAGGTCAAAACGGGCTCGGCATTCAGCCCTGCGTTAAGCCTGGCGGCGTCGCTTGCCTGCGCCAATTCGCGGCGCAGTATAAGGAAGGCGCCGCGTCATTCACCTAACTTTACCGAAAGTCGCATAATAAATGTATCAGAGTTCAGCCGCCTGAGCGATTATGATGCTTTTCTAAGATTCGTTTTCCGGCGGACTGCGCTGCCTCTCGATTGTCCGCCAATCCGCTTTGCCTCTTCCGCGAGTATGAATACAATGAAACCATAATGAAGCGCGGCTCTGCAGGAGCTGGGTTGGATGAATGCCGAATCGGCAACACCGAACAGACGTAAAGCCAAACGCGTACGCGACCGCAATCTGGCGCGGCGGCAGTGCCGTCTCGCCATGATGGAAGGCAAGGTGGCGGCTGGCAGCGAGCATACATTCTTGCGCCGCTACTTCCCGTCATACAATGAATACAAGCGATCTCACCGCGCGCTGGCTTGGCTATTCTCCAGTCGTTCGCCAGTGGCAAAGCTGACGACCCTGGTCACGGTTTTGGTCGTGGCGTTCTTCGTTTCGAACTTCCTGATGGCGGGGCGCATTTTCCCCAATGTCTACGCGATGGGGCTTGCCGTAGGCGAGTTAACGCCGGAAGAAGCCGAGGCGGTGATACGCGAGCATTGGGATTACGAATTGTTAATCGATATCACGGTTGATGGCGAGACCGTGAAGCAGGCGCGGCCCGAAGATCTCGGCTTGGCCATTGATGCTGCTGCCATGGCGCAGGCCGCCAAAGCCGTGGGCATGGCGGGCATACCGCTCGGCATCAATATCGAGCCCCAGCTCACCATTTCGCACGGCAAGGCGCAATCGCTGCTGCTCGACTTCACCGAAGCTGTCTACGTGCAGCAGTACGAAGCTGGTTACAAATGGTCGGGCGGGCGCTTGATTACGGTGCCCGGGCGCCGCGGGCGTCATCTCGATATCACCGAGAGCTTGCGCTTGCTGAAAGAAAAAGCGGCTGATGCGGTTTCATTCAAGCGCTTCGAGCTTCAGACCATCTCGCTTAACCCCACGGTCTTGGACAGCGCGCCCTTTCTTGACCAAGCCATCGTATTCCTGCAAGATGGCGTGCGCCTCCGTGGCTACGATCCCTTTAAGGATCAGACGATTCACTTCGCCGTCAACCAGAAGCAGGTGGCGGAATGGTTAACGGCTGGCGAAAACGGATTGTCTGTGCGCCAAAACGCCTTTCGACAATTCATAGACAGCGAGAATCTTAAACTGGTCAATGGCGGGCGCTACATTGATGAATTGCAGGCGACAGAAAAGCTGCAAGAGGCGCTTAACAACGGCGCGTCCGATGTCATCTTCCGCCTGAATTACCTGCCGGAGCCCTACTCGGTTGTGCGGCAAGACACCGGATTCCGCATCGGGCGCAAGGAAGGCGTGCCCTATGAGCTGATTCGGGACGCGAATCCAACCGTAAACTGGGGCGCGCTGGTGGTCGGTCAAGAGATTCAAATACCATCGCGCGATATCCTGCTGCCGCGAGACCCGGTGCCGCATAAGCGCATCATCGTCGACCTGCAATCGCAATGGCTCGTCGCCTTTGAGAACGGCGACTTGCTCTTCAGTTGGGGCATTTCATCGGGGCGTGAGACCGCGCCGACATACCCCGGCATCTTCCAGATTCTGACGCACAATCCCAGATCCTTCGGCAGCAGTTATGCGCTCTGCAGTGACCTGGGCACCAACTGCAATCAGTGGGAGATGTTCTGGTTCATGGGCGTTTACGAGGTCGTGCCGGGCTTGATGAATGGCTTCCACGGCGCCGTCAGATTGCCTAACGGAAACTTGCTCGGTGGCGGATATACCTACGAGCCAACCACCTTTGGCTGCATCATGTCATTGAACAGCAAGGCGAAAGAACTCTATGATTGGGCGGAAACAGGCACGGTGGTCGAGATCATATCTGATGAGTTCGCGCCCGAAAGCGACTTGGGCCGATATGCGCTCGAATACATAAGCACGGTAGACACGAATTACCGGCCCGTCGAAGCCTGACCTTCATGCCATAGCTGCCGGCGGCATCGCCCATCAGGGCAATCGCATCAAATGAAATTGCGCTGATAAATAAAAATCTTCCCTCACATTTCGTAATCTGTAGGGGCGTTTCGCTGAAACGCCCGCAAAATTTATGTCATATTCAATGGGCGTATCGCCGATACGCCCCTACATTTTCACAATATTCGTGGCGAACGGCGCATTATGATTTTGGCGCGATTGGCCTGCATTGCCCAGTCATCGCCTTGACGCCGCGATGAGCTCAGGCTATATTGAAGAAGGTTGACGCTGTACTCACATAAAGCATTTTATGCTACTGAATTTAGTCGCAAAGTGCCCGCGCAAGTGGGCATTTTGTTTTCCTACGGCTGGGGTAAAATTTGTAACGTTAATCAATTGCATTTGAGGCTTGTGATATGGGCAAACCTTACGGCGCCTGGGACAGCCCCATCAGTGGGGCGTCGATCGCGGGCGGGGTCAGCTTGCGCGACGCCCAATGGAATCACGCTGGGGACACGCTCGTTTGGTGGGAGAATCGCGCAAAAACCGGTGTGCTTCAGGCGCAGACTGGCGGGCAGGCGCCCCGCGATTTGACCGACGTGACGCTGAATGTCGCCGGGCGCGTCGGTTATGGCGGCGGCGCATTCTCGCTTGGCGCTGGCAAAGCCTACTTTGCCGCAAATGGAAGGCTTTATAGTCAGGCGCTCGCCGGTGGCGCTCCCCGCGCGATAACGCCCGCTTTTGGCAATTACGCCTCGCCCGCGGTATCGCCTGATGGCGAATGGGTCGCCTTTGTCCATAGTTACGAGCACGTCGACGGCCTTGCTATTGTCGACGCCGCTGGCGAACATTTCCCGCAGAAGCTCGCCTATGGCGCCGATTTTGTTATGCAGCCGGCCTGGCACCCGGCCGGAAGCCATATCGCCTTCATCGCCTGGAATCATCCGCAGATGCCTTGGGTCGGCAGCGAACTGCGCTTGCTCTCGCTGGATGCCGCCGGCGGCCCGATGCCGCGCGCGCAAGATATTGTGACTGTGGATGGGGATACCGATACGTCAATCTTTCAGCCGGAGTTCTCGCCCGATGGCCGCTATCTGTCTTATGTCAGCGACGCTAGCGGATGGAGCCAAATAGTTCTCTATGATCTACAGGAAGGGACTCGCCGGCAGCTGACATTTGATGAAGCCGAACATGGAACGCCGGCTTGGGCGCAGGGCTTGCGCAGCTACGGCTGGGCCGGCGACAGCCGCTCGATCTTCTACTTGGAGAATCGTCTTGGCTTTTTTAGTTTGCGCCGCTGCGATCTTGAGTCCTCCGCAAGCGAGACGGTTTCTGGTTTGGAA
The DNA here is from genome assembly GCA_022820125.1 of Anaerolineae bacterium. Lineage (GTDB taxonomy): Bacteria > Chloroflexota > Anaerolineae > Aggregatilineales > Phototrophicaceae > UBA6055. The sequence continues at coordinate 23,454 of JAJEGA010000033.1, read as the reverse complement.
GCCTACACCGAACTGACGCAAATCAGCGTTGCGCCCGCTTCCGGCGCCGTCAGCATGCTCGCTTCGTCCGCCTTGATACCGCCGCGCGTGATCTCCATCGATCCGGGTGGAGCGGCAACCATTCACCGACGGCAAGGCGCGGAAAACTTGCGCGAGGATCAGCTTTCGCTAGGGCGGGCGATAAGCTGGCGGGGCGACGACGGCGGCGATGCGCACGGCTTGTATTATCCGCCGGTGCTGCAAGACGAGATGCCTGAAGGTCCGCCGCCCCTAATTGTCAACGTGCATGGCGGTCCGACTTCGCAGCGTTGCGCCGGCTTTTATAACGAAGCGCAATTCTTCACCACGCGCGGTTACGCCGTGCTGTTGGTGAATCATCGCGGCAGCACCGGCTACGGCAAAGCTTATATGAACATGCATCGCGGCAATTGGGGCGTCTATGACGTTATTGATTCGATCGCCGGTGTGAAGCATCTGGCGAGCGAAGGTCTCATCGATGAGAACAAAGCTGTGATCATGGGCGGCAGCGCTGGCGGCTTCACCGTCTTGCAATCGCTAGTTGACTATCCCGGCTTCTACAAAGCCGGCGTCTGCTCTTATGGCGTGTCCAATCAATTCGCTTTACTGATGGACACGCACAAGTTTGAAGAGCGCTATACCTTTTGGCTGCTGGGCGAATTGCCCGAGGCGGCTGATCTTTATCGCGAACGCTCGCCAGTCTTCCAGGCGGACAAGATTGTCGATCCGATTATCGTCTTCCAGGGCACGGATGATGTCGTCGTGCCGCAAGATCAATCGGATGGCATCGTCGCCTCCTTGAAGCGGCGCGGCATCCCGCACGAATACCATGTCTTTGAGGGCGAAGGGCATGGCTGGCGCAAAGCGGAGACGATCGAAACCTACTACCGCCGGATCGACCGCTTCCTGCTGCAGCATGTTATCTATGCCTGAAAACCGATTGCGCTCGCTACTCGAATGCGAGCCAAGTCTGGGACGATAGCCAATGCTATTCGACGCCGCTCTGCTCCTGGCTGGATTGGTCGCCTTGTTTTATGGCGGCAACTGGCTGGTGCGGGGCGCGTCGAATCTGGCGCTGTCCTTCGGTGTCTCCGTTCTGGTGATCGCGCTCACCTTCGTCGCCATCGGCACATCCATGCCCGAACTTCTCGTCAGCGTTCAGGCGGCGCTGGTCGGCAAAAGCGATCTGGCGATCGGCAACGTCATCGGCTCCAACATTGCGAACATCGGCTTGATACTGGGCGCTACCGGCTTGATAGCGCCCTTGAGCGTCAAAGCCAATTTGCTGCGGCGCGAGATTCCTATCATGATTTGCTTTTCGATCGGCGCCTACATCCTGACGCTGGACGGCGGCATTGATCGTCTGGATGGCGCCCTCTTGCTGTTGGGCTTCGCCGGCTTTAACGCGATGATGTATCGGCTGGCGAAGAACGAGCAGAACGAGCGCGATCGACTGCTGGCGGATCTTGATCAAGCGCCGCGAAACGAGCACAAGCGCGGACCCGAATTCGTCTGGCTGCTGCTCGGGATTCTGGCGCTCCTCTTTGGCTCGCGGATGATGGTGGAAGGCGCTGTCAATCTCGCGCGCGCGATTGGCGTCAGCGAATTGGTGATCGCCATCACCCTGGTCGCCTTCGGCACATCGCTGCCCGAGCTCGCCGCCTCGCTCTCAGCAGCCTATCACCGCGAAACCGACCTGGCGATTGGCAACATCGTCGGCTCGAACATCGCCAACCTCCTGCTTATTCTTGGCTTGACCGCCCTCATTCAGCCGATTGCGGTGCGGAGCGCGGAGGTTCGGCTGGAATTCTTCGTTATGATCGCCTTTGCAGCGCTGCTGCTGCCATTCTTGCGCCGGCATCAGCTGGGGCGGCTGCAGTCGGCGCTGTTTCTGGGCGCCTATATCGCCTTCATCGTCTACAGTTTCCTAACTGGCGGCGCAAGCCCGCTTGCGAATTGAATCAGGGCAATCGCTGAAACAGTATTCCTGTGGCATCATTCCAGTCGAGTGAGGAAAACGAAAATATGCAGCTTCTTCCGCCAGTAGAACATTTTCGCAGCAGCAGCGGCGTCGACATTTACCGCTTGCCGTTGGTGCTTTTCCCCAACAACTTCTCTGGCTACGCTTTTGTGTTGGAAGGCGCCGGCGCGCTCACGCTGGTTGATACCGGTTCGGGCATGGGGCGCAGCAACGATGATCTGCTGGATGGATTCCGGCAGCTAAAAGAGAATTTTGGCTGTAGTTATACGCTGCGCGATATTGAGCGCGTCATTATCTCTCATGGTCATATTGATCACTTTGGCGGCTTGGCCTTTGTCAAAGAACATACGGACGCCGCGGTGGGCATCCACGAGCTTGACCGCCGCGTGCTGACGAATTATGAAGAGCGCGTGATCGTTGCGACCAAAGCGCTGGGCATCTATTTCGAGCGCGCCGGCATCAATCCCGCCTTGCGCGAAACGCTCTTCGAGATGTACGGCTTCGCCAAGAAACACCTTAGGTCAATCGAAGTCGATTTCAGCCTCGAAGACGAAGGCATTATCGACGGCATGGAGTTTATTCACACGCCCGGGCACTGCCCTGGGCAGGTATGCATCCGGCTGGGCGATGTGCTTCTCAGCGCGGATCACGTCTTATCGCGCACGACGCCGCATCAGTCGCCCGAGAGCATCACCCATTATATGGGTTTGGATCATTATGCCGATTCGCTGCGCAAGCTGCTGCGCTATCAAGGCATTCGACTCGCTTTGGGCGGCCATGAGGATGCCATACACGATCTGTACGGACGCATCCACGCGATACGCGCCAGCCACAATCGCAAGCTCGATCGCATTCGCAAGATCATGCGCGAAGCGGGCGCGCCGATGACCATCAGCCAGATTTCACAGGCGATGTATCCCGATGTCGAAGGTTATCACATCCTGCTGGCGATTGAAGAAGCCGGCGCGCATATCGAGTACTTGTATCAACATGGCCATCTCACCATCGCCAACCTAAAAGAATTCGAGGCCTCGCCAAACCCGGCGATTCTGTATGAGCTGCACGATTGAAACAAAACAGCGAAAGATGCGTAAATCAGACTATGGGCGACGCCTGATTCTACACTAAAGGGCGGTCAAAGGCGCTCGCAAGTAAATTTAAGCGGTACAAGTTCCAGGAGCTAAATTCTACATGCATGAAAAAACGAAGCACGATCAGACTACTTCTTACGATTCTGTTCAGCTAGCGGGCCTCATGGCGCGGTTGGGCGCCAGCATCATTGATGGCATCGCGCTTGCTCTGCTCGCGACTCTGCTGATCGCGATCCTCTCAGTGGCGGGCTTGACCTTTGTGCAGTTTATTGGTTTGGCGCTTTCAGTTGTGTATCACTGGTATTTCTGGACGCGCCGCGACGGGCAGACGCCGGGCAAATCAATGGTCGGGATTCGAGTGGTTAAAGCCGATGGCTCCGGGTTGTCGGACACAGATGCCTTCATTCGCGCGATCGGCTACCACGTTAGCGCGCTAATCTGCGGGCTGGGATATATCTGGGCGATATTCGACGGCAACAACCAGACCTGGCACGACAAACTGGCGGGCACCTATGTCGTACGCGCAGATAGCCCGCGCGCGACCGGCAAGATTTATCGCTAGAAGATCATCACAGGGCGCGGCCAACTTGACGCGAATAACGCCGCGGCTTCCGCGCAGGCGATCAGTTCTCCAGCCAAGCGATGAGGATACTGTCGAGATATTTTGGCGCCGCCCGCTACCGGGCTGATGAGCATTATCGCGCCGCCTTAAGCGCGTACAGCAAGCGCGACATGAAGACGGCGACAGCGCGGATAAACGCTTCAATTGAAGTGCTGCCAACGCATGCCGAGTACCACGCCGCCTTGGGTTATTTCTTGCTGGAGAGCAAGGACCGCTTGGCGGCAAAGCAAGCCTTCGAGCGCGCCCTGAAACTATACCCTTACGAAATGCTCGCCAATTATGGGCTGGGCATGATCGCCTATCGAGACAAAGACTGGCATAGCGCGGAGGCTCGCTTCACCGATTCGCTGGCGGCGCAGCCCGATCGCGCGGAAACTCACTTTTATCTGGCGATGGTCAGCCATCGGCTGGGACGGAATTATGAGGCGAAGCGCCGGATGACAGCAGCGGCGGCGTATTTTGCCAAAGCGGAAGACCAGCGCCTTTGCCACTGTCACGCCTGGATTCGCGAATTTGAGCGCCTCATTTGACCGGGCAGCCTTGTCCTGCATTTTTAAGGCGGCCGCGGCGGCGCTGCCTCCGACCGTGCCCTCCGCGCCAACTCGAGGCAGGCTGACGGCTTTCGAAGATTGCCAGCGCTGGTTTGCGCGCCACTTCAGCAGGGCAATCGCATCAAATTTTTCTTTACTACCGAGTACACCGAGTACACCGAGTTTAGGTTCTTTTGACGACTCTTCTCCTAAATCCACTGCTTGAATTAGGCAGGCATACCGCTACCTTGTCGATAAACTTTCTTCTCGTCTAAATATTGTGACAAAATGCTGTGAAATCTCTGATCAAACGCATTTCTCGGCGCTCTCGGTGTCCTCGGTGGTTAAATTTCAGTTTAGTTTTGCTCGTCGCAGCGGATGCCAGTTTGTTGCGATTGCCCTGCCCATTTCAGCATAATTTTCCAACTTGATTAAGTCGGGCTATAATGGTTGTTGTGCATGAATTTGAATCGAGGTCGTGGCGATGTCTGCCTTTACAATTCGGCCCCTGGAACGCGCCGATCGCGAGTGGGTGGCGCATTTTTTGGATGAACGCTGGGGAACAACGCAGATTGTCTCGCGTGGGCGGGCTGTTTATGGGCACCTCCTGCCCGGTTTCATGGCGGAGCGGAGCGCGGAGGCTGAAACCGACGCGCCGCAAGACATGGCGCCGGCGGAAAACATCGGCTTGATAACGGTGCATATCGGCGACAAGGAGTGCGAGATCACCACTCTGGACAGTTTGGACGAAGCCATGGGTGTGGGCAGCGCGCTTGTGGAGGCGGTTGAAGAGTGGGCGCGCGAAGCCGGCATAAAGCGCCTGTGGCTCGTCACCACCAATGACAATCTCGACGCGCTGAAATTCTGGCAGAAGCGCGGCTATGAATTGGTTTCGGTGCATCGAAACGCCATTGCCGAGGCGCGGCGCATCAAGCCGCAAATTCCAATTACCGGGCTAAATGGCATTACCATACGCGACGAGATCGAACTGGAAAAGAATTTCTAACGTCGCCATCTGCTCGCGCTTGATCAGATGTCCGCGGCGCTGTTCCGCGCCCCCCGGCTTCGGTAGTCTCGCCAGAGGCTTTCAGCAATGATGAGCAGGACCCCCAAGACGATTGCGTGATCAGCCGGGTTGGACACGTTCGATATCAAGCCCGGGATCTGGTAATGAATGAAATCGACGACGTGACCGTGCTGAACCCGATCGATGATGTTGCCGCTGGCGCCGCCGATAACCAGCCCAATTGCAAAGGGCGCCAGGCGCGAATCCGCTGGCAGCGAACGCAGAAACCACAGCAAGCCCCCGACAATGGCGAGCGCGACAATGAGGAAGATATCGCCCGCCATCGGCAGAATGCCAAAGGCGGCGCCGGTGTTGCTGCTGCGCGTAAACTGGAAGTAGGGCGCCAGCGCCGGAATCGGCTGGATGCTCTCGTACAGGCTCATATTGGAAAGCACCCAGGCCTTGGCAATTTGATCGACCAGCGCCGCGAGACTGAGGCAGCAGACCAGGATGATCCATTTTCGCATTGGGCGCTCCAGCTATGCCAGCTTGCAGATTCACATTCTAGCAAACATTGTCAACTTCCAAATGCAGACGCAGTTTGGATGCTTAAATCAATTATACGGTACTCGTCTCCTTTATCGCGGATATCGCCTTGACCGACTCTGAGAATCTGAGCTGCGATCGGCGGCGGCATTGGCATGACATCGCTGGTCAGGCTTTGCGGCGCTGGCGCCTTGCGCCTCGGAAGACGCGACTGCTAGGCTATGGCAGCAATATCGTATTCCGCGTGACGACAGCCGATGCCGACTACGTGCTGCGGCTGCATCCGCCGGGAAAGGCCGAGGAGGCGCGGCTGCGATCGGAGCTGCAGTGGCTCGCCGCCATCCGTCGAGATACGCCGCTGATGGCGCCCTGCCCGCCGGCGCTGACCGTCGATGAGCCCTTTATCGCGCTGCGCCACGATGGCTTGCCGCCGCCGTCATTTTATTACGCCGCGCTTTTCGAACATATCGCGGGCGAAGTTAAGTCGGCGCGCGAATTGAACGCCCGCGATCTCTACCGTATCGGCGCATACCTTGGCGCGCTGCATACTGACGCGCAGTTCGACCCCCCGCCTGATTTCGACCGACCTCGTTTGGACTGGCGCGGTTTGTTCGGCGAGGCCTCTGCCTACGCTTCGTCGGCCGAGCGCATGCTGGCAAACACGGAGCAACGAGCCATCCTGGACGATGTGGCGCGGCGTCTGCGGGAGCCGCTTTTGGCGCTCGCATCCAGACCGGAAGCCACCGGCTTGATCCACGCGGACTTGCTGGCGAAGAATATCATTTTTCGCCGGGATTCCATCGCGGCGCTGGACTTCGAATTCTGCGGCTGGGGCTGCTTCCTATACGACTTGGCGCCGCTTCTCTGGCAGTTGAAGGGCGAGCGCGCGTCCGACTACATTGAACTGGAGGATGCGCTTTGGCGCGGCTACACATCTATTCGCTGCATTGCGGACGCTGAACGCGCGCTGCTTGAGCCCTTGATCGCCGCGCGGCAGGCCGCGTCGATTCGCTGGCTGGCGTCCAACTTCGACAATCCTAAAGTGCGCGCGGTTGCGCCGTCGCTCATCGCTGAACGCTGCGCGGAATTGAAGCGCTTTCTCGAATCCGGTATACTGCGCCGCTCGACGCCGACCCTCTGAACCCCATTAGCAGCGGAAACCAATGCCTGATCGATTGAAAATCCCCAAGGCTGACGCTTACAAGTTGTACTTGCTGGGAATGGGCTTCTCAGCTTTCGCGACGACCCTCGCCTATACTGTTCATCTGGTTTACCAGGTCAAACAGGTGGGCTTGAATCCTTTGCAACTGGTCTTGATAGGCACAACGCTGGAAATGACGGCGCTGCTAACCGAGATCCCGACTGGTGTGGTGGCTGATGTCTACAGCCGTCGCTTGTCTATCATCCTCGGGTTCTTCTTGCTGGGCTTCAGTCTCATCCTGGAGGGCAGCTTTCCAATCTTTGAAGTGTTGCTAGTCGGGCAGGTTGTCGCCGGTTTGGGTTACACCTTTCTCAGTGGCGCGACATCGGCTTGGATCGTAGATGAAATCGGGTTGGACCGGGCGGGAAAAGCATTTATGCGCGGGGCGCAAGCGGAGCAGATATTTGCCTTCTGCGGGATCTTCGTCAGCGTTGCGCTGGCGAGCGTCAGCTTGCAGCTGGCCATCGTCTGCGGCGGCGTTCTGCTGGTGCTGCTCGCTGCATTTCTGGCGCTAGTCATGCCGGAAACCGGCTTTCAGCGGCGCCCAGCGAGTGATCGAGAATCCTGGCGCAGTTTGATCGCCACCTTCCGCGAGGGATTCGCTTTGGTCCGGACGCGTCATATCCTGCTGTTGATCACATTTGCCGCGGTCATCCATGGCGCTTTCAGCGAAGGCTTCGACCGACTCTGGATCACACATGTACTCGAGAATTTCAGCTTGCCGCCCCTGGGCCAATTCGATGAAATCGTATGGTTTGGCATTATCAGCGCCGTATCGATGCCCCTTGTTTTGGCAGTTACCGAAGGGCTGCGGCGGCGGCTCGATATGTCCGACAACCGGCTTGTCGCGCTGACCCTGATCGCTGTATACGCCGCGCTGATTTGCAGCGTGCTTTTATTTGTCCTCGCCGATCGCTTCGCTCTTGTGTTGCTCGGTCTGTGGTTAACGCAAACAGCGCGAGCGATTCGCAATCCCTTGATGGAGGCATGGATCAATCAGCATACGGAGTCGGCTGCGCGCGCGACGGTGCTGTCGATTCAAGGGCAGGCTGACGCTTTTGGGCAAATCGCTGGCGGTCCGGTCGTCGGCGCTATTGGCTTGTGGCGCTCTGTACGTCTGGCGATTGCCTGTTCGGCGCTGATGCTGCTGCCGATACTGCCTGTGTTTCGTCAGACGCTTAACGAAAAACGCTCGCGGCATGCCCGGTCGGATTAGGGCTGCGAAAGCGGAACCTGTTCGTAATACGGATGCGCGTTGTAGAATGTCGGGCTATATCCGATGATGAGGCAAGGACGGTATGAATCAAAGACAGATGCTGGAAGAACTGAAGAACTTCGATACGCCGTCAATCACAAATGTGGTCGCGACTTATCCGGAATCGCCACTATGCCTGGGGCTATACAATCCCTGGACCGAGAATTGGTACACGGACACGTCAATCCGCTGTATGTACCCCGAGTTGGGACGCCGCGTCGGTTACGCCGTGACCTGCGTCTACGGCCTGCCGGATCCGAATTATTCGCGCTTGAGTTTCATGGACGTGCTCGAGGCAATGGAAGCATCTCCGCCGCCGACCGTGCTGGTGATCGAGCAGAAGTTTCCCGCTGATATCGCGGGCAAGGTGGGCTTGGCTGGCGGCAATATGGTTTCGGCGATGAAGGCGCTGGGCTGCGTCGGTTTGCTGTCGAACGGTCCTTCGCGCGATCTGGACGAAATCCGCGAGATGGACTTCCAGTATATGCTGAGCGGCGTCACGGCGGGCCATGGCGCCATGGCGGTGCGCGCGGTCAATGTGCCGGTTGCGGTCGGCGGCATGGATGTCGCGCCCGGCGAGCTTATTCACATGGACGAAAACGGCGCCTGCAAATTCCCGGCTGATCAGCTGGAGGCGGTGCTGGAGAACGCGCGCGCGCTGCAAAAAGAAGAAGCCGCCCGCATGAGCGCCTTGCAAGCGGCCAAATCCGCGGCCGAGATCCGCGCCATCTTCGGCGGGCATTCTTATGGAGACGACGAGGAGTAGCTTGGGCGCCTAGCTGCGATATTCAAAACTCAAATCGTTAAAGGCAACAGGTCAATAAGAAGAGATTTGCAGGGGCGGCTCGGTGAGCCGTCCGCGCCCTAATCCGCGCGTCTATTGGACGAGTTTTGTGCATGATCAAATCAATGTGCATCAAGGAAGAATGACTATGAAGGGCAAACGCGTACTGATCACCGGCGCGACCAACGGCATCGGCAAACAGGCAGCGCTTGAACTGCTGAAAATGGGCGCTGAGGTCGTCATCGTTGGGCGCGATGAGACCAAGACCCGCCAGGTCATGATGCAGCTGCAAGCGCAAAGTGGCAACGATGCGATAGACATGCTGGTCGCCGATCTCTCGTCGATGGACGAGGTGCGCCGCATCGCCGCTGAGTTTCGGGCGAAATACGACCGACTGGATGTCTTGCTCAACAATGCCGGCGCCGTCTTTTCCGATTATCAAGAGTCGGCAGACGGCTACGAAATGACCTTCGCGCTGAATCACATCAGCTACTACCTGCTGACCCATCTGCTGCTGGACATGCTGGAGGATACGGCGCAGGAATCGGGCGAAGCGCGCATCATCAATGTGTCTTCCAGCGCGCACCGCAATGCGACGCTGCGCCTGGAGAACCTGCGCGACGCCAGCGGATTCAGCATGATGAATAGCTATGGTGCCAGCAAGCTGATGAATGTACTCTTCACCTACGAACTGGCGCGCCGGCTGGCAGACACGACTGTAACCGTCAACGCGGTGCATCCTGGGTTGGTATCCACCGGCTTTGGCCATAACACCGGGCGCGTCTGGGCTGGCCTGATCAAGGTGGCGCAAAAGCTGTTTGCGATATCGCCAGAGAGAGGCGCCGAGACGCTCGTCCACCTCGCTTCGGCGCCCGAGCTCGCTGGTGTGAGCGGCAAGTACTGGAATGAGAAACAGCAGAAGCGCTCGAGCAAGAATTCCTACGACCGCGAACAGCAGAAGCGCCTCTGGGATTTCAGCGCGGAGTTGACCGGCGTCGGCTAGTTCGGCGCTCGTCTAAAAGGTAAGGTCTGAGAATCCGTCAGGCTTGAATAGACGGCAAATGAAAGCGGCGCGGCAGCCGATACAAGCATCAGATCTGGCGAAAGTTGTAGGGGCGACCTATCAGGTCGCCCGAAAGAGCCCGGAAAAGTACCAGATATTCGCCTAGTGCCCGCAGATTAACTGTCCAGTCGTCAGCAGGGCAGGTCTGGCGGCAGCGTGAAGCCGGATTCTGACTGGTTGAAGTCGAATACAGCAACAACAGCATCAAGATTTAATACGCCGTACAGATGGGGAAAGAGCGAGTCGTCGCGAGCGCCGGCGCCATCGCGTGGTTTCGGATGCGCTGGCGCCTCCCAGCGCAGCTCGGCGCGAAGATTATTTTCGTATGCACAGCAAGACCAGATTCGCTCCCCCGCGATAGATGTCATTGGCGACGCCCAGCGCTTGTTCCCGCTTTGAACAGTGGATGAAGCCCTCGTTCTCCAGCGAAGGCGCGCTATATTCGTTTTGAGCCCGTGCCTCATCCCAAGCGGCGCGGCTGGTGATGTGATAAATCACGCGAGCGCCTGTTGCAGGTCGGCGATCAGATCTGCCGGATGCTCCAGACCGATTGACACACGCAATAGATTGGCTGGCGTAGATGAGCCTTCTTCGATCGATTCGCGATGCTCGATCAAGCTGTGTGTGCCGCCGAAGCTGGTCGCGCTGGTGAAGAGCCGCAATCGATTGACCAGTTCAATAGCGGGTCCGCGCCCGCCTTTGACCAGGATTGACATCAAGCCGCTGCCCAGCGCCATCTGTCGCAGCGCCAGGTCATATTGCGGGTGGCTGGGGTGATGCGGGTAGAGTACGCGCTCGATCTTGGGATGCTCCGCCAGGAAGCAGGCGACCTCAAGCGCGCTCTCGCTGTGGGCGCGCGCGCGATATGAAAGGCTCTGCAGCCCGCGCGCCGCCAGCCAGCAATTCATCGGCGAAAGTACGCCGCCGCCGATGCGCACCAGTCGCATGACCCGTTCCGCCAGGTCATCTTCCTCGGCAAACACGATGACGCCGCCGAGCACATCATGATGACCCGCGATGTATTTGGTCAGAGAAATGACCACGATGTCGGCGCCGAGCGCAATCGGATTCTGGGCGACCGGCGTGGCAACCGTGTTATCGACCAGCAGCGCAGCCTCGCATCCCTTTGCGATCTCGGCGATGGCGGCGATATCCGCCAGCCGAATCATAGGGTTGGTCGGCGATTCAAGGATGACCAGCCGGGTTTCGGGCCGCATCGCCGCGCGCGCCGCCTCCAAATCGCTCATGTCAACATAGGTTGTTTCCAAGCCCCAGGGCGCGAAGAATTCGTTCAGCTGCACGCGAATTCCAAAATACATATCATCGCTCGAGACGATGTGATCGCCGGGCTTCAGCGCCTGAAAAATCGTGAGCATCGCCGCCGAGCCGCTGGAAACCGCGTGAGCGACAGCGCCGCCTTCGAGCGCGCTCATCGTGCGCTCCAGCGCAGCGCGGTTAGGGTTTTGCCAACGCGTATAAATCAACTGATCAGGATCATGCTCCAAGCCCGTCGGCTCATATTCGAAGGTCGTGCTGAGCACAATTGGCTGCACGATAGCGCCGCTGCTTGGGTCCGTCGCCGCGCTGTGAACGGCTCTGGTCTCGGGTCGAAGGCTCATGCTTATGCTCGCTTGCTCAGTGGATCTTGGCGCCAATCATAGTGCGTCATGCCTGGCGCTGCCATGCCAAAATGAGACTGCCCGGAGAAAATCGGGCGCAAATGTGGAAACTAGGTAAAATGTAATTGCGTCTCTTTGTATGCGCAGCGATGACGCGGCTTCTGCTGAATTGTCAGCGTTGCTTGACAGGAGGGTGTGAGCCATGCCAGATATGCTGGTCAAGTTATACGATCTGCCGGCGCTCGAACCTGTTATCGCAGCCCAGCGCGCCCTGGGTGTGAACATTCGGCGCTGCATGACGCCGGAGAAATTTCTGGTGCTCGATTGGATTCGCGAGCACTTCAGCGAATACTGGGTTAGCGAAGCGGATGCGGGTTTTTCGGCGCACCCGACCACCGTCATGTTGGCGCATCGCGGCGATCAATTGCTGGGCTTCGCCTGTTACGACACGACCTTCAAGAACTTCTTTGGTCCCACCGGCGTGGACGCGGCCGAGCGCGGACGCGGCATCGGCACGGCGCTCTTGCTGGCGACGCTGCAGGCCATGCGCGACGCCGGTTATATGTACGCGATAATCGGCGGGGCGGGTCCAGTCGGCTACTATGAAAAGGCGGGCGCTGCCGTCATCCCGGATTCGGAGCCGTCGCGCGCCTACCGCGGCATGTTGGGCACCGACGCGGTGCACACGCAGGGCGCGCCCAGCGATTCCTTCCTGGGCATGGAATCGATCAATCAGAACGGAGACGCCGTCTAGCCTGGTAGACGACCGCGTTGATGAGCTCGGTCAATCCGCGTCCCTTGCCCATCGAAATGTCTTTGCCGAAAAAGGTGAACACCACTTCGCCGTTGATAGCCGCCACTTGATCCAGCGGCGCGCCAGAGCAGGCTTGGTCCAGGATCGCGCTCATTGCCATCGCCGAAAGCCCTTGCGGATTCAGCACATCGAAGTAGAAATCGAGCGTGCCGTCCGCGCGGTCAATCGCCCAGACAAAGGCTTCCGACTCGCATCCGATGACGCGGTGCGCTTCATCGTAGGGTTTGCTGGCGATCGACGACGGCACCGGCTGGAATTCGTCGGCGATATCAATCAGATAATCGACGCGATCCTCGCGCGATGACATGAAACCGAAGTCGTCAAGATATTGCTGGAGCTTTGGCGGATAGCTTGCCATAGGCGTCTCTTGGCTGCGGGCGAGGAAGCGCAACCTCCCTCCCCGCCGCTGGATTGAAGATCTACTTCTCGATCGGCAAGCCGACGCTATTGCCCCACTCGGTCCAAGAGCCGTCGTAGTTGCGCACATCGCCGAAGCCAAGCAGATTGCTTAAAACGAACCAGGTGTGGCTGCTGCGCTCGCCGATGCGGCAGTAGGCGATGGTCGGCTCAGCCGGGTCCAAGCCAAGCTCATTGAGATAAATCTCGCTCAGCTCGGCCGCGTTTTTGAAGGTGCCGTCTTCGTTGGCCGCGCGCGACCAGGGGCAGCTGCTGGCGCCGGGGATATGCCCGCCGCGAACCGCGCCTTCCTGCGGATAACCTTCCATGTGCAGCTTCTCGCCGCTGAACTCGCCCGGGCTGCGCACGTCCACCAGTTGTCCGTTTTCGCCGATATGCGCCAGAACGCCATCGCGAAAGGCGCGAATCTGGCTGTCGTCGCGTTCGGGCGCGTTGTAGCTCGTCGGGCTGATGCTCGGCTTCTCACGCGTCAGCTCGCGCCCCTCTTCCACCCACTTGAGGCGCCCGCCATCCATGATCTTGGCATTGGTATGGCCGAATAGCTCGAATACCCAAAGCGCATAGGTCGCCCACCAGTTGCTCTTGTCGCCATAGAAGACGGCTGTCGTCTGCGGCGTGATGCCAATGCGGCTGGCGAGCGCTTCAAAACCGGACTTGTCCAGATAATCGCGGCGCAGCGGATCGTTAAGATCTTTCACCCAGTCGACTTCGACCGCGCCCGAAACGTGACCGCTGGGATAGAGCAGGGGATCTTCGTTGGACTCAATGACGCGAACATTGCTGTCATTCAGATGCTCGGCCACCCAGCCTGTCGAGACTAGCTTGTCGGGGTTGGCATACCCGCGGCTGCTGATATCACTCATTGGCTTTGCTCCTCGTCTGCTAAACAGTTGTCGTTCTGCTGGCGGCATCGCCACAATCAAAAAAGCCAACCTGCGCGGGTTGACTTGTTGGTGGCGAAACGCCGAATTCCTGGAAAACCAATCATACCCGCCTAGAGGTCCCTACGACAACAACAATTCAAGTTGCGACCGCTATCGACTGATTTCCGCATGACACTACGCTACCACAGCAATAACGAGATTTCAAGTTTTGAGGGAGTGGCTAATTCTGTGGACTGGAAAACTCCGCCAAGCAACGTAAAAAATCTTTGCGCCCTCAGTAAGTCCAATAAAGTAATGCAATAAAATGAAGGAACGTCGTAGGGGCGACTCTTGAGTCGCCCACATGTACAATGGCGACATAGTGGGCGAGACAAGTCTCGCCCCTACAGATCTCGAATCAGATTAGCATCGCCCTTTTTCGCATGACTTACTTGCGTTTACTTCTGTGGTAAAGCTTTTTCTATTTCCACCGAAATGGATGCACTGCCAAGTTTTAGGGAGCGTTTCGCGCAGTTTCTATCCCAATGGCGGCCAATCGAACGCGGCGCTAACGTCGTCCAGGCAAAGTTTGCACTTCTCCAGCTTTAGCGAAATGCGCGCATCCGCCGGCAAGGTGATGTTGAATCGCGCCCGTCCGATGCTTCCAATGACGGGTTTTCGTTTGGCGATGATGTAGACGCCCGCCTCATCTTGGTCGGTGACCAACTGCCAGCCGAAGCCCGCCTGCAGCTTGAGCCTGGCCAAGACAGCATGCCGCTCATGCGTCGCCAGCCGGATATCGGCGTATTCAGCCTGCAGAAAGAATGTCGTCCTCGCCGCCACCTCCCAATTGAAGCGGCGCGTTTCAATCGCCAGCTCGCGCGCGGCGCTGACGATCTCCAGGGCTTTCCAGGCGTTTTCCAGCATCCGCATCACAACTCTTCCAAATGCTCGGCAACCCAGCGCTGATAGCCGCTTCGCAGAGCCAAAGTCGCCGCTCCCGCGCGCCCGGCGCCGATAGTCGCGCCGTCTAGCGCGGCCACCGGGATGATGCCGCGGCTGCTGCTCGAGAGGAATACTTCATTGAATCGAGCGATGTCGGCGATGTTCGGCGCATCAAGGCGCAGCGGCGCAATGCCCTCGCAGACTTCGAGCACAACCATCCGCGAGATGCCCGCCAATACGCCGCTGGCTGCTGTGTGCAGCGCGCCGTCAAGCATAACGTATACATTGCTGGACGCGCCCTCCAGCAGGCTGCCCGCCGGATCCAGCAGAATAGTCTCGTAAATGCCTTTGGGTCTGGCATCCTCAAGCGCTCGCCGTCGGTGCATCCACTCGCTGGATTTTGACGCCGGATTGTGGCGCGCCAGGCTGGAGGTGACACAGCGAACGCCCGCTTCAATCAGCTGCGGGCTCGGCGCCGCGAAAGGTTCGATTGACAAGATCGCTTCGTCAGGCGCCTGCGCCGGGATGGATACGCGAAAGCGGACATCGCCAAAACCCGATTCAACGATCATCTGGCGCAAGGCGGCTTTCAGTTGCTTCCGCTCATAGCCGGGGCTGAACCCTTCGCGCCGCGCCGAATCTTCCAGGCGATCCAAATGCGCGTCGAGCAGCAGCGTTTTGGTGCATTCATACGTATTGCTGACGGTATAGACGCCGGCGCGCGGTTCGCGCTGCGCCGCCGCTTGCAGGTCGAAGGCGCCCGAAGCCAGGTGGACGAGTCCTTCTTTGGTCAAGCGATTGATGATGGCGGGCATAATCAGCGAAGGCTACCGCGTCAGCCACATTTCGCGGAAGGTATCCCAATCCTTTGGGCTGAGCGGTTTATCAGAGAAAATGGCGATGCCGGTCAGCAGCGGGCGTTGTTCCTCGTCAAGCCGGCGCAGCCCTTCGCCGACGCCCTCCAGCGCCTTGTCCATCGTTTCTATCGCCGGATTGTGCGCCGAGCTGGCGCCGCCATAATTGGGGATGCTGACCAGAACCTTCGTTGACGTCTCCAATTGATCGATATACGCCTCGACATGGTAGGCGACCCAATTGACATAATCGCGCGGATCCTGACGGTAGCTTTGGTACATCTGCAGGACGACTTCATCAGCCGATACCATCACCCGCTTCTTGAAGCTTGGCGACCACATGGTTCCCGGCGCTATGGATTCTATATTTTGCTCGCGAAGATCTTGCGGCGTCAAATCGGCGGTGACGGCGACGGCAATCGGATACTCTAAACCGACCGCCGCCCGCACCCGGCCAATCAATCGAATGAGATCATTGTTGTCGCGGAACAGCGGCTTTACATCAAGCAGAATGCCGTCGAAGCCAAGCTGCGTGATTAGGAGCCGGCTGAAATCGGCGATATTGCTGTGCAGATTGGGATCATCAAGGCGATAACCATCGACGCTATCC
Source organism: Anaerolineae bacterium (assembly GCA_022820125.1). Lineage (GTDB taxonomy): Bacteria > Chloroflexota > Anaerolineae > Aggregatilineales > Phototrophicaceae > UBA6055. The sequence goes on along the minus strand of JAJEGA010000033.1, from coordinate 7,235 downwards.
AGGTGCGTCCAAACTTCGACCCAGCCGAAAACCCGCAGATTATCATTCTGACTTTTGAATTCCCTCACAAAATCGGCGACCAGGGCGCGCGAATCCATGAAGCTTCCCGTGCCTTGCGCGTCGCCCGACCAGCGATTGTCCATGCCTAGCGAGCTCACGTAGACATAAGCCGTTCCGATCTGATTTTCATTCAATCGAGTGTTAAGCTCGCGCAATCGATTGCTGTCGCGATCGCCGAATGTCCAGCTTCGATCCAACCAGATGGCGTTATTGCGCGTTAGAACCGCCGGGCTGCGAAATGCGAGCGATCCGATTGCCGCGACAGCAATGATGACGATGCCGGCGCCGGCTAGTTTCAGGCGGTTGCGCGGCGCGAGCAGGTTAGACAGACGAAGCGCCCGCTGCCGGCCGAGATGACCGCGATTTCCGGCGCTAAGCGGCTGTTCTGCCGGGCTCGCCCGGAAAATTGAAAGCAGTGATGAAACACGCGCGAAAGCAGCCCGCAGCCGGCGCCCGGCAATCGAATTCTCTGGGGCAGGGTCCGAGTTCAACGACATTCAGACATCCGAACAGCAAATGGCACTATAGGCTACCTATCTTATCATAAGATAAATCCGAGGAAGAACGGCACAGGGCAGTGTATCCATTTCGGTTGAATGTAGAAAACATCATCATTCAAGCATCTGTAGGGGCGAGCCTTGGCTCGCCCACTTGATAATCTCCGGCGGGCGATTCACAGAATCGCCCCTACAATTTTCGCTAAAGGATGATGTCGACGCTGAAAGAGTATTACGCTTGGCGTGAATTTCAACCGACTTCGATACACTACCCGGCACAGCAGCGATTGCTTCAGCTTGCGCCAGCATCCACGCTCAGCAAGCCAAGAATCGGCGGTCCAAGTATGAGCAAGCCAATTAGGACGGCGACCAATACGGCGATCAATACGGCGGCCGCGGCGACATCTTTGGCTGCCTTCGCCATCGGGTGAAATGTCGATACCGACAGGTTGACCGCCGCCTCTATGGCTGCGTTGATGAATTCCGCTACCCAAACGCTTCCGGTGCAGAGGATCAGTATCGCCCACTGGTCGCTGCTGATGCCAAGCCATAATGCCAGCGGAAAGACAATCACGGTTGCCGCCAGCATAATGCGCGTGTTTTTCTGGTGGCGCAGCATGTATGCGCATCCGGCCGCGGCGTAGCGAAAGCTCGAGACGCGATCGGCGCTTGCGCTCGGGCTGTAGCGCTCCGGCGCCTCGAGCGGCGAACTGTGGTTCGCGCGCTTAATGCGCCCGGGCATTATCGCTATTTCCGTATTGATCGACCACGGCGCGATCGATGTTCAGCGCGCGCAGCGCACGTTCTTGCGCCGCCCACATTCTGTCCCGCGCCGCCTTGGAATCGTGATCATATCCCAAGAGATGAAGCGTACCGTGGATAGCCAGCAGGCACAGCGCGTCGCCCAGGTTTGTTGCGGTCGCTTGAGCTTGGGCGGAGGCGTAATCGTGGGCGATGACGATGTCGCCAAGATAGCGGTCTAGCGCGCCAGAATCCAGCGGCGTCGCCTCCGCTCGAAACGAAAGAACATCGGTTGGCGCATCGACTTTTGCATACCGCGAATTCAGCGCGCGCATCGTCGCGGCATCAGTGAGCGCGATGCTGAGGCGGCAGTCCCCGGCCTGAGGATGGCAATCCACTGCCGCGCGGGCTGCCTTTACCAGGCGTTCAGCGTCGATACGGTAGCGCTTGGGGTTCTGCAAGCTGATATTGTCGCTCAAGAAGACGCGTCCACTTCTTTTGCGCTCTTGCCTCTATCCGCCGGTTGCGGCGATTTGTGGCCGTTTCGCTTGGGCAAGGGCGGGACCTCAAACAGAGGTTCGTCCTCCTCCATGAGGATGGAGGCGGCATCTTCCCCCGCTGGCCGCGCCGGCTGCTCCACGGGCGCCGGCTCGGCTGATTCAGAAGCGGCGGTTGGTTGAATGCCGCCCTCATCAGCGCCGCTTGCTTCGGTTTTGTCGCTTTCACGATGGACCGCGCCCCGCCCGCCAGAACTATCGCGATCGCTTTCTCTGCGCTTGCTCCGCGTCCCATTTCCATTGGTCGGTTCGGGCTTCGGCGCGCCGCGAGATTGGACCGCCCGGGCATAATCAATGCGCGGATGGAACAGCCCGCGAAAAATATCGATGAAGGTGGCTTCGATTTTGCGCAAGTCGTTAAGCGTAAGCATGGAGGCGTCCAGCTGACCATTGTTGCGCTTGCCTTCAATGATCCCGTGAACGAGATCGGCAATATCCTGGTTGCTCTGTGGCTTGACCGCCCTTATGGCGGATTCACAGCTGTCCGCCATCATCAGGATTGCCGTTTCGCGGCTCTGCGGGATCGGACCCGGATAAGAGAAATCCGCTGGATCGACGCCGTCTTCGCTGCCGGTGTCGGCGAGAGCCCGCTGGTAAAAGACATAGACCTGCGTCGTGCCGTGATGCTCGCGAATGAACTCTCGAATGCGATTGGGAAGATTGTATTTCTTGGCGATCTGGTCGCCTTCAATCACATGATTGATGATGATATCGGCGCTGCGATAGGGATCATCAAGCGCATCATGCGGATTTTGGATATGCTGCTGATTCTCGGTGAAGAAAAAAGGATTGCTCATTTTCCCGATGTCATGATAAAGTGCGGCGACATGCGTCATCTGCGTATCGGCGCCGATCGCCTCCGCCGCTTGCTCGGCCAAGTTCGCCACTTGCAGCGAATGCTGGTAGCTCCCGGGCGCCTCGCGCAGCAGCCGCTGCAAGAGCGGTTTGCTGGGCTGGCTGAGATCCATCAATTTGAAGGGCGTCGCCAAATTCAATAGCACGGTCAACGTGTACATTACGCCGAAGGATGTCGTCGGCACGATCAGCGCGCCGCTGAAAAAAGCCTGCGCCATATTGGTGGCGTCGCGTCCATCAAAGCCGACCTGCAGCGCGAAAATCGCCACCACCGCCGCATTCGCCAAGCCGACAAAAAGACCGGCGACGAAGTAATTGTTCAGGCGGCCCGCGCTGCGCAGGGTGAGAATGGCGCCGATATTACTGGCTGCGATCAGGCTTGCGATTTCGAGCGACGGTCCCCGGCTCAGTAAGCCACCCAAAAACGCGAAGCCCACCGCGCCCACGATTGCGAGCTGAGGCGAGCCGATGGCGACGTATACAATGCCGAGGGCAGCCGCCGGCATCAAGTAGATGTTGGCGATGCCGAACATGCGCATGGCGGCCAAGGCGACAAGAAACAGCGCGGCGATGAGGAGCAGGTCTTTGTGGCTCTGCGACGCGAGATGCCTTTCAAAGCGCCCGATGTACAGAGCAAGCAGCGCCGCCACCAAGCCGCTGGCCAGCAGCGCTCGCAGTATTCTAGCGCCGCGGTTGTCGGTCCGCGCCAGCAGGCCAAGCTCTTGCAGCGCTTCCAAGGACAGGCTGTCTACTGGTTGGTTGGCTGGAGCCACCGTCTGCCCGGCGATGAATTGCCGCTGCTGCGCCTCAACATTGTTTAAGGCTTCCACACGATCAATTGCCGTCTGTTCCGGGTTCTCAAAGGTATTCGCCCGTATGACATCGGCGGCTAAAAGAGTGACAATTTGGCTCTGCTGCGGTGTGAGACGCAGGCTGACTTGCGTCGGCAGTTGCTCGCGCGCTTTCTTCAAGTCGGCGGCGCGTATCTCCTCGCGCATGACCCGCTCGAGCACGGAGATGATCTCGCTGCGCACCTGCAGCCAACTGTCGTCCGGCAATTGCAGGATGGCGACTATGGCTTCTTCATTCTCATTAAGTTGCAGTGATGTGATCGCCTTGATATCGGCGATCTGGCGTTCCAGGCTCGCGTATGAATCGCCGCGCACATTGTCAATATAGGTGAGGATCGTTTCCGTTAATTCGCGCTGTTGACGCGCGACATTCGGGTCGGGCGGATAGAAGACCGGCGGCACTTGGCTTAAGACATTGGCGCGCTCTTGCTCGGTGAGGATCTCGCTGGCGAATGACCCTTCCTCGCGCGCGATGATGTCTTCCGTCGGCACCGAGCCAACAGTCAAATTGGCGACGCTGTTGAAATCAAGAAATATATCATCGAAAGCGACGATCACGGCGCAGCAGAGGGCGAAGCTCACGGTCGCGACGATCTTCAGCAAGAATTCAAGAAAAGTCTCCGTCCGGCGCGGATCAATGTTGAAACGCTCATCAAGCAGATTCGAAAACTGAAGGTTCACCGCGCTAACTCAGCAACTCTCGCACCATCGCGTTGACTGCTTTGCCATCAGCCAGCCCGCCTACCTTGGGCATGACCACCCTCATGACCCGCCCCATCTCTTTCATGGACGTGGCGCCGACCTCGGCTATCGCTTCATTTATGATGGGTTTCAGTTCGTCGCTGCTTAGCTGGCGCGGCAGAAACTCTTCCGTCAGCGCCAGCTCAAAACGCTCGGCAGCGGCTTCTGCGCTTCGTCCCGCGGCTTCCAATTCGCTGATCGTCTCGCGGCGTTTCTTCGCCTCTTTTTGTAAGATGTCCCGGACGGCGGCGTCGTCAAGCTCAACGCGCCCGTCGATTTCGGCTTGCTTTATGGCGCTCTGCAGCAAACGAATCGCATTGCGGCGATCACGGTCTCTCGCCCTCATGGCAAGCTTCAAGGCATTTTGCAGTTCTTGTTTCAGGTTCTCCATCGTCTGGCTGCCGCCTTTCGACCGTCGCCGCGCCCTTCCGAGAGATGCCAAGCTCTCACGGCAGCATAGTGTCTTGCTGGGGCGAAGTCTCTTTCAATGTACCATGAATCTCGCCCTCAGTATATAAGCCGAGTTGTGTTCGAGTGATGACATTGGTTAAGTCGCGCCGATGCACGGCGCGCACGCGCATGTAATTGTCGCTATGTCCGCTGAAGATATAGCCCTCTGGCGACGCGCCCTTGATTTGCTCCCACAGCACATCGCTTTCGCTTCCCCGCAGTGATTCGGCAAAGCGCCGCTCCATCCGCGCCGATAGCCGCAACAGACGAGCGCTGCGCGCCTTCTTCACGCCCTCCTCAATCTGATTTCGCATGCGGCTGGCGGGCGTGCCGGGCCGGCTGCTATAGCGAAAGACATGCAAGCCGCCGAAATCCAACTCGCTTATGAAGCGCTCGGATTGATCGAATTCCGCGTCCGTCTCGCCGGGGAAACCGACAATGACATCGGTCGTCAGCCGCAATCCAGGGATGGCGGACCGGGCTGCTCTGACCAGCGCGCGGAATTGGCGCTGGCTCGTGTTCCGTCTCATGCGCCGCAGCGTGTCGTCGCAGCCGCTCTGCAGAGGCAGATGCAAGTGCCGGCACAATCGGCGATCTTCCCAAAGCGCGAAGAACTCCGGGTCCAGATCCCACGGTTCTAATGACGAGAGGCGGATGCGCGGCATATCGGTGTCGCAAAGCAGCGCCGTGACCAGACGCGTCAGTCCGGCGCGGTCACCGAGGTCGTGGCCGTAACTGCCCAGATGGACGCCGGTCAGCACTGCTTCTTGATAACCCGCTCGCCGCAGATAATTGACTTCGCGGACGACTTCGCCAATCGCGCGACTGCGGCCCGCGCCGCGCGCAATTGTCGTGACGCAGAAGGTGCAGGCGTTGTCGCAGCCGTCTTGCGCTTTGACGAAGGCCCGCGTTCGACCGGAAGCGGAACCGCGCTCATGCGGTTCGCTATCGAAGACATCAATCCATTCGCCGGTTATCTGTGAGACCAGCTGCGATTTCTTGCCGTTATCGACCACGCGCCGAACGCCGGGCAGCAGACCGATCTCACGCGGCGCAATCTGCGCGTAGCAGCCGGTCACCGTTGTTTCGCCGGCTGGATTCGCCCGCTGGAAATCCCGGATCAGCTTGCGGCTGGTCTTCGCTGCTTCATTGGTTACCGCGCAGGTATTGATCACAAAGTGATCGGCATCGGCGGGCGACTCGACGACTTCGTGCCCAAGCGCGCTGAACTGTCGCGCCATGGTGTCGATCTCGCTTTGATTCAGCCGGCAGCCGACCATGCGCAGATGCACCTTCATAGCTCGACCTCCCCGCTGCGCCGGTCGCTCGGGCTAAACACGAGCAGGTTGTCGAAGCGAACGACGACGCCAGCGCCGCCGGTCGCCGTTGACCGGGCGATCAGACCGAGTTTGCCAATATAGCGCGTGTCGGCTTGATACACATCCTGCATCGCGCCGTCAATGCACTCGCCGCCGGCGAAGGTGCTCCTCGCGCCCTCGTCATCCGGCAGGCAAAGAGACACTTGCGCCCCGTTAATGAAAAAGCGATAGCTGGAATCACGAGCGATGATGCGGATTCTGTTCGTGGCGCTCAGCCCCATTTCAATATGCGGAGAAGGAATCCAGGCGCTCAAAAGCCGCGTCTCTCCCGCCTGTGTTTTCCAGAGCGAGTAATAGCCATCGCTGCTGATCAAGAAGGCGAAGTGGCTCTCGGCTGCGCTTATATCCAGGACCTGGCGGAGCGCGGCGCCCGCGAGCGGAATGAGCTGTTCGATTGGGCAAAGGATAACCGCCGGCAAATCGCAAGCGCCGTCGACGCTCTCCTGCAGATGATAGACAACGCCCATCGCGTTATCGATTGGTCCTTCGCTGGCGGTGATCGTGACGCTCAAATCGAAGTCGCGGTAGCGCGGGCGGGCGCTGGACCAGGCAGCCGTCTGAGGAGACCCTATCCGAAGCTCAAGCTGCTCGTCGACGACTTTCGCGCTCTGCTGCCCGTCATACAACTCCCACTCGTCAGTGAAACCGGAGAAGGCCGATACATACAGGAGCGCCCCCGGGCCGCCTTCAAGGGCATGGTCGCGGCTCGTTAGCGCTGCGTGAATCAGGTTTGCCGCGCTCAGGGCGAGGGCGAGCGCGATCGACAAGACGAGCGCAATTGCCCAAGTTGGCTTATGTCTCAGCGAGCGTAGCTTAGGGCTTGCGAATACTGACACTTTGCCCACCGTATCAAATACGAGGCCACCAGGCGATTCTAGCACAGGGCGTCCAAGGCGTAAACGATAGCAAGGTTATGGAGCAAAGCAACCGCGCTACAGTTTTCTTTACCATTGCGGACTGCGAGAAGTAAGTCCAATAAAGTAATGCAACAAAATGAAGGAACGTCGTAGGGGCGACTCTTGAGTCGCCCACATGTACAATGGCGACATAGTGGGCGAGACAAGTCTCGCCCCTACAGATCTCGAATCAGATTAGCATCGCCCT
>JAJEGA010000049.1 GCA_022820125.1 Anaerolineae bacterium | reverse complement strand
AAAGGGCGATGCTAATCTGATTCGAGATCTGTAGGGGCGAGACTTGTCTCGCCCACTATGTCGCCATTGTACATATGGGCGACTCAAGAGTCGCCCCTACGACGTTCCTTCATTTTGTTGCATTACTTTATTGAACTTACTTCTGTGGTAAAGCCTTACCATTCAGCTCACTTTCGCGCCTTTCGTAGCGTACCGACAAGTGGCGGACAAGCCCTAGAACACTCGCATACATTGCATATCGCCCGGATACTGGACAGCAACCACTTACTTGGTCAGACGCCGAACATCTCCTTGAAGCGCCGCAGGCGGGCGAGATAATCGTCCAGCGTTTCGCCGTGCGGGTACACCGCCAGCTCGGTCGCGCCGTTGCCTTGCCAGCCTTCAACCAGCGCTTCCCATTCGCTTTCGGGCGTGTTTTCCGTGCTCAGGCGCGTATGCAAGCCCAGCGCGCCGGTGCGCCCGCAGTCGTAGGCGTAAGACCAGAATTTGTCGCAAAGCGGCTTGGCGGCTTCAGCTGAGCCCTCCTGCGCCAGGTAGCCATCGCTGAGGCGGGCGGCGCGGCTTAAGACCGCATCGGCATAGCCGCCGATCCAGATGGGAATCGGCTTTGGCGGCAAGGGGTTGATGCCGGCTTCATCAATGACGTCGAACTTGCCGTCGATTTGCGCCAGCTCGCGCGTCCAGAGTTCTCGCAGGATAGCGATCTGCTCTTCGCAGCGGGCGCCGCGCGTCGAGAAATCCATGCCAAGCGACGTATACTCGACCTCGTTCCAGCCGATGCCAACGCCCATGCGGAAGCGTCCGCCGGAGAGCAGATCGAGCTGGGTCGCCTGTTTCGCCACCAGCGCCGTCTGCCGCTGCGGCAGGATCAAGACGCCGGTCATGAAGCCGATCGTCTCGGTGAAGCCCGCCATCCAGGAGAAGAGGGTGAAGGGCTCATGGAACATATCTTTGTAATTGTAGGGTCGGCCCGCTTCCCAGCCGGGCCGATCCGGATTGGCGCCCAGCACATGGTCATAAGCCAGAATATGATGGTAGCCCATGCCCTCGGCCGCTTGCGCAAAGTCGCGCAGCACAAGCGGATCGGCGCCGATCTGCGTCTGTGGCAATACAACTCCGAACTTCATGTTTGATCTCCGGGAATCCTCTGACAGGTCGTGATTAAGGCTACCGGAGTTGCGCTGATAAAACCAGATGTGGCGGCAGCGCGCCCCGACTTGCATCTGCTAGGCTTTATGCTAAGTTGACGGCAGCAAACATGGGGAATACGCCGCCATGCCCGATCTATCCGTCGTCATCGTCAGTTACAATACGCGCGAATTGCTGCGAAATTGCCTGCTGGCGCTAAGAAACAGCATCGGGCTCGAGCTGGAGATCATCGTCGTCGACAACGCCTCGTCCGATGGCAGCGCCGAGATGACGCGCGCCGAATTCCCCGAGGTCAGACTGCTGGCGCAGACGCTCAACACCTGGTATTGCGGCGGCAACAATATCGGCATCGAGGCGGCCAGCGCCGATACCGTCCTGCTGCTCAACCCCGATACCGAGGTCGCGCCCGATGCCCTGTCGCTGATGCGCCGCTTCTTGCTGGCGAATCCCGATTATGTCGGCGTGACCGCCCAACTCTATTATCCCGATGGCGCGATACAGCCGACCTGCGCGCGGATACCGCGTTTCCGCCACTTGCTGCTGGCTTATACCGTCCTGGGTTATCTGCTGCCGACGCTCAAACGCGAGCTCCACCGCGAGGTGACCTATGGCGATTGGGATCGGCGGGGCGATCGCGATGTCGAGGCGATTCCTGGCGCCTGCACGATGATGCGGCGCGCGGATATTCGGCTGAATGACGACCTGCTGCTCTACTTCCCGGAAGAGGCTTTGGCGCAGCGCCATCGGCGGCTGATGCGCTTTCTGTCGGCGGCGCGGATCAAACATCACGAAAAATCATCCACGCGCAGTTGGCTTGCGACCTGCATCTTCTTCCGCGATATGCTGGTCTATTGCCGGGCGCATCACGGCAGCGCCAAGATGCTGCTGCTGTGGAGCTTGAGCCGACCGGTCTATTGGCTGATGTGGCTTAAAAGTCTGCGGGTCCGCGGCGGGGGGACGATATCGCGCGGGCGGGACGAATAATCGGACAAGCCCTACAGTTCTGCGACAAAGGCGATTAAACTGTCTGCCCATGCCAACGCCATTCACCCACTTAAGAATCGCCCAAAGGCTTCTCGTTGACGAGCGCCTGGCGCCGCCATACAGCGCGCTGCTTTCGCGTCAGATCCCGGCTTTTCAACTGGGCGGGATCGTCGCCGATGCGCGCGTCGCCAGCGGGGTGAGCCGCGAAGCGACGCACTTTTACGCCTACGGCAAACCAATCAGCGAGCCTCCATGGCGGCTGATGCTGCGCCAGCATCCGGCTTTGACCAGCGCAAAAGACGAAGCGCATCTCGCTTTTCTGGCTGGCTATGTGGCGCATCTTGCGGCTGATGAGGCTTGGGCGCTGAAGATGGTGCGCCCGCAGTTTTGGCAGCGCGATTGGCCCCGCGTCGAGCGGCGCGACAAATTCTTCGCCCTGCACTTGATCCTTACCGTGATGGACGAGCGCGACGAAACCAAGCTGGCGGATTGGCAGGCGGAATCGCTGCGCCGCAGCGAGCCGGCCCGCTGGCTGCCCTTTATGTCCGATGAAATCCTGCGCGGCTGGCGCGATCTGGTGGCGCGGCAGATTGCCCCCGGCGGCGAGAGCGAAACCTTGGCCATCTTTGGGCGGCGGCTGCAGCGCGATCCGGCTGAGCTTCGCGCGGCGCTTGATGACCCGGCGCTGATGGAACGCTATCTCTGGCGGCATGTGCCGCGCTCGTCATTGGCTCGCGTCGAGCGCCAAACCTATGCCTATACCCGTGATCAGCTGGCTCGTTATCTGACGGAGTTTATGCCGGCTTTTGCCTCTGCTTAACCCGCCGCTCGCGCTTTTTCTTGGTGAACCCCTATCCAAGTCAGAACCCGTAGGGTCGCTTCTGTGAGCCGCCCATTTTCTTCAGGCTATCTGTAGGGGCGTCTCGTCGAGACGCCCGCATTCTTGCCGACAGTGACGAGGGCGTTTCAGCGAAACGCCCCTACAGCATTCGACGAAACTGTGGTCGAGAGGTACGCGGTACGCGCCTTTTGCTCGGTGTTGCGGTACCAAAATTTTGTCTCTGCGTATGAATTTCAGTATCGGACAAGCCTTGTATGGGCGTCTCGCCGAGACGCTCGCTCCTTCACCACAGACGAGCGATCGCAAAATCGAAATCTGTAGGGCGAGCCCGTGGCTCGTCCACTTTTCTCTGCGCTCTCTGTAGTTCAGCTTTTTCGATATACGCCCCCGCATTTCATTCGCCGCGTAACGCGTACACGGCTCTTGCCAAGCCAAAAATTGAGCAAAACGCGCATAGTTGGTACACTAGGGTTGCCGCCGACCCACAGGACAACGCTTATGCGACGCGTCAGTGCGCAGATCATCGCCGCCTCGCCAAACGATCTCAAGAACAATCGCCTGGGCTTGATGAGCCAGGCGCAGGTCGTGACGCTGGAGGAACAGATAGAGCATTTCGAAACGCGCAGGTCGCAATTGACGCGGCGCGCCTTGATGCTGGCCATCGTCACCACCATCATCGTGCTGACGCTGACCTTCGTTCGCGCGCTCGCGCTGCCGCTGGCGCTTGCGATTGAGGTAGCGGTCGTCGGCATCATGCTCTATTTGACCACCGACTACAGCCGTTTCGTACAGCAACTGACGCAGGATCGCGAGGCGGAAGCGGTGCGGATCGTCAAAGGGCGCACCAGCCGCTATACCCTGCGCGCGCACCCCTTTTATCTTTCGCTGCGCATTGAGCTGCAAACCTACAAATTGCTCGATAGCGCGTTGGCGCGGCAGTTCGTCACCGGCGAGTTGTATCAGTATTATGTCTTGCCGCAATCAGGCGTGGTCATCGCGGCCGAAGGTATCGGCGAGAAGAACTCGCGCTATTTGCTCTAGGCGCGTCAGCCTGGCAGCGGCGCAAGATGCGGATGCTGCGGGCGTTGCCATGATAACGCTCGATCCAACCCCACTTCTCCAGTTTGTCCAAATGGCGTATCACGCCGGAATTCGATTTGAAACCCTCGTCAGCCGCGATCTCGCCCAGCGTCGGCGGGAAGCCGTACTCGGCGGTGTAGCGGCAGATGAAGGCGAATATCCGTCGACTGCGGTTGTCGCGATATTTCATGAACGGCGTCCCTTTCCTAAATCAATCTCGTCAAGACCGTCTCAGTATAGCATAGAATTAGAACATTTGTTCTGATTACTGAACCAATCTTTCACTATTTCTCCGCCGCCCGTTTTGGGTTAAACTAGCGCGGCGACCGAGCGCCATGCCCCGGGGAGACGCACGATGGCAAATACCGCCCGCCAATGGTTTTATTCAAGGCCCGAGCCGCGCCCATATTACATTGAAGAGCGCGTCAATCATTCCTTGTGGAACAACCGGCTTCAAAATGTCTTTATGAGCTGTACGCAGGCGGAAGCGCCGATCCAGTTGGAGGGCAGCCTTGAAGGCATGCCGATGCTTTTCGAATTCGTCGCCGGGCAGTATTTCACCTTGCGCATGGGCGAGGAGCGCAAAGATGTCATCGGCACGATTCGTCAGATTCTGCTTGGCTTGAAGCCGAGTTTCACCTACCAGGATACTGACGGCATGTTTGTCGTCGAGTGGCATACTGATGGCGGCGACGCCCGCTGGCGCGAGATTCAAGGCGATCCCGCTTATCAGGGCCTGCGCCGGATGAAGCTGAATTAGCGCTTTTTCCCAAGTTGTTCATCGCAGCGCTCGGCGTTCTCTGCGTCGCCTCTTTTCCTCGATGGCAAAGCCCTAGAAATAGGTTTCGTTTCCTGCCATCAAGGGCGTTTCAACACTTACGCTGCATGCTCGCCGATTTCGTTTTATATCGCATTTGATGCTCCGCGCCCGCCGGGTTATGACTTGCGTCGGAATTCGGTTAAAATGGCGCCACCCTGCCTGCGATGAGAGCGTCAACTGCAATCATGCCCCCAGCCAGCCAAACCGAGCCATCCCATATCAGCCTGCTCTGGCTCGATGGCGAGAGCGCAAAAGGCGCATCCGACGCTGATCCTGCGCTGAGCGACGACCTTCGCGTCAAGGTTATCGCCGATCTGATGGCGCCGCATGTCGATTATCTGCGCCCGATTCACAACTTGCTCTCGACCCTGCTCACCGACGAAGCGACGCTGCGTTATCGCCAGGATGCCCTCGAAGATTGCCTGGCGCAGCCGGCTTTCACGGCGGGCTTACGGGAGCTGCTGCCGCAGATCCGCGGCTTGCACAATACCGTCCGCGATATCCGCGCGCGCCGCAATCAGGTCTCGCTCGTGCTCTCCCGCTTGACCGAGCTGGAGAATTACATCGAATGCCTGAGCGCGCTTGATGCGCTGTTGCGGGAGCGCGTTGCTTCGCTCGACGCCAAAGCCTGGCGAGCGCTGGCGGCTGAAGCGCGGCGCATCGTGAACGAGCCGGCCTTCCGGCAGATGACGGAAGAATTGCCAAAGCTGCGCGCCGAGATCCGCCAGGTCGTCAGTGTGACCATCGGCGTCAATCTCTCGCCCGATTTGAAGCCGGTGGCGGCGACGCTGCTTTCGCTCAACAAGCGGCGCTTCCGCGGTCCGCGTTTTTTCCGCAAGCTCTGGGGCATTGACGAAGAGGAAGACTGGCGCGGCATCAGCGCCTTGCGCGAATCGCCCGAGGCGCGACTTTACCGCAATGGCAGCGTGCTGGCGGAACGGCGCGAGATGCTTGATCGGCTGGGGTCGAATGCGCTGTTCAGCGATCTGGGCCTTGTTCTCGCTGATGTCATTCGGCCGATCGCCCGCGCCTTGGAGCGTTATACCCATGTCCACAGCAGCCTGCTGCGCGCGCTTGAGCCGGAGATCGCCTTTTATGTCGGCGCCGCCGGGCTGGTCAGCGGCTTGCGCGAGCGCGGTTTGCCGCTTTGCCGACCTGAGCTGCTGCCGGCGGAGGAACGGCGCCTGAAAGCGCGGCGCCTCTACAATCTTGATCTGGCGCTGCGCCTGGCGCGGCAGGAGCGCGAGGGCGACCTCAACGAGCATATCGTCAGCAACGATGTTAGCTTCGACGAAAACGGGCGCATCCACATTTTGACCGGGCCCAACCGCGGCGGAAAGACGACTTACCTTCAAGCGGTCGGCTTGCTGCAAGTGCTGGCGCAGACGGGCATGTTCGTGCCGGCCGCATCGGCGGCGCTCAGTCCGGTTGATGGCGTCTTTCTGCATTTCCCGGCGGAGGAGAAGCCCAATATGGAGAGCGGCCGCCTGGGCGAAGAAGCTGGTCGCTTGCGGCGAATCTTCAGCCGGGCGACGCGGCAGAGCCTGCTGCTGCTGAATGAATCGCTGGCGAGCACAAGCGCCACCGAGAGCTACTTTCTGGCGCGCGATGTCGTCAGCTGCCTGCGGATGCTCGGCGCCCGCGCCTTGTTTGTGACGCATCTGCATGAGCTGGCAGCCGATTGCGATGCCATCAATAGCGAAGTTGCTGGCGACAGCCGGGTACAGAGCCTGATATCACAGGTGGAAGAGGGCGCGGATGGCTTGCGGCGCACCTATCAAGTGACGCCGGCGCCGCCACGCGGGCAGAGCTATGCGCGCGAAATCGCCCGGCACTATGGCATCAGCTTTGAGCAGCTGCGCGCGCTGCTGGCGGACGGGCAGGAGCAATTAAAAGCAAGTGATGCAAAAGATAAGAAATGTGTAAGGGCTTCTCGCTGAGACGCCCGATCAACCGGCCGCGTTCTTTTGGGTGATTCGCCTAAAGACTTAATTTGCGCGACTTACTTGGTCCTAGTGAAGGAATCCCCGGCTTGAGCGCTTGCTGGCTGCGCCGAGCGCTGAGACGCGGCAGGCGTCGGGCTTGATTGCTTCGCGACCGTTCCAGGGTTACAATCAAGCTCAATTCCGTCGCTTGCGGACAGTCGTGATTGCTGATGGCGGCGCAACGCTGAAGCGTGCAGCCAGCGGCGTCTCAGCTTGCCGCCTGTGAATCCATAAAGTGTGACCAGGAGCGCGACGCAGTGGCAAGCCCCCAGCATGACTTGCTCCGCATTTTAGTCTTTCTCTTGTACGTTCCTAGCCTGTTCGTCGCTTTTTGGAAGCTGATCCCGCGGCTGTCGCCCTTCGCCAAGGCGCTGGCGACGACGCTGTTGGCGGCGCAAATCATCGTCATTGTCCTGGCGGTGCAGCTTGAGTTCGACAACTCGGTCCTGCGGAAGCTCGTCGATGTGGACAAAGAGCGCAATCTAGCGGCGGGTCTCGCCGGTTTGCAGTTGGCGCTCGTCGCCAGCTATGCCTTGCTGAATGCCTGGCTGGCGCGCGCTCGCCCCCGTTGGCTGCGTTTCTATTTCCTGGGCATGAGCGTCGTTTTTTTCTATCTGGCCTGGGACGAGCTATTCGTGGTGCATGAAGGCATAGGCAATCATTGGGTGATTTATTATTCCGGCGTCGGCGTATTGGTTGTGGCGGCGACGCTGGTCATCGCTCGGCGCTCGCCACGGCCCCCTAGGATCTGGCCCGCCTGTACTTTGGCTGGGTTGGCGATTGGCGCGCTGGGGGCGATGGCGCTTGAGCTTTTGCGCTGGCCCAATATCTGCCTGCCGCTGGGGCTCTATTACATTGACCGCTGCCTGCTGAAATATATCGAAGAACAGATGGAGTTTCTGGGCATGTGGTTGGTGCTGGTCGCTATGCTTGGCTGGTTGACCGAGCTGGCGCCTTGGCCGAAGCGTCGTCTGCGACTCCTGCTCTATGGCTTGCCAATCCTGACGCTCCTGGCGATCGTCAACTTCGGCGACCCCGATCTGAGGAGCGTTGAGCGAAGCATCGGCGCCGGCTTGATCGACCTGCGCTTCGAGACGGGCGCGCGCGTCTATGGCTATCAGACTGAAGTGACACCGGGCGCGGCCCACATCGAGACGACCCTGTGGCTGTCGGCGCCGCTCTTCGGCTATGACGGGCTGGGTTATTCGATTCACCTGTTTGACCCAGCCCAGGAGATGGCGCTCGCGGGAAAAGACGAGTTTGTGACAGTCGGGGCGGGCTCGGCGCTGGGTCCTTTTTATCTGCCGATTTTCCGCCAGACCCTGCAATTGAGCTTGCCGCCGCAAGCGCGCGCCAACAGAACGTATTGGGTTCTGCTGCGGCTCTGGCGCGAACAAGACGGTTCCTTTGTTGGGCAGAATGTTTTGGCGTCCGATCGCCGCAGGCTGAGTGATACGCAGGTTGTGCTGGACGAGCTGGTCATCCCGGCGGATCCTGTCAACTTGCCTCCCGCCCCGCGCGCTCGCTTTGAAAACGGCTCCGCCCTTTATTCGGCCGACCTGCCAGAGAAAGCCAGCGCCGGCGATACCCTGACCCACGCGATGACCTGGCATGCGGAAGCGGATGGCAGCCAGGACTACACCCAATTCCTGCACTTTGTTCATGACCAGACGGGCGAGCTCTGGGCATTCGACCAGCCGCCCCTGGGCGCGCGCCTGCCGCCGCGGCTGTGGTACAGCGGTCTCGCCGATACTGAAACCTGGGTGATTCCCTTGCCGGCTGAGCTTGCCCCCGGGCGATACCTGGTCTGGACCGGGCTTTACCGCGCGAGCGACTTGGAGCGGCTGGGCGCGGCTGACGCAGACGGCGCGCCTTATCCTGACGCGCGTGCGCCGCTGGGCGCGATTGTCATTGAATCAGCTTAGGTCTTGTCTAGCCGTCCTTTTCGGCTTAGGACGCCCCAGGGCAATCGCTTCAAAACTGGCATCCCCTGCGATGAGCAAACCTAAACTGAAATTTAACCACCGAGGACACCGAGAGCGCCGAGAAATGCGATTGATTAGAGATTTCGCGGCATTTTGTCGCAAAATTTTTGAATGGGAAGGAAGTTTG
>JAJEGA010000071.1 GCA_022820125.1 Anaerolineae bacterium | reverse complement strand
AAAGGGCGATGCTAATCTGATTCGAGATCTGTAGGGGCGAGACTTGTCTCGCCCACTATGTCGCCATTGTACATGTGGGCGACTCAAGAGTCGCCCCTACGACATTCCTTCATTTTGTTGCATTACTTTATTGGACTTACTGAGGCTTAGAATTATCAAG
Organism: Anaerolineae bacterium; assembly: GCA_022820125.1. GTDB lineage: Bacteria > Chloroflexota > Anaerolineae > Aggregatilineales > Phototrophicaceae > UBA6055. Next base: position 28,210 of record JAJEGA010000071.1, on the reverse strand, counting down.
AATCTAATTTGGCTGCTAAACTAGCTGCGGTTTTCCGCCAGAGAGAATGCAGAGGCAATTAAAGCAAGTCATGCAAAACAGTGGAAGGTGTAGGGCATTTCAGCGCCGCGCGTAGACACAGCGGGTCAAACGCCCCTACAGTTTTCGATAATTATGTTGCTGTCTATACTTCCTCAACTTTTTAGCATGACTTGCTTGCGCTTACTTCTGTGAAAAGCCTTACAATTCAGCTTCGTTTCGCGCCATCATAAGCGTGCCAACGAGTAGCGGACAAGCCTTACAGACTTAATCCGCAGGACTTGCTCGCTGGTAATGATTTCGCTATTCCCATAGCGAAGCAACTTCTTGGTCACTATGCGCTATTCTTCAGCCTTCACTCGCATGAGGCGCCCTTCGGCGTCAACAGCAGGCGATCAACCCTTTCTCCGTCGAGCGTAATGGGGACGCGCGCGCCGTCCTGCGGGTTATAGAGGCCAAACGCGATCTGCGCGAGGTCATCAACCAAGCCAAGCGACATGCGGCTCGTGATATGCTGCCCCGCGCGCCAATATGAAGTTGGGTATTGGCCATCCAATGGGGCGCCATCGCCCTGCGAGACGATGTCTCCCCGGTCGTTAATGCCATGGACGAAGTGATGAAGATCATAGGCTGGCTGCTTAAGGACCTGCCAATAAAGCGTTCCCGTGAATGCCTCGCCCCTTCCCGTTGTCTCAATGCAGTGCAGCGTCAAGAAGCCGCCGAAGTCTATCGCCCGCGACTTTCCACGATATGGCTCGTCCGGGCGGATGACCCGGACCAGATCGGGCAGCAGATAGCGATTCGACCCGTCAGGCAATTCGGCAAAGGAGCGCGCGTCGTCTTTGCGCATCAACTGCAGCGAAATCCGTCCGACATAGGCGGGCGCATTATCCTTAAGTTTCAGCCGGTGGCCATCGGACATGAATTGGCCAGGCGCGATATCGGAGAGCAAGCCGCCTTCAAAGTTCTGCTTTTGGCTGACCGCCCAAGCCTCCGAGACGGTCAGATCTAGCAGTTGCGCCACCGGCTGGTAGTCGGCTGCCGGCGCCGCTTTCAGCCCCCAATACAGCCTAATATCCAGCGGTTCTTTCTCACTGACATAATCCGACGCCAGTGAATAACCCAGCAGGGTGATGGCCTCATCAAAGGTCGCGCCGGCTTCCTGCCGCATATAAACCGGCTTGCCGTCTTCCGGCGTCAGGCGAAAGATGTTCTCCTGCAAATGAGCGGCGTTGAGGCTGGCGAAGGCGATTATCCCGCCGCTGGCGAGCAGCGCCGCTTTTGTCTTGATGCGGGCTTCGGGCGCGGTCGGGCGCGGCGGCGATTTGCCCCAGCGCAAGACCGCAAGACAGGCGCCGACGCTCGCCAAACTTATGGCGGCCGCCAGATGTTGAACTGGCGTGCCGACATAATCCAACTGCAAGAGATGCGCGCCTTCCGGCAACTGCAATTGGATCAAGCCAAAGCGTTCATCCGCTTCAAAAGGATAATCTGCGCCCTCAACGGTCAAGCGCCAGCCGGGCATGAAGAACTGCCGCAGGCGCAGGTCCGCCGTCTCGCCCGACACTGTAATCAAGATCTGGTTATCGGCGGGATATTCGTAGCTGACATTGGCACGGGGCGCGAAATCCGGCGGATAAACATGAATCTGGGTGGGCGCGCTGATATAACTGTCCAAGTTTTGCGGCAAATCAAACGATGTCTCTTCGCCCCAGATCGGCCGGAATTCGTTGTAGGCGGTGGTGCCCCAATTGCGCTCGCGGTATTCCATCTCGATCTCGTCGCGGGCGGAAAGCTGAGACCAGACACGATCATCATCGCGCGGGCGCATGAAGGGCAGCGCTTGCGCGATCACGGCAGCGGACAAAGCGCAAGCAGCCATCATTCGCCAGCGAGCCGGCATCAGCAATACGCTCGACGCGCCAAGCAAGGCGATGAAAAGCGCTGCCATTCGGATGATCCGCGCGGGAAAGCGCAGATTGCGAAAGCCGGGCAGCGTCAGCCAGAAATCAAGCGATGGCTCCAATGTCAGAAAAACAGCGGCAACTAACCCGCCGAGCAAGAGCAGCGCGATTCCATAGCGCCGGCGAATCAATAGCGATGCCGCGCCCAGCACGCTCAGAACCGCGCCAACCGGACCCAGCGTTCGCGCCATGATCAAGGTCGCGTCGTTGCCGTCGATCAACTGCGGGAGACTCAGGAGTTCAGCAAGATTGAGAAATTCATGCCGGAGGAAGTCGACGGTGTCACGGAGTTCGCCGCCGATACTGACATACTGCAATTCAGCGGCGACCGGCAGCCAGAATATCGCCGACAGACCGGCGCCGAGCGCCAAACCGATGCCGATGAAAAACAGACGCCGAGCGGCCTCGCGCCAGCTCTCCGAGAATAACGCGGCCGCCAGGCAAAAGGGGGTGGCAAAGATCATGACGATATATGTCGTTGGCGTATGGGTCAATATGACCGCCGCCAGAGGGAGCGCTATACAGAGGCTGGCTCGCGCATCGGGCCGGCGTCGCGCAAGCAAGATGCCATAGAAAACAAGGGGGATAAACGAGGTCGATACAATCTGCGCCAGACTGCCCTGCCACCAGAATTCGAAGAACCGCGAAGGCGCATAAACCCAAATCACACAGGCGAGCAGCGCGGCCGGCGAGGGCAAGAAACGACGCGCCAGCAAGACCATGCCCAGGCTGCCGATGCACCAGGCGATTGCGACCGTGAGCGTATAAGCGCTGACGACATCAAAGCCCAGCAAATGCAGCCAGGCGCCAATATGGGTGGCGCCCGGCGCGTAGTAGGTGAAAACCGGATAGCCGTAGCCCAGGTGAAAATAGGGCACCCAGCGCGGATAGAGATCGCCCGCTTCGATAAGGCGCGCCAGGGCGAAGATGCGGTGGGCGTGAAAGGGGGCGTCGGCGCCGTTGGCCAGCCCGTCGCCGAACATGGGCAGGAGGCCGATTAGCGGAATGACGAGAGCGAGCCAGATGCCTTTGTCGCGGGGGCGCAATTGTTTTCTCGATCGCTTGGGCGTCTGAATCCCTTACCACGCCTTGTTAAACTAGACTGCGCAATCCCTTTGACTTAAGCCCTAGAGACTGCTAATCTATAGATAGTAAGCTATCTATAAGATAGCAGAAAAACGTGTGATACGATGAGCAGAAACCTGTTTTACGCAGGTGACAATCTTAAAGGTCTGGCATTCCTAAAGAAGCGTGGCTTGCTTGTAGACCTAGTTTATATTGACCCCCCGTTTGCGACTGGCAATGACTTCCTAATAAGTGAAAACCGGGCTAACTCGATAAGCGGAAGCGGCTCGGTGGCATATTCCGACCGTACGAAAGGTAAAGAGTATCTTGAAACACTAGAACTTCAACTTCGAGCCATAAGGCAAGTGATGTCGCCGACCGGTTCAATTTATGTGCACATCGGCTTGGCGGTGGAGCATCATGTGCGCCTTCTGATGGACAAAGTTTTCGGCGCCGAGAATTTTCGCAATAGCATATCGCGCATAAAGTGTAATCCAAAGAACTTTGAGCGATATTCATTTGGGAATGTCAAAGACAGCATTCTCTTCTATTCCGTGTCGCCAAAGAAATTGACATGGCATCCACAAAGAGAACCACTGAGCGAGGATGATATCGATAGGCTATACCCGTTCGCTGACGAAATGGGAAGACGTTATACCACCACTCCACTTCATGCGCCGGGCGTAACACAGAATGGCAAAACTGGCAATGCGTGGCGAGGAATCGAACCGCCCGAAGGCCGTCATTGGCGCTACCGTCCCGAGAAGCTGGACGAATTAAATGAGCTTGGTCTCATTGCGTGGAGTTCAACCGGCAATCCTCGGATGATCAAATACGCTGACGAAGCAAAAGGGAAACTTCCGCAAGACGTTTGGGAATACAAAGATCCGCAGAATCCACTCTACCCCACTCAGAAAAACGCCGACATGCTGAAACGCATTATATTAACTTCTTCGAAACCTGGAGACATCGTACTAGACTGTTTCGCGGGCAGCGGCGAGACATTAGTACAAGCTCATAAGCTTGGGCGATATTTTATCGGCATGGATATTTCCTCCGCCGCACAAAGCATAATTCAAGCGCGGCTTCAAGATACTCAGAAGGAATGGATAGTACAAAATGACGACATTAGACTTCGAGTATTTAGAGCACCTAATCTGTCGTCAGAATCTCCTCAGAGTCGAGGAAGAATTACAGGATCGGTCACCGAGACTACAGAAGCGAATTCTACACTTTTCTAGCCAATTTGGTGTGCCAGAGCATAGATTTTGGGATGAGCTTAAGGCCGATCCAACCGGCCTCCTTGCCTCGACATTAGCACTCGAACCGAGAAGGCAGAATATCCACGAGAAGCACGCAGCCGAATTTATCAGGAAAATGGATCATGTGTCCGATTTTGAAAAACTTCCGGCTACAGGGAAAAACGCGCTATACCTGAACAGCGACGGTCAGCTAGTAACTCGCATGCAATTAGGTAACGCAACCAAGCCTTCTAAGTCGCTTGATTTTCGATGGATAACTGACGGGATAGTATGCTTGGCCGCGCAGAAGCACACCAAGGCGGGTGGCGGCAATCAAGATAGTCAGTTTAATGAAATGGCACAATTGCTGGGCAACTACTTGCGACGTACTACTAACGGCATGGCGCTGTTCGTCCTGGTCGATGGCGCATACTACAACGAAGATCGTTTGAGTCAGCTTCACGCCCTCATTCGCGAACGGCCGCCGAGAAGCTATGTCGCCAGTGTAAATTCCCTTCAAGACATTATGAAGGAAATTGCAAAGAAATCGTAAAAGCGCGACAGGGCGACATAGTGGGCGAGACAAGTCTCGCCCCTACAGATCTCGAATCAGATTAGCATCGCCCTTTTTCGCATTACTTACTTTGTTCTACTTCTGTGGCGAATCAATCCTCCAGCGTGCTCAAATCCCCCAGGGGCTGACCCAGGGCCTGCGCCTTCAGCACCCGCCGCATGATCTTGCCGCTGCGCGTCTTGGGCAAATTGTCGACGAATTCAATCTGCGCCGGCGCCGCTATGGGGCCGACCTCGTGCCGCACATGCGCCTTGAGCTCGGCTTCGAGCGCGTCCGAACCTTCGGCGCCCTCCACCAGGATGCAGTAAGCGAAAATCTTGTTGCCACGCAGCTCGTCCGGCACGCCGATTACCGCCGACTCGGCGACAGCGCTGTGGCTGACCAAGCCCGACTCGACTTCGGCCGTGCCCAAGCGATAGCCGCTGACTTTCAGCACATCGTCATTGCGTCCGATGACCCAGAGGTAGCCGTCGTCATCGCGCCGCGCGGTATCGCCAGCCAGATACCAGCCCTGATCGCGGTATTTCTCCCAGTATTGGCTGATGAAGCGCTCGTCATCGCCATAGACGGTGCGGATCATGCTCGGCCAGGGGCTCTTGATGACGAGGTTGCCATCTTCGTTGGCGCCGACGGGCGCGCCATCGTCATCGACGATATCGACCTCGATGCCGGGGAAGGGACGGGTGGCGCTGCCCGGCTTCAAGGCCACCGATGGCAGCGGCGTGATCATGAAGCCGCCGGTCTCAGTCTGCCACCAGGTGTCGATGATCGGGCAACGCTCTTCGCCGATGACACGATGATACCAGCGCCAGGCTTCGGGATTGATCGGCTCGCCCACTGAACCCAGCAAGCGCAGGCTGCTTAAATCGTGGCGCCGGGGCCAAGCCTCGCCGAAGCGCATCAAGCCGCGTATCGCCGTCGGCGCCGTGTAGAGAATGGTCACGCCATAATCAGCCACGATCTTCCACCAGCGGTCTGGATAGGGGTATGTCGGCGCGCCTTCGTAGATAATGCTGGTCGCGCCCAGAATCAACGGGGCGTAAACGATATAGCTGTGCCCGGTGATCCAGCCGGGATCGGCCGCGCACCACCAGCGGTCTTCTTCCTTGATGTCAAAAGCCCACTCCAGCGTGGTCGAGGTATAGACTTGGTAGCCGCCGTGCGTATGCAGAACGCCTTTTGGCTTGCCGGTGGTGCCGCTGGTATAGAGGATGAAGAGCGGGTCTTCGGCATCCATCACCTCGGTTTCGGCATTGGGCTTGGCGAAGGGCAGCGCCATCAGATCGTGATACCAGTAATCGCGCCCCGCCTCCATCTGGATTTCCTGGCAGGTCCGCTTGACGACGATCACCGTTTCCACCACTGGCGAGCGCGTCACCGCTTCATCGACGGTGACCTTCAGCGGGACGATCTTGCCGCGCAGCCAGGCGCCATCGCAGGTGATCACGACCTTGCTCTGGGCGTCTTCAATGCGGCTCGCCAGCGCCTGCTCGGAGAAGCCGCCGTAGACGACGCTATGCGGGGCGCCGATTTTGGCGCAAGCCAGCATGGCGATGGCGATCTCAGGCACCCTTCCCATATAGATGGTGACGCGGTCGCCTTTCGATACGCCCATGCCGCGCAGCACGTTGGCGAACTTGTTGACCTCTTGCCAAAGCCGCCAGTAAGACAGCGTGACCTTTTCGCCGTCTTCGCCTTCCCAGATGATCGCCAGTTTGTTGCGCCGCCAGGTTGTCACATGACGATCTAGGGCGTTCAGCGCCATATTGGTCTTGCCGCCAACGAACCATTTGTAGAAGGGTTTGTTGCTGTCATCAAGCACCTGGTCCCATGTCTTGTACCACTCGAGTTCAGCGGCGCGTTTTGCCCAGAAGGCTTGCGGGTCCTGCCGCGCCAAAGCGTAAACGGCATCATAATCCGGCACATTCGCCTGCTTGACCATGTCCGCGGTCGGGCGATACCATTCGCTGGTCGGCGGCGTAAATCCTTGTTCAGCCATGGGGCACTCCTTGTTGGTTTTAGTTAGACGCGCAAAGCACAAATCTGCTGCGCGCGATTGGCAGTCACAGTGCCGTATTATAAACGATAGACGCCATAAGTCTAAGCCCGGCCGCCTCGCGCCCCAGGGCATCCGCTTCAAAACTGGCACCCCTGCGATGAGCAAACCTAAACTGAAATTTAACCACCGAGGACACCGAGAGCGCCGAGACATGCGATTGATTAGAGATTTCGCGGCATTTTGTCGCAAAATTTTTGGATGGGAAGGAAGTTTGTCGACAAGGCAGCGGCATGCCTGCCTAATTCAAACAGTGGATTTAGGGGAAGAGCCATCAAAAGAACCTAAACTCTGTGTCCTCTGTGTACTCGGTGGTAAAAGAAAAATTTGAAGCGGTTGCCCTGCCTCGCGCCCGCAGCTGGCTGCGTCTCGCACCTTGCATAATGGAAGTGTATCCATTTCGGTTGAATATAGAAACATCATCATTCAAGCATCTGTAGGGGCGAGCCTTGGCTCGCCCACTTGATAATCTCCGGCGGGCGATTCACAGAATCCCCCCTACAATTTTCGCTAAAGGATGATGTCGACGCTGAAAGAATATTACGCTTGACGTGAATTCCAACCGACTTCGATACACTACCTGCGTAATTCCGGTTAGCTTCACGCACAAAGCGCGTTATCCTATAATCATACAAACAGCCGTTTATCAGGAGTGGCGCTCATGAAGTCTCCCAGATACAGCAATTTGTTTGGCATGCTGCTTTGCGTCATCGCGCTCACTGCGCTGCTTCTCAACACCCTGGCGGATGATCTTCATTGGGGTTACAGCGGCGATGCTGGTCCCGAATACTGGGGCGCGCTTTCACCCGACTATGCGCTCTGCGCCGACGGCTCGGCACAATCGCCGATTGATATTCGCGACGCCAGCGTGCTCGACCTGGTCGATATCGAATTCCGATATAGCGAGAGCGCCAACACGATTTTCAACAACGGGCATACGATTCAGGTCAATGTCGATCCGGGCAGCGCGATTGTTTACAACGGCATCCGCTATGATCTGCTGCAATTCCACTTTCATGCGCCCAGCGAACATACGATTGACGGGATGCCGGCGCCGCTGGAAATCCACTTTGTGCATCAGGACGCAAATTCGGGCAACCTCGCCGTCGTGGGCATCCTGCTCACAGCAGGCGAAAGCGACAACGCGGCTTATGCCGGGGTATTTGATCACTTGCCGGCTCATGCCGGCGAGCCGGAGGCCAAGGGCGAGCCATTGTCTCTGGCCGCGCTGCTGCCGCAGGCGCGCAGCTATTACACCTACCAAGGCTCATTGACAACGCCGCCTTGCAGCGAGATCGTGCGCTGGCTGCTGCTGGATAAACCGGTGGAACTCGCGGCACAACAGATCGCCGCATTCACCGCCATTTATGACGGCAACGCCCGCCCAACGCAGCCACTGGGCGCGCGGGATTTGCTGCAGGATTCGGCATAAGGGCAATCAGCCGCGCCCTTGCGGACGCGCGCCGCCACGACATCTATTGTTTGCAACATTGTATCGCCGCGATATAATGGCGACTGTACGTTTGCAAGCGATTACTTTAAGCATAGAGGGAGTAGTGATATGTCTAAAAACCTTTCACGCCGTGACTTTTTGAAGTACACGGGCATGGGCAGCGCCGCCGCCTTTGCCGCCGCCTATGGCATGCCGCTGGGCACGGCGCTCGCGCAGGCGCCACCGGGCGATACCGCGGGCCATCTGGTCATCTACAACTTTGGCGGCGCCGAGCAGCAGCAGATGTTCGCCAACGCCATTGGGCGCTTCAACGAGCGCTATCCCAATGTGGTCGTTGAAGACCTTTACATTCCTTGGCCCGAAGGCTGGGGCCACTACATCACCAACCTCAAACTGCGCGCCGCCAGCGGCTTGAAGACCGATATCATCGCTATCGCCATCGAAGGCACGCGCGAGACCATCTTTGAAGACCTCGTGCTGCCGATGGACGACGCCATCGCCGCCGACGAAGAGTTGGCCGCCATCGTCGACGAGGTGGAGCCGGTGCTGCATAACGCGCTCAAAGGAGCGGACGGGCAGACCTACTACTTCACCCGCGAGTGGAATAACATGATCATCCACTACAATCCGGTGAAGTTTGAAGAAGCGGGCTTGGATCCGCCGGCGGAAGATTGGACCTGGGAAGACTTCCTCGAAACCGCGTCCATCCTGACTACCGGCGAAGGCGGCGACAAGCAGTTCGGCTTCGCGATTCCCTACTTCAACTTCGGCTTGACGCCCTGGTGGCACACCAATGGCACGGCGACACTCACCGAAGACTGGTCGCAATCCAATCTTGACGATCCGCTGATGCTGGAATCAGTCAAGTTCGTGCATTCGCTGGTGCACGAGCACGGCGTCGCCCCGTCGGTCGAAGGCGTCAACCCCTACGAACTCTTCCCGGCTGGCACAATCGCCATGACCGGCGCCGGACGCTGGCCCTTCGACACCTATGTCACCACGGGTTATAAGGACGTCGATATCACGCCCTGGCCGCGCAATCGCGCTGGCACCACCGTCTTCGGTTCCGGCGGTTGGGCGGTCTCCAAGACGACCGAGAACATCCCGTTGGCGCTTGAGTTAATCAAGGATCTGGCCGCCTTCGAAACCGACTTGGAAGCCGTCGCCGTCGGCACCTCCTTGCCGGCGCGCCGCAGCGCCACCGAGAACGAGCTCTTCAACAGCTTCCCGGCAAACGCTCACCGCTTCTTCGGCAGCCTGGAAGACATCAAGCCAGTGCCATCGCCGGCGAACTTCGCTGAGGTCGAGAGCATCTTCATGCGCCACATGGATCAGATCATGGCCAACTCCGTGACGCCGGAACAAGGTCTGGAAGCAGCCCATATTGAACTGTCCGCCGCCATGGACAAGCTGGCTGAGCGCCTTGCCGAAAGCTAGCATAGTCGTTTCAATTGGGCGGTCCGACGCTGTGTGCAGATTCTGCAGCGCGATCGCCCCTAACATTTCCTGTTTTTGAGAGTAAGGGCGGCTGATCTGCGTTGTCTTGGCGCAGGGGCAAGCCGCCCTAACTTCGCGCGACTGACAAACCGATTATGCAAATGACCGGACTCATCCCCGAATTGACGCCCCGGCGGCGCGAAGCCTTCGTCGGTTATCTCTTCATCTTGCCGACCTACGTGGGCTTCCTCATCTTCATCCTTTACCCGCTGGTCGAATCCATGCGCATCAGCTTTCAGGAGTTCAGCCTGCTGCGCGGTTCGACCTATATCGGCTTGGAAAATTACGCGCAGATGTTCGCCGATGGGCGCCTGCGCATAGCCTATATCAATACGATTATCTTCACCCTGTTCGCCGTCTTCTTCAACGCCGGCATCGGTCTGCTGCTGGCGGTCATGCTCAATCGGCGGCTGCCGGTCCTGATGCGCAACCTTTATCGCTCGATCTTTTTCTTCCCAGTGCTCATCGCCCATACCTATATCGCCGTCATCTGGCGCTTTCTCTATCAGCAGGACACCGGCGTTATCAACTACTATCTGGGCTTGTTCGGCGTCGAGCCCATCCCTTGGCTGAGCAACACGCACTGGGCGATGGCGGCCATCATCATCCTTGATGTGTGGAAGAATACCGGCTTCGCCATGCTGGTCTTCCTGGCGGGCTTGCAGAGCATCCCCAACGAGTATTACGAAGCGGCGCAGCTCGATGGCGCGAACGAACGACAGCTTTTCTTCCGCATCACGATTCCCTTGCTTAGCCCGACCATATTCTTCATCCTCGTCATTTTCATGATCGGGGCGCTGCAGGTCTTCGACACCATCATCGTGCTAACCGCCGGCGGGCCGGGCGACGCCACCCGCAGCGTGGTGCTCTATGTATACGAAATCGCATTCCGAACTTTCAACATGGGCTACGCCGCCGCCGTCTCGATGACACTCTTCGCCATCATTCTGGTGCTGACCGCCCTGCAATTTTGGATCAGCCGCCGCTGGGTGCATTACGAATAGCGGGATATTCAATCATGGCAAAGACGCAAGCCGCAGCCTTCGGGCAAACTAAGCCGGCGCCGGTAAAGCGCAGGAAACCTATTGGTATCGGCGACATCATTTCTTATACGATTTTGACAATTGCCGCCATCCTGGTCATGATGCCGCTCGCCTGGATGTTTTCCACTTCCCTGCGCCCAACGCAGGAGAGCTTCCATCTGCCGCCGGCCTGGTTGCCGACTGAATTCCGCTGGGAGAATTATCTCGCTCCCTTCGATTCGAGTGTGCCTTTTGTCGATCTCTTCATCAACAGCATGCGGATCACGGTGGCGGTGACCTTGGGTCAGCTCGTGACCTGCTCGCTGGCAGGTTACGCCTTCGCCCGCCTGCGCTTCCCGGGGCGCGACTTGCTATTCCTCCTGCTGCTCGCTTCTTTGATGGTGCCATTTCAGGTGACAATCATCCCCATCTTCCTGCTGATGCGCGATCTGGGCTTGATCGACGATCCGCTCGCGATTATCTTGCCCGGGCTGATCAACGCATTTGGCGTCTTCTTGATGCGGCAATTCTTCAAGCAGATGCCGCAGGAGCTCTTTGACGCGGCGCGGGTGGATGGCGCCGGGCATATCCGTTCTTTCTTGCAAATCGCGCTGCCGCTCGCCGGCCCGGCGATGGCGACCCTCGGCATCATCACCTTCAACGCCACCTGGAACGCTTATTTCTTGCCGCTTGTTTTCCTCAACTCCTGGCACAAGATGACCCTGCCGCAAGGCATCGCCCTGCTCACCGGTTATATGGGCTCGGGCAATCCGTCGGTGGTGATGGCGGCGGTGACGATGGCGATCATCCCGGTGCTAATCGTATTCATCGCCGCCCAACGCTGGATCATTGAGGCGCTGACGCGTTCTGGATTGAAGGGCTGAGGCGAGCGGTAAATTATAAGGCGTAGGAGCATTGGCGCGGGCGACCCAAGGGTCGCCCCTACAGTTTATAGTAATGCGAGAATCTATGCAGGAATAAGCGAAAGGCAGGACATAGGCATGACAGTTTCAAATGGCTATCCCTCATTAGTCGCTTACGACCAAGAACATTTGCGGCAGATCGGCCTTCCGCTTGGCGGCATCGGCACCGGCGTTGTCTCGCTCGGCGGGCGCGGCAATCTCCACGATTGGGAGATCGTCAACCGGCCCGCCAAAGGTTTCGATTTGCAGCAGACCTTTTTCAGCTTGTACACCAAATCAACTGACGGCGGCAAAACAGCTGCCGCGCTTGAAGGCGTCATCCCGCCGGCAGATTACGAAGGCGCGCGCGGCGCCGTCATCCCCAATCACGGCTTGCCGCGCTTCCGCGAGTGCAGCTTTGAAGCAGCCTACCCCTTTGGGCGAGTCAAACTAAGCGATGCCGATGTGCCGCTTGATGTCCAGCTGCATGCTTTCAACCCGCTCATCCCGACGGATAGCGACAACAGCGGCATCCCGGTAGCCATTTTGCGCTACGTATTGACTAATGACTCCGATGCCGATATCGAAGCGGCTGTCTGCGGCAGCTTGAAGAATTTCATTGGCGCTGATGGGACGAGCGGCGCGCCAAGAGACAATCGCAATAGCTATCGCGAAGCTGACGGCCTGGCGGGCGTCTATATGGAGTCGGCTGGCATCGACCGCGATGCGCCGCAGTGGGGCACCCTTGCCCTGACGACGCCTCTACGCCCCTCAATCCCCCCATCGAAACCGGGGGAAGCGCAGCCGGGGGGTTCTATCTCCCATCGCACAGCCTGGGCGAATTACAGCTGGGGCGATTCCCTGCTCGATTTCTGGGACGACTTCAGCGCGGACGGCCGCCTGGAAGAACGCGAGCGCGACGGGGTCGACGACCCGACGGCTTCGCTCTGCGTCTCGCTGCCCGTCCCCGCCAACAGCTCAGCCGAGGTCACATTCTTCCTCAGCTGGCATTTCCCCAACCGCAGCACCTGGAAGGAAACCGGCTCCAATCACCCGCACAGTCTCGATCAGACGGGGATAAAGATCGGAAACTATTACACGACGCAGTACGCCGACGCCTGGGCAGCGGCCGCCTACACGGCGAAGAATCTGGACTGGCTGGAAGCGGAAACGCGCGCCTTCGTCAACGCCGTCTGCGAGAGCGATTTGCCGACTGTGGTCAAGGAATCCGCCTTATTCAACTTGAGCACGCTGCGCTCGCAGACCGTCTTCCGCACGCCGGACGGTTTCATGTTCGGCTGGGAGGGCTGTGATGACACCGCCGGCTGCTGCTTCGGCTCCTGCACCCACGTTTGGAATTACGAACAGGCGACCGCCTTCCTCTTTGGTGGCTTGGCGCTGGGCATGCGCGAAGTCGAATTCAATCATGCCACACGAAACGACGGCGGCATGAGCTTCCGCGTCGAGCTGCCGCTGGAGCACGCGGCTTCCTGGTCTATCGCAGCCGCCGACGGGCAGATGGGCTGCATCATGAAGCTTTACCGCGATTGGCAGCTCTCCGGCGATGATGAGCGGCTGCGCGGCATGTGGGTCAACGCGCGGAAGGCGCTCGAATTCTGCTGGCTGCCCGGTGGCTGGGATGCGGATAAAGACGGCGTCATGGAAGGCTGCCAGCACAATACAATGGATGTCGAGTATTACGGGCCTAATCCGCAGATGGGCATCTGGTATCTGGGCGCCCTGCGCGCGATGGAAGAAATGGCGCGCCACTTGGGCGAGAAAGCCTTCGCCGATGACTGTCGCCGGCTCTACGAAAATGGCAGCGCCTGGATCGACGCCAAGCTCTTCAATGGCGATTATTACGAGCACGAGATCCGCCCAGCCTCCGGCCTGGACGCCGTGCTCGGCATGTTGATGAGCGACATGGGCGCGGCCGATCCCAGCCAGCCCGTCTTGCAGTTGGGCGCCGGCTGCCTCGTCGATCAACTGGTCGGGCAGCTCCTCGCCCACGTCAGCGGTCTCGGTTACCTGGTGGATGAAAGCCATGTCAAGCGCACGCTGGCTAGCATCATGCGTCACAATTTCAAGGAGAATATGTACGGCCACTTCAACCACATGCGCTCCTACGTGCTCAACGATGAGTCAGCGCTGTTGATGGCGACTTATCCGCGCGGCGACCGACCCGCCCGGCCCTTCCCTTACTACAACGAAGTGATGACCGGCTTCGAATACACCGCCGCCATCGGCATGCTTTACGAGGGCGACAGCGAAAACGGCTTGCGCTGCATCGCGGCGATTCGCGATCGCTATGACGGGCGGAAGCGCAATCCCTTCGACGAAGCGGAATGCGGGCATCACTACGCGCGCGCGATGGTGAGTTGGGCGGCGATCCTGGCGCTGACCGGTTTCCACTACTCCGCTGTTTCCGGGACGATCCGCTTCGCCGCGCCCGATAGCGATCGCCGCTATGTCTGGTCAAGCGGTTACGCCTGGGGCAACTGCGCGCTCCGCCCAAGGGACGGCGCATGCGATGTCGAGTTTACGGTGCTTGGCGGGGAGATCGACTTCAGTGAATTTGCCCTCGCTGGCTTGGGCGCGGTCCATTTTGACGAGCCGCAGATCCTAGCCAAGGGCGATGCGCTGCGCTGCCAAATCACAGACTAGATTCGGCAAACGGGCGCCGCTTGTTCTAAGGGCGACACGCGGCGGACGTCTTCGCAGTTTGCTGATCTGGCGCTTCCCCAACCGCAGCGTCTGGAAGCAATCCGGCTTCAACTGCCGGCACAGTCTCAACCAACGCGCGCGCGCTTATCGGCAACTGCTACGTGACGCGATAGCCGTCAGCCTTGGGAGAAGCCGCTGTCGACGCGGTTAAGCCGGGCTAGCGGCGCCGACGCCTGTCTGCGTCAACGTCGATTGCAAGAGCGACCTGCTGCCAGGCGGATTATAATGCGTAAATACGAAACGTTCTTGGCGAGCAGTATGCGACGAATACTCCGCCATCAGTACATATTGCTTGCGTTTACTGCGTTCATGGTTTACGTCAGTTTTATGTCGATTGGTCTTGATTATTTCGATTCTCACACCTTCGCACTGGTATTAGACGACCCCGACATCGGCTTGGCTGAGGTCCATTCCTTTGGTTTGCCGATCTACTTATTCATCGCAAAACTGACCCAATTGATCGCCGGCGACGCGCGGCTTGCGCTCACGTTGATGAGCGCGATAAGCGGCGCGATCGGGATTGTATGCGTCGCCAAGATTGGATCATTAGCCGCCGGCAGCAAAGCGGGCTTTATCGCAGCCGGATTATTATTGTTTCTGCCGGGATATTGGATCAATAGCGAGGTAGCGTTAAGTGATATCCCCGGCAACAGCCTTACCTTACTCGCCGTTCTATTATTTTTTCGGGCAGCAAAATACCGAACTGCGCTGGATTTTGTCGCGGCTTGTTTTGTGACCGGATTACAACTCGGCGTCCGCCCGCCTAATGCCATTCCCATCGTCATCGCCGCTGTATGGACAATCGCCAAAATGCGCCCGTTCAGCCGCGACTATTTTCAAACACTGGCGCTCGGCTTAATCGCTGGAATACTGGCGATCATTATCTGGTTCATACCAATCATTGTCGCATTTGACGGCTTGGATGGTTATGTCAATCATCTCCTAAGCCTTCGCGAGCATGTTCATTCCGCAGACTCCTTGTTCCAATCCGAGATCAACAGCGATACGCTGACTTCGCGGGTTCAAGCTTATTTGGATGGTTGGCTGCATCTGCTGGCTGGCGGCGACGCCCGCGCCTTCATCCTGATACTCATGCTGCTCATAGTCGGTTTCATCAGAGTCCCTATCACAAGCCAATATAAATGGTTATTCATCGTCTGGTTTGCAGTGGAAGCCGGCAAGGTATTCTTATTGGCGTCGCTGGCGCGTCATCGATTGTTCTTGCCGGCCTTGGCGCCGCTCATCCTTTTGGCCGGGCTGGGTTATGCGCGCTGGCGGGGACGATTCAAACTCGTACGCGGTGGCGTCATATTGCTCATCGTAGCGTTTCTCTGGCAAGCGCTGCCGCTCGTCGCCGGATTGACGCAGATTCCGCCGCCACCGGAGCAAGCGACAAGCTACATCCTCGAACATTATCCGCAATCTGAAGCGGCGCTCATCATATCAAAGGGCTCGTTTCGGGCGTCGCAGTATCATCTAAAAGATTATCGACTGCTCTATTCGCTATACATCAGCCCAGACAAGCTAGCCCAAATCATCGCAACGGATCCACCGAAATATGTCATTGTCCTGGATGCTGACAATTATGCGCCAGAGCTATTTGCCGCCCTAAATTCCGATCTCAATCTAGTGAAAATAGATGATCGTCTCTTTGTACGAGACGCGCGCATTTTCCCACAACACGCATCGGTTACCCTGCAAGTATTCACTCCAAAGCAGAATCTCAAATCCGATTCTGCGCCATTGCCGGGACTTAAGCTGGAACCCCGACAGCTTGAGGTGGGAAATCCACATGATGGAATGTACTTTAGCAACGGGTGGTATGCCACTGAAAACATCGGTGGCGTATACGGCCGATGGGCGAATCAATCCGCGCTCATTCGCGTAAGCCTCGAACCGAGAGACACCGTGATGCGGTTTGTGGCGTCGCCATACATGGGAGGGCAAAGGGTCGCCATATCGGTCAATAATGAGTTTGTGGATACCGTGGCAATTAATGTGGTATGGGGCGATTACGAAGTCCTGATCCCCGCCGACGCCATACAAGCGGGCATCAATACGATTAGCCTCGAACATGCGATAGCCGAATATCCGGAAAACCACCACAGACGTTTGGCCGCCGCATATCGGTACTTTTATTTCGACTAAGCTGTCGCTGGTTTCTGAAAGGTCAAAGGTGACGGTTCACATTGCGCAATTCCCCTCTGCGGACGCCAGTTTCCGCGCGGCGCGCTCCAGAACGGGGACGGTAAATTATCCAGCGTCTGCGCAACATTAGAAATTTTCCCTCATTTTGGGGGACGGCGTAAGCGATCGCTCACTGTTTCTCCGAGGAATCCTTCCATGCTCATCATCGCCAGCAGCAACGGCGCCATCGGCATCGACCAGGCAATGCAAGCGCTGAAAAAGGGCGGCAGCGCGCTGGACGCGGTAGAAATTGGCATCCGCCTGGTCGAAGCCAATCCCGATGAACACAGCGTCGGCTACAATGGATACCCGAATATCATAGGCGAGCTCGAATTGGACGCCAGCATCATGGATGGGCGCACGCTTGATTCCGGCGCGGTCGCATTGATGCGCGGTTTTCCTTACGCCATCTCGGTCGCACGTCAGGTCATGGCGCGCGAGTTGCCGCATGTGCTGCTCGCTGGTGAAGGCGCCGAAAGATTCGCCCGCGAGATCGGCGCGGAGCATTGGGGCGAGATGCTGACAGACGAAATCATGGCGGTCTGGCGGAAGCGAATGACCGCTGTAGGGGCTACCCAGTGGGTCGCCCGCCGGCCGGACGACATCCTCGTACCGGCTGACGACGCGCCGCTGCTCGACTGGGTCAAGCTGGCGACCGACCCGGAACGAGTGGAGGGCACGGTCAACTTCATCGCCATCGATGGCAAAGGCGACATCGCCAGCGGCGTCAGCACTAGCGGCTGGGCTTGGAAATACCCCGGGCGCATCGGCGACAGCCCCATCATTGGCGCAGGCAATTACGCCGATAATCGCTATGGCGCCTGCGCCTGCACCGGCATGGGCGAGATGGCGATCCGCGCTGGCACGGCGCGCAGCCTGGTCCTATACCTCAAGCTGGGCCTGTCTCTGGGTGAAGCGGCGCGGCGCGCGATGAACGACTTGCGCGATTTGGGCGGCGACTTCATCGGCGGCATGAACTTGATCGCGCTCAACCCGAAAGGCGAGCACATTGGCATGTCTTCGCGCGCGGGTGGAAGCTATATCTACCAGACTGAAGCCATGGATGCCTGCCAAGAGCGCGCACGGGAAGTCGTCGAAATACCAGCGCGCTGGGGCCGCGAGGCGCGGGAATGATCGCGGCGTCAGAGAATCTGCTGTTAGTTGTGCTTGCTTAACAGTAGCTACTTCTCAAGGTCATCAAGCAGGAGAATAGAGATTTCACGTATTCGCTTGAAATCGGCGTCATTTGTTAGGAAGGCGTCGCATCCGGTTTCGAGCGCTGTGGCTAAATGCACCGAATCCGGAGTACGCAAATTGTATCGCGCTCGAAGCTCTGAAGCCTGTGTCGCAATTTCAAGACAAACTGGCACAAGCGTGTAGTCTTCGCTTTTGATCAGAATATCGCGATACTCCTGAATTAGATTCGACTTGCCTTGTCTCAGCGGCTTAACTAGTACCTCGGTCATGGTAAGTACAGAACTGAAGGCACTTAGTGGCGTGGTATCAATGAGAAAGGCGACGCGCCTAATCCTGCTTAAGTATATCTCATTCTCTTCCACAAGATAGATTAAAGGCACCGAATCGACATACAGCCTTTCAAGGTCTGGCGGCCACGCCGGATAGATCACCGGTCCTCATCCCACTCGTCACGTAGTTCATTGATGTATTCCTGTGCGTCTACGCCTTGCCAGATCTCTTTCCCCAAGCCTTGAAGTTCTAACAAGCTGCGCTTCGGCTTTGGTGGCTGGCTGGCCAAATGGTCGACCAATAATTTGATCAACTCTTTCTGCTGCCATTGTTTAAGCCTCTTGGCTTCCTCTAGCAATTCGTATACTTTCATCTTGCAATTCTCCATCAGGTCAATCAGCCAATTATACCATCTCTGTCTGGCGTCAATCCAGCCTGCTTCAAGAACGGCAGATCCGCAAAGTTCAGTATACGTTGGGAAGTACCTCATATTCGTTGCAAACGCCAATATGCGCTAGAATACTCGCCACCAACCGGGAGAACAGGATCGGCGATGAGCGATCGACCCACTGTGATAGCTATCTTCGGCGTGACCGGCGACCTCGCCCGCCGCAAGCTGATACCCGCGCTCTTTAGTAATTTCATCAAAGGGCGCTTGCCCGATCGCCTGCGGATCGTTGGCGTGGGCCGCCGCGAATGGACCGACGCCACCCTTTTCGACCACGCCCATCAGGCACTGAAGAACCACGCAGCCGCCATTTACGACGAACGGGCCTGGGAACGCTTCCGCCCGATGCTCAGCTACAGCAAGGTGAACCTGCCCCAACCCGAGACCTATCGGAATCTGAAGGACGATCTTGACGCGCTGGACAACGGCGATAGCAATCGTCTCTATTATCTGTCCATCGCCCCCGAGTTCTACCATGACGTCATCTGCAACCTGGGGGTCCTGGGCATGGCGCGCGAAAACGGCAGGGAGCGCGCAAACACCGCCCCATCCTGGCGGCGCATCGTTATTGAGAAACCATTCGGTTACAACATGGAATCGGCGCAATCGCTCAATCGGGTTGTGCACTCCGTCTTCAACGAATCGCAGGTGTATCGCATCGATCACTACCTGGGCAAGGAAACGGCGCAGAACATCTTGTTCATGCGCTTCGCCAATACGATATTTGAGCCGATTTGGAACCGCAGCCATATCAGCAATGTTCAGGTGACCGTCGCTGAGACGGTCGATGTCGGCACGCGCGCCGGTTATTACGACAGTTCAGGCGTGATGCGCGATATGGTGCAGAATCACCTGCTGCAGCTGCTTTCGCTGATCGCCATGGAGCCGCCCTCGGCTTTCGACGCCGATGCGCTGCGCAACGAAAAGGTCAAGGTGCTGCAAGCCGCGCGCGCCGTCAGGCTTGAAGACACCGTGCGCGGGCAATACGACGGCTACCGCTGCGCCGCCGGCGTCGCGCCCGATTCAAGCACGCCGACCTTCGCCGCGCTCAAGCTCTTCATCGACAACTGGCGTTGGAAAGACATCCCCTTCTATTTGCGCTCGGGCAAGGCGATGCGGCAGAAGACGACCCAGGTCAACATCCAGTTCAAGCGTCCGCCGAACAGCATCTTTGAGCTGACCGAAGCCGGCGATTATTCACGCAATATGCTTTCGATCTGCATTCAGCCGGACGAGGGCATTCATCTAACCATCGAAGCCAAAATCCCGGATCAGCAGATCGCCAAGTCAGTTGATATGGAGTTGCATTACGAAAACGCCTTTGTGTCGGAGGATTTGCCCGATGCCTACGAGCGTTTAATCCTGGACGCGATTAATGGAGACGCGGCGCTCTTCATCCGCGGCGATGAAATCGAAAGCGCCTGGAAAATCGTTGATTCCATCATTGAAGGCTGGGAGTGCGATCCGGCGGCGCCAGCCATGCAGCGCTACGAGCGAGGCTCTTGGGGGCCGGCAGCCGCCGACGACCTGCTAGAACGAGACGAGCATACCTGGCGCTTAAGCTGTTTGCACCAGAGCTAAGCCAAGACACATTCCCTCACCCCCCTTCACGCACGTTGATCAGGAGAGAAGACTGCCTTCAGCAAACTGTATATCGTTGCAAGTTCTGAATTTGAGTTGAGCTTTTTCGGGCGACCTGATAGGTCGCCCCTACGAATGTCGCGGTCTTGCGGGCTCGCCCCTACAACACACAAGTTTTCTGCCGGGTCTATTCTTCCCATGGGTCCGCGTTGAAGCGCTCCATGATATAAAAATGCGCGCAGGCTGGGTCTGTCGCCAGCGCCCAATAACCGGTATCCGGCGCCTCAGTCGGGCCCATGTGCACCTGCCCGCCCAGCTCCTTGACGCGCGCGATGCCCGCCTTGATTTCGCCCACGTTGAAATATGGCATCCAGCAGGGCGGCGTCTCGCCGAAGCTCTCGTCCATCTGGATCATGCCGCCATTGTTGCGCCCGCGATTGCGGATGTGGATGTAATGCTCATCGCCATAAAACTCCCAACCCAGGACGGCGCTATAGAATGCCTTTGCCGCCGCCGCGTCGCGCGTGAGCAGCTCATTCCAGCACATGGCGCCGACTGTGTTGACGATGCCGGCGCCGATGTGGTTCCGCGCTTGCCACAAGCCCAGCGCCGCGCCTGTCGGGTCCATCAAGAAAGCCATGCGCCCGCTGTCGAAGACATCCATCGGGCCGAAAATGATCTGACCGCCATTCGCCGTGACAACTGGCAAGAGCGCATCGACATCATCGACGGATACATAACATGACCAATGCGATGGGATATTCTGCTCGCGCGCTTCTGGCGTGGCATCGCTGAGCGCGGCGACATTTTGCTCCCCCAGCTGGAACATGGTGTAGGTCATATCATCGCTGATAGGGATATCGACCTTGCCCCAGCCAAACAAATCCATATAGAACTGCTTGGCGGCCGCCGAATCGGTCGAGCTGGTGTCAGCCCAGCTAAATGTCCCGTGCGGATATTTGGATACGGTGTACATATTTGGTCTCCTGTTCGTGCGGGCGATATAAAGTCGCCCCTGCGTTAGTTTTTGCAGGCGCTGGCTAGTCTTCCCATGGCTCCGCCTGGATCAACTGAATGATATAGAAATGGGCGTCGGCCGGGTCGGACATATAAGCGAAGTGCCCGGCGCCGGGCGCTTCCGTCTTGGGAATGATGATCGTCGCGCCCAATTCACCAGCGCGGCTGACCGACTCGTCAATATCGGCGACGGTGAAATAGGGCTGCCACATCGATGGCATATCGCCAAAGCTCTCATCCATTTGCATCATCGCGCCATTATTGCGGCCGCGATTCTGGATCATGATATAGCCATTCTCGTCTACGCTGTATTCCCAACCGAACAAGGCGCTATAAAAGGCTTTGGCGGCATCCGCGTCTTTGGTGAGCAACTCATTCCAGCACATGGCGCCGACGGTATTGACAATGCCGGCGCCGATATGATCTTTTGGCTGCCACAAGCCCAGCGCCGCGCCCGTCGGATCCATGAATTGCAGCATCCGCCCGCTCTCGAATATGTCCATGGGTCCGAAGACAATCGTGCCGCCATTGGCTGTGACTACATCAGCCATCGCATCGACATCGTCAACCGAAACGTAGTTCGTCCAATGCGAGGGCATGCCCTGCGCTTGCATATCGGGCATCATCCCGGCGAAACCGGCTGCGTGCTCGCCCTGGTTCTGAAACATGGTATAGAACATGTCATCGCCGATAGGCATGTCCAGAGCGCCCCAGCCGAAGAGAGCCATATAAAAGGCTTTCGCCGCCGCCGGATCGGTCGAGGTATTATCAGCCCAGGAAAACGCGCCCTGCGGATACTTTGTCACTTTGTACATTGAAGCGCTCCATAGAATGTTTGTTCAAGGGCGGCCAATCTTAGTGCATGCATTGCCAGCCGTCAATGCAGAAGCTCAGCATTATTCAATCCGCAGCCTGGGCTCCAGTTCCAGCGCATCCGCCCCGGCCACGCTGATGCGCTCGCTCATTTGAAGCGCTGCAGATCAGCGATATCATCCGCCGCAACATCATTTTGGAAGTTCGGAAATGTCCAGGGCAAGCCATAGACGAGGACCGCAAGCGCGAGACCGCCGATGAAGTGGAGCAAGCCATCGGCGCTAGCTGGCATCGCGTTCAAAGTGAATGCGTGAATCGCAGCCAGGCAGAGGCAAGCGACGCCAAATGAAAATACGAAGAATCGAAGGGGCTGTCTCAAAGCGGGCCGATGAGGGGCGAGCATTAACCCGATCGCATACCGCGCGATACCATGAGGTTAGCGACGAGGCGCCGCAGGACCCAGAAAAATGATATCACTGAGCTGTCTTGGTCTCAACTTGTTTTATCCAGGAAACCAGAGCCGTTGAAACTGGAGCGAGCATTAAAGCGACTATTATTCCGAGCATCGGGATCGCCTCCAATGAGAAAGAGCCCAATGCGACAATCGCGACAGCAGCCAAAACCATCACGATTTTGCCCATCCGACGGGATTGCGCAAGTTCCTCATGCGGCTCAAGGGTGTGCAGCATCACCGCGATACCCACAAGCACGATGCCTATCGCGCAGACGAGCAGCCATCGGACTTCAACCAACAGCGCTTCCCCCGCTTGTTCCACGACATTTAACAGCGCCGCCCCTACTATAGCGATGCCGGCGGTAACGGGCAAATGCGCGTAAGTCCATACAAGCAGGCTTGTGTTGCCTGGGCGGGGAAAGCGGTGAGACACAAAATCAAAATACAGCCACCAGGCGACAAAGGCGATAGCTAGGCCCAATGACGCAATAACGCCCACTCTCCACGACAAACCATGATGACTCGCTAACCCTTGCACAACGCCGACTATGACCTCGCCCAACACAATAATTGTAAAAAGGCCAAAACGCTCCACCAAAGAGGCTGTGGGCCTGGCGCTCGCTTCGACCTGCAATTCAGCCGCGGGTATTCTCCGTCTGAGTGTGAGGATTAACGGCGGCAGCAGAATCGAAATCAAAGTAGCTATGCCCCAAAGGAAGAATCGTTGCGGCGGTTCAACGAAGACGGAGGCTGCAAACAGGATGGCGCACAAGAGAAAAACGCCGGCATAAAAGCGAGAGATTGGGCGATGCGCCGGGTCGTATACGCCGGTGCGCCACCAAAGATAAGTCAGGATAATCTGAAAAGCGGCATAGGATAAAGCAAAGCCAAGGGATGTCTCGCTTAGGGCATCATGCGCAAAAAGCGCCATGGCGGCCACAGTGAACATCTGCAGAAATGTAAACACCCGTGTGCGGATATCATTGTTGCCATGAAAGTCGTGATAGCTTGCGCCATTTAACCAAGCCCACCAAGCAATGATAAACATGAAGGCAAATTCCGCAATGTGCCGCGCATCAATTTTAGCCGCCAGCGCATGGGTCAACTGAGCGATCAAAACTACATAGACAAGATCGTAAAACAACTCCAAAAATGTAACCTGCCGATGCGCAGGGCGCTCAGCGAAATTGCGCGGAGGCTGCCACCAGCGGCGGAAGTTCCGCAAGAGAATACTCATCTTCACATCGCCCTATTGTTTATCTTTCACAATCAGTTGCCGCTTAATGATACTTGTGACTGGCGTGGCCGCAACGATGATGCTCATTGGCATAAGCCTTCATCTGTGGCGCTTATCTGTCCGGCTAGACAGCGCTAAAGCCGGCCCGCGCGTTCCGACCCGCTTCCGAATTGTGAACTGTCCTATGGCTGGCGCATGGCTTATTGCCGCGCCATCTCTTTGTTGCGCAAGGATTCCTGAATCTCGAAGATCGAACCGGCGTTCTCCGGCTTGGGCAGCGGGATGATGACCGGCGCCGCCTCCTGCCGCGGGCTGACGCTCGGCTGGCCACGGACGACCGAGGCGCAGTAATCTTCATAGGTGGCGCCCAGCAGGGGCCAGGAATCGAGCGAGCAATATTCAAAGAGCAGCAGCCGCCGTGGATTCGCCGAGTGATTCGGCGTCGAGGCGTGCAGTGTGCGCGCATGATGCACGGTGATGCCGCCGGCTTTAACCAGACACTTCGCCGTCTCGCCTGGTTGGAAATCCGGGTCGCTCACCGCGCCGACGAAGACGCCGTTTTCATGATGGCTGTAGAGCGCGCCCTTGTGCGAGCCGGGCGACATCAACATGCAACCGTTCTCTTCGGTCATATCATCCAGGCAGACGCCGACCGCCAAAACATCGTCATTGGTATGCGGATAGAAAGCCCAATCCTGATGCCACTCGACCGCGCTGCCGTGATCCGGCTCTTTCATATTCAGCTTGGTGTTGTGGCGCCGCAGGCCGGGGCCGACCAGTTGCTCGACGATATCCAGAATGCCTTCATGCCGCATCGTCTGATTGTAGACTTCATGCTGCGCGATCGGGTTCTTGATGCGCCGCAGCCGCGGGCGATCGGCGCTGTGATTCGGCTCCAGGTCGAAGATGTCGTCGCTCTCGGCAACGTGGCGCGAGCGCTCTACGAAGTCGTCCGTCACGCGGCGCAGCGCCGCCAGTTCATCGTCGCTGAGCACATCCTCGACAACGATGTAGCCATTCGTATGATAAAAGGCGATTTGATCGGCTGACAGCATATTCAATTTCCCTCCAGCGCGTTTGCTCGAAAGTATAGAAGATGTGCCTGCGGCTGACAACAGCAAGTCAAATATAGACGGGGGCTGCACCTACCAGCCAAGCGCGCCCTGTTTCCGCGCCTCTACCTGCGCCCGCAGCCGCGCCATCAGATCGACGCCCATCTGCCGGAAGAGGTCGATCATATCGATCGGCACCCAATTCTCGGTCAGGTATTCGCCCTCGCGCTTCCACCAGTCGAAATCGCGCAGGGTCATCAATTTCCCCGTCGCGGGGACGCCGGCATAGACGCCATTATGATGCGAGTAGGCGGTATCCCAGATGCCGCCGGCGCAATACAGCCCCTCGCCGATGCGCCCCATCCGCCGCCCGCTGCCCTCGCGCGCGATATTGCGATCGCCAAAACCCTCCAGCCAGGGCCGCTGATGAAAATCTTCGTATTCTTCCTTGCTGAAACAGGCGCCGATGCCGCTGGGTCCATACCATTTCATATCCGGATGCCAGTATTTGTCCTGCTCCATTGAGCGCAAATCACCGCCATCGCGACTTCTCACATAGCGGCGCATGCCGAGCCCCATCGCCTGCACCAACTGTCGGCTTTTTCGCGATTCCAATGGGTCCTGCTCCGTCAGCAGCAAGCCGTCCTTGGCGAGCGGACCGGGAATCTTGCCCCCTTCCGCGCCCGGCGCCGGCGGCAGCGCCTGAAAACCCGCTTGTCGCATCACCGCCAGAATATCAAGTTGCAAGTAGGCTTCGGCGATCTTCCCCTCCCGCATGACATAGAAGACGCCAAACCAGATATTGGTCTTCACCCCCGTCGCCGGGATGCCAAGCCAATCGTCGGCGAATGTGCCAGTCAGGTAGCCGCAGCCGCTGACCCACTGCTCGCCGGCTTCGGTGGCGTAGAGATCCGAGCCCGCTTCAATGCCGCCGATGAAGACATAGGGCGCGTGCTTGAGATCGGGAAAGGCTCGAAACAAGGGCGTCCAGAAACCAGTGATCGCGTTGTCCGCGCCTAGCAGCTGGTCTATCGGCGCAGACACGTTCCAGTCGACATCATCCTGCACCGCCGCGCGCACTGTCGCCGGCACATCATCCGCGCCAACATGATTCAGCTTCTGCCAGAAGTCCCAGACCGCTGCTTTGTTTGCTTGGTTTAGTTGATTCGACATTTAGGTATTCCTGTCCTCGGTGGATTTTTCGGGCGAGCCAAGGCTCGCCCCTACATTGTGCGTCTTTTTGGGGCTTGAGAATTATATTCGAGGTTTTGATTTTTCCGTTTGCCGGTCGGCGACGGCTTCCAAACCAGCCGCCAGCGCTTCAGTGATCTTATCCACATCGTAGACGCTGCCCGCCCAGATACCGCCGCTGGCCGCCTGCAGCGCCGCCCACAGACGCGTATCGGCCGGCAAATCGGGATGAGGCTGCAATGCCGGGTGTGGCGCCCGCGCATCGAGAAGCGCCCCCGCTTCACTCGCTGAGAGGTCACGAGCCCCCGTGCCGACCAATGCCACCGAGCCACTCAGTTCGTTTCGGTCGATAGTAATCTCGATCAGGTCGCCATCGCGCAGTTTGCCGATGGGGCCGCCGGCGAGCGCTTCCGGACCCACATGACCGATGCAGGCGCCGGTCGATACGCCAGAAAAACGCGCGTCAGTGATGATCGGCACGCTTTTGCCCCAAGGGATGAATTTGAGCGCCGAGGTCAGTTGGTAGGTCTCTTCCATACCGGTGCCCGTCGGTCCCAAACCCGCGAGAATCAACACATCGCCCGGCTTGATCGATTCGCCTTCCAAGCCTTTGAGCGCCCGAATCGCCGCGCGCTCGGAGGTGAATACCCGCGCTGGCCCGCGATGCCGATAGACGTTGTCAGCATCAATCACCGAGGGATCGATGGCGGTCGCCTTGATGACAGAACCCTGCGGCGCGATATTGCCCCGGGGGAAGACGACCGTGCTCGTCAACCCGCGCGCCTTCGCATCCCCCGGCGACATGATGACATCGTCGGGGTCTATGCCGTCGCTGTCCCGTAAACGCTGCCGCGCCAGGCGCCGCCGCTCGCTGCCCTCCCACCAATCAAGGACGGTATCCAGCTTGTCGCCGGTGACGGTCAGCGCATCCGTATTCAACAGCCCTTGGGCGCGCAGATGGAGCATCACCTCGGGCACGCCGCCAGCCATATAAACCTGCACGGTTGGATGATTGCGCGGTCCATTGGGCAGGGCGTCAACCAGGCGCGCGGTGCTGCGATTGACGCGAATCCAGTCATCAACCGTCGGCGGCTTTAAGCCGGCGGCGTGGGCGATGGCGGGGATATGCAGCAGCAAATTGGTCGAGCCGCCAAAAGCCGAATGCGCCAGCATGGCGTTCTCCAGCGCCGCCGGCGTCAGTATGTCGGCGAGAGACTTGCGAGCCGCCTTCAAGCCGAGCAGCGCCAGCGCCGACCGCCGCGCATTGTCCAGCCAGATCGCTTCGCCAGAGGGCAGGAGCGCGCTATGCGGCAGGCTCATGCCAAGAGCCTCAGCCACCACTTGCGAGGTCGCCGCCGTGCCCAAAAACTGGCAGCCACCGCCCGAAGAGCCGCAAGCCTTGCAGCCCATCTCGGCGGCGTAATCCAGCGTGATCAAGCCGTGGGCGAAGCGCGCGCCAATCGTCTGCACCGTGCCGGCGTCTTCCGCGCCCTCGGCCGGCAGGGTCACGCCGCCGGGCACAATGATGCCGGGCAGATCGCCACTGCCAGCCAAGGCGATCATAGTAGCCGGCAGCCCTTTATCGCAAGTGGCGACGCCCATGACGCCATCGCGCGTCGGCAAGGAGCGGATCATGCGCCGCATCACCAGCGCGGCGTCGTTGCGATACGCCAGGCTATCCATCATGCCGCTGGTGCCCTGCGAGCGCCCGTCGCAGGGGTCGGAGCAATATATGGCGAAGGGAATCGCGTCCTGCGCGCAGATGGTCTGCGCCGCTTCCTTGACCAGCAGGCTGATCTCCCAATGCCCGGTATGATAACCCAGCGCCAGCGGGCGGCCATCATCGGCGCGCAAGCCGCCCATGGTGCTCACGATCACGTACTGCTCGCGATTGACCTCTTCCGGGTGCCAGCCCATCGCTACATTTTGGGTCATGGCGAAGAGATTGCCGCTGGCTTCATTGAGCAGCATCTCTTCATCCAATGGCAGCGCCCCTTCCCTTCCCTGCCCGCGGGTTCGCGTCTGTGGCAGCAAGTCCGCCCCGCCGTAGATTTTGTCTCGCATTTTTGTGACTCCTCAGCCGAGTTTCATATAGTTTTCTTTCACCATACGCTTTATGTGAAATAGATTTGCCAGAAATGGGCTGATCGCCAAAATGGAGTAGCACACAACCATGATGGAGAGCCAGCCCAATGACCAGTATAGACCTTACGACTTTGTTTACCATCCTTTTTGTTATCGTTGACG
>JAJEGA010000064.1 GCA_022820125.1 Anaerolineae bacterium | reverse complement strand
AAAGGGCGATGCTAATCTGATTCGAGATCTGTAGGGGCGAGACTTGTCTCGCCCACTATGTCGCCATTGTACATGTGGGCGACTCAAGAGTCGCCCCTACGACATTCCTTCATTTTGTTGCATTACTTTATTGGACTTACTTCTGTGTAGTCGGTGGTGAAGTTTTTCAATTGCCACCCAATTCGACACAGTACCAGCAATGCGCGCTGTTTGCATATCGTTTGTAAATACGATAATCTTTTGAGACGTTTCCGGTTGCCGCGCTTTAGGCGCCGGGGATGATGGTGCATTCTTTATCTACAAGGAGTCCTATCGTGAAAAGGTTACTCGTTCTAACAGCAATTGCGCTCTTCGCGCTCAGCCTCGTCCCCGGGGCGATCGCGCAGGACGATGGCTATACCATCGCCTTTGTACCGGGTGTCAATCCAGATCCATTCTATATCACAATGTCCACCGGTGTATATCAAGCGGCTGAAGACCTCGGGCTGACGGTCATACAGCAAGATCCCGAGCGTTTCGACGTGACGGTTTCGGCGCCAATCATCGAGGCGCTGATCGCGCGCGGCGACATTGACGCGCTGGTCACCGCGCCGAATGACAAAGAGCAGTCGATACCGGTGCTGCAAGCCGCCCACGATGCCGGCATCGTTGTGCTGACGGTCGACACTTTCATCGGCGATGGCAATTACGCCGATGGCGAAGTCACCTTCCCGATTTCTTATATCGGCTCGGACAATACCCAGGGCGGATACATCGCTTGCTCGGCGCTGGCGGACAAGCTGGGCGAAGGCGCCAAGATTTACGTCACCAATACGCGCCCGGGCATCAGCACCACCGATCAGCGTGAAGAAGGCTGCCTGGCCGCGGCTGAGGCTACCGGTTTGGTTGTCGCCCGCGTCGATTACAACGAGAACAGCGCGGACATGGCGCAGCAGCAGACGGCTGCCGTCTTGCAGGCGAATCCTGATATCGTCGGCATGTTCGCCACCAATACCTTTGGCGCGCTTGGCGCCGGCACCGCCATCCAGAACGCCGGCTTGCAAGGCGCGGTGGAAGTGGCGCTATTTGACGCCAGCGAAGAGAACATCGGCTTCTTGAATGATGGCATCGTGTCGCTGGTCATCGCGCAGAAGCCGGCCGATATGGGTTATCTCGGCGTCGCTTTGGCGACCGCCTATCTCGATGGCGTCGGCAGCATTCCGGCGCGCATCGGCACCGGTTACGCCGTCATCACCGCCGACAATGTAGACGACCCGGATGTCGCGCGCTTCATCTACACCAGCAACACCAGCGATCCGGCGCCGGCGCTTGATGAGAGCTACAACCTCGCCTTCGTGCCGGGCGTAAATCCCGATCCCTTCTACATTACTATGTCGCGCGGCGTCTACGGCGCGGCTGGGCGCTTGGGCATCAACGTCATCCAGCAGGATCCGGAGCGCTTTGACGTCACTGTTTCAGCGCCGATCATTGAAGCGCTGATCGCGCGTGGCGACATCCATTCGCTGGTGACCGCGCCGAACGACAAAGAGCAGTCGATCCCGGTGCTGCAAGACGCGCATGAAGCCGGCATCCCGGTCTTGACGGTCGATACCTTCATCGGCGATGGCAACTACGCCGATGGCGAAGTGACCTTCCCCTTGAGCTATATCGGTTCCGACAACGTCAACGGCGGTTACATCGCCTGCTCGTCATTGGCTGACAAGCTGGGCGAAGGCGCGAAGATCTACGTCACCAACACGCGCCCGGGCATCAGCACGACTGACCAGCGCGAAGAAGGCTGCCTCGCGGCGGCTGAGGCTGGCGGTTTGGAAGTCGCCCGCGTCGATTACAACGAGAACAGCGCTGATATGGCGCAGCAGCAGACGGCTGCCGTCTTGCAGGCGAATCCCGATATCGTTGGCATGTTCGCCACCAATACCTTTGGCGCTTTGGGCGCTGGCGCCGCCATCCAAAATGCGGGCTTGCAGGGCGCGGTAGAGGTGGCGCTCTTTGACGCCAGCGAAGAGAATATCGGCTACTTGCGCGACGGCATCGTTTCGCTGGTGATCGCGCAGAAGCCGGCCGATATGGGGTATCTCGGCGTGATCGCGCAGGTCGCCAATTTGCGCGGCGTAACCTCCATGCCGGCGCGCGTCGGCACAGGCTACGCGGTCATCACCATCGACAACGTTGACGACCCGAACGTCGCGCGGTTCATCTACACGGCGGGCTAGCCAACGGACCGCCTGCGCATTGTACGGGTCAACCAGCGGCTGACCCGTACAAAATCAAATTGCGAAATTGACTGTAGGGGCGATCCGGCGGGTCGCCTCTGTTTATCTTGCGCCAGCGCTTTGCTGTTGACCACATGACTGACTTCCAATCGTCTCTCTCCAGGCAGCAGAACCTGATGGTGGGCGCCTTGTGCGCTACTTATGGGCTGCTCTATCTCGGCCGCGTGAACATCAGCGTGGTTTTGCCCTTGCTCGCCATTGAGCTTGATGTCAGCCGGGCTGAGATCGGCATATTGGGGACGGTCTTTTTCTGGACATACGGCATCGGGAACTTCGTTAATGGCGAGATTGGAAGCCGCGTCAGCCCCGTTCGTCTTGTCGGCTTGGGCTTGCTGGTGACGGCGGTGATGAATCTCGCTTTCGGCTTCCAGACTTCACTGCTGGCCATGCTGGCGCTTTGGAGCATCAACGGCTTGGCGCAATCCGCCGGCTGGCCGCCGATGATTCGCATTCTGGCCGAGCGCCTCGATCGCAGTCAAATCAAACGGGTATCAACCGTGATGCCCTTCAGCTATGTCATCGGCACGGTCGTCACCTGGACGTTAATCGGGGCGCTGGCTACCAGCGACAACTGGCGTCTTGCCTTTTGGCTGCCGGGGCTTGTTCTGCTGCTGATGGCGGCGCTCTGGGGGAAAGCGGGCAGCGGCGCGTCCACATCGCCTTCAAGCGGCATCCGCCTTGCGTCAATCATCCACGAGGCGCGCGGCGTCGGCTTCGCGCTCCTGGTCTCGGCTTTGGCTGGCTTCGTGCGCAATGGCTCAATCATTTGGCTGCCGACTTACATCCTCGATAGCGAACTGATCGGCGACAACCTGGTCGGCGCGCTGGCGGCTATCACGCAATTGGTCGGCATACCGGGCTTATTGCTGGCTCATCGCCGCGTCGCGCGCAGCAACCAGGTCTTGACGACAGCCGTGCTCTTGCTTGGCGCCGCCGGGCTCGCTTTTCTGCTGCTCGCGCAAACAGCCGGAACTCTGTCGCTCTTGGTGTTATGCCTGGCGATGATGCTCTTGGGCGGGGCATTCGGCTTAGTGACGTCTTCCATGCCCTTGATCCTGGCGCCGCGGGGTCGCGCGTCGTCCGTCGCGGGCACGCTCAATATGATGGCGACTTTCGCCGGCGGCTTGGCTGGATTCGGCATCGGCGGCATCGTGGAGGCTAGCGGCTGGGAGGCCGTCTTCGGCTTGTGGGGCGTCATGCTGCTGCTGGCCTCCGCCGTGACCTGGCGCCGCCGTCACGAGGAAGACAAAAGAGCCAGTACAACTTGCGCTTGAATTAGCGAGGCATCGCTTGCGTACAAGCTTGAGCAAAGAGCAGAACATGATGGTGGGCGCCTTGCTGGTCACCTACGCCCTGTATTATCTGGGGCGGGTGAATATCAGCATGGTCTTGCCGGCGCTGGCGCTCGACCTGGGCGTGAGCCGGGCTGAAGTCGGCGCGCTGGGCACAGTCTTCTTCTGGGTTTATGGCATCTGTCATTTCATCAGCGGCGAGATCGGCAGCCATGTCAGCCCGTTTCGCCTGGTGAGCCTGGGCTTGCTCGCTACCGCGATCGTAAATCTGGTCTTCGCTTTTCAATCGTCGCTGCTCATCATGCTCATCTTATGGGGGCTCAACGGCGTCGCGCAGTCGGGTGGCTGGTCGCCCATGTTCCGCATCCTGGCGGAGCGCCTCGATCGCGTTCATATCAAACGCGTATCGACGGTTATGCCTTTCAGTTACGTTATCGGAACGGCGATCACCTGGGTGTTGATTGGAGCGGTTGCGACGGGCGAGAATTGGCGGGTCGCCTTTTGGCTTCCCGCGCTCTTGCTGCTGCTGGTTCTGGCATTTTGGCGCGCCGCGGGCATAGACGCGCCGAAATCCAAGTCAAGCGGCATTCGCCTGTCGGTCATCGTCAGCGAATCGCGCGAGATTGCCTTCGTCATGCTGGCGGCGGCTTTGGGCGGCTTCGTCTTTAATGGCACAATAATCTGGCTGCCAACATATATTCTCGATACCGGATTGATCGCGGAAAACCTGGTGGGCGCCGCCGCCGCCCTGACGCAAGCGATCGCGATAGCGGGCCTGCTGCTGGCGCGCGCTCTGGTTGTGCGCAGCAACCAAGTCTTTGTCACTGCCGTCGTCATGTTCCTGGCTGCAGCCGCGGCCTTTCTGCTGCTTACGCTGGCGACCGGCGTTTTGGGCATCCTTGTGGTCGCCTTTGCCCTGCTGGCTTTGAACGGCGCATTCGGCTTGACGGTGAGTTCGATGCCCTTGCTGCTGGCGCCGCCGGGGCGCGCCTCATCAACCACGGGCGCGGTTAATATGATGTCGACTTTTTTTGGGGGCATGGCTGGTTTCAGCATCGGCGGATTGGTGGAGCTCAGCGGCTGGAACGCGGTATTCGGCTTGTGGGGCCTTCTCCTGCTGCTGGCTTCGATCTTGATCTGGCGTCATCGGCATGAGGAAGATAATCATATCGGGACGGGTTAACGCGATTGCCAGGAACGAGAGGCATGTTGTAATCTCAGTAGAACTCAAAAGGTAATGAGAATCTGTACGCGCGACTGACCAGCAGTGTCTACGCGCGGCGGCGAGTCCCTCTGCCCAATCATTTATGTATACTTGGGCGAGGCACCGGCTCACCCGTACAAACAGTAGTAAAATTTTCGCATTACTTACTTGCGCTTGCTTCTCAGTAAGTTCAATAAAGTAATGCAACAAAATGAAGGAACGTCGTAGGGGCGACTCTTGAGTCGCCCATATGTACAATGGCGACATAGTGGGCGAGACAAGTCTCGCCCCTACAGATCTCGAATCAGATTAGCATCGCCCTTT
>JAJEGA010000052.1 GCA_022820125.1 Anaerolineae bacterium | reverse complement strand
AAAGGGCGATGCTAATCTGATTCGAGATCTGTAGGGGCGAGACTTGTCTCGCCCACTATGTCGCCATTGTACATGTGGGCGACTCAAGAGTCGCCCCTACGACGTTCCTTCATTTTGTTGCATGACTTACTTGGAATTACTGAGTTTATTGCGCCATAAGGTATACTGGCGCCATGCTCACAAGCCCCGAAATCACCGTCATCGGCATTATAGTTGTAACCCTCGCCCTGATCGCCTTCACGCGGCTGCGCATCGATATCATCGCCTTGCTCGTCCTGCTCATGGTCGCGCTGACGGAACTGGTGCCCCCCAGCGCCGCCCTGTCCGGCTTTAGCAGCTCGGTGGTCATCACCATCATCGGCTTGCTCGTCATCACGCGCGGCTTGGAGCAGACGGGCGTCATGCATTGGGTGGCGCGGCAGTTGGGAGCCTATGGGCGCGGCTCCGAGACGAAGCTGATCGCCCTGGTCATGTCGGCGGGGGCGGCTGTTTCGCTGCTGATGAACAATGTGGCGGCGGGCGCGGTGCTGCTGCCGGCGGTGCTGCAGGTCGCGCGCGATAGCAATGTCGCCGCCTCCAAGCTGATGATCCCGCTGGCATTCGGCGTCACGGTCGGCGGCATGGCGACCTATTTCACAACCGCCAATATCTTGATGAGCGAACTGCTGATTGCGCAGAGCCTCGCTGGCTTGGGGATGTTGGATTTCATGCCGGTGGGCGGCATGATTGTGGCGGCTGCTTTGCTTTACATGCTCCTATTCGGCCGCCGCCTGCTGCCCGATCGCGCTTCGCTGACGCAATCCTTCCATCAAGACGACCTGCACGCCGCCTATGAATTGGCTGAAAGGATGTGGCTGGTGCGCGTCCTGCCTGGTTCCCGCCTCGCTCACCAAACCGTGCAGGAAAGCGATATCAATGCCGAGCTCGGCTTGACGGTGGCGGCGGTCTGGCGCGGACGCGAAACGATCGCCATTCCAAAATCAACTCAAATGATTTACCCGGCGGACGAGCTCTTGATTGTCGGGCGCGAAGAGCGACTGCGGCAACTGCTGGCTTGGGGCATCGAAGTCATTGAGGGTGCCGCTCAGGCGGTGGCGGGCGAGCTGCCGATTGAGCCAATTGAGATCATGATTGCGCCCCGTTCAAACGCCATTGGCAAGACGCTTTCGGAGATGAAGCTCAACCGCGACGCCGGCTTGCTGGCGATGGCGCTGTGGCGCGATGGGCGGAGCTTCCACACCGATGTGCGCAAGCTGCCGCTTCAAGTTGGCGATGCGATTCTGGTCGTGGGTCAATCGTCAGATATTCAAAACCTGTCGCAGAACAGCAATTTCATCTTGCCAGCCGGCGAATACTCGGCGCAAGCGCTCGAAAGCGGAAAAGCGCCCTACGCCATCGCCATCACCGCCGCGGTCTTGGCGCTCGCCATCTTGAATATCCTGGCCACCCCCATCGCCATGTTGGCCGGGGCAGCCGCCATGGCGCTCACGCGCTGCCTGCGCATGGAGCAATTCTACGCGGCGGTGGACTGGCGGACGATCTTTTTGGTCGCGGGCATGCTGCCGCTCAGCCTCGCCATCACCGAATCGGGCTTGGCGGACCGCGTTGGCGCGCTCTTGGAAGCGAGCCTGATGGACGCCAGCCCGCTTCTGCTCTTTGCGGTCATCGCCTTGCTTACGATGTTGGTCGTCCAGGTCATCGGCGGGCAAGTGACACCGCTGCTGGTCGGTCCGATCGCTATCAATGCCGCGCTGCAAATGGGCATAGACCCGCGGGCGATGGCGCTGGCGGTGGCTATGGCTTGCTCGCTGGCGTTCATCACCCCCATTTCCCATCCGGTGAATATCTTGATGATGGGACCGGGCGGTTACAAGTTCAGCGATTTTTCCAAGGTGGGCATCGGCATGACGGTCGTCGCGCTGCTGACAATGCTGCTGGGGCTGGCGCTAATCTGGGGGGTTTAGGCGGGGAGCGGTTGCAGGGTTTCGAGCTTGGCGAGCCAGGCGTCGAAGAGCGGGCATTCTTGGCGGATAGTATCCAAAGTCATTGCTCTAACGGCGCGTTCGCCTTCTTGGACTTTCCGGTATCGAGGAATGAGCGATTGAAGTCGTTTGCTTGGCGCAGTGCCTGAACTGTCATTTATGTGTTCTGGAGTAGGAAACTCATGACGGATCGCCAAAAGCTCCTGTGTTAAATCCTGCCTCCTTAATGCAAACGCCAGTTGACTTGGATCGCTAAACAGCAAACCTTCAAACTCATGCATTTGGACATAAGGGATGAACCGCCGCATCGGTCCTTCATCCAGAGTCTGAGCTAGTCTGTCCGCAAACGCGTGACAGACTATCCGCTGTTTGTCCGGCAATTCGGATTTTCTTCCCGCTTCCGTTTTGCCCGGAAAGTCTCCGTCTATGCCGTAATAGTCTACAAATGTCGTGCAATACGAGTTGCGATCTTGAAGAAGACAATCCATAACGTTCTTTCGAATCCTCTGCAACGTTACAGATCCGCCCTTTTTGCCTGAAGTGCCGATCATGGG
Source organism: Anaerolineae bacterium (assembly GCA_022820125.1). Lineage (GTDB taxonomy): Bacteria > Chloroflexota > Anaerolineae > Aggregatilineales > Phototrophicaceae > UBA6055. Next base: position 76,553 of record JAJEGA010000052.1, on the reverse strand, counting down.
CGCGCTAACGCCGACGCTGAAAGTCGCTAAATGAGGACTAAGAATCGCTTTCACAATCCTTGACTCCGTCGGGCCTTCGCAGACTATGTTCAGTCTAAGCACTACGGCAAGCCCCCGCCAAGGACGTTCTTGTCCCACAATTCTCCGACAGAGTAATCTTCCAGCCAAACGTTGAATTGGCTTTCGTCGAGGCGTCTAAATGAGGAGACGCCGTTTTCGAGTTCAACCACAAGCAAGTCGTCAATAGAAAACTCGTTGACCAGCGATACTGATTGAGTGGCAACTATTATCTGCATATCCATTGAAGCCGAGTCCAGAAGCGAGCCTAACAGAGTTAAAGCATAAGGATGAAGGCCAAGCTCAGGCTCGTCAAATATGATAGTTTTGGGCGGATCTGGTTGCTTCAGCGCCGTAACCATGCAAATGAAACGGAGTGAACCGTCAGACAATTGATCCGCCGCGAACGGTTCAAAGTCGAACTGATTTCTCCACTGGAGCAGAATATTATATGTGCCATCCTTTTTGGCTTCTGGCTTCAAGACAAAATCGCGGAAAAAGGGCAAGGCTTGTTGTACTGTGTCGATAATTTCTTGGTATATGTGAGGATATTCGTGCTGAATCTTGAATAGGTACGCTGCTAAATTAGAGGCGTCCGTGTGAAGAGATTGGTTATCTCCTAAATCGCGCTTCTTCTTCACTCGGGCTGACGGGCCAGTGTCATGAAAATGGTAGACTCTCCAACTAGATATGGACGCATAGCAATAATCGGCTTGGCGAGGCGATTCGTCTGGTGGCCGGGTAACAGACTTTAGTATTGCCTCTTTGTGTCCACGGCCCAAAATATAAGGTGGGCGATTGCTGCTCGGCATAGACACAGCTTCAACCTGAAACACAAATGTATCCTTGTCGGCTGGTACCAATGAGAACTGATAAACATTTTGTCCAAATTGGACATATGACTCCAGTTGAGCAGTTGACTTTGATCCATACGTCAATACGCTGTCGGCGCCTCCCTCTTTTCCGGTCCAAAGCTGCAGGTTTTCGTCAATCATCTCGCGCATCATATCAAAATAAGAAACCAGATTACTCTTCCCCGCCCCATTCGGACCAATCAGCACATTGAGCTTGCCCAACTCAAGCTCCACATCTTGTAAGGACTTGAAGCCCTTTATCGTCAGTTTGTCGATGGGGCGTTTCTCTAACACGGCGCTTCGCCTGACACTTCAGCAAATCCAACTGGCTGACAATCATACCATAAGGCGCGAGCCTACTGTTCAGCCGCCAGCGAACAAACATCGGCGCATCGCTTGCCTTATCAGATTTCCGCCGTACAATAGTCCATAGACTCAGGATGAAACATCCTGCCAGGCAAGACCTTGCATCGGAGCCTCTCATTATGACTGCGACACCGTCAGCCGCTAATCAGCCGCGAGCGTCCGCGTTGGGAGCGAACCGCAGCTTTATCTTGCGCGGCATCGTGCTGACGATCGTCGTGGCTGGCTTCATGTCGCTCGGCAATGTCAACATCGGCGCGATTGGCCAAGGGCTTGGCTACGCCTTGGCAGGCGTGACGGTCTTTATGACCTTTCGCGTGCTCGGTTTCGTCGATCTGACGGTAGATGGCGCTTTTCCCATCGGCGGCGCCGCCTGCGCCATCCTCATCGTCAACGGGCACAGTCCCGAATACGCCATGCTGATGGGCTTCGTCGCCGGCGCGCTGACTGGATTGGCGACCGCCTTGATCGACATCATCTTCAAAATCGAGGGCTTGCTCGCCAGCATCATCGTCATCACCGCCGCCTACACGGTGACGCTGCATGTGATGGCGGGCAAGAGCAATATCCCCCTGCTCGGCGAGGAAACGCTGATCAGCCGCTATTCCAAAGATTTTCGCACTTGGCTGGTCGAACAATTTGGCGATCAGATGCGCCGGCAATCCACCAATCTGCTGGAGATCATCCTCTTCGGTCTCATCGTCCTCTTCGTGCTCGGCATACTATACTGGTTTCTGCGCACCGAATTCGGCTTGGCGATCCGCGCGACCGGCAAGAACCCGCAGATGGTGCGGGCGACCGGCTTGAATCACAATCTGATGATCATCGTCGGTTTGATGGTTGCCAATGGCTTGGCGGGGGTGGCCGGCTCGCTGGTCGTGCAGCAATTCGGCTTTGCCGATGTCAGCCTGGGCTTCGGGCTGATCGTTCGCGGGCTGGCGGCGGTGATTATCGGCGAGGTGCTGCTGCGCCCGCGCACGGTCGGGCAGTTGTTGATCGCCGCCGTCACCGGCATGTTGGTCTTCGATATCTCGCGCGCCTGGATCTTCAGCGCCTTGGACTTGCCAACCACCGACATCCAATTCGTGAGCGCGCTGGTTGTGCTGGCGGCTTTAGGCGCGCCGCGGCTCTACGACCGCTGGAAGTCGTATCGACAGAGATTTGGCGGATAGGCTTTGCCATGCTTTCACTCGACCATGTATCAGTGACTTTCAACGCCGGCACACCGAACGAAGTGCGCGCGCTGGACGATATTTCACTTCTGGTGGAAGATGGCGAGTTCATCACTGTTATCGGTTCCAATGGCGCCGGCAAGAGCACCTTGTTCAACGTGATATCGGGCGCGGTCGAGCCCCAAAACGGGCGCATAGAACTCGACCGGGAAGACATCACCTATTGGCCCGAACACCGCCGCTCGCATGACATTGGGCGCGTCTTTCAAGACCCCCGTCTGGGCACCTGCCCGGGCTTGACCATCCGCGAAAACCTATCGCTGGCCGCAATCCACGGGCGTAGCGCCGGATTGCGCCGTGACGTGAAAAAGGCGGAAGAGGCTTGGTTCTTCGAGCAGCTCGAGCGCCAGCACCTGGGCTTGGAACACCGGCTGGACGCCGATGTCGCCCTGCTTAGCGGCGGGCAGCGGCAGGCGATCACCCTGGTTATGGCGACCTTGACCAAGCCGAAGCTGCTATTGCTCGATGAGCATACCGCCGCGCTGGATCCCAATGCCGCCGAGCAAGTCATTTCGCTGACGCAAGAGTTGGCGCAGGCGAACGACCTCTGTGTCGTCATGATCACCCATAGCATGCAGCAAGCCTGCGACTTGGGCGACCGCGTCATCATGATGAATCGGGGCAAAATAGTATTTGAAATCGCTGGCGAAGAACGCAGAAGCCTCAAACCGGCGGATCTAATCGACCGCTTCCATTCGCTGCAAGACGGCACAGAACTCTCCGATGCGCAACTGCTCGCGTAGGCTATGGGCTGCTAGGAGTTGTCGCCGCGCGGTCACCATGCCAGCCGGGATCGTCAAGCGCTTAATGTCGTTTTGGCGGGGTCCGCCAATTGCCGATATCGAATCCCGCCCGGCGCAAGAGATTAGATACATATTGATTCGCCCCGCTGGAGGATCACGATGACAAAACTGGCTGTGCTGATGCTGACCTTGGTAGCGCTTCTGGCGCCGCCGGCGTCAATGGCGCAGGGCAATGACAATCCGACAATCGCTTGGATTAAATGGGGAGATTCCAGGAATGTCGCCTTAGCCGAAAAAGCCATCCTCGACATGCTGGAAGTTTACGGCTTCATCAGCGCCGATGAGCGCGCCCTCTTGGATGAAGAACGCTCGATAGAAGGCGAGCGCCTAAACATCATTTATGGCGACGCCCTCTTTGACCGTATCGAGGCAAATACCATCATAGACAAAGCGCTCGACAGAGACGCCGATGTCTTCCTCACCTTCACCACCCAGATGACCCAAATTGTCTATTACGCCATCCGCGAATTCATTGACCCGCCCAAGCTGATTTTCACCGTGACTTCAGGACCCTACATCACCGGCGTCGCCGATTCTTCTTGCGTCAAACCCGACTTTGTCATTGGCACGGTGCCGGTGACAAATTATGAAGACATCGTTCCCCTGCTGTTGCTGCAGGATCCGGACATGAAAGTTGTCGGCGCCATATACTCGCCACAACAGCGCGCCAGCGAAGTTGGCGTGGCCCGGATAACGGAAATCGGCGAGTCGCTCGGCTTGACCGTCGTCGCTGAGTCGATCATTGTCACCCCCGATCTGTACCAAGCAGTCGAAAACCTGTACAGCCGCGGCGCCGAAGCGATCATCATCCCGATCTTTACCTTTCAGGGCTTTCAATTGCTCTTGTCTCTTTCTTATGACTACGGCATGCCGGTGGTCTTTTCCGCGCCGCAGAACGCCTATCGCGGCGGGACGATCGGCGGCGGCTTCTATGGCCTTTATAAACAGGGCGCGATCGCGGGGAACATGCTGGTCGCCTATCTAAACGGGGACCTGGATATCGCCAAGACCAGCATCTACGAAAGCGACGACTTCGCCTTCGCGGTCAATCTCGATGCCGCGGAATTGCAAGGTGTCGAGGTCTCGCAAGCGCTGCTGGAGGGGGCAACCTACATCGTCGAGAATGGGCAATCGGCTCAGGGCGTCACGCTGCAGTATCCAGAAGCCGAAATCACGTTGCCGCAGATGACCTTGGAAGAACGCCGCGCAGCCGACCTGGAATTCCTCACCGGGCTGGAATGTACACCGGAGATGATCGCCGAGCAGCAAGCGGAATTAGACGCGGCGACAGAATAAACCGAATTGAGATCGAAATGGATGATTCAAGGAGTTGAAATGATTCGTAAAGCATTACTAATCCTACTCACCTTCGTCTTGCTGCTGACGCCGGCGGCGCTGGCGCAAGATGATGGCAAGCCGACGATCGCCTTCCTGCGTTACGCCGGCGGCGCTCAGATCACGGCCACTACCGAAGGACTTCTCGATTCTCTTGAGGCATACGGTTATCTGGCTTCCGCGGAGCGCGCCGCCTTGAATGAGTCCTATGATCTCGAAGGCGAAAACGTCAATCTCCTGTATCGTGACGCCGGCTTCGATCTGCCATCAGTCAATCTGATGGTGGAAGAAGTATTGGACAAAGGCGCGGACGTGTTGGTTACCGTCACGACGCAGGTGGCGCAGATCGCGGTGAACGCGACCCGCGACCTGGAAGACCCGCCGGCGATCCTCTTCAGTCTGGTCACGACGCCCTTCTCTACCGGCATCGCCGACGCGTCCTGCGTCAAGCCGAATCATGTCACAGGCACGCAGCCCGTAATGGCTTTTGCGGATTATGTGCCCCTTGTTTTGGTTCAGGATCCCGATATCAAAGTTATCGGCACCATCGTATCGCCAGATCAACCGACCAGCCTTATCGGCGCCGAGATCCTCACGCAGATTGGCGAAGCGCTTGGTTTGACGGTAGAGGTGGCCACTGCCGTTACCGCGGCGGACCTGAACGTCGCGGCGGAAAGTTTACTGGGCAAGGGCGTGGAAGCCATGGTTCTTGTCGTCAATCCATTGACGCTGCAAGGCACGCCAGTCCTGGTAGGGTTGACGGCGGAATACGGCATTCCGCTCTACGCGCCCATCATCCAGCAAGTGTATAACGGGGTGACGGTTGCCGCCGGTTTCCACAGTTTCTATGAAGAAGGAGTCATCGCAGCCCGCATTCTGAACGCCTATCTCAACGGCGATATCGATATCGCGAATCTCGCCATCAATCAGTCGCGCAGTTTTGGGGTGGCGATAAACCTGGATACAGCCGCAGAGCAAGGAATCGAAATCTCGGATGACCTGCTGTCGATGGCGAATTTCCTCATCCAAGACGGGGAGCGGTCCATCGGCTTGGCTGCTGACGTCGATGATGCCGCCACGAAGCCGCAAGCGATGTCCGATGAGGAGCGCCGCGAAGCCGATCTTGCCTTCCTGGCCGAGCTGGAATGCACCCCCGAGATGATCGCCGAGCAGCAGGCGGCATTGCAAAATGCGGAAGAGTAGCTACACTGTCCGCCTTACTCAATGACCTGAAGGAGTCGTTCATGATTCGGAAGTCCATCGTACTAACGCTGTGCCTGCTTGCCTTGCTGATAACGCCAGCCGCGCTGGCGGATGACGACAAAGCCACAATTGCTTTCCTGCGCTATCGAGCCACCGGCACGGAAGATATCGCCAAACCTGGTATCTGGGATATCTTGCAAGCGCGCGAACTAATTTCGCCTTCCGAACGCGAATTGCTGGATGAGAACCTGGATCTGAACGGCGAGCATATCAACGTCTTTTGGCTGGATGCGGCGAGCGATGTCACCAACATCAACGCCATGGTCGAGAAGGCGCTGGATCGCGGCGCGGATATCCTGCTGACTTTTTCCACGCCGGTCACGCAGATTACCGCAAACATCACCAAAGAAATGGACGACCCGCCGGTGCTGCTCTTCGCCATCGTCAGCGCGCCCTATTCCGCCGGCATCGCTGATGCCCCTTGCATCAAGCTGCCGCATGTCACCGGTACGCACATGTCGATTCCGTACGAGCAGTTTGTGGCTTTGTCTCAAGTGCAATCGCCCGATATTCAGACCATCGGCACGATAGTTGATCCGGCGCAAACGCAAAGCGTATATGGCGTTAGTCAAATCACCAGATTCGCGGAAGCGCTCGGCTTGACCGTTGAAGTCGCCTCCATCGCTTCGGCGGCTGACCTGCCCCAGGCGACTGCCAGCCTGGCCGACAAAGGGGTGGAGATGGTGATGATAGGCGCGGGCTATACCGAATCGAGAGGCATACCGGCCGTCCTCAGCGTGGCGAAAGACTACGGCATCCCGGTCTTCGGCGTATCCCCTCGCTTCATTTACCACGGCGCGGTGGTCGGCGCCGGCTTTGATGACTTCTATGGTGAAGGCCTGACTGTCGGGCGGATGATCGCCGCTTATGTTGATGGCGCGCTGGATATCAGCACGACCAGCATCAGCTCCAGGGTGAACCTTGGCGTGGCTGTCAATCTCGATACAGCTGAAGAATTCGGCATCACCGTTGCCGATTCCATATTGGATTCAGCCGTCATGGTGATTGAGGACGGAGAGCTTACTGTTCTCAGCCAGCCGCCCAGCTTGCCAGAGATGACGCTGGAAGAGCGCAAAGCCGATGACGCCGCTTTCCTAGCGGAGCTCGAGTGTACGCCAGAGCGCATCGCCGAAGAAGAAGCGACGCTGGGAACGGCGCGGGACTAACCGTCGCAGACAGCAAGCTCAACAAGCAATAGGGGGTGGTCGTTCACGATCGCCCTCTTTTTGATTACGCGCCATGATGATAAATTAGCGCTTAGCCCAGAAAAAAGGAATCTGCCTATGCAAGTCGCGCGATTGCATGGCCCGAAAGACATCCGCATCGCTGACGAGCCGGCGCCGCCTCTGCCCGGGCCGGGTGAAGTTACGCTTAAGATCAAGACGGTCGGCCTCTGCGGCAGCGATCTGCATATGTACGAGACCGGCAGGATCGGTTACACAGTCGCCAGCCAGCCTTTCATTCTCGGTCATGAATTCATGGGTGAAGTGGTGGCGGTTGGCGCCGATGCGCTGGACGGAGCTCATCAGCCTTTGAAGGTTGGACAGCGCGTGGCGGTCGAGCCGGCCGTGCCCTGCTGGCGCTGTGAACTCTGCGAGAAGGGCCATCCCAATCTCTGCCCCAACCATTATTTCTACGGCCTCTTCCCCGAGGACGGCGCCCTGCGCGAGCGCATGAACGTCAGCGCGCGCAACTGCTTCCGCATGCCAGACTCATTGAGCGATGAGGTTGGTCCGCTGTTGGAAACGCTGGGCGTCGCCATCCACGCCATCGACCTGAGCAAGATCCGCATCGGCAGCAGCGTAGCCGTCCTTGGCGCCGGTCCGGTTGGCTTGCTCATCACGCGGCTGGCGGCGCTGGCGGGCGCGTCCAAAGTCTTCGCCTTCGACAAGCTGGATTGGCGCGTGAACAAGGCGCGGGCTTGGGGCGCGGCGCATGCCTTCAATGTCGACGACTGCGACCCGGCTGAAGTTGTGCGCGATCTCACGGGCGGACGCGGCGTTGACGTGGCGATTGAAGCGGCTTGGTCTGATCATTCGGTGCAGCAGGCGGCTGATATGGCGCGTTATGGCGGGCGGCTTGTGATTGTCGGCATCGCGCCGGATGACCAATTGCGGCTCCAGCATTCAGTCGCGAGGCGCAAGGGACTGACGATAATGATGTCACGGCGCATGAAGCATACCTATCCGCGCGCGATCGAACTGGCGATGTCGCGAAAGGTCAAGCTGGAAGAACTGGTGTCGCATTGCTTTGATCTGTCGCAGACTTCGCAAGCCTACGCCAGCAACGCCGCCTACGAGCGGGGCCTCAACAAGGTGATTCTGCGCGTGGGAACTTAGCTGGTTTCAGGAGTGGGGAAGATATCGCGGACGCGGATTTCAAAGCCAGGCAAGACATCGCCGCCGCTGAGAAGGTCCGCCTCGTTCAAGGTCGTGGCGCCGCCCCGCCTATGGACGTCCACAAGGCGCAAATCGGGATAAACGGTCCAAACCATTGCTGCACCCGCATTGAGCAGTTGGCGTATTTTCAAGCGGATATCGGCGGCGTCGTTGCTGGGCGAGATGACCTCAATAGCAAGGTCGGGCGCAAATTCCAGCAAGGTGTTGGGCAATGGCGCCGGCGCGTTGGATTTGCTGAAGAAGGCCAAGTCCACGCCACGCACGGTATCCCTGCCATCGGGATTCCGCACGAGGACAAAGCCCGAGTCGCCCGTCGCTACCCGACCGAGCTTGTTGTCATAAACATGCGTGACTACGCTTGCAGCCAACAGCGACAGAATCTCGCCATGCTCTCCATTGGGTAGTGGCATCTCGACAATCTCTCCATCTACTAGCTCAACGATGCGGTCGCGGTATTCCGCGCTGCCGAGAATTTTGAGGAATCCGTCCGCGCTGATGAGTTGCCGTTCCATGACCATGGCGATTCGCGCCTTTCGTCCGTCGCTTGGCTGCATATATTGTAGCAAACTGCCTCGGGGAAACAAACTGCCGCGCGATCGGAAGAGTCGCGACCCGCCAGCAACGCCGCCTACGAGCGGGGACCTCAACAAGGTGATTCTGCGCGTGGGAACTTAGCTGGTTTCAGGAGTGGGGAAGATATCGCGGACAGGGATACTAAAACCAGGCAAGACATCACCGCCGCTGAGAATGTCGTCGCCCTCAAACGTTGTCGCGCCAGAACGCGTGTGAACCTCAACAGTGCGAGTTTCCGGGTGGACTATCCAAAGCAAAGCTGTGCCCGCGGCCAGCAGTTGCCGAATTTTGCGGTGCATATCCGCTACTTTGTTGCTAGGTGAGATGACTTCTACGGCGAGATCCGGCGCCATATCCACCAAGCTGTCCGGCAGTACCGCAGGCGCCTTGGCGCGACTAAGAAATGCGATGTCCAACGCGCGAACAGTATCGCTGCCATCGGGATTGCGTTCCAGGAGGAAGCCCGTTTCCGCCGCCGTGACGGTGCCAAGTCCATTTAATTCAACGTAATTGAAAATCCTTGCGCCTAAGCGCATAGCAATCTGACCATGCAGTCCCGATGGCTTGGACATCTCGATGATCTCTCCTTCCACCAGTTCGAGGCTACGGTCTTCGTATCCCGGGCTGTCGACAATATCGAAGAAACGCTCCGCGCTGATGAGTTGCCGTTCCATGACCATGGCGATTCACGCCTTTTGCTCTACTCTTGGATAGAGCCATTCTAACAAATAGCCCGCGGGAAACAAACTGCGCAGGCCTGGTAAGCTAGGGCAATCGCATCAATTTTCTTAACTACAGAGAACGCAGAGGACACAGAGTTTATGGGTTTTCGGCAAGAAAGCTTCTAAGTCCGCGACTGCATAGGGCAACGGCGACAATGAAACAAACGCTTCGCACATAAACAGAACTAAACCAAAGGCAAAATTGTTTTTCTGCGCTCTCTGCGCACTCTGTGTTTGATTTTCAGCTTACGTATGTTCTATATTCAGTCACTACCATTTTGATACGATTGCCCTGCTTGGAAAGCAAAGCGAGGTTCGTAATTTCGCGCGAACTCATTTATCATTAAGGACGCTAGGCAGCGGGAGGAATCTGATGCACATTGAAGGCAGTTATGATTTTGAATTCGAGCGCCAGTTGGTCTGGGACGTGCTGATGGACATTGACGTCCTCGGCAGCATCATCCCCGGCTCGAAAGGCTTGGAAGCAATCGGCGAGAACAAATACCAGAGCAAACTGTCTGTGCGCGTGGGACCGGTCAACGGCAAGTTCGAAGCCAATTTCGAACTTGCGGACATCAACGAACCGGAAAGTTACCGCCTGCTGGTCGAAGGCAAGGGACCGGCCGGGCATGTCAACGGCGAGGGCAGGATCCGCCTGGCGCGGGAAAACGGCTTAACAGTGATGCGCTACGCCGGCGACGCCCGCATCGGCGGCAAGATCGCGGCTGTCGGGCAGCGCTTGCTGGATGTGGCGGCGAAGCAAATCGCCAAACAATCGCTGAAAAAGCTGAGCAAACAGGTCGAGCTGCGGCTGGAGACGGCGGGGTAAACGCCCGAATCACAATCTTGAATACGCGGGCACCTCGCCAAGACGCCCCTACAGCGACATATTGGATTAATGCATGAACCGCGCCCTCCTTGCCGCGCTGGAGAATATCTACCCCGCCGACCGCCTCCTCACGCGCGATGTCGAATTGCTGCCCTACGAATCCGATGCCTTGACCGCCTTTAGCGCCAAGCCGGGCGCGGTGGTCTTGCCCGTCGATGAAGCGGAAATTATCTATACCGTGCGGCTCTGCCACGAAATGGCGGTTCCCTTCGTCGCGCGCGGCAGCGGCACCAGCTTGTCCGGCGGCTCGCTGCCGATCCCCGAGGGCTTGACCATCGGCTTGAATCGCCTGAATCGCATCAAGAAAATCGACCCGCAGCAGCGCATCGCCGTGGTCGAGCCGGGCGTCATAAACCTGCATATTACCGAGGCGGCGCAGCCCTACGGCTTGTACTACGCGCCCGACCCATCGAGCCAATCGATCTGCACCATCGGCGGCAATATCGCCTTCAACAGCGGCGGCGCCCATTGCCTCAAATACGGCATGACCAGCAATCATGTGCTGGGCATGAAGGTCGTGCTGGCTGATGGCGCGGTGACACAATTCGGGAGCGAGAGCATCGAAGGCGTCGGCGTCGGTCCCGATCTCGTCGGGCTATTCGTCGGCTCCGAAGGTTTGTTCGGCATCGCGCTGGAGATCACCGTGCGCCTGATGCCGCAGCCGGAGTTGTACCGCACCGTGCTCGCCGCCTACGACGACTTGGGACGGGCCGGCGATGCCGTGTCGATGGTGGTCGCATCGGGCTTGCTGCCGGGCGCGATGGAGATCATGGATCGGCTGGCGATAAAAGCGGCGGAAGCCTCGGTCAATGCCGGCTACCCCGATGCGGAAGCGCTGCTCATCGTCGAGCTCGAAGGCGAGGCGCCCCAGGTCAATGCCGAATTCGAGCAGCTGCGGCGCATCATCGACGCATCTGGCGCTTTTGAATCGCGCGTCGCCAAGAGCGAAGCAGAACGAACCCGCATCTGGAAAGGGCGCAAGGGCGCTTTCTCGGCTGTCGGGCGGCTCAGCCCCGATTATATTGTGCAGGACGGCGTCGTGCCGCGCAGCCGCCTGGGCGAGGCGCTGCTTGAGATTAACGCGCTGAAAGCGAAATACAGCCTGGATGTGGCGAACGTCTTCCACGCCGGCGATGGCAATTTGCATCCGCTGATTCTGTATGACGGGCGCGAGGATGGCGCGCTGGAGAAAGCCGAAGCGCTGGCGGGCGAGATTCTGGCGCTCTGCGTCAATCTCGGCGGGTCGATCACCGGCGAGCACGGCATCGGCATGGAGAAGCGCGATTATCTGCCGGCGATGTTCAGCGAAGAAGAAATCGATATCATGCAGGCGCTGCGGCTGGCGATCGACCCAAAGGAAATCGCCAATCGCGGCAAGATGTTCCCCGGCGGCGAAGCGCCCGCCCTGGCGCGGCAGGGCATGCACCCCCTTGAGCGAGCGGGAGTGATATCACGCGAATGACCATCAGCGCGCCCGCAACTGTCGACGAGCTGCAGACGCTAATCCGAGACAGCGAACGAATCCACGTCATCGGCAAGGGCAGCAAAACTGCGCTGCACGGTAATGTCAACGGCGCCGCCACCGTCGGTCTATCCGAGATCAGCGGCATCATTGAATATCAGCCAGCAGAATATACCGTGACCGTCCGCGCGGGCACAGCCGTACACGATTTGAGCGCGGCGCTGGACGACGAAGGGCAGTACCTGCCATTCGATCCGCTGCTGCCAGCTGCCGCTACAATTGGCGGCGTCGTAGCGGCTAACTTGTCCGGCTCCCGCCGCTTTCGTTATGGCGGCGTCCGCGATTTCATCCTGGGCGCGGAGGTGGTCGACGGCGCGGGGCGGGCTTTTCGCGTCGGCGGCAAGGTGGTGAAGAATTCGGCCGGCTTTGACCTGAGCAAATTTCTCGTCGGCAGCCTGGGCCGCTACGCCATCATGACCGAGCTGACCTTCAAGGTCTTTCCTGATGTGCCGCGCTTCCGCAGCCTGGCTTTCCACTATGAGCAACTGGAGGACGCGCTATCCGCCATCTACTTCATCAATCAAAGCCCCTATGAATTGGACGCGCTGGACCTTGTGCCGCCGCCGCTGATGAACCGGGGGAAGAAAGACGGCTGCTGGAAACTGCTGGCGCGCCTGGCTGGTTTTGATGAGACCTTGCCCCAGCGCGTCGAGCGCTTCTCCGCGGCTATGACGGGGGAAACCGCGCCCATCCAGGTCAAGCCACTGGAAGACAGCGCGTCGCTATGGGATCCGCTGGCGGGGCTGGCGGGCGCCTGTCTCGTCAAGGTGGCGCTCTCGCCGAAGCAAGTTCCGCGCTTTGACGAAATGGTCTCTCGCTCGCCGAGGCGTTATGGCGTTGGCGGCAACATCGTTTGGCTTGAAACTGAGGACATCAAGCAACTTGACGCTGCTTTGAAGTCTTGCGAGCTAACGGGATTGTGCTTGCGCGGCGTCGTCGAATCCGCGGTCATCGGCGCGCCTTTGGAGAATGTCTTGGCGGCGCGGGTCAAGCAAGTGCTGGATCCGCAGAACAAACTGGTGTAAGGGACCGACGTGCTACAATCTCGACATCATGGCGCCACTCATTCGATGACTGTTCTCAAAGCGAAATCTGTAGGGGCGAGACTTGTCTCGCCCTCCTGCTACCCCATACTCCAGCGGGCGTTTCGGCGAAACGCCCCTAAAGCGAAGGTCAACAGATGCGCCATCAAATTCAAAGCGATGACCTGAGAGCGCCAGAGATGGCGACCGCCATCGAAAAATGTGTGCATTGCGGCTTTTGCCTGGCGGCTTGCCCCACCTACAGCCTGCTGGGCGAAGAGATGGATTCGCCGCGAGGTCGCATCTACCTGATGAAAAACGTGCTGGAAGAGCGGCTCGCCGCCGAAGATGCCCAGCCCTATATCGACCGCTGCTTGGGCTGCATGGCTTGCGTGCCCGCTTGCCCCTCCGGCGTCGAATATGGCGACCTGCTGGTGAGCTATCGCGCGCTGCAGGAAGCCGAGCGTCAGCGCCCGCCACTGGATGCGCTGGCGCGGAAACTGGTGATGGAAACGCTGCCTTACCCCAAGCGCTTTCGGCTGGCGGCGCGAACCGGGGCGCTTGGCAAAGCGCTGCAGCCGGCTTTGCCTGCCGCCTTTGCCGCCATGCTGAGCTTGCTGCCAGATAAACTGCCGCCTCCCCTTCCCCTCCCAGCGATCCTGCCAGCGCAAGGCGAGCGGCGGGGGGTAGTGGCGCTCTTGCCCGGTTGCGTCCAGGCTGCCTTGGCGCCAGAGATAAACTACGCGGCGGCGCATACCCTGGCAGCCAACGGCATCGAGGTCCACAACCCGCCCGGCGCCGGCTGCTGCGGTTCAATCCTGCTGCATATCGGCGCGGAAGCCAAAGCGCGGGCGCTCGCCCGGGATAATTTCACGCAGCTGCCAGCCGATGTCGACGCGATCATCACAACCGCGGCCGGCTGCGGCTCCGGCATCAACGATTACGAACTGCTATTCAAGGGTCAAGACGATGCCGAGCGCGCGAGAGCCTTCTCAGCCAAAGTGATGGACTTCAGCGCCTATCTGGCGGAACTCGGTCTGCGAAGATCAAAGGGATTCGACCGGGAGCGCCGCGTCGCCTATCAAGACGCCTGCCATCTCCTGCATGCGCAGGGCATCCACAGCGAGCCGCGCGCCTTGCTGAATCAGATCCCCAATCTGCGGCTCCTTCCCATCGCCGATGCCGGCATGTGCTGCGGATCGGCCGGCACGTACAATATCGACCAGCCGGTCATCGCGGCGGAATTAGGACGGCGAAAGGTCGAGTCAATCCTGGCGCTCGAGCTCGACCTGGTCGTCTCCGGCAATATCGGCTGCATCGCGCAATTGCGGCAGCAGCTCGCTCTGCTCAAGAATCCGCTGCCGGTTGTTCACATCGCAGAATTGCTTTGGCAGGCTTACGCAAACTAAGTGGTTTATGACTTGGCAAAAAACATAAAACCCCCGCCAGATGACGGAGGTTTTCGTGTGCCGACGCGCGCTGTAGTCGCGGCTGTACGCTATGCGCTAGGCACAATGACAGCATCAATGACGTGAATGACACCGTTGCTCGCTTCGATATCGACCAGTTCAAGCACGATATTGGCATCGTCGATCATAACACCCATGTCGCTGACAGCGATTGTAGCTTCGCTCCCATTCGCCATGGCCAACGCTGCCTGCCCCATGTCATCGACCAGGCTACCGAGCTGGAAGCTGTAGACGGTTCCGGGGAATACGTGATATTGCAGCACGGCGGTCAATAGCGCCTGATCAGCTACGATGTCGCCTAACCCTTCAACCGCGGCAAAGGCGGCATCCAGCGGCGCGAACACCGTCACGGCGGCGGCCGGATCGGCCAGCAGCGCCAGAACAGCTGGATCGGCAGCGCCGACAGCCGTCAGCAGGGTCGTGAATTCAGGCTCGTCCGCGCCAGCGAGCTCGGCGACAATATCGGCGATCGTGCGCAGCTCCGGCACGATGACCGCGTCGATGACGTGGATGACACCATTGCTGGCTTCAATATCGACCATATCCAAAACCAAGTTGGCTTCGGCGACGGTTATGCCGGCCGAGAGATCCAGCCCGTCTTCAGCCATAGCGCCAGCGATAGCCAGCGCCTGCCCGCTTAAGGTGACGACGGGGATGCTGACCTGCCCCATATCATCAGCCTCTGCGCCGGAAAGCGCGGCCACCACATCCGCCGAGCCAACAACGCCGCCAACAACATGATAAAGCAGAATCTCATTCAGGCGAGGCGTACCCTCTTCCGACAAGATCTCGCCAAAAGCCTCCTCGCCAAGCGCCTCGGCCAAAGCGGAAAAGGCGGCATCGGTCGGCGCGAATACCGTGAGTTCGGCATCGGCATCGGCGAGAGCCTCCAGGATAGAGACGTCGGCGGCGCTGACGGCGGCCAGCAGCGTGCTAAATTCAGGCATGTCGGCTTCGGCGGATGCAACGACGATATCGGCGATAGTTGCTTCATGCCCATCCCCTAAGACGGGCATAGCCAGCAACAACGATAGAGCAAATACGACTGTAGATACGATGCGAAACATGATCCCCTCGCTTTCCTTACGTTCAGTTTATTCTGAACATCCGGAATGAACAGTAACACAAAAACGTCCGCCGCGAGGACTGGAGTGTAAACATTCCGCAAACTGATTGTAAACAGACTGTAAATTAGATCTGCAAGACCGCCGAGACTTTGGCTGAGCGCTCAAAAGACCGCGGCGGCTCTCGCTTGAGCCGCCGCAAAAGTGGCTAATTCATGTTGACAAATCCGGTCATTGGCAATTGCCGATATTATCCACATTCTTGCCGCCGATCCAACCCGTGCGCCCCTGAAATCTGATTTGGTACCAGCCCCAGATGCGCGAGATTGAGCCAACGGTTGTTCCCCGCAAGACATGGCCGAGTCGCTCGGCATCCAGCGATGGCTCAGCGCGGAAATTGATATGACCGGTCGTTCGGATGGGGCAGCCATCGACGCTAGGCTCGCTGACCATGGGCGCCGGTTCCGGCTCTGGCGCTGGCTCCGCAACGGCGGCGGGCGGGGCTGTCGTCGTTGGCTGCCCAGCCACGAGCACCGCCGTGCCGGGACGATTCAGGAAGGCGCAGGTCTTGCCGCCAGAGTTGTAGGAGTCGATCGCGCTCAAGGCCCGTGGCGCAGTCGCCGCATCCAGAAACATCATCGCGCCGCCCCAGGGGAAGCAGATCTCTACGCCCGCCCCCACATAGCCCCAGACATCGACGGCATCGATAAAGCCCGCGTCATACACCGCCTGATTGCCGACGGCGCCCGCGTCAATATCCCGGCACTCAACACCGCTTTGCAAGCCCTGCGCCGCGCTTACCGTGGCATCGGTCAGTGTGGCGCAGGAGGGTGGCGCCGGCGGCTTATAATCGAACCACTTGTAGACGACATCAATTGAGTGCTGACAAATGCGCCAGTCTCCCTGCAACTCGATCTTGCTTTCGTCCGTATCTTCTACATCAATCCCGCCGCTGCAATTCTGAATCCACGCGTTGACTAGCGACAAAGAGCCGTCGACCATGATCATGATGTCTTCGCTTCTCGGCGTCTCATAATAGATGCGGACATTCCTGAGCGTGAGCATGCCGTCATCGATAACAAAAGCTGGTCTATCGCCAATGGTCACCTTGCGGCCCCTGCCATCCAGCGTGATGTCCGTGTTGATTTCGGGCATCGATTTCGATTCTTTGACATCGCTGTACAAGATGATGGTGTCCGTCTCGTCGCCGGCCGGGCAATCGCCAATGGCAGAATTGTAATTGGCCGCGCGGATGGCATCGCGCAGGTCGCAGCCGTCTTTTACATGAATCCTTCGCGCCTGCACGGTCATCGTTGCGGCGAGAACCATACATAGCAAAAGGGCAAGCGCCACTCGCCTAATGACACTGCTGGTCAAGTTATCCATGTCAATCGCTCCTCTCAATTCTCGTGCAACTGCAAATTATACAGTTAAACAAGCGCCAGTACGCTATATTCAAGTAAATGCGTCCCTGGCTCGCGGCCATCATTCAGCTTCTAGCATGCCAAAGCGCCAGCAGTCTCAGGCGCTGATCCTCAGCTCACCAGGCGTAAGCCTTCGGCGCTTCGCCACCGGGACCGGGAAAAATCGCATCGAGCCGGTCCAGCGTCTCGCCGTCAAGGCTGATCGCCGTCGCGCGTGCGGCGCTCTCCAATTGCTCCATCGTGCGCGGGCCGATTATCGGCGCGCTGACCGCCGGATTATGCAGCAGCCATGCCAAGGCGACCTCGCCCGGCGGATGGCCGATTTCGCGGCAGAGACTTTCGTAGGCTTCCAGCTGTTCCCGCTTTTCTTCGACCCGCGCGATCATGCTTGGATTGCTGCGCCGGCCCCTCTCCACTTTTTCCAGCGCGCCGCCCAGCAATCCGCCGCCTAAGGGGCTCCAAGGGATCAGCCCCAATCCGTAATGACGGCAGGCGGGGATGACCTCCAACTCAATCGCGCGATTATCCAGATGATAGATGCTCTGCTCGCTGACCAACCCCAGCTGATGAAGCCAAGCCGCTTCGTGGCAGGCGGTGGCGATATCCCAGCCGGCGAAGTTGCTTGAGCCGACATAAACCACCTTGCCCTGATTGATGAGGCTGCCGAAGGCGGTCCAGGTTTCTTCCCAGGGGCAGTCGCGGTCGACATGGTGCATCTGATAGATATCGATGCGGTCGGTCCGCAGGCGCTCGAGGCTGCCGGCGCAATGTTTGCTGATCTTGTAGGCGGACAGGCTGCGAATATCCCGATTGGGCTCCGGCAGGAATTCTTTGCGGCTCACCGGATTGTATACTTTGGTCGCGAGCACGACGGCGTCGCGGCGCCCGCCGCCCTGGGCGAACCACTCGCCGATGATTTCTTCCGTCAGCCCATATTCAACCTGTCTCCCGTAAACATCAGCGGTGTCGAAGAAGTTGATGCCCAGCTCCAAGGCTCGATCCATAATGGCAAAGGCATCGTCCTTTGAGGTCTGCCAGCCGAAGTTCATCGTGCCCAGGCAGAGATTGCTGATCAATACGCCGTGTTTGCCCAAGCGTCTATGTTGAATTGCCATACGATTCGCCTCTCCCTGAATTGCAATTTCCTTCGATAAACCTGCTAGAATCCTAACAAGTTGGCATCATTATTACTACACAGAGTCCCTAAAGTTTGCGCAACTGCATCAAGACATTTCCCGCGATGTGGCGTATAGTTCCCCCAGTAGACATTCAATCAGCTTTCGGAGAACAAGCATGGAAGCCACATCGACAGTGGAATCCTTGGAAGCGCGCTGGGCGGAGACCGAAGCCTCGCCGCTGGACAATGGCTCGGTCGAGCTCATCGTGCGCCGCCCCGCGCCCGACCAGCGCGAGCAATTGCAGCGCGCTGCCTTCACCGCCGAGGGGGGCTTGCAGGGCGATGACTGGCTGCGGCGGCATGGTGACGAGATTGAAGCGCAAATCACGCTGATGAACGCGCGCGTGGCGCAACTGCTGGCCGGCGACAAAGCCCGCTGGGCCGAAGCCGGCGATCAACTCTTCGTCGATCTCGACATCTCGCAGGACAACCTGCCGCCGGGCGCAAGAATCCAGCTAGGCGAAGTGGTGATGCAAATATCAACGCTGCCGCACACCGGCTGCACGAAATTCGCCCGCCGCTTCGGAGGGCACGCGCGCAAGTGGACCGCAACTGACGAAGGCGCGCGCCAACGACGCCGCGGCGTCTATGCCCATGTCATCCAGGACGGCGTCATCAAAGTGGGCGACCGTATTCGGAAAATGCCTTAATACGCCCGCCAAGTCCCCAATGTAGGGGCGAGCCACCGGGTCGCCCGCCAAGTCACAAGCCCGCCGCGTCACAAGTTTGTAGGGGCGAACCATTGGGTCGCCCGCCAAGTCCCAAGTCTGTAGGGGCGACCCTTGGGTCGCCCACAAAACCCTAAGCAGCAATCTTAAAGGAAAGACAAAATCAAATGATCGACGCCAAACTGATTCACCCGCAGATCTTAAGCGCCCTCGGCTCAGCCGGGCACGGCAGCACGATCCTCATCCCCGATGGCAACTATCCCTTCGAAACCGGCGCCAACCCTATGGCCGAGCGCGTTTACCTCAATCTGGCGCCCGGCATGGTGACCGTCACCGATGTGCTGGAAGCGATTCTCAGCGTCACGCCGGTCGAAGCGGCGCAGGTCATGGCGCGCCACGATGGCGCCGAGCCGAGCATCTATGCCGAATTCCGCAAGCTGCTGCCCGCTGAAGTCGAGCTCAGTCCATTGGAACGCTTCAGCTTCTACGATGAAGCGAAAAAAGAAGATTGCTGCCTGGTCATCGCCACCGGCGAGCAGCGCGTCTACGCCAATATCCTGCTCACCATCGGCGTTGTCGATCCGCCAGCCGATCAAGCGGTTTAACCGGCCTATCGTCGAATTGTAGGGGCGACCTATTAGGTCGCCCGCCGGAATGCTGACTATGCTTCGGGCGAGCCACGTGCTCGCCCCTACATAGAACCGTTATATCCACAAGGAATCCCATCATGCCGATTGAAGCGATTATCTACGACATGGACGGCGTGCTGGTCGATAGCGAAGTCTATTGGGATAAATCGCGCGTCGAGTTCGCCCGCGACCGCGGCAAAGTCTGGACGGATGAGTTCCAACGGCTGGCGATGGGACGCAGCACGGTCGGCTGGGCGCGGGTGATGCAAGACAAGCTGGCGCTGGACGAGACAATTGACGAAATCATCGCCGAGATGAAAGCGCGCGTGATCGCCCATTACGAAGAGCGCATGCCGACCCGCCCGGGCGCGCTGGAATCGGTCGCCCGCATGAATGAGCAATTTCGCGTCGGGCTGGCTTCCGGCTCGCCTACTGACATCATCAAAGCCGTCCTCAGCATCACCGGGCTCGACCAGATCTTCGAAGTGATGATCTATGGCGATGAGGTGCCGCGCGGCAAACCAGCGCCCGATATCTACCTGGAAGCGCTCCAGGCTTTGAAGGTCGCGCCGGCGAACAGCCTCGGCATTGAGGATTCCGCCAATGGTCTGCGCTCGCTGAAGGCGGCGGGCATGGCTGCCGTGGCCGCGCCCAGCCCGGAGTATCCGCTGCCGGAGGATGTGCTGGCGCTGGCGGACGCGCATATCACGACGCTGGAGGATTTTACGGTAGCGCTGGTACGACGGATTGAAAGAAAAAGCCGATCCTGACACCTGCCAGGACCGGCCAGATACTTGCCTGTTGTTGGCGGATTGCCTCAGTCGCCGTAGATGGAGAAACTGGCGCTGGCGTAACTTCCAAAGAGGCTGTAGCTGGAGGGCCAGTTGACTGACGATACGGTCGCGGTGATCGTCTCGTTGGGGTCGTAGACATTGTCGCGCTTGCCAACGATGTAGTAGGTCTTCTCCGCCCCTTCAAGCCAGCCGCCCGTGCCCCAGCTGTCGGTGAAACAGCCGCTGCCCGACAGAGCAACACCTTTTACTTCAAAGTCCGTACCTGGGGTGGCGCTGCCAGTGAAGCAGACTTGGAAGCTTCGGCTGTCGTGCGACAGATCGACCAGCAGCCGAGCCACCTTAAGGCGAATGCCATTGTGGGGGTTGTCCTCGCGCGCGCTGCCGTAGCCAAATACGAATACAAAACCGAAGCCTTGGGCTTGGGATGTGAACCCGCCCTGCGCCAGGAGAAGCGCCAGCAATACAAGGAGACAAAACGCCCCTTTCCGGAAGGACACTCCAATCAATATGGTTGACATGCGTTTTTCCTTTCTGTCGATAAACACCAGCACAATATAACTAAACGAATGTTTAATTGATTGGAGCGGCGCTCAGCGTAGGGAAGGCGTCGGCAATCCGTCAGGCAAGCGAAGGGCAGCCGTAGAATGCGCGTAGGGCATCAGTCAGGCAGCCGTCAGGCAGGCGTCAGGTTTAAGTAGGGCGGCCGTCAAGATTGCGTAGGCAGCGGAAGTAATGCGTCGGGCAGCCGTCAGGGTTGCATAGGCTGGGGAAGTTCGCAGTCAATCTGTATCAGGGCAATCAGCAGTGTATCCATTTCGGTTGAATGTAGAAAACATCATCATTCAAGCATCTGTAGGGGCGAGCCTTGGCTCGCCCACTTGATAATCTCCGGCGGGCGATTCACAGAATCGCCACTACAATTTTCGCTAAAGGATGATGTCGACGCTGAAAGAATATTACGCTTGACATGAATTCCAACCGACTTCAATACACTACCCCCATACAGGCAATGTGACAAAGCGCGGCGCAAGGTTTATAATCATGGTGATTTTATTCGCGCATTTTCCTTGAATCGCCAATGTTTGAGCCTTGCCATTCATTCCGAACCGACTTTGACTGCTACGGGGCAAGCCGATGAGCGCCAAACACGTCATCGCCATCGACCTGGGCGCAACATCCGGGCGCGTCATGGATGTCGCCTTTGACGGCGCGCAACTGACGTTGGCCGAAGCCCATCGCTTCCCCAACATCCCGGTGCAGACGCCGTCGGTTTTGTATTGGGACGCGCTGCGCCTCTGGCATGAAATCACGGTTGGCATCGGCAAAGTCACCGGCGCCGCCTCCATTGGCTTGGATTGCTGGGGGGTGGATTACGCCCTGCTGGATCGCGCTGGCGAGCTGCTGGCCAACCCCGTCCATTACCGCGACCCGCGGACGAATGGCGCGCTGGAATGGGTCTTCGAGCGAATGCCGCGCCGCGAAATCTTCGAGCGCACCGGCATCCAGTTCATGCCGCTCAACGCCCTCTATCAACTGGCGGCGAGCATCCGCGATGGCAGCCCGCTGCTTGAGCAGGCCGCCGCCATGCTGACCATTGCCGACCTCTTCAACTATTGGCTGACCGGGTCGAAGACTTGCGAATTCACCGAAGCCACCACGATGCAGCTTTATAACCCGGCGCTCGCCGATTGGGATCGCGAGATCATGGCTGCCGTCGGCATCCCAACCGACATACTGACGCCGATCGCGCAGCCGGGCACGACGATCGGGACCTACCAGGGCATTGACGTCATCTTGCCCGCCTGCCACGACACCGGCAGCGCCGTCGTCGCCATGCCCAGCACATCAGAAAACGCCGCCTACCTGAGCAGCGGCACCTGGAGCCTGCTCGGCTTGGAGCTGCGCGAGCCCATCATCAGCGATGCCGCCTACGAAGCCAACGTCACTAACGAGGGCGGCTACGACGATACCTGGCGCTTGCTGAAAAATATTATGGGGCTCTGGGTGGTTGATCAGTGCCGAGCGACCTGGAGGGCGGCCGGCAAGGACTACAGCTTCAGCCAGTTGACGGCGATGGTGGAGAACGTCCCGCCCTTTACCGCCTTCATTGAGCCCGACGACCCCGCCTTCCTGCCGCCCGGTGATATGCCAGCGCGCGTCATCGACTACTGCCGGCGTACCGGACAGCCGACGCCGCAAAACCATGCCGAAGTGATGGCGACCGTCTATGTCAGCCTGGCTTACAAGTACCGCTACGTGCTGGAACAACTCATAGCGGTATCCGATAGCGCTGTGGATCGCCTGCACATTATCGGCGGCGGCTCTCAGAACGCCCTGCTCAACCAGATGACAGCCAATGCCACCGGGCGCCCGGTCATCGCCGGTCCCGCGGAAGCGACAGCCACCGGCAACGCCATCGTTCAGCTGATCGCCATCGGCGAATTAAGCGGCGTGGCTGACGCCCGCGCCATGCTCAGCGGGGCTGGCGATCTCGTCCGCTACGAGCCGCAGGACAGCGCCGCCTGGGATGAGCATTACGACCGCTTCCTTGCCTTGCTGGAATAGAAACGTTCGAGGAAACAAGTGACAACAATGCCAACGTAAACGGATCCATAAAACCTCCCGTATTGTAGGGGCGTCTCGCCGAGACGCCCGCTTATGCCAACTAAGCCATATCGCTTTTGCCCATGACGAAAACTGTGCCGCCTAAATCAATCAACCGGACGCGCGAATGACCGACGCTCTGCTGGAACTGCGAGGAATTGACAAGCGCTTCCCGGGCGTGCACGCGCTGAAGGATGCGCGCTTTGACGTCCGCCGCGGTGAAGTTCATGCCTTGATCGGCGAGAATGGCGCCGGCAAATCCACGCTCATCAAGATCGTCTCCGGCGTCTATCAACCGGATAAGGGCGAGCTCCAACTCGACGGGCGGCGCATCGAATTAAGCAACCCGCGCGAAGCGCACCTCGCCGGCATCGCCACCATCTATCAAGAACTCGGCTTGTATCCCGAGCTTTCGGTCGCCGAGAACATCTTTATGGGGCACGCGCCAAAGATCAAGCGGCTCGGCTTCGACATCATCGATTGGGAGGCGATGGAACGGAGCGCAGAGGCGCTGCTGGCTGAGCTCAATATCGACAATCTCGATGTCGGCCTCAAGGTCGGCGCGCTCAACGTCGGCAATCGACAGCGGGTGGAGATCGCCAAGGCGCTTTCCCTCGATGCCCAAATCCTCATCATGGATGAACCAACGGCGGCGCTCACCGAGAGCGATGTCGAGCAGCTCTTCAGCATCGTGCGCTTGCTGCGTGAGCGCGGCGTCAGCATTATCTACATCAGTCATCGCCTCAACGAAGTCTTTGAATTGGCCGACCGGGTGACGGTGCTGCGCGATGGCGAATATATCGGCACGCATGATGTATCCAATACCAACGAGACGGAACTGATCAGCATGATGGTCGGGCGCACCATCGAGAATCTCTTCCCCAAGCAGGCGGCAAAGATCGGCGATGTAGTGCTGGAAGCGCGCAATCTCCAGCGTCCGCCGCTGACCCGCGATATCTCCTTCACGGTGCGCGCCGGCGAAATCGTCGGGCTGGCTGGCTTGGTCGGCTCCGGGCGCAGCGAAACCGCGCAGGTGATTTTCGGCGTTCTGCCAGCCGAATCCGGCGAGATTCTGCTCAATGGGGAAGCGGTCAAGATCACCCGCCCATCGGAAGCGGTGGACTATGGCATCGGCTACGTGCCGGAAGATCGCGGGCATCAAGGCTTGATCCGCGAGATGACCATCCGCGAAAACACCTCTATGGCGGTGCTGGAATCCGTCTCCAACCGCAGTTTCATCAGCCGCGCCAAAGAAAGAGCGCTGGCTAATGACGCGATTCGCCAACTCAGCATCCGCGCCATCAGTCCCGACCAGGTCACCAACAAGCTCTCCGGCGGCAATCAGCAAAAGGTGGTCGTCAGCAAGTGGCTGGCGAGCAACCCCAAGCTGCTCATCATGGACGAGCCAACCCGCGGCATTGACGTCGGCGCCAAAGCCGAGATTCACCGCCTGATGAGTCGGCTGGCGGCTGAGGACGGCTTGGCGATCCTGATGATATCCAGCGAGCTGCCCGAGATCCTGGCGATGAGCGACCGCATCCTGGTCATGCGCGAGGGGCGCCTGGTCGCTGAATTCACGCGCGAGCAAGCCACGCAGGAAATCATCGCTCACGCCATGATGGGCGCGTCCGCAACAGCGAAATCTGTAGGGGCGACTCTGTGAGTCGCCCGCCAAAAGACCGAACTATGCTGCGACTTCCCACGTCGCTCGCCGCGTCGAAATCTGTAGGGGCGACATACCATATCGCCCGCCTCGGCGAATTCTGTAGGGGCGACTCTGTGAGTCGCCCGCCGGGGAACCAAACCGCCGGAGCCGAAAGATGAGCAAAGCGAAGAGCGCGCCCATCCCGCGCCGCCCGCTGCATTTCATCGGGATCGCGCTGGCGCTGGTCATCATCGGCGCTTATTTCACCCTGCCCTTTGTGGTTCAGCCGGAGCGCGGTCCCTCGACCGTGGCGGTGCTGACCGAGAGCAAAAAAGCCAACGAATTGGGCATATTCAAAACGGGCGTCGAAGTCATCCCGCTGGCGGGGCTTGGCATTCTGCTGCTCGGCATCTGGAATGTGATGACGCCAGCCGCGAGCCGCGCCATCTCGCTGCTGATGAGCGTTGCGGGCCTGCTCGTCGTCGTGTATTACATCAATTTTTTCCGCGACTACGCGGCCGATGAAGCGGCGTATATCAGCAGCATGGACAGCGCCTTTTGGATTATGCTGGTCGCCGGTATCCTGGCCATCCTGCAAATCGCCATCCCGCGCCCCGTGCCCGAAGAGCGCTACCGCATCACCAAGCTCTTCGGCAATCAAGAGAGCGTCATCCTCTTTGGCTTGCTGCTGCTGATCTTCATCGTGGGCATCGCCAACCCCCGCTTTCTGCAAGAACGCAATATCTCTGATATTTTGCAGGGCAACGCCTATATCGCCGTCGCCGCGCTGGGCATGACCATGGTCATCGTCACCGGCAATATCGACATCTCGGTCGGCTCGCTGGTCGGCTTGCTGGCGGTGATCAGCGGGCGGCTTGTGGTCGCCGGGCTGCCCTCGCCCCTGGCTTGGCTGATACCCCTATTCGTCGGCGCGGGCATCGGCGCCTTCATCGGCTTCCTGGTCGCCTACCTGCGCATCCCTTCCATCGTTGTCACCCTGGGTATGCTGAGCATCATCAAGGGCATCCTCATCATCTGGACCGCCGGCGAGCGCGTCACCGACATGCCAGCCGATTATCACCTTTCGCAGATGCGGCCGCTGGGCATTCCCATGCCCATCATCATCATGGTCGTGCTGACAATTGTCGTCGTGTTATGGATGCGCTATAGCGCGACCGGGCGCGCCTTCTATGCCTTGGGCGGCAATGCGGAAGCGGCGCGGCTCTCCGGCTTGTCGCAGCGGCGCCTGCTGATGACCGTCTTCACGCTCAATGGCGTCTTCGTTGGCATCGCCAGCGTGATGTATTCAACGCAATTCCAGATCATTCAGGTGACGCCGCCACCAGCGCTTGAGCTGTCGATCATCACCGCATCGGTCGTTGGTGGCGTCAGCATCCTGGGCGGCACGGGCACCGCCATCGGCTCGACGCTGGCGACTTTGCTGCTGAACTTCATCCGCTCGGCGATGATCTTCATCAACGTCTCGCCTTTCTGGCTGAAAGCGGTGCAGGGTTTGCTGATCCTGGCGACGGTGCTGGCCGATCTGATTCGCCGGCGGCGGCAGCGGCTTTAGGGAGGCGACAGCCGTGCAAGAGACGCGAACCGATCCACGCAATCCCACCGTCCATGACAAGCTGCGCCGACTCCTCATCAGCCAGGAAGGCGTACTCTTCCTCATCATGCTGGTATCAGTGCTCTTCCTGGCGACGCGCACGGACAAGTTCCTCACCGTCGACAACCTCTTGCAGCAAGGGCGCTTCATGGCTGAGGTCGGGCTGATCGCCATCCCGATGACCTATATCATCATCACCGGCGGCATCGATCTTTCCGTCGGCTCGATCCTGGGCTTGACCGCCATCGTGCTCGGCTGGACCTGGCAAGAACTCGGCTTCCCGCTGGAGCTGGCGATCATCACCGGCATCACCAGCGGCACGATCGCCGGCTTCGTCAACGGGCTTTTCATCGTGCGCGTTGGCGTGCCGCCGCTGATCATGACCCTGGCGACCCTGGCGCTGTATCGCGGGCTGGCGGAAGGCATCAGCGAGGCGCGTTCCGCCCGCGGCTATCCCGAGTGGTTCTTCCAGCTGGGGCAGGGCGAGTTGCTCGGCATTCCCACGCAACTCTGGCTCTTGATCATTGCGGTAATCATCTTCGCTATCGTGCTTGCGCGGACGCGGCTGGGGCGCGCCCTCTACGCCATCGGCAATAACGAAACCGGCGCCCGCTTCAGCGGCTTGACAGTCAACCGCCACCTGCTCTTCATCTATACCTTCTCCGGTTTTATGTCAGCCGTGGCCGGCTATATCTTCGTATCGCGCGTCAGCACCACCCGTTCGGACATGGGCACCGGCATCGAGCTCGATGTCATCGCCGCCGTTGTGCTGGGCGGGACGAGCATCTTCGGCGGCACCGGCTCCATCCCCGGCGCCATCATCGGCGTCGTGCTGATTCAGCTTTTGAAGAATGGCTTGGTCTTGACCGGCGTCACCAGCGACGCGACCATCGTGGTTATCGGCAGTGTGCTGATTTTTGCTATACTGGTGAACAACTTCATCCAAAGTAGGAGAAATGAGGGTGATTAAAGTGATTAAGCATCGCAAACGATCCAATCTTCAATAACTTTTCAAAACCGATTTCGAAACTGTCGAGTATCCAATGATAAAGATCTCATCAGAACACAAGGAAAAAATAAACAAGGTTCTGCTAAATCCCGCAGGTAATAGATTGGAAGAGTTACTGAAAACATTAACTCCGATACTGCAATGGTACCATCCGCTTGAACCAATCAAGATAGGTTCTAGGCTTTTGGAAAGCCTCTTTGCTGGTTGGCTTGGCAGACCGGAAGAGTCTATTGTCCATTACTGGACTATATGTAGGTTGATACAGGATTATGGATACCCTCCCGATCATATTGATCACGAAGTACGGTGCGGCGGCCTTGGAAGCCAAGCACTGGAATTAGGAGACACGAGGGCAGATATTGTAGTTTACTCTCACAAAAATAGAGGTCCCGATACCGCGCTAATTGTTGTCGAATGCAAGAAGCTCGGCGGAGAAAACGGCGAGAGACAGGCAGCCAGTTATAGCAGGGCGCTTCAATCTCCATACTATCTGTTTACAGATTCGGATATTTGGTCAGCTTTTGAAACTCAACCTTACCCCGTAGATGGTATCAGCATAAGCGACATTCCTCATTGGGTGGGTTCTAAACCGCTTAAGCAAAGACTATCCAAACGCCACAGATTACCTCCAATTACCGATGAAGATCAATTACGCAATCTGATTCGCGTTTGCCACAATGAAATCCACAGTGAAGGAGTAGACCCTGCAAAAGCATTCGACGAGTTGGTCAAGCTGTTTTTTGTCAAGGTTTATGATGAGCAGGAAATACCAGATTACTATCGATTCTCCATTTTGTCCGAGGAATCCGAAGTTGAAACCGGTGACAATATTCGCGCACTATTGAAAGAAGCAAAGCAAAAGAGCAAATATAGAGAACTGTTTTCCGAGCCCGGAGACGATGAGTTTTGGATTCAGAATAAATCAATTCGAAAAGTAGTGGAAACATTTCAAGGATTTAGCTTTACCAGAAGCTCTCTCATTGGACTAGACGCCAAAGGAACCGTTTATGAAAACACGGTTGGAGCAACATTTCGAGGAGAACTGGGACAATATTTCACTCCTAGAAAGATTGTAGAGTTCATGGTGGATCTCTTAGAGCCAACAAGAGAAGACACTGTTCTTGATCCATCGTGCGGTAGCGGGGGTTTCTTAATCCACGCCATGAGAAAAATAGCTGACCAGATAAGACATCAACAACAAAATCTGCCTGAACACCAAAAGGAAATTCTGATCCGAGATACTGTCGTTCAAAACATTAGGGGAACAGATATTAGTCCCCGCATGGTCAGAGCTGCGCGAATGAACATGATAATGCATGGAGACGGTTGGTCCGGTATAGTGCGTTGTCATGGTCTTGATATACAGAGTCACCAAGCTTTTCAGGGAAACAACAGTCAGTTTTCATTGATTCTTTCCAACCCCCCATTCGCTGGCTACGAGATGAACGAGTCTCTCCTGGCTAGATTCGAGACGGGCAAGAATGAACGTGGCAAAGTCCGAGGCGTACATAGAGCAATTGTTTTTGTTGAGCAAATCATTGATCTACTGACAGAAAATGGACGGGCTGGCATTGTATTACCTAGAAGTATATTTGAGAACGAGTCTTATGGATTTAAGAAAATAAGAAGTCTAATCTTTGACCGTTGCGAAATCTTAGCCCTCATCGGATTGCCAAAAACAGCATTTCACCACACCGACTGTGGAATACTAGGTGACCTGCTTTTTATAAAGAAGGTATCACAGCCTAAACAGGAGTATGGGGTATTTGTAGGTTGGGCAGAGGAAGTCGGATACAACACGCTGGGTCACAACATTGAAGAAAATGATCTTCCAGCTATCCTTAACAAATACCTGAAGAGAACAGATCATATTTCAGTTAGTAGGTTGAGATCCGAAGATAATTTAAACCCCTGGCATTATCATCCCGACGCAGAATCGCTTCGATACGAAATCGACAAAAATCTTTCGAAAACGGTGTCACTCTCCAACTTGGTATCAATCTATCAAAATACAATCTCTCGACGGGCTCTAAACCAAACCCCCGATCGCATCGTAAGATACCTTGAAGTTAGAGACGTCGACCCGATAACCGGCGCATTCACTCCAACCGAACGAAGGGCAAAGGAGTTGCCGAGTAGAGCTAAGTATGAATTGGACGGTGAAGAACTTATATTGCTTCCAAACGCGAGAAACTCACTGGAATCAAACAGAGCTATAGTTAAAGTGGCAAGCAATACCAAAGGATTGATAATGACTAATCGATTCCTTCCTCTGTGCCCTCTAGTAAACGTAGATTATCTCGTTATGATCTTGAACTCTCCATTTGTACGGCGTCAACTCATTGCAGCCTGTCGCGGCGCGGGATCCCCGGACCTAAACGCTACAAAGCTAAATGAGATTATGGTCCCTGTGCCCAAGAGTACAGATCTATCTACTATCGACAGCTTTATGGAACCCATCGTCGACTTACATGCTCGTAAGAAAGAGTTGGAATCAGAGATTGCCGACCTATCTGAGACCATCAGCGAGAAGATTCAATCTCTGATAGAGACATAAGCATAGAAAGGAGGCGCATCGACACAATCAGGCAGCACCGTTCACAGCATCGTTTACCCACATAGTTTTCTGGAGTCACATATCATGAGAAAGACACTCGCAATCACCCTGATTCTGGCGCTCTTCCTGGCGCTGGTTAGCATGCCGCTCAGCGCCGACGGGCACGAACGCTGGGACGGCTCGGACGAGCTCGACGTCAACCCGCTCGAATGTATGGGCGCGGAGATGATGGACGACGACGGCGACATGGACGAAGACATGGAGATGATGGAATACGATGGCGGCATGGCAGCTATGGGCGATATGGACATGGCTGGCATGGAAATCGTTGTCGTTGACGTGCCGAAGCTGATCGGCATCGGTTACTTTGCCGCCACCACCCTGGGGCAGCAGCAAGCCGCTGAAGAGCTGGGCAATGTCTCCGTCAGCACCGATGGACCCACCGACGCCAATATCGACGATCAGATTCAGATCATCGACAGCTACATCACCCAGGGCGTGGACGGCATCCTCTTCGCCGCTAATGACCCAGTCGCAATCGCGCCAGTTCTGCGCAAGGCGCTGGAAGCCGGCATTCATGTGGTTGGCTACGACGCCAATTCCGAGCCGGACGCGCGCGAATGGTTCGTCAACCAGGCCGAATTCAATGGCATCGGCAAAGCTTTGATTGACAGCCTGGTCTCTCAGAAAGGCGAAGACGCCTCCTTCGGCATCGTCACCTCGACCTTCACCACCCCGAACCAGGCGCGTTGGGTCTCCGAAATGTGGGCTTACGCCGATAAGTGCTTCCCCGATCTCGATTGGCTCGAGACCTTGGAAGCGCAGGAAGACGCTGGTTTGAGCTTCCAGCAGGCGCAGACCCTCATCAACAAGTATGGTGAAGACCTGGACGGCATCATCGCCTTAACCTCGGTCGCCACACCCGCCAGCGCCGACGCCGTGAACCAAGCCGATGTCTGCGAAGATGTGGCTGTTACGGGCTTGGGCTTGCCCAACGCCATGCGGCCCTACATCAGCAGCGGATGTGTCCAGGAAGTCTATCTCTGGAATCCAGTCGATCTCGGTTATGCCGCCGTTTATATCTTGCGCGCAGTTATCGATGGCGAGTTCCAGCCCGGCGATACCTCCGTAATGGCCGGACGCCTGGGCGAGCTGATGGTGGTCAATGGCAGCGAAGTGCTGCTTGGCCCCCCATTCGCCTTCACCGCGGAAAATGTCGACGACTTCGACTTCTAGCGACTAAGCCTGTAACCGGAATTTGTAGGGGCGGCCTATCAGGTCGCCCGCTAATGCTAGCGTCAAAAGCGGGTCAGCCAATGGCGCAGGTCTGTGTCTACGCGACCTGACCCCCACATATTCACCAGAGCGAGCAAACCACAATATCAATGTCCAGCAATCTCTCCGACCTCATCACCATGACCCGCGCCCTGGGCGAGCCAGCGCTGGATTACGTCATCATCGGCGAAGGCAACACCTCCATGCGCCGTGATGACCACAGCTTCTATGTCAAAGCCAGCGGGCAGCAAATGCGCGACATCGGCGAAGACGGCTTTGTCGCCGTGCGTTTCGCCCCGATGCTGGCGCTGCTGGACGACCCGCCAAAAACCCTGACGGAACAGAAGGCGATCACAGAGTCAGCAATCCTCCCCACCAACGCTTTGGGGGGGGGGGGAACGAGGGGGTTAGCCTTCCCCCCTGATGCTTCGGGGGGGAACGAGGGGGGGTTAGCCCCCAGCCCCTCGATTGAAGTGAGCTTCCACGCCATGCTGCTGCACGACTGCGGCGTCCAGTTCATCGGGCACACCCATCCCGGCGCCATCAACCAGATCCTATGCAGCGAATACGCCGCCGACTTCGCCCAGCAGCGGCGCTTCCCCGATGAAGTCGTGCTTTGCGGTCCGCAATCGGCGCTGGTGCCCTACGCGGATCCGGGGCTGCCGCTGGCGAACATCATGCGCGAGCGCGTTCGGAAGTACATGGCGCAATATGATGAAGCGCCCAGGCTCATCCTGCTGGAGAATCACGGCATGATCGCCCTGGGCGACAGCCCGGCGGAAATCCTCAACATCACGGCGATGGCGGTCAAGGCGGCGCGCATCTACCTCGGCGCCCTGCTGACGGGAAAGCCGACTCATCTGCCGGCGGAAGAAGTCTCGCATCTTTACCAGCGCCCGGATGAAATCTATCGCCGACAGCGATTCGTTGCGGATTAAGCAAATTTCGTTGCGGATTAAGCCGATTCTGTGACGCATTACCCTCTTTTTGTGCTAGAATAGTATAAATGCTTGCGAGGGTTAACATGCGAATAGTGCAGATTCTATCTTTGTTCTTGTTTTTCTTCGGTCTCAGCCTGCCGGCCGCGGCGCAAGAAATGATCCGCGTAGAACCCCCCGCCGTTGGGGAAAAATTCACCGTTGAGCTCAAAAGCAGCAGCATTTACGCTGTTGACCCGTTTCCCTATAGACTCACGGACACGCCAGAGGCGGAGATTATCAACAGAGGCTGTTTTTCGAGTTTAAATCCAGGCTCTTATGATGAGGTCTACGCTCACAGCTTCTTCGAAACAATCTCTTCCCGCTGCATCTTGCAATTTCGCGTTACCGCGCGCGGGAAGAAAACGAATGTCATGACCTTCGTCCGCGCGCGTAAGTTCGTCCAAATTGATGTGACCAATGAATGGAAGCAAGTCAAGCTGGGCAAGGGTACGTATGCGAAATTGGCCAACTTTGACGTGAGAGCCAGGATTGATATGGACCGGTCCTCCAAAGGCTGCCACTCTGCAGAAAATGGCGGCATCTATCATAATCAAAAGGGCATGCACACACATTCAATTAGAGTAAAAGGCAAACTAATCAAGGTTCTCGAAGGCGATACGGCTTGGTATCGCATCTTGTCCAAGTCCTGCACCATGTGGATTCGCGCGCATGATGGCAAGACGGGCACACTCACGCTGCTGAAATTCTCCAACAAACCAATAAAGCCGCCGAAATTCTAGGGTGGCTGCCATCTTTGCGAATATCTGGGTGACGCAGCGGGGTCGCCCGCACAATACAAACAGGGAGATTGAACATTGCCTACCAATGGCGCTTTGACTTGGCTGATACCCGACGCCTACCTGGCCGCGCCGGCTGATGACGACCCCGTCAACAAAAATCACGAATCCGTCTGCGTGCTCAACAGCACCGTCGACGACGCCCATCTCGTATTTGATTTCTATTTCGAAGATCGAGACGCCGTCGAGGGCATCGCGGTTACCGTGCCCGCCAAGCGCTGCCCGCATATCCGCCTTGACAAGCCCGAGCAAATTGCTGGTTACCAGATTCCTTTCGACGTGCCCTATGGCATCCGCATCCGCAGCGATGTGCCGATAACCGTGCAGTATTCGCGCATGTACGCCAGCGGCGGGGTGATCGAAAGCCTGATTACGACGATCGCCTACCCGGTGGAATAAGCTGGCGGCGCATCCAAGCCGCTAGCGAAGTCTATTCCGCTCCGACAGGTTTCAACTCAATCGGGCAGGCGATGGCGTGGCCGCCGTCTTCGACGACGGTCTCGCTGCCACTGAAGCCGCCCGTGCCATTGAGCTCCAGGACATAAGCGATCTCGTAGGGGATCTCGCGCCCATCAACCGGCATCGACGTGCTGAAAATGGCGCTGCCCACGTATTCGCCCGCTTCATTCCGCAGCAGTTCAAACTCGTCGAAGACGATCGCGCTTTCGTCCAATCGCGTCACCCGCAGCGGCTCCGATTCGCGCCCGGCGCATTCGCCGCTGTATCGCCGCGTCCACAAACCCGCTTTCGGTTCTTCCCGCACCGTTGACAGCGGCGGAGCCATCGTGCCGCAGGCGGTCAACTGCGCAATCACCAACAGAACAGACAAGAGTTCGATTATTGAAAATCTCATGGGTAGCCGCTCTAGGTGGTTGTCCTAATCTTAGTAGGACCAAGTTCCCCTTCCCTCCTCGTGGGGGAAGGGGTTAGGGGATGGGGGAGACTTACAACAGCACCTCGCCGCCCGTCTTCTGGCTCTCGTAGATCGCGTTCAGGATCTTCATCACCTGCAGCGATTGCTCGGCCGGCACCGGCGAGGGCGCGCCATCGACAATCGCCTGCGCGAACTCGACGCACTCCTGGGCATGCGGCTCGGAGACATTCTGCGTCAGCTTCAGCTTGCGATTGTAAAGCTGCATGCTCTCGTAATTGGTGTCGTAAATCTCGCATTTGGGCCAATGCGACCCGCCGCCCGTGCCATAGAGCCACATCTGCATATCTTCGCCCTCGATATCATGATGCAGCAGCCAGGAGATCTCAAAGACCAGCGTCGCGCCGGTTTCAAAGCGGACGAAAGCCATCGCCATTTCTTCGACATCCATGCCTTCCGGGATGCGCCCGTGCCGGGGCCAACGCCCGAAAGCCATGGGGTTGCTGGCGATCTCGCGGCGGGCGACGCCAGTGACCGAGACCGGTTCGGGGTTGCCCATCATCCACAATGTCAAATCGAGGATATGCACGCCAATATCGATGCAGGCGCCGCCGCCGGCATGCTGCCGCGATAAGAAAGCCAGGCTCGTGGGAATGCCGGAGCGCCGCAGCATCCAACTGCGGGCGTGATAGACATCGCCCAGCGCGCCGCCGTCGATTTCCGCCTTCAGCGCCTTGGATGTGCCGGCGAAACGAAAATGCTGCGCGGTCATCAGCATTTTGCCGGATTTGTCGCGCGCTTCAATCATACGCTGGACATCAGCCGGTGTCGGCGCCAGCGGCTTCTCGCAGATGACGTGCTTGCCCGCCTCCAGCGCGGCGATGGACAAAGGCGCGTGATACATATTGGGCGTGCAGACATCAATGATATCGATATCCGGGTCGTTGATGACGGCGGCGCTGTCGGTCTCCAGCTTGCCCACATTCCATTGCGCGCCCCAGCTTTCCAGCGCTGCCGGCACGAGGTCCGCGCCCGCGATCACTTCGGCATGGGGCGAGGCTTCCCAGCCCGGCATATGCGTGCGGGCGATCCCGCCGACCCCGATGACACCTACCTTTAGACTGCTCATATTCGCCGCTCCTTCTTAGGCTGTATTGGGTTGAACCCAGGAATTTGTCGCCGCAGCTTGGTAAAAGGCTTCCATAACGGCGCTGCGGTCGGCCGCTTCTTTCGCTGAAATCAGAGGGACGTCTTCCCCGTTTATCGCATCCAGGAAGAGGTCAAAGGCATGCGGCAGCGCGTCCGGCAAGTCCGTCCATGCGCCGCCGTCCGTGCCCGGCAGATGAGCCGATTGGACATAGAGCGCGCCATCGTCGACATAAGCGACGCCGTCAGTGCCGCTGACCAGGATCGCTTGCGGCCGCAAGACATCAACCCAGCCGGCCGCCAGGCTGCCAATCGCGCCATTGGCGAAGCGCATCATGCCCTCGCCGTATTCATCGCAGTCATATTTGCCCAAGAGGCGATCCACCTGCGCCGTGACGCTGACCACATCGCCCATCAGCCACATCAATATATCAAGCGAATGGGCGCCCAGATCGCCAAATCCGCCGCAGCCGGAAAGCGTCGGATCGGTCATCCAGAGCCAGCCATCGGCGTAGGGTCCGCGCCCAGGATCAAATATGGCGGCGATAGCGCCTTGATGCACATTCGAGTGCCGGATGCGCGTGATCGTGCCCAGCGTCCCGCCGTCGATCCAGGCTTTGAGCTGGCGGTAAACCGGCATGCTGCGCATGAAGTGCCCGGTCTGGAAGAGGATGCCGGCATCGTCAATCGCGCGCTGCATGGCGTAGGCGTCATCGGCGCCCATGCCCAGCGGCTTCTCGACGAAAACATCCTTCCCGACGGCTGCCGTCGCTTCTACCAGCTCGAGATGCAGCGATGTTTCCGAACAAATGATGACGGCGTCAATCTCGCGGTCATTCAAGATATCGTGATAATCGTCAACCGCCGTGGAGGAAAGCTGCTCGGCCGCGATTTGCGCGCGCGCCAGCTGGCTATCCCAGACCGCTTTCACCTTGAATTGAGCGGCGCGTTCATTGACGCGTTTAATGAAGCCGGGACTATGCACATGCGCCACGCCAAGAAATCCGATTGTTTTCATGCTTTCTCCTCACTATGTCTGCTGATATGTCCTACTAAACGCATAAAACGAGTAATTTAGACCTTTGTAGGGGCGACCAACCTGGTCGCCCGCTGTCATAGGTTCGCATAACGGGCGACTTGATAAGTCGCCCCTACAGATTTCGCGTCAATCATGTTTGCTCAAGCGCGCGCACAAAGCGCGCCGTGATCGTGCGCGGGCGGGTGATTGCCGAGCCGACCACCACCGCCCAGGCGCCCAGTTCCAGCGCCCGCCGCGCCTGATCGGGACTATGAATGCGCCCCTCCGCGATCACCGGTATAGGCAGCGCTTTAATCATTTTCCGCAGCAAATCAAAATCGGGACCATCCTGCGCCGGGCTATTCGCCGTGTAGCCGGAGAGGGTCGGCGCCGCCATCGCCACGCCCATGTCCGCAGCGGCTATTGCCTCGTCCAAGGTAGATACATCAGCAAAAGTAGGCAGCCTTAACTCACGGTGGATGCGTTCCAACAATTCACTGATGGGCGCGCCATCCGGTCTGGGGCGGGCGGTGCAATCCAGCGCGATGACATCGGCGCCCGCTTCCGCGATCTCAGCGGCCGCGTCAAAGGTCGGCGTGATGTAGACGCCGCTGCTGCCCTGCTTGTACAAGCCTATCACTGGCAAATCGACCGCCGCACTGATCGCGCGGATATCAGCCGGTCCATTGGCGCGGATGGCGGCCGCGCCGCCGATATTCGCCGCCAGCGCCATCTTCGTCATGAGCTCAGCGCCGTGCAGCGGTTCGCTTTCGAGCGCCTGGCAAGACACAATCAGCTTGCCTTTGACGGCGGCGAGGAAGGCATCGGCATTCATGCGTCAACCGCTTTCCAAGCCAGCATCGCCGCGCCCAGCATGACTGCGTTCGCGCCCAACGTCGCCGGGATTAGCGGCGTCTTGGCGACCGGCGGCGGCAAATTCTCGCGAAAGCCCGCTTCCAGCGCGTCCCACCAGAGCGCGCCGATCTGCGGCACACCACCGCCGACCACCACCGCAGCCGGGTTAAACGCGGTGGCGCAGCCAGCCAGGATCAGGCCCAAGCGCCTGGCCTTCGCCGCGATAACTTCAGTCGCGCTCGCATCGCCAGCCCGCGCCAATTGGGCGATCTCCGTTAGCGGCAAGCGACTCTCGCCCCCAGTCGCCGCTTGATAGGCGCGCTCGATCGCGGGTCCAGAGGCGTATTGGTCGAGGATCAAGGGCGCATCGCCGGCCCAATCCACCACAAGATAACCGATCTCGCCAGCGCTGTAATCCGCGCCATGCCAGACCTCGCCATCCATGATCAGCGCGCCGCCAATACCAGTGCCGACGGTGACGCAGAGCAGCGAATCATAAGCCGCGCCCACGCCCACAATTGCCTCGCCATAAGC
This sequence comes from Anaerolineae bacterium, assembly GCA_022820125.1. Lineage (GTDB taxonomy): Bacteria > Chloroflexota > Anaerolineae > Aggregatilineales > Phototrophicaceae > UBA6055. The sequence continues at coordinate 39,391 of JAJEGA010000052.1, read as the reverse complement.
CAGCGACCGCACATCATTCTCAACCGTAATTGGCAAGCCGCCGGCGACTTCCAGCTCCGCCAGGCGCGCGCCCGTCCAGCCGGGCAGATTTTCATTCGCGAAGATGACTTTGCCCTTTTCTGTATCGATTATGCCGGCGCTGCCGATGCCAATGCCGAGCACGGGCGCCTCGCTTGTCGCAATCAAAGCATCGCAGACCGACTTGGCTGTGGAGAGAATCGCGGCCGGCGCGGGCGCGGTAGCGACTTGCCTGACCTGTGTCATTTCACCAGCGCGCGTGAACAAGCCCGCCAGCGTTTTGCTCCCGCCAATGTCCAAGCCGATGACCAGCGCTGCTTCCTTGGGCAAGGGGCTTCGCTCGAGTTAAGTCTGTTTAAGCAGTTCTTCAGCGCCGCGCCGCTCGCGATAGCCATGCACGATCAAGCCGGGGCGGTCCATGCTCTGCCCGGCTACCTGATCGTTATGCGGGTCGCGGAAACCCATGCGCACCATGCGGCGCGGTTCTTTCGTCTGGTTGATGTATGAGCCGTGAATGCAATAGATATGGAAGACGACCACATCGCCCCGTTTCGCCGGCACCGGCGCCGTGTCTTCCAGCTTGTACTCGTCCGTATTCAAATGGGGCGAGCACTTCGTGCCATCCGGATATTCCAAAATATGCGGCAGCTTGCCCATTTTGTGCGAGCCAGCCAGGAAGCGAATCTCGCCGTTTTCATGGAAGGTGTCGTCCAGGTGCACCAAAGTATCAAGGAAGCGCCCATCCGTATGTTCATAAAAGGGCGAGTCCTGGTGCATGGGGAAGGGGTGCCCCGTTTGCGGCGGCTTGATGTGCATGGTGGTGTGATGCAGCTCGACGCTCGAATCCAGCAGCTGCGACAGGCATTTGCCCAGCTTGGGATGGGTGACCGCGCGCATCCAGGCATCGGAATACAAGTGCAGGTCGTGCATTGCCGTGAGCTTCACCTGCTTCTCCACCTCTTCGTCGAGATAGACATCGCGCCAGGGCCCAGACCAACCGGGACTGGTGATCGACCAATCCTCTATCAAGCGGTCGAGGCTGTCGGACAACTCGGTAATCTCGGCTTCGTTAAAGACCTGCGGAATCCGCAGAAAGCCGTTCTCATGGAAAAAGTCGATTTGATCTTGACTTAGCATCTCCCTGTTCCCTTCAATCAACTCCATTCAATCGACAATGGCGTCACTTGCATAAAATCACCCCTCCGCGATTGAACCAGGAGGGGCGGTCACTTCCGATGGACTATGCTATACGATTCCTGCGCCAAGCGCTAAGCTTCCGCGCTTTCAACAACCAGCTGATAAGGCGCGTCGCCGACCAAGCCGTAGCGATCCACTTGGGCGGCGCCAACGATGATCGTATATTCGCCCGCTTTCAAGGTCAGCGACGCGTTGTAACTGCGCCGTGGGCGCACGCCGGTATCGCCAAGCGCCGCCACGAATTCGCCATCGGGTCCATAGATCGTGCCATAAGGCGAATTCAGGTTGCCGCCGCTCAAGCCGCTGCCCCCCGTGCGAATCTTCACCGATACATTCTGCCCGGCGCTGGCTTCAAAGCGATAACCATGCACATCAGCGGCATCAGCGATTTCGTCCAATTTCACTTCATCGAGCGTCAACGCGCCCTTGTCCGTCGCCCCGACGGACGGCAGGATGAAGTCCGGCTGCGGCAAGGGCGTCGGCTCAACCTGCGGCAGCGGCATCGGCTCGGGCGCTAGCGCCGGTTCGTCGCCTTCGACTTCTACTTGGTAAGGCGCGTCGCCCACCAGACCGTAACGATCCACTTCCGCCGCCCCGACGATTATTGTATAGGTCCCCGCCTTCAGCGTAATTGGCGCGTTATAGCTGCGTCGCGGGCGCACCGCCGTATCGCCGAGCGGCGCCACGAATTCGCCATCGGGTCCGTAGATGGTGCCATAAGGCGAGTTGAGGTTGCCGCCGCTCAAGCCGCCGCCGCCAGTCCTGATTTTGACGGTGACCGCTTGCCCGGCCGCGCCATCAAAGCTGTAGCGGTGCCGGTCATCCTCGCCGGCGATTTCGTCCAATGTCACCACATTGAGCGAGAGCGCGCCCTTGTCGGCAGCGCCATCGGGTGACAGCTTGAAGTCCTGCTGCGGGATCGGCGTGGGCTCGGGCGTCGCTTCAATTTTGGGCGCCTCGCCTTCGACTTCGATCTGATAAGGCGCGTCGCCCACCAGACCATAACGATCCACTTGCGCCGCACCGACGATAATGGTATACGTCCCCGCCTTCAGCGTGAGAGGCGCGTTATAACTGCGCCGCGGGCGCACCGCCGTATCGCCGAGCGGCGCCACGAATTCGCCATCGGGTCCATAAATGGTGCCATAAGGCGAGTTGAGGTTGCCGCCGCTCAAGCCACCGCCGCCGGTGCGAATCTTCACCGTGACTTCCTGTCCTTCAGCGCCATCAAAACTGTAACGATGCAAATCGCCTTCGTCGGCGATTTCGTCCAATGTCACCTCATTGAGCGTGAGCGCGCCTTTGGCCTGCGCGCCTTCAGGCGACAGCTTGAATTCTTGCTCCGGGATCGGCGTTGGTTCGGGCGCTTCAACTACGGCTTGGGCGGTCGCGCTGGCGATCGCTTGCGCTTCTGCCGAAGCGGTCGCGGCGGCGATGGCGGCATCAGTCGCTTCAGCCGCGCTCGCTTCCGCTGTCGCTTCGGCGGCGATTGCGGCGTTGTTTTGGTTGATCGCGAAAATAGCGGCTGCCAGGACCACGATCAGCGCGATCACGGCGGCGGCGGCCAGCGGCGCTCTCGACCGGCGCCGCGGCTGCGATACCGCGTCCGTTTTCGGCTTGCTGTACAGGATAGGCGCTTCTATCGGCGCGACCTCGCGCTCTTCATAGAGGTAACAGGCGGCTTCGTGTTCGGGCTTGTCCATCTTGAAGAGCGGCGGCTGTTCCTCAAGGCATTTGTCCATGCGGTGGGGGCAGCGCGGATAATAACGGCAGCCGACCGAAGCGGCTGTGCGCATCTCTTCTTCGCTGGGCAGCGAGATATTGACATCCCATTTGTCAGTTGGGTCAGGCACGGGCACGGAGTCGATCAGCAGCTGGACATAAGGATGCTGCGGCGCGTCAATAACATCCATTGCGGCGCCGCGCTCCGCCGTCGTGCCCTGGTAAAGCATATAAATTTGATCGCCAATTTGATATGCCGTGCTCAAATCATGCGTGATATACAGAAAAGAAATGTTGTGGTCATCGCGCAGGCGCAGCATGGCATCGAGGATCGACGCGCGCAGCGACGCGTCCACCATCGACACCGGCTCATCAGCCACGATCAGCCGCGGTTTGATCATATAAGCGCGCGCCATCATGATGCGCTGCCGCTGACCGCCGCTCAATTGATGCGGATACTTGCGCAGCACATCTTCGCCATACAAGCCAACCACATTCAAGCCCGCCTCAACCATGTCGCGATATTCGCTTTGATTGTCCGACAAGCTGAAGTGTTTATTGACCAGATCAAAAACGTGATCAATGCGATAAAAAGGATTGTAAACGCCAAAAGGATCCTGGAAGACCGCCTGCACATTGCGGCGGTACGCTTTGAGTTGCGCATCAGTCATGTCGGTGATGTCTTCGCCATCGAAGATGATATGCCCTGATGTCAGCTTGATGAAACCGAGAACGAGATTCGCCAGCGTCGTCTTGCCGCTGCCGCTTTCCCCGGCGATGGTGGTGATGGTCGCCGGCGATTCGTCGATCGTCAGGTTGAAGTTGTCCAGCGCGACAACGGTCTTCTTGCCGCTGCCCAAGAAGCCGCCCGTCGAATAGACCTTGGTGGCTTCACGGATTTGCAAGAGTGGCGAGGGCATTCGTCCTCCTCTCTTCAAATTGCTCATCGTATAGATGACAAGCAACATCGTGTTTGTTCTCGACGGTGATCGGAGGCGGTTCTACCTCGGCGCAATGCTCCCAGGCAAAGGGACAGCGCAACCGAAAGATGCAGCCGGAGGGCGGATTGCGCGGATCGTGCGTAATGCCTTCGGTAATCTTCAGCGGCTTGCGCTCTTTGATCGAGGGAATCGAGTCAATCAGCAGTTGCGTGTAGGGATGCAGCGGATTGGCGTAGACATTCTCCACCGGCGCGATTTCCACCATCTTGCCAGCGTACATCACCGCGATGCGGTCGACGATCTGCGCCAGCAAACCCATATCGTGGCCAATCACGATCAGCGAAACGCCAATCTCGTCTTTGACCTTCACCAGCGTCTGCGCGACGATGCGCTGCACAACAACATCCAGCGCGCTGGTCGCTTCGTCGGCGATGACCACGGTCGGGTGCAGCGCCACGCCCATCGCGATGCAAACGCGCTGTTTCATGCCGCCGCTAAGCTCGTGCGGGTACATGTTGTAGATGCGGTTGGGCAAGCCCACATTCTGAAACAACTCAAAGATTCGCTCGCGCAAAGCCTCTTTGTCGTTCTGCTTGCCCTCGTGCGATTCGATCACGTCAATGATCTGATCTTTAACCCGCATCGTCGGGTTCAGCGAGTTCATTGCGCCTTGCGGGATCAGCGAAAGCCCGGTCCAGCGGAACTTGCGCAATTCTTCCTCTTCCAGATTCAGCACCTCAGTGCCATCCACCTCTATGCTGCCATGCACGATATAACCGGGCGGCTGCACCAATTGCAGAATGCCGTAAGCCGTGGTCGATTTACCGCAGCCGGATTCGCCCACCAAGCCCAGGGTCTCGCCCTCGTACAACTTGAAGCTGATATCGCTTACAGCGATGACATCACCCTGCGGGGTCGCATAATGAATGCGCAGGTTGTCCACATTGAGAACAACGCGGTCGCTGTCGTAGCGCTTCTGCTCTGCCATGTCTTTTCGCTCCAGCCCGCCCTAGTTCGCTTTGCGCAAACGCGGATTGGCGATCTCGTCCAAGCCCAGGTTTATCAGCAGCAGCGCGATGAAGACGACAGCCAGAATCACCGTCGGGATGCCCCACCACCACCACATATTGCGCAGCAAGGCGGCCGCTTCAATCGACCAGAAGATGGTGACGCCCAGCGACGGAATCCGCTGTGGACCGAAGCCGAGCAACTCCAAACCCACCGCCGACAGAATCGCGCCGGTCATATTGCCGATATAACTCGCCGCCAGATAAGGCAGCAGGTTGGGCATGATTTCGCGGTACATGATATCGCGCGTCGGCACGCCCGATAGCCGCGCCATCTGCACGTATCCGCTCTCGCGCATGCTCAACACCTGCGCGCGGATATAACGTGTCGGCGTCGCCCAGGCGAACATCGAAATCAACAGCGCCATCGTCACCAGGTCAATGCGCGGCAAGACCGCTTGAATCACGATGAGCACCAGCAGCGACGGGATGGTGATGGTCACATCGGTCGCTAATCGGATGACATCATCCACCCAGCCGCCGACGAACCCCGCCAGAAAACCTAAAATGATGCCGACGCCCATACCAACGGACGCGGCAATCGCGCCCACGCCAATCGTGCGCGGCGTGCCCACAATCAACAGCGCCAGCATATCGCGCCCACTGTTCTCCGTGCCTAGCGGATGCTCTGGGATGCCTTCTTGGTTACGCCAGTTGGTGAAGCCGACCGGCGGCATATTCAAAGGCGAGGCGCCGGCCAGCGCCAACTCGGTATCCCAAAACTGATTGCCCAGGAATATCAGGAAAAATATCAAGCCAATGATGCCCGCGCCCGTGAGGAACTTCCAATTCATCCAGGGATTGTCGAAGCGATTGAGCAGGCCCGCCTTCTTGGTGCCGCCAGCGACGGGAGTGTCCGCTGTGTTTTCCGCCATGTCTACCTCCCCTCCAGGCTAATCCGCGGATCAATCAGCGGGTAGGTCAAATCGATGATCAGCACCGCCAGCGCGCTCGTCACAATCAAGATGAAGGACGTGCCTTGTATCAGCCCGAAGTCTTGATTGGCGATGCCGGAATATATCAGCGAGCCCATGCCATTGTAGACAAACATGATTTCCACCAGCACCGAGCCATTGATGAGCGTGCCAATCGATACCGCCAGCGCCGTCATCTGCGGCAGGATGGCGTTGCGGATCATATAACGGTACAAGACGTAGAAGGGCTTCAAACCCTTGGCTTGCGCCAGGATCATATAATCTTCGCCTTCGATGGTGACCATCATGCCGCGCATGCCCAGCGCCCAAAAGCCGAATGTCACCAAGACGATGGACATCGCGGGCAGGAAGCCGTGATAGAGTACGCTGCTGAAGAACTCGAGCGTGAACTCCGGCGTCATGCCTCGTGCGTAGGCGCCCACTTGGGGAAATAGCGGTCTTTCATTAATCTTTATCAGGAAACCAAATATGTAAACCAGCAGCAAACTGAAAAGCGCCGGCGGCACCGAGGTGAAGGTCATCGATATCGGTATCATCACTTTGAGCCACCTTGGTGTCCTGTACCAAGCCAGCAAGGCGCCGCAGAGATTGCCCACCGTGAAGAAGATGATGGTGGCGATGCCGACCAAGCCGATCGTCCAAGGCAGCGCCCGGCCCACCAATTCGTAAACAGTCGCCGGGAAATTCGCCATCGAATAACCAAGATCAAGACGAAGCGTATTGCCCAGGAACCGGAGGTACTGCACATGAATTGGGTCGTCTAGCCCGAAGCGCTTGCGCCAGGCTTCAATGATCAAGTCAGCATTCTCAACGTAGCCCTCGAACTGCGTCATGCGCGCGATCATCGCCTGAATAGGATCGCCCGGCGCCAAACGCGGAATGATGAAGATCAATGTCGCCGCTACCCAGACAGTCAGGAAAAACACCAGCAGCCGGCGCAGCAAATAATTGAGTGAAAAACTTCCCATATCAGCGCCCTTCTCTACGAAGTCTCCTTCGTCGCGTCATCGGCTTAAAGCAAAATCACTTCATTAAGACTACGGACAGTTTCTCGGTTGATCAAAGAATGCAATGCAACAATTCAAAGGATAGCTGTAGGGGCGACTCTTGAGTCGCCCGAATGCAAAATAGCGATGTTGCGGGCGATCCAAAGATCACCCCTATTGTTTCCAAAAAATGAGCGCCACCGTCCTTTATCATATGACTAACTTGAGATTACTTCTCTGCAGTTTCTGTTTTCGAGATTGCGCCTTCATCAAACTAAATGTCTGTTGAGGCGGGGCCCCCACCGACAACTGCCAGTGAAGGACCCCAAACGGAATCAAATCCTTACATGCCAGCCTTGCGCAGCTCGGAGATGATCTGATGCGTCGAATGCCACCAGGTCGCCGGGTGGTTGAAGTTGTTATCCGACGTGGGCCAGCCTTCCCAGTAGGTGCTGTTGAAGGGAATCAGCTTGGTCGCCTGGTTCAAGGGCAGGATCGGCAGATCTTCGTAGAAGTACTCATAAGCTTCGAGCACCATCGGAATAACCTGCGGATCACCCAGCGGCAGCGTGCCAATCTGAGCGACGATATCGCTGTAAGCCTCATTGTTCATGCCGGACCAACGTACGTGGTTGCTGCCCGAGGAACGCTCGCCAATCGGAACGTAATGACGCGCCGTGTAGCGATCCATCGAAGCCCAAGGCTCGTTGACCGAACCGCAGGCGTCCCAGTCTGTCGTGGCTTCGTAATTGCCGAAGCGCTTGTTGTCGCCCCAGGTTGGTCCCGCGATGACGGCGGCGCTGGCGTTAACGCCAAAAGCGCGCAGCTGCTCAACCAGAACCGAAGTGATACGACGCTTCTCGATGAAGCCTTCGTGAACCTGGATCGCCAGGCTCAAGACTTGGCCGTCGGCGTTCTGCCACAGGCCGTCGCCGCCACGCGAGTAGCCATTGGCGGTCAGCAACTCTTCGGCGGCCATGAGGTCTGATGTCGAGCTCAGCCCCATACCGGCGTCTTCAATCGCGTCGATGAAGGGGAACATGGCGCCATACTCGACGAACATGGTGCGCGAAGGAATCGTCACGCCTTCGTAGGCAACCTCGATGATGTTGTCGCGATCGACGATGTGGTTGATCGCCCAGCGCATGTCCGGGTTGTCCCAAGGCTCGACATCCGTCTGGAAGGAAAGCTGCCGCGGGCAGGGATCCAGCCAAACGAAAGGCATGCCATCGACCCAGGCGAAGATATTGTCGTTCTGCGCCTGCATCGCCTCGAAGGCGCCCAGGGTGACGTCCATGATGCTGTCAACTTCGTTGTTGACGGCCAGCGTGGTGCGAATCTGGTCATTGCCGGTGATGATCCAGATCAAGCGCAGCGGCTCGGGCATCTTCAAAGCGCCAGTGGCCGCGCCCCACCAGTCATCGTTGCGGTCGTAGATCCAGTTGGTTTCATCGGCGTGGGTCAGCGTGTAAGGACCGGAGCCAACAGGCGGGAAGTTCTTGAAGGTGAAGGGATCTTCATCAGCCCAGACGTGCTCGGGCATGACCAGCGTGTTGCCGCCGATCTTGACGGTCAGGAAGTCCAGCTGGAAGCGCGGGTTGGGCGCCGTCAGGTTGAACTGAACCGTGGTGGCGTCAACCGCTTCCACGCTGTCAATCCAGGTCTGAACGTTGCCAGCGCGCGAGAGCCCGGCGTTTTCCTCTTTGCCAAGCAGTTCAAAGGTGAAGACGACATCGTCAGCATCCAAAGCCTCGCCATCGGACCAAGCCGAACCTTCGCGCAGGTTCAAGGTCCAAACATCAAGCGACTCATTGCTGGAAGCGCCAGCCGCCAACCAAGGCATGACCTCGCCGGTTTCGTAGTTCAGGATGAACAGCGGCTCAAAAACCGCTTGGCCTAAACCGCCGTTGCTAAGGTTGTTCGGCACGAAGGGGTTGTAGTTGTCAAAGGCGGGCTGGGGACCGACGCGACCGTCACGGTCGAAGATCGCGGTATCTTCGCGCGCGACATCTTGCGCCATAGCCGTGAAGCTAAAGGACGCCACCATGACGGCGAGAAGAACGAAAAGTACGGTTCTTGCTTTCATGCGTTGTACTCCTACAACTATTGAATAGGGTTTGCGTTCGCCAACTCCGAAATCGGTTTGCCATTCAGGGGCGGCGTAGACACTCGCCTTCCGAATGACGGGCGCGTTGGCGGCGCCCAGGATTTCCAAGGCTTGAATCTTTCACTGGCTTCCGATAGCGCCCCCTCTCCCTAGGTCTCGACCACAGTATCGACGCCAACCACGGGCGCCGCTGTTGAAGATCTGACGCGCAGTTGAGTCGGCACAGTATAACTGCGCGGGGGCATATCGCGGCCGTCAAGCCGCTCCAACAGCAATTGCGAAGCCACCTTGCCCAACTCGTAGGCGTCTTGCGACGCGGTCGTCAGCGGCACGCCGATATGCGACGCCATGCTGATATCGTCAAAGCCGACAACCGAAACATCGCCCGGCACCGCGTAGCCCATGTTGCCCAGCGCGCTGATCGCAATGATGGCGAGTATGTCGTTGATGCAAACGAGCGCTGTCGGCATGGCGCCGGCGCTATCGGTGAAGCATTCAACCTGCTCAATGACGTGCTGCCTGCCCTCGCCGACCAAGCTGTATATGTCGGTCTCGTGGAACTCATGACGCGCCGGCGGGCTGATTCTCCAGGGTTCGCGAGCAAAAACGCCATGCTCAGCGAGCGCGGTCATATAACCGCGCAGCCGTTCATTGACCGGATGCAAATCATCGATATTGGGCATCAGAGGCACGATGCGCCGATGCCCCAATTCAATCAGGTGACGGACGAGATCATAGGCGCCGCCAAAATTGTCGCTCGAAACATAATCGGCGCTGATCGCGTCTATCGGCCGATCCATATAAACAATGGGAATCGCCCGGCGCTCATATTCGCTGAGGATGATCAATGTCTCTTCGGTCGGCGCCGCATTCGCCCACAGCATCAGCCCAGCGACCTCGTCATCAAGCAACTGCTGCAGGATACGCGCCTCGTCATAGCGGTCCTGCGAATTGCTGAAGATCACCTGATAACCGGCTGAACGCAGTTCGGTCTGCGCGCTGCTGAGGATATTGGTGTGGATTTCATTATGAAAACTGCAAGTCAGGTAACCGATGCTGCGGTTCACGTTCTGGTCTTGCGGCTGAAACATAACGAAGGTGCCGCGGCCCGCTCGGCGCTTGATCAAGCCTTCAACCTCAAGCCGCTGGGTCGCGATGCGCACGGTCGTCCGGCTGATATCGAGATGGCGCGCCAACTGCATCTCGGTGGGGATGCGCTCGCCGGTATGCCAGCGACCCGAAACAATCAACCGGCGCAACTGATTATGCAATTGCACGTGCAGCGAAATATAGCTGTTATGATCGAGTCTGATCTTGTCGAGTTTTTCTGGCATAAAGCTGGCGCGCTGGCAAAGAACACTTTTGAAATGTACATAAATGTATGTACAATGCGTGAATATAACACGGGCGCGCATGATATGCAATAGACGAATTAGCGGGGAGTGTATCCATTTCGGTTGAATTTAGGAATCATCATCATTCAAGCATCTGTAGGGGCGAGCCTTGGCTCGCCCACTTGATAATCTCCGGCGGACGATTCACTGAATCGCCCCTACAATTTTCGCTAAAGGGTGATGTCGACGCTGAAAGAATATTGCGCTTAACGTGAATTCCAACCGACTTTGATACACTACCAATTAGCGCGACTTGCCTGCAGTCATTTCGACGGGTTCGCATTGTCGCGCGTCAAAACCTGCGTCTCTTGTGATAACATAGAGTCCGCGCTCGCCCAGCATCCTGACCAGGGCGCGCCTAGCGAGCGAATAGCGTAATGCGGGAGTTGACCAAGCGCCATGGAAGCCAATCGAAATCAAACGGGCTGCGTTAAGACAGCGCTCATCTTGATCGGCAGCGCCTTCCTCTTCATCGCCGCCATCATTCTGATTGCCGATATCAAATGCGGCTACGACATCGAGAACTGGTGGGCGCCGCCCTACCCCAACGCAGAGACGGTCAGAGTGGAGTACGACCTTTTCCGCCCCCGCGCTTTAGGCGAGACATTTTGGACGATGGAATCGGCGGATGATGTCGAAACGGTCAAGCAATTCTATCGCGACACCCGTATCGCGACGCTTAAAGCGGGCAAGACCCGCGGCATCGCCAATGCCGAATCCGCCGTGCAGCCGCTGGAAAACGGCGCGGGCAGTCTCATCATCTTGTATAGCGCCTGCGGCGTCTGATCAGCCCGAGGCGGAAGAAACATGAAGATCGCCGCTTTCCCCAAATGCTACCTCGATGACATCGCCGGCGCAGGCACGATGTCCGTCTTCGATTGGATTAAGATGGCGCGCGCGCTAGACGCTGATGGCTTGGAAATGTACGAGGGCTTTTTCACCAGCCTCGATGACGCTTATCTCAGAAGCGTCGGCGCAGCCATCGCCGACGCCGGCTTCGAAATGCCCATGCTCTGCTGCTCGCCCAATTTCACCCATCCCGACGCCGATGAACGAAAGCGCGCCGTCGAGCGCGAGGCGGCGATGATCCGCGCCACCAAACTGCTGGGCGGCGCCGGCGCTGTCTGCCGCGTGCTCAGCGGCCAACGCTACCCCGATGTCAGCCGAGAACAGGGCATCGAATGGGTGGTCGAATGCATTGAGCAGGTCCTGCCAGTCGCCCGCGAGCAGGGCATCGTCCTCGGCTTGGAGAACCATTACAAAGACGGCTTTTGGCGCTATCCAGAGTTCGCCCAGAAGATGGATGTCTTCCTGGAGCTGCTGGAGAATATCCCCGAGCGCCAACATTTCGGCGTGCAATACGACCCCTCCAACGCCATCGTCGCCGGCGACGATCCAATCGAGCTGCTGCGAGCGGTGGCGCCGCGCGTCGTCAGCATGCACGCCAGCGACCGTTTCCTAAGCGAAGGCGCATCGCTCGAGGACCTAAGCGCCGGCGATGGCGAGATCGGTTATGTAGACGCGCTGCAGCATGGCGTGACGGGCCGCGGCTTAAACGACTACGACACGATATTCCAGATTCTGCGCGATGTCGGCTACGCTGGCTGGGTCAGCATTGAAGATGGCATGAATGGCATGGAGGAGATGCAAGCCTCGCTGGAATTCCTGCACAAGATGCGCAGGATATACTTCGAACCTCCGGCTTGATGATCGTAGGGGCGACACTGCTGTCGCCCACTGACAGCACAAATATTGTATACGGACGCCCCTTGGTTCGCCCGCCGCGTCGCAAGTTGTAGGGGCTACCCGTCGGGTCGCCCGCGAATCAGCAAGGAACAGCAAAATGGACGCACTCATCAAATACGGACGCGAAGATAAAAACGTCGAATTGCGCGATATCCCCCAGCCGCCCGATCCAGGTCCCGGCGCTGTCGTGGTGGAAGTCCGCGCCGCCGGCGTCTGCGGCAGCGATATCCACATGTGGCGCGATCACCAAAGCTGGGCGATCACACTGCCGCTGGTCCTCGGTCATGAATTCTGCGGGACGGTCGCCGCCCTGGGCGCGGGCGTGGAGGGCTTCAAAGTCGGTGATCGCGTCGCGGTGGAAACAGCAGCCGAAGTCTGCGGCCGCTGCGCTTACTGTCATTCCGGCGATTACAATCAGTGCCCGCACCGGCTTGGTTACGGCGCGCTCATCGACGGCGCCTTCACCCAATTTGTGACCGCGCGGCAGGCGATCCTGCACCACATCCCCGACAACGTGACTTTTGAGCAGGCTTCGCTGACCGAGCCAATCTGCGTCGCCTATAACGCCCTGGTCGAGAAGACGCCGGTCGTCCGCCCGGGCGATACCGTCGTCATTCAAGGACCCGGTCCCATCGGCATGATGGCGCTCTTCATCGCCAAGCTGCGCGGCGCTGGCGAGATCATCATGCTCGGCACCAACGTAGACCAGCAGCGCTTGGCTGTCGCCGCCGAAATCGGCGCGACCAGGACGCTGAACATCGACGAAGACGACCCGCTGGATTTGATCCGCTCGCTTGGCGATGGCTTCGGCGCAGACCTGATCGTCGACTGCAGCGGCGCCAGCATCGCGCTTAAATCCGCCATGGAAATGGCGCGCCCCAACGGCATCATCACCAAAATCGGCTGGGGACCGCAGCCCATGGACTTCAACCTTGACCCGCTGGTGCAAAAAGCCGTCACCCTGCAAGGCTGCTTCAGCCATCTCTATTCGACTTGGGAGCGCGCGCTGGCGCTGCTATCCACCGGCCAGATCGACCTGGCGCCCATCATCGGCGGCGTCTATAAGCTCGGCGAATGGGAAGAAGCCTTTGAAGAAATGGAAGCCGGGGTCAATGTCAAGTCGGTCCTGCTTCCAGCATCCTAATATAAGGTATGTAGGGGCGACTCTTGAGTCGCCCACAAGTACACCATTTGTATGGCGGGCGATACAAGTATCGCCCCTACAAATCGCCCGCAAACGCACAACATGGGGGGACCAAACCATAAACGCCAAAATCCAAATCTCAATTGATGTCATCGACCTTCAGGAAGCGCTCGACCTCGCCCGCGCCTCGGTCAATGCCGGCGTAGACTGGCTCGAAGTCGGTACGCCGCTGCTGCTCGCCGAGGGTCTCCATGCCGTGCGCGCCTTCCGTAGCGCCTTCCCTGATACGCCCATCGTCGTCGACCTCAAGACGATGGATGGCGCCGGGCTGGAAGCCGAGATGATGTTCAAAGCCGGCGGCGATATGGTCGTCGTCATGGGCCAGGCGCACGACGCCAGCATCATCGAGCAGGTCAAGATGGCGGCGCGCTATGGCAAGCAGGTGATGTGCGATGTCATGCTCTGCCCCGATAAACCAGGCCGCGCCCGCCAAGCGCAAGACATGGGCGTCGACTACATCATCGCGCACACCGGCTTCGACGAGCGCAACCTGATCCCGGGCCTCAGCCCGCTCGATGACTTGCCCGCCATCCTCGAAGCAGTCGATATACCGGTGCAGGCGGTGGGAGGCTTGAGCGTGCCGCAAGCGATTCAAACGCTGGAGATGGGCGCGGAGATAGTCGTCTTCGGCGCGCCCCTCGTCATCAGCGGGCAAGAGTTCAAAGCGGCTGACCCCAATTTCGACCGCCAACTGCGCGAGATCGTCAAGTCCGTGCGCGGCGCCTGAAGCGGATCGTAAGCTCCTAGCTGGTCTCCGAGATTTTGCCTTGATATCGTATCCACGATATGATTGTGTTATCGGCTCAGGGAGGATCGCATGAAACAGCATTCGCTGGTTTTCGCCCATGCAGACGAGAGCCAAAGAGACTTAACGATCGAGCAAAAGCTCAAAATTCGCGCTACGGCCAACCAGTGGATTTCTTCCAATTTTCCGAAACACCGAAAATTTCTCTCTCACAGCAGCCCACAATATAGTGCTGAGGATAGAGCCTGGGAGACAAACGTATTAACACAGAATCTCAATGGGCATTCGCTGAATGTGGGACGACTGCTATTTGATGCGGACGCGCAGATTCTACAGGCTGAACACCCGTCTAACATAAGACACCAGCTTAAAACTCTGCTTCAACAGTCAGACGCAAGCGCTGAGTTTGAAGATGCGCTTGTAGGTCGTAATTATGAATTTAGACTTGGCGATGGAATAGCAGGCGCACAAGTAATTCCCGACTTCTCTATTGATTTGCTTCTCACCGATCCTCCCTACGGCATTAGCAAAGAATATACCTGCGAAACGCAAGTTCCTAGACGGCTTCGGAAAGACGGAACCGACTTCATTATGCCGAGAGGCAATTTCGGTGACTGGGATGCGCCAATATCTCCTGCTGAATGGACAAAGCGAATACTCCCTAAAGTACGGGGATGGTTTTTAACCTTCTGTGCGCAAGCGCAAATTGGCGAATACTGCGAGATTCTTGAACGTCACAAATTCGTGGCTGTAGGAACCATAGTGTGGCAAAAGACCAATCCTGTGCCATTTAACCACAAGTACAAACCCATCAACGCTTGGGAAGCCATCGTAATTGGAAAGCGACCGGGCACTAAATTCAATGGCCACGTAGTACACAATGTCTTCGTTTGCAAGTCGCCCTCGCCTCAGCAGAGGATTCACACAACTCAGAAACCATTGCCACTCATCAAAGAGTTTGTGGAATTGTTCAGCGATGAAGGAGACTTTGTTTATGATCCGTTCGCGGGAAGCGCAACCACAGTAGTTGCCGCCATACAAACGCGACGCAAAGTCGTAGCATACGAAAAAGACCGTGACATATACTCGTCAGCGTGCGAACGAGTTATGTCAGTGGGTGGTTAAACCATAATGTCTATGACATTGGAAGAATTTGAAAACACGTTTGACAAGACCAAGAAAAACTACAAAGCATTTCTGGTGCTTAAGGATCAACAATGGCATTGCAGAGAGTGTGAATACCAACATACGGGGATTACCCAGATCGCCGGCGGTTCCGGAATACAAGGACTCGAACGTGGTACACAATCGCGACCAGGAATGATCATTGAGAGCGACAGCTGTCCAAGGTGGATCCATGCCTAAGCCCTTTGTCAACAAAGTCATGAGAGTATTTGGTAGCCGCGACATCATCGAGAGCGCAGAGCGTCCTCATAACCAGCTAACAATTGATCACAAACTGCCTAGACTTAGATGGGATACGGAATCAAACCGCAAATTGATAGACTACTCCAATATGGATGAAGACTTCATTAGAGAACATTTCCAACTTCTCAAAAAGTCGAACGGCAGCGTAAGCCATAATCTTTTGAAGAGTAGAACTTGCGAAGACTGTTTCAGAACAGGACGGCGCGGAAAGCCGTTTGGGATAAATTTCTTCTACGCGGGAGGGCCTAAGTGGGCCGCCTCAAGCAAAAGAGACCCATCGGGTTGCGTTGGCTGTGGGTGGTATGATTTTGCTCTATGGCGTGAAAAACTGAACGAGGCGATCAAGACAAAATAATCTTCTGAACCGCGACAAGATCTTTCGCTGAATTATTCATAAACCCATCAATTGTAAACTCAGTTGGCGCTTGCCCAAATACGCATAGGTTAAATGCATCGTAGCTTTCTTCCGCCGACGGTGTTGCAATAATTGCATTTTGTGAATTCTTTCGCATTGTCGCCCGCCAAGCGCCCTATTGAGCGACGAAGACAGTTCGCGTATACTACGCTGCTTGAACGACGCGCTGACAAATTGGACCGGCTCGCATGTACATAAACGACCCGAAATTCGGGGAAATCGTCGACTTTGACCAACTGCGCCAGTCGATCCTGCATCTGTACAATGCGCTCCTGCCCGATTTCGACATGCACAAATCGCTGGAAGTCGGCACCGAGCTCTACGGCGACGAACCCGATGTCATGATCGCCGCGGGCGCCAGCATGCTCGCCTGGATGACCATCATCGCCGCGGGCGAAGACGACATCGCCGAGGAACTCAAAGACAGCCTCTTCACCCTCGGCTGGACCGAAGAAGAAATCGGCTCCGACCTCTTAAGCGCCGCAACCCTGGCGACGCCATTGAACGCTGACCCCGATTGCGTCGACTACCATCTCAGGGGGCACAAATGGCTGATCAACAATTCCTACCACGCCGATTATCACACCATCGTCGCCAAGACCGATAGCGACTCCAGCGGACCGCGCTCGCTTTCGATTTTCCTGGTGCCCCAAAGCAGCTGCAAGAATTGGCAGCGCCTGGAAACTCACGTCTTGCGGCGCATGGTGCTGACGAGCTTCGACATCGACGGACCCGGGCGCCTGCTGGGCAAGGTCGGGCACGGCTTGCAAATCCTGCAGCGCATGGCGATGCCGAGCAAATACCAATGCGCCTATGTCGGCATCAACCTGCTTAACGAAGCGATACCAGCCAGCATCGAGCACCTCTCCAAGAAGCGCATCTTCAACCAGAATCCGATCAATTTCAGCAATGTGCTGCGGCAGATGTACAACATCGTCCTGGGCGCGGCGGTGCTTAATTTTATCTATTATCGCGCCCTGGCTTTGAGCGCGAGCAACTTTCTGCAATTTCATGGCGTCATGCTCAAGTCCTGGTTATTGCTGCGCGCCAACGAATTGCTGGGGCAAAACCTGCTCGTCGTCGGCTCCAAAGGCTTCCTGGCGGAATCCGTCATCGGGCGCAACGCCATCGATTCCTTCGTCCTGCCCGTCTTTGACGGACACTACACCATCAACACCTTGATGACCGCCAAGCACGCCAAGCGCTACCTGGGCGCCACCCGCCGCGCTGATGTGGAGCAACGCATGGCGGCGCTGCGCTTCGGGCTCGCCGGCTCATCCAGTGGCGATCCCATCCGCGCCCACTCGCGCAAGCTGCGCAATCCCGATTTCTTCGATTACGCCCAATACATCGAGGACCTCGAATTGCCGATCGACCTGGACGCGCGCCGCATCGTCACGCGGATGCAGTCCTTGACCGACGAATTGCATGATCGCGACTTGAGTTCCGACCCGGAACATCGTTACAAACTGGGCGCCCTGCTGCACTGGATGGAGGCGCTGCTGGCCGCCTGCGAAATGTGGAAAGCCACCGACGAAGACGAATACCTCAACGCCGTCACCATGCAATACAACGCCTTCGTCAATCAATTCAACCAGACCATCAGCGAGAGCGCCTTGAACACCGCATTCCTCCCGCTCGCAAGGCAGCGTTCCCTGCGCCGGTTTGGCTCGCCGCGCGAATTTTTACTGCGTCTCTACAGTCTTGCGCAGCAGTTCTCGTCTCCGCGCGAGGCGGTCGCGGCGAAGTAGGCGCGGGTTGTAGGGGCGAGCCATTGGGTCGCCCGCGAAACGAGACGCAACATGGCAAGAAACAAAGACCTAATCGCCGCCAGCAAAGCGAGAAAAGACGAATTCTATACGCAGCTTTCAGATATTGAAAAAGAGCTTAGATTCTACCGAGATCATTTTCGCGATGCAGTCATCTACTGCAACTGCGATGACCCGACCATCAGCAATTTCTTCCAGTATTTCCATCTGAACTTCGCCAAGCTCGGACTCAAGAAACTGATTACGACCTGTTACAAGAATCAGAGCCGCGACTGGTTCAGCCAGCACGACAAGGAAACTTCTATCGGTCTGTCATTCGATGGCTCGAACTTGCTGCCGGATTCAATTGAACTTGAAGGCGACGGCGATTTTAGAAGCGCTGAATGCGTCGAACTGCTCAAGAGCGCCGATATTGTGGTTACCAATCCGCCATTTTCGCTGTTTCGAGAATATGTGGCGCAACTAATGGAATACGACAAGAAGTTTCTCATCATAGGGAATATGAACGCGACGACCTACAAAGAGATTTTTCCGCTCATTCAGCAAAACAAAATCTGGTATGGCGCGAGCATCAAGAGCGGCGACCGCGAGTTCGGCGTACCAGAGCATTATCCGCTGACGGCGGCCACGACCCGAGTTGACAAGGATGGCAACAAATATGTCAGGGTCAAGGGCGTCAGATGGTTCACGAATCTTGACTACCGACAAAGACACGAAAACCTGATTTTGCACAAGCGATACTCGCCAGAGCAATATCCCAAGTATGATAATTACGATGCGATCAATGTCGATAAAACCGCAGACATCCCGATGGATTACGACGGGGCGATGGGCGTGCCTGTTAGTTTCCTGGATAAACACAATCCCGAGCAGTTTGAGATAATCAGCGCGAATGACATCCGACTAAGTGAAAATGTCCCGTTCAAGAAACACGGCTTGATCAAAGACAAGGATGGTGCAATTGGCGGCAAGCCGAAGTATGTGCGCATCGTCATTCGGCGCAGGCGAGGCGTGTAATGGAATTACCAGAAAATCTTGATCATCACAACTGGTATCATGAGTCTAAGCATGCATGGAACAATGCCTACAAGAATGCCATGATGTCGATAGCTAAGTCTGCGCATTCCGACGAAGATCTCGACCCAGCGCTAAATCTCCTGCTGCCATTTATGGAAAGTGTTTATCTGCTAAAGCGTTTCGACACAACAGGAGAACTTCTGCTCAAAGGCAATTGGACTGACATTCATAAGGAGTTTTTTGGAGATGTCCTCCCGAGAGATTACGTTAAAAGACTGTCAGGAGACTTTTACAACCGAATTAGACACCGAGGATATGTGCCACAAACATTGCGTAATCTCACACTTCCAAGTGTAGTTGAGGTTGATGAAGAACTGCTGAATCGTGAGATATTTCAGATACTACGGATTAGATTCCAGGGCATGCGGGAGAGGGCTTATGTTACACACGTTCATAAGAGGGCATTTCTTTTCTTCATTATCTACCAAATAGATAACTTTTTCAATGACACGCCTATACCGGATGAATTTCAAACTCCAGTAATTTCCGAAATGGACGCCATTATTGCAGAAGAAGAACTTCCGGACGGATCGTGGTAGAGGAGCGCAAATGAATATCCAACTCCACGAAATCACCGTGCGCGAACTGGTTGATGGCTATGTAGACGATGGCGAGGGCGGCGTCCGCGGCTACGGCGGCAAGCTCGATATCCGCCCGCCCATTCCAGCGTGGGGAATTCTTGAAGCACGGTACAATTATGGTAGCATAGTGATATGTTGAATGGACGCTCGCAACTAGGAGAGTATGGTGGATACTGGAACTGCTGTTGTCGGAATCGGGGTAATTATATCGCTATTCGGATATTTGGAAATTATCCGGCGAGATTTGAGAAGCGACATCAAAGAAGTCCGTCAAGCATCCGAAAAAGCGCATAAAGAAATCAACGAGAAGTTAAACGCCATTGAAGTAACGCAGGCGACTCATTCAGAGAGATTCAATACCGTAGACGAGAAATTCAACACCATGGGTGAACGATTCAGCGCGGTGGACGAGCGATTCAACAAAGTAGACGAGCGATTCAACACTGTTCAAACGCAAATAAAGAGCGTTGATGACAAGGTGGACAGGCTGAGAAACAGCTAAAGTACTCGCAGCCTCGTGATTCGCCCCAATAGGTTGTCGCTATGAAAATTAAACTGCTCGACCTCACCGTGCGCGAGCTCGTCGACGGCTACGAAGACGATGGCCACGACGGCGTACGCGGTTACCGCGGGGCGCTCGATATTCGCCCGCCCTACCAGCGCGAATTCATCTACAAGGACAAAGAACGCAACGCCGTCATCGACTCGATACTCAAGAGCTATCCTTTGAACGTGATGTACTGGGCCGACAGGCAAGACGGCAGATTCGAGATCATTGACGGGCAGCAGCGCACCATTTCCATCGCGCAGTATGTTGAAGGCGACTATTCAATTGAATTCGATTCGACCGCGCATTACTTTCATACTCTTCCGCCCGACATTCAGAGGCGCATATTGGATTACAAACTGTCGGTTTATGTGTGCGGCGGGACGGATAGCGAAAGGCTTGCCTGGTTCAAAATAATCAACATTGCGGGAGTGAAGCTGACAGATCAGGAATTGCGCAATGCGAATTACGCCGGGCCCTGGGTGACAGAAGCCAAGCGATATTTCAGCAGAAATGGTTGCGCCGCTTATGGGAAAGGCAAGGATTATCTTAAGGGCTCTCCGATTCGACAAGAGTATTTGGAAACGGCAATCAAGTGGATTAGCAATGGCGACATTGAAGAATACATGGCTCGGCACAAGGCAGACAAGAGCGCCGAACCGCTGTGGAAATACTTTGAATCAGTGATTGACTGGGTAGAGGCTATTTTCCCCAATGAGATAGATCTGCCGATGAAAGGTGAAGACTGGGGATTTCTATACAACGAGTATAAGTGCAATCCGCTCGACCCCGAAGCGATTGCAGGTGAAGCGTTGCGACTAGATGAAAATGATGAGGTACAAAAGAAATCAGGGATATACCGATACATCCTCACGCACGAGGAAAAGCATCTTAATTTGCGCGCCTTTTCCAAGGCTATGAAGCGTAAAGTCTATCGGAAGCAAGCAGGCGTCTGCGCCATTTGCAAAGAGGAATTTGATATCGCCGGCATGGAAGCCGACCACATCAGGCCCTGGTCCAAAGGCGGCAAGACCGTCGAGGCAAACTGCCAGATGCTCTGCAAGAAGTGCAACCAAGAGAAATCGGCCAAATAAAGACAAGCGACCCCGCCCCTATGGACACCATTAAAGACCCGCAATTCGGCGACATTCTCGATTACCAGCGCCTGCGCGCCGGCATGATGGATGTTCTGGACAATGTATACCCCACCTTCAACCTCATGGGCTCAATGTTGGAAGCCACCAAGCACTTCCGCAACAGCCCCGGCTACATGACCGCCTGCGCCGCCAGCGGGCTGGCTTATATGATGCTGGTGGCCGCTGAAGAATACGAGCTGGCGGCCAAGCTCAAAGGCAAAATCTTCACCCTGAGCTGGACCGAAGAGCACACCGGCACCGACCTGCTCAGCGTGCGAACGCGCGCCACCCCCGCGAGCGACGATCCGGCTGAGAAGAACTATCACATCAAGGGGCAGAAGTGGCTGATCAACAATTCTTACCACGCCGATTACCACTCCGTCATCGCCAAGGTCGATCCCGCCGCGGATGGTCCGCGCTCGCTCTCGCTATTCGCCGTGCCGCACAGCAGCACCAGAAACTGGCAGCGCCTGGAAACACATGTCCTGCGCAGCATGGTGCTGACCAAGTTCGAGATTGACGGACCGGGCATTCTCATCGGTCAAGCCGGGCGCGGCTTGGAGATCTTGCAGCGGATGGCGCTGCCCTCCAAATATCACTGCGCCTACATGGGCGTGAAAATGGTGGACGACTCACTGCCGGCCGCTATCGAACATCTCTCGAGCAAGCAGATCTTTGGCGACAATCCGATCCGCTTCAGCAATGTCTTTCGCCAGCTATACAATCTGGCGCTTCAGGCGGCGCATATCAACTTCACTTTCTTCCGCGCCCTCGCCTTCAGCGACAGCCCCTTCCTGCAATTCCACGGCATCATGCTCAAATCCTGGCTGCTGCTCAAATGCAACGACATCTTGTCGCAGAACCTGCTGGTCACCGGCTCCAAGGGCTTCCTCAAAGAATCCAATATCGGCGGCAACGCCATCGACTCCTTCGTTTATCCCGTCTTTGACGGGCATTACACCCTCAACACCCTGCTCACCTACAAGCACATGCGGCGCTACCTCGGCGCCAAGACAAAAGGGGATATTGACGCGCGGATGCGGGCGCTGCAAACGAATGCCTATATCCCCCGCGAAGGCAAACAAATCCTCAATAGCAGCCGCGAGAACCGCCACCCGCCCTTCTTCGATTACGCCGACTATATCGCCCGCTGCGGGCTGCCGATTCGGCTGGACGCCGCGCCGCTTATCGCAGCGAGCCAAGGCATCATGGACGCCATACAGGCCGGCGGCCTCACCAACGAACCCGAATATCGCTACAAAATCGGCATGCTCGTGCATAACCTGGAAGCGCTGCTCTCGGCGGTTGAACTCTGGAAAGTGACCGCGGTCGACGACTACCTCAACGCCATCATCATGCAGTACAACGATGTCGCCAAACTCATCAACCGCATCATCAGCGAAGGCGATCTGGCCGTCGATTTCATCGAGCCCCTGCGCCAGCTCCCCCTGCCCAAACCCGCCGACCCGCGCGCCTTCCTGCTGGGGCTGCTGGATGTGAAAGGGCGGTTGCGTCAAGCGTGAGCAATTGGTCGCCGAAACGATTCAGCGGCGCTGTATTCTGGGGAAGACCCGGATTCGACCTAAAACATTTGGATAGTCTATTTGCGCAAAAAACATTCTGCCGCGCAAACGCAAATGCCGCGGTTTTCCGGCTTGAAACCCGCGCCAGTACAACGATAGACCCTTTGCGCAGTACCGAAAACGATTGGCGCAAATCGCGCAAACACGCCAATATCGCGTTTAATCCGCAGCCGATGAAAGCCATGCCATGACCGAACTCAGTACGCTCATATCCGATCTCGTCGCCATCAATTCGGTCAACCCCGACCTCGTTCCCGGTGCCGCTGGCGAAGGCGAGATCGCCGACTACATCGCCGGCTGGGGGCGGGACGCCGGCTTGGAAGTCCACGTCCAGGAGGCAGCGCCCAAGCGCCCCAATGTCATCCTGATCGCGCGTGGGCGATCTGCTGTGTCTACGCGCGGCGGCGGCGGCAAATCGCTGATGCTAAACGCCCATACCGACACCGTCGGCGTCAGCGATATGGACGCGCCCTTCCAGCCCCTGATCCGAGACGGCCGCCTCTACGGACGCGGCGCTTACGATATGAAGAGCGGGCTGGCTGCCTGCATGCTGGCGGTCAAGGCGGCGCAAGAAATGGCGCTAAGCGGCGATGTCATGCTCAGCGCCGTCGTCGATGAAGAATACGGCAGCATCGGAACCGAAGCCCTGGTGGCGCAATGGGAACGCTGGCAATGCGACGCCGTGCTCATTGCCGAGCCGACCGAACTCGATATCAGCATCGCCCACCGCGGCTTTGTCTGGGTCGATATCGAAACGGTCGGCATCGCCGCCCACGGTTCGCGACCGCATCTGGGGGTCGACGCCATCGCCAAGATGGGGAAAGTCCTGGTCGCGCTGGACGCCCACGACCGGGCAATGCGCGCAAACCGGACGCACGCTCTGCTCGGCAGCGGCTCGCTCCACGCGTCGCTGATCAGCGGCGGCGAAGAAATCTCGATGTACCCGGCGCATTGCCAGCTGCAAGTCGAGCGGCGCACCATCCCCGGCGAGACGCTTGAGAGCATCAAAGCCGAGACGCAAGTCATTCTTGATGAAATCGCCGCCGCCGACCCCGACTTCAATGCGCGGGTCCGGGCGACCTTCGCCCGCAGCCCCTACCATATCGAGCCGACGCATGCGCTGGTTCAGCAGTTGAAGCGCATTGCCGAAGCGCGGCTCGGTCGCGCTGTGTCGCTGATCGGCAGCAGTTGGTGGATGGATTCGGCGCTATTCGGCGAGGCGGGCATCCCTGCGGTGGTGCTGGGACCGGCCGGCGCCGGCGCTCACGCGATTGAAGAGTGGGTTAATTTGGCGTCGGTCGAGCGCTGCCGCGACATCTACATCGACCTCATCGCCGACTTCTGCCAGTAGGTCCGTTCAAACGTTGAAGCAGAACAAGATCACATCGCCATCCTGCACCACATAATCGCGGCCCTCGACTTGCAGCAAGCCAGCCGCTTTGATGGCGTTGCGGTCTTGATGCTGCCCAAAGACGGCAAAGGGAATGACTTCGGCGCGGATAAAGCCACGCTCCATATCGGTATGCACAACGCCAGCCGCCTGCGGTGCCGTCCAGCCGCGCCTTATCGTCCAGGCGCGCGCCTCGTTCTCGTTGAAAGTGAAATAACTGATCAAGCCGAGCAAACGGTAACTTTCGCTAATCAGCCTTTCCATGCTGCCCCCAGCCAAACCGTAGACGCTGAGGTACTCGGCGCGCTCTTCATCGCTCAAGCTCAAAAGCTCCTGCTCCAGCCCGGCGCAGATGGTGATCAGCAGCGCCCCTTCCGCCGCCGCGATTTCTCTGGCGGATTCCAAATAGCGGTTGCCCTGCTGCAAACCATCCTCGTCCACATTGGCCACATAGATAAGCGGCTTAGAGGTCAGGAATCGCAGCTCGAAATCGAGGGCGGCGAAGTCCGGATGATCGCGCCCATCAAATTCGCGCAGCGGCTTCCCCGCCCCGACAAAGGCTTCCACCCGCCGCGCCATTTCCAGCTGACCCTGCAGCGCCCGGTCGCCTTTGACCTCGCGCTCCAGCTTTTCCAGCAGGCGCTCCAACTGCTGCAAGTCCGCCAGCGCCAGCTCGGTATTGATGATGCCGATGTCATCGGCTGGCTGCGGCTTCTCGTTGACATGCGCGACATTCTCGTCATCAAAGCAGCGCACCACATGGGCGATGGCGTCCACATGCCGGATATGCCCCAGAAAGCGATTGCCCAAGCCATCGCCCTTGTGCGCGCCCTTGACCAAACCCGCCAAATCAACAAAATCGACCCGCGCCGGAATCGCATTGTCGACGCCGACCCAGGATTGCAAGCGCGTCAGGCGCTCGTCGGGCAATGGCACGACGGCGTGGTTGGATTCGATCGTGCTGAAGGGATAATTGGCGGCGACCGCGTTCTGGGCGCGCGTCAAGGCGTTGAATAGTGTGCTTTTGCCGACATTGGGCAAGCCGACGATGCCGATGCTCAAGCTCATGCCTAATCCTCAAACAACTGATGCGCCAAATATGTTACGACAGAATCTGCGAAAATGCGACGGTCTCGCTAACGGCGTTGCCAGACCGATTGAATGCGGCAGTGATGGCAACTTTGCCCAGCTTGAAACATCAACTCCGTGTTCTCAGTAAGTCCAATAAAGTAATGCAACAAAATGAAGGAACGTCGTAGGGCAACTCTTGAGTCGCCCACATGTACAATGGCGACATAGTGGGCGAGACAAGTCTCGCCCCTACAGATCTCGAATCAGATTAGCATCGCCTTTTTCGCATGACTTACTTGGAATTACTTCTGTGCTCCTTCGGTGTCCTCTTTCTTATTGAAACTGCTTACGGCGATAACTGTAGGGGCGTTTCGTCGAAACGCCCGCTTGTACATGGAATGTTATTCGACTGGTGTCTCAGCGAAACGCCCCTACAAATTGCGAATTGGACCGGGTTCGATATTTTGTGTGAGCGCGGGAGTTCTATTTGATGCGGCCAAGCAGCTGTGGTGAAGCAAATCCCTGTTACTTTCGATGAGGGGCGATATCCAACATTTTCATTTCTCCCGTATGCCAAGCGTCATCGTAGGAAACGGAGGCCGGTGGTATAATCGCCAGCAGCATACTGGCTTCGCAAAGGCGGCAGGATCAACATGGCAGAGTTTCCGCAATTTGAACGCATTGACGGCGAGACGCTTGACGCCCTGCGCGCGATCGGCGCCGCGACCATCGCCGGCGCGCTGTCGAAACAGGCGGGGATTCGCAATCCGCATCTCGTCGGCTTGAAGCCCTTCAACCCGGGCGCGGTCGCTTGCGGGCAAGCGGTGACGCTGCAATTTATGCCCAAGCGCGAAGACGTCCATTGGGGCGATGAATACGCCGCCGCCCCCGAACGCGAATTGCATCGCCGCGCGATCATGGCTTGCCAGCCGGGCGATATCATTGTCGTCGATGCGAGGGGCAGCATGAGCAGCGGCGTCTTCGGCGAGATGATGCTGACCTCGTTCCAGGCGCAGGGCGGCGAAGGCGTCGTCATTGACGGCTGCATCCGCGATTATCCCGAAGTGCGGCCGCTCAACCTGGGCTTGTGGCTGCGCGGCGTCACGCCCAACTTCCATACGCAGACCGATATCTTCCCCCATGCAGTCAATATTCCGATCGCTTGCGCCGGCTGCTTCATCGTGCCCGGCGATATCATCGTGGCTGATGACGACGGCGCGGTGGTCGTGCCGCTCGCGCTGGCGAAATCGACCGCCGAAAACGCAAGCGCCAAAGCGGAATGGGAGGTTTTTTCGCGCATCAAGCTGGAAGAAGGCGGACGCCTCGACAAGTATTATCCGCTGAACGACGAGGCGCAGAAAGAGTACGAAGCCTGGCTGCGCGCGGAGGCTGCCCCAAAGTCAGATGCAAACTGACGTCAGGGACCGTTCGTAACGCTAGCAACGGGTCAGCCACCGGCTGAGCCCTGCAAACATAATCAAAATCGAATTCTTTAGGGGTGAGCCGGTGGCTCGCCCACGCAGCGCCAATTATCGCTGTATTGGGAGCTGCATGTCGGAAGCCGCGCTGGCGCTCAGCCTCTTCATCCACATCGCCGCCACCGTCATCTGGATCGGCGGCATTCTGCTCATCACCTTCCTCGTCGTGCCGGAATTGAATCAGGTCCTCGCCGAGCAGCCCGCCCTCTATCAACTACTGAGACGCCTGCGAAAGCGCTTTACAATCGTGGGCAATTCGGCGCTGGCGGCGCTTATCGTCACCGGTCTGCTGCAGATGTCCACCGACCCGAATTACGAAGGCTTGCTGCGCTTCAGCAATCGTTGGAGCCAAGCGCTGCTGCTTAAGCATGTGCTGATCATCGTGATGGCGCTCTGCGGCTTATTGCTGCAATTTGTGGTGGCGCCAGCGCTGGAGCGCGCCAGCCTGCTGCGGGAACGCGGGCTCGGCGATGCCGCTGAGTGGCGGCGCCACCAAAGACGCGAGCGGCGGCTCACCATCGCAATCGCGCTGCTCGCCCTCCTAATCCTGGCGGCGAGCGCCTGGCTGACGGCGATCTAACTGCGAATCAAGCGCGATTTTGTAAGGCTTGTCCGGTACTTGGAGTTAAACGAGTCAGACGCGCATTTTTCTTCCGTCTGCTTGCTGGCTGTAGGGGCGATCAACCTGATCGCCCGCTTGACAGCGCGTTTTTGGAGCAACTCAGCGGGCGACTTAATAAGTCGCCCCTACACCGGTTGCTTATGCGAACAGATCTTGGCCGATTGGCGGCATGTTTTGTCGAAATCCTGTCAATACCGGACAAGCCTTGTAGGAGCGAGCCCGTGGCTCGCCCGCATTTGCGAGGATGCGCCGTCGGGCGACTTAGTAAATCGCCCCTACAATGCACTCGCGCGAGCGACATTCCGCCAACAAATATGCCATTACCGGCGTAATCTGTTATAAAGGAAGCAACCCTATCGACGCCCTCCGCGGCTCTCAGGAAAACTATGCTAGAAAAACAAGCGGCGCCCGAAGCACTGGCTTCACCGCCTGAACTGGCGGAATTCGCACTGGAAGATCGCTACACAGCCGCCCGCGGCGCCGTGATCATGAGCGGAATTCAAGCGCTGGCGCGGCTGCCGATGGATCAGCACCGGGCGGACAAACTGCGCGGATTAAACACAGCGAGCCTGATCACCGGCTATCGCGGCTCGCCTCTGGGCGCGCTCGATTTTGTGCTGGAGCGCATCCCCGCATTGCTGGATGAGCATCAGATCCGCTTCGTGCCAGCGGTGAACGAAGAGTTGGCCGCCACCGCCATCATGGGCAGCCAGACGGTTAACCTGCTGCCCGGTCCCAAATACGACGGCGTCTGCGGCATCTGGTACGGCAAAGGACCCGGCGTTGACCGCAGCGGCGATGCCTTCAAGCACGCCAACCTGGCCGGCGTCGGCGAGCATGGCGGCGTGCTGGCGCTGGCAGGCGATGACCCCTCTTGCAAGTCCTCCACCATCCCTTCGCACTCGGAGGTCGCTCTCTACGATGCGCTGATGCCTATCCTGTATCCAGGCAGCGCGCAGGAAATTCTTGATCTCGGTCTGCTGGGTTTCGCACTGTCGCGCTTCAGCGGGCTTTGGGTGGCTTTCAAAATCGTCACCGATGTCGCCGATGAATACAGCAGCGTCGAAGTGGGCTTGGACCGCGTCAATATCATCACGCCCGAGTTCAAGCTGAACGGTCAGCTTTGGCGCCCGCGGCAGAATCCGGATCTGCTGGCGCCTTACAGCTTGCAGCAAGAGCAAGAGATTCACGACGCGCGGCTGGATGCGGCGCTGGCATTCGCGCGGGCGAATCGCATCAACGAGATCGCCGTGCCCACCGCCGATGCCTGGCTGGGCATCATCGCCGCCGGCAAGACTTGGCACGACCTGCGCGGCGCGCTGCTGGAAGCGGGCTTGGATGACGCGGCGCTGGAACGAGCGGGCATCCGCCTGCTCAAGCTCGGTATGATCTTCCCGCTTGAGCCCGATATCCTGCGCGAATTCGCCGCCGGTCTCCAAGAGATTCTAGTCATCGAAGAGAAGCGCGCTTTTATCGAAATCTTTTGCAAGGAAGCGCTCTACGGCAGCGGGCGCAATCCGCTCATCATCGGCAAGAAAGACGAACTGGGGCGCAAACTGGTCAAAGCCGATAACGAGCTGGATGCCGATGAGATCCTGCGGGTGCTGGCGCGGCGGCTGAAAGGGCGCGTCGAGGCGCCGTTATTGGAGCGCAGACTGCGGGATATCAACCGCGCGCCGGATTTGGGCACGATTCCTATCGCCGCGCGTTCGCCTTACTTCTGCTCGGGCTGCCCGCACAATCGCTCGACCAAGGTGCCGGACGGTTCGATGGCGGCTGCTGGCATCGGCTGCCATACGCTGGCCATCCTGATGGACCGCAACACCGCCGGCGTCACGCAAATGGGCGGCGAGGGCGCCAATTGGGTCGGCGCTGAAACCTTCACCGATATCGATCACATCTTCCAGAACATCGGCGATGGCACCTTCGCCCACAGCGGTTCACTGGCAATACGACAAGCGACCGCCGCTGGCGCCAACATGACCTTCAAAATCCTCTATAACTCGGCGGTGGCGATGACCGGCGGGCAAGCGGCTGACGGCTTGATGCCCGTGCCGGAACTGACGCATCTGCTTTATGCCGAAGGGGTAGCGAAAACGATTGTCGTCTCGGCGGAACCGGAGAAGTTCGCGCCCGACGCGTCCTGGGCGCCGGGGGCGGAAGTCTGGGAGCGCGACCGTATGGACGAAGCGCAGCGGCTTCTGCGCGATACGCCCGGCGTCACCGCCCTGGTTTACGATCAGGAATGCGCAGCCAATCTGCGGCGCAAACGCCGGCGCGGCTACGAGCCTGACCCGGCGCTGCGCATCGTCATAAACGAAGCTGTCTGCGAGGGCTGCGGCGATTGCGGCTCGGTATCGAATTGCCTCAGCGTGCAACCCGTAGAGACCGAGTTCGGGCGCAAAACGCAGATCCATCAATCGTCCTGCAACAAAGATTACACCTGCCTTGAAGGCAACTGCCCGGCTTTCATGACTGTGATGCCGGCGGAAACCCCCACCGCTGAAGCCAAGCCGAGCTTCCGCGTCGAGCGCGAAATCGCCGAGCCGCAGCGCCGGGTCAATGGAACAGCCAACATCCTCTTCATGGGCATCGGCGGCACCGGCGTGGTCACCTCGAATCAAGTGCTGGGCACGGCGGCGGCGCTGGATGGCTTTCACGTGCGCTCGCTGGATCAGACCGGGCTGAGCCAGAAAGGCGGTCCGGTCGTCTCCAACTTGAAGATCACCACCGAGCCGCTTGATATCGCGCCCAAGATAGGCGCGGCCGCCGCCGATGCCTTCCTCGTCTTTGATGCCCTGACAGCGACGGAGAGCAAAAACCTGATCCGCGCCCATCCGCAGCGCAGCATCGCCATTGTCAGCACCAGCAAAGTGCCGACTGGCGCCATGGTGCGCGATACGACGGTCGAATACCCCGAAGCGGATCACGTGCTGGAGCTGATCAATCGCCAGACGCTGGCCGGCGATAACGTCTTCTTCGACGCCATCGGCTTGGCGGAGGCGCTGTTTCACGATCACATGATGGCGAATATGATCGTCATCGGCGCCGCCTATCAAGCCGGTACGCTGCCGATGTCGGACCTCGCTATCGAACGCGCGATTGAACTGAACGGCGTCAAGGTCAGCGACAATCAACATGCCTTTCGCGCGGGCCGGCTGGCGGTGGCTTACCCAAGCTGGCTGGAGAGCCTCAAGCTCGAGCGGGCGGAGGCGGCCAAGGCCAAGCCTGAGCTTACAGCGGCAGCGCAGCGACTGGTCGATACTGTCGGCGCGAGCGGTGAACTAAAACGGCTGCTTGAGATTCGCGTGCCGGAATTGATCGCCTACCAGAATGAAGCCTACGCGCGCGCTTATATCAACGATGTGAAGCGCGTATTCGCGGCGGAACAAAGAGCCTGCCCCGAGGCGAACGACTTGAGCGAAGCCTTCGCTCGTTATCTCTTCAAGCTGATGGCATACAAAGACGAATACGAAGTGGCGCGCTTGAGCCTGAAGCCGGAAGCGCGAGCGCCGATACGGGAACAATTCGGCGCGGGCGCGAAGCTGCATTATCACCTGCAGCCGCCCATCCTGAAGGCGCTTGGACTCAAGCGGAAGATCAAGCTCGGGGCCTGGTTCGATCTCGTTTATCGCGGGCTGCGTCAACTGCGTTTCCTGCGCGGAACCCGTTTCGACTTCTTCGGCTACGATCGCGTGCGCCGCGTCGAGCGCGACCTGATCGTTCAATATCGGCGGCTCGTCTTTGAGACGCTGGAAGACTTGAGCGCCGAAAATTATGCGCGAGTGGTTAAGCTGGTGGCGCTGCCCGATATCATCCGCGGCTACGATGAAGTCAAGCTAGGCAATATGGAGCGCTTTTGGCGGGAAGTAAAGGCGCTTGGATTTTCTCAACCTAGCAATTAGAACCAGCTAACTTATTCTTCTGACGCCGAATCAGTCGGTGGGTATGTCACACCCAAGTGGTTGATGATCGCCCGCAGCATCTCGCGGAGTTCCTGAATCGCCTGGCGGTTCTCTTCGACGGCTTGGCGGTTGCTAACAAAGTTCAGTGTGCTTTGCAGGGGCCGCTTCTCAAGCTCAATCCGCCCGACGGGGATGTCTTCATTAGGCATAACGTGACCTCGGGGCAACGCTAACAATGCGTCCATGCTATCACAAGCCGCAACAAGCGACCCATACGGGCGGTCAGGAATTGACTTGCGCCTGGGTATTCTACTTCCCGCTCTCATCAAGCTCGCGGTAGAACTTGCGCAGGGCGGAGAGCACCGCCTGGCGGATGATGAAGTAAAGCACTGCCAGCGGGATGAGCAAGAAAACCAGATACATTAAAACAATCATCATTTCAGTCGGCCCAATAACGGACATCATCCACCTCCGCAAACAGCGTTTCAAGCGGCGCAAGAACGATAACTTCATCGTACCCTATGCTTCTATACACGCAAATAGAACATTAACCTGAGAGCCCTCTGAACCTGTACCAGCGCCGCCAACCGCGTTACCATAACCGCCTAGCGCAGCGGCAGAAAAGGACAACTCAAAATGAGCGAGAAAATCGGATTCATCGGCTTAGGCATCATGGGTCGCGGCATGGTCGACAACTTGATGAAAGCCGGCTTTGCGGTCACCGTCTGGAATC
Organism: Anaerolineae bacterium; assembly: GCA_022820125.1. Lineage (GTDB taxonomy): Bacteria > Chloroflexota > Anaerolineae > Aggregatilineales > Phototrophicaceae > UBA6055. The sequence continues at coordinate 7,594 of JAJEGA010000052.1, read as the reverse complement.
GCACCGCCAGCCGCATGAACGCCTTTGTGGAGCGGGGCGCGGGCGCCGCCGATTCGCCCAAGGCGGTCGCCGAAGCCAGTGACATCACCATCATCTGCGTCAGCGATACCCCCGATGTCGAGGCAGTAGTGCTGGGCGAGGACGGCGTGATTCACGGCGCCTCCGCCGGCGATTTGGTGATTGACATGAGCACTATCAATCCGGTCAACACGGTTGAGATCGGCGCGCAGCTGAAGGCGAAAGGCGTTGCCATGCTGGACGCGCCCATCAGCGGCGGCAGCGAGGGCGCAGCCAATGGCACGCTCAGCATCATGATCGGGGGGAGTGAATCTGATGTCGCGCGCGCCATGCCTTGCTTCGAGGCGATGGGCAGCACCATCACTCATGTCGGCGAAGCCGGCGCCGGGCAGACGGTCAAGCTCTCCAATCAGATCCTCTGCGTGGTGAATATGCTGGCGGCAAGCGAAGCGCTGCTATTCGCGCAGGCCGGCGGCGTCGACCTGGACAAGATGCTGAGCGCGGTGACCGGCGGCGCGGCCGGCAGTTGGATGCTGGCGAACCGAGGACCGCAAGTCATCAACGATTATTGGGCGCCGGGCTTCTCGATTGATTTGCAGCAGAAGGACTTGCGGCTGGTGCTGGGCGCGGCTGATGAGATGGGCATACCGGTGATCGCGACGGCGCTCTGCTTCAATCTGTATCGCACGCTGCAGGCGCAGGGCTTGGGCGGCGAAGGCAACCACGGCATCATCAAGGCGCTGGAAGCGATGGCGGGGATCAAGGCGCGCGTTTAGCTCGAGCGGCGCAACTGCCAGGGAGACAGCAAAATGTTTGTGAAGCCATATTCGCCCGACAAGCTGTGGAGCGCGGAAGAGTATCTTGAATGGGAGAGCGAGCAAGAGTTCAAGAACGAGCTAATTGACAAGCGGGTCTGGCTCATGCTCGGCGCCGGCCCGCGCCACGCCAGCATTAGCGTCAACTTGATAGTTATCTTCCATCACATGTTCGAAGAGAGGGACTTTACCCCGCTTGGAGGCCGGACATGCCTGCAAATCGACCCAGAGTCGACCTTCGTCTATCCGGACTTCATGCTGTTTGCTGGTATGCCGCCGGAGCATTACCGCTTCAATCAGTGCTTCTTCAAAGATCCATCGGTGGTCTTCGAGATTCTATCGCCAAGCACGGAAGAGATGGATCGCGGGAGAAAGAAAGCGCTTTACCTGCAACTGGAGTCGCTGAAAACCTACATTCTGATTTCGCAAGACAAGCCGCTGATCGAAGCATTTACGCGCACCGCAGATGACTGGCAGTATCGCGAATATTCCGGACTTGATGCCAGCCTTTTAATCCCAGCGCCGGCCTGTGAGATTCCGCTGAGCGCGATTTACCGGCAGGTGAGCTTCGCGGCCGGTTAATCCAGCCTGGTTACACCGGCCGCACGCTGCAAGTCATCAATTGTAAATCGCCCGCGAAACGGGCATAATCCCCCCGTTCGAAAGATTCTGTGTTTACGAGGAAAACAATGAATCCACTACGCGTAACCGTCTGGCATGAATACCGGCACGAGAAACTCGATAAGCAGGTCGCCAATGTCTACCCCGAGGGCATCCACGGGGCGCTGGCGAAGGGACTCGCGCCTTACGGATTTGACATCCACACAGCCACGCTTGATGAACCGGAGCACGGGCTGACGCAAACGGCGCTCGATAACACCGATGTGCTCACCTGGTGGGGGCACATGGCGCATGGCGAAGTCAGCGACGAAATCGTCGACCGCGTGCAAGAGCGCGTGCTGAACGGCATGGGCTTGATCGTGCTGCACTCCGGGCATCTCTCGAAGGTCTTCCGCCGCTTGATGGGCACGGGCTGCATGCTGCGCTGGCGCGAAGCCGAAGAGAAAGAGCGGATCTGGACGGTCGACCCGTCGCATCCGATCTGTGACGGCTTGCCGGAATACATTGAAATTGACGAAGCCGAGATGTACGGCGAGCATTTTGACATACCGCCGCCCGATACGCTGGTCTTCATTAGTTGGTTTGAAGGCGGCGAGGTCTTCCGCAGCGGCTGCTGTTATCAGCGTGGGCAAGGCAAGATCTTTTACTTCCGGCCCGGGCACGAGACTTACCCGATCTATCACATGCCCATCGTGCACAAGGTGATCGCCAACGCCATCAACTGGGCGAAGCCAGTCACCAACAGTTCGCCCGTCCGCGGCAACATCCCCGAATTCATGTCGTAGACGCGGACTGTCAGGTCGCCTGCGCGCCGCAAGGCTTTGTATGGACGACCTATCAGGTCGCCCGCGCGCCGCAAGGCTTTGTAGGGGCGACTCTGTGAGTCGCCCGCAATCTGATAAAGGATCCCCTATGCAATCACTAAACGTTGGCATCATCGGCACCGGCAATATCGCGCCGGCTTATATCCAGGGCTGCGCGCCATTTGATGTGATCAAGCTGACCGCATGCGCCGATATTCTGGAAGACCGCGCGCAGGCATTTGCCGCCGAGCACGGACTGACCGCCTACAGCGTCGATGACTTGCTGGCGCGCGAGGACCTTGACATCATCGTCAACCTGACCTTGCCAGCCGCGCACGCCGAAGTTTCGCTGCAAATCATTGAAGCGGGCAAACACGCCTATTGCGAGAAGCCGCTGGCGATCAACCGCGCCGACGGCGAGGCGGTGGTCAAAGCGGCTAAAGCGGCGGGTGTGCGCATGGGCTGCGCGCCCGATACCTTCCTCGGCGGCGGCGGGCAGACGGCGCGCAAGGCAATCGATGACGGCTTAATCGGCGCGCCGGTTGCGGCGACCGCGACCTGGCTTTCTCACGGACACGAGAGCTGGCATCCCAATGCCGGCTTCTACTACCTCGAGGGCGGCGGACCGATTCTCGATATGGGTCCTTATTATGTGACCGCCCTGCTCAATCTCATGGGCCCGGTCGCGCGGGTGTCCGGCTCGGCGCGCATGACCTTCGCCGAGCGCATCGCCACCAGCGAAGCGCTGATGGGGCAGCGTCTGCCGGTCGAAGTCAATACGCATGTGGCTGGCGCGCTGGAATTCGAAAGCGGCGCCATCGCCACGATCATCATGAGCTTTGATGTCTGGGGAAACAACCTGCCCATGATCGAGATCCATGGCAGCGAGGGTTCGCTCAGCGTGCCCGACCCGAACCGCTTTGACGGCGAGGTATCGGCGGTCATCAGCGGGTCGCGCGAGTGGGTTGATATCCCGCTGACGCATAGCAGCAACATCGGGCGCGGCGCCGGCGTCGCCGATATGGCTTACGCGATTCTTTCGGGACGCCCGCATCGCGCGAGCGGCGATCTCGCTTTTCATGCCCTGGACGTTATGCTGGCGCTGGAAGAATCGTCGGCGCAGGGACGGCATATCGAAATCACAAGCACGCTGGAGCAGCCCCTCGCGCTGCCGGCCGGCTTGGCTGATGGCGTGCTGGATATGTGACACAATCCCCTAGCAATTGAATCTGTAGGGGCGACCCAGTGGGTCGCCCGCATAGGAGACGCCGTGCAAACATTAAACGTTGGCATCATCGGCGCCGGCAATATCGCGCCCGCATATATCGAGGGCTGCGCGCCATTTGACGTCATCAAAATCTGCGCCTGCGCCGATATCCTCACCGAGCGCGCGGAAGCTTTCGCCGCCGAGCACGGGCTGGCGGCCTACAGCGTCGACGATCTGCTGGCGCGGGAAGACATCGATATCATCGTCAACTTGACCATTCCAGCCGCGCATGCCGATGTCTCGCTGCAGATTATCGACGCGGGCAAACACGCCTACAGCGAGAAGGCGCTGGCTGTCACCCGCGAGGACGGCGCGAAGATCATCCAGGCGGCAGAGGCAGCGGGCCTCCGCATGGGCTGCGCGCCCGATACCTTCCTCGGCGGCGGCTTGCAGACCGCGCGCAAAGCCATTGACGACGGGCTGATCGGCGCGCCAGTCGCGGCAACCGCCGTCTTCATGGCGCATGGACCAGAGAGCTGGCACCCCAACCCGGGCATCTTCTACCAGAAGGGCGCCGGACCGCTCTTCGATATGGGTCCCTATTATCTAACGTCGCTGGTCCATTTGATGGGACCGGTCGCGCGGGTCTCGGCGTCGGCGCGCAAGAGCTTCGGCGAGCGCATCGCCACCAGCGAAGCGCTGATGGGGCAGCGGCTGCCAGTCGAGGTCAATACGCATGTGGCCGGCACGCTGGAATTCGCCAGCGGCGCCATCGCCAGCGTCATCACCAGCTTTGATGTATGGGGGCACCAGCTGCCGAACATGGAGATTCACGGCGCGGAGGCGTCGATGAGCGTGGGCGATCCCAACCATTTTCACGGAAAGAATCACCTGCTCAAAGGCGGGACGCGCGACTGGGTCGAAATCCCGCACAGTCATACGATCAACATCGGGCGCGGCGCCGGCGTCGCCGATATGGCTTACGCGATTCAGTCAGGGCGCCCGCACCGGGTCAGCGGCGAGCTGGCTTTCCACACGCTCGACATCATGTGCGCGCTGGAAGAATCGGCGGCGCAGGGGCGGCGGATCGCGCTTGAGAGCACGGTCGAGCAACCGCAGGCGCTGCCGGTGGGCTTGGCGGACGGGGAGCTGGATGCATAGGGTCTTCCGCCACAGAGGCGCCAGGGACACAGAGATTCTGTAGGGGCGTTTCGCTGAAACGACCGTTTCTATTGCGGCAATTCGTAAGCGCCGATGTCGCAGGCGGCGCCTGGTTGACGCTGCGCATCGCCGCGCCCCATCGACCATGAGACTCAAACTACGTTATACTCTTATCTGAAAGTGGACTTTCGCGAGGCAACGATGGCTATCCAGGAGCGGCTGTACACGGTTGACGATGTCCAGCGGCTTTCGCAGCTGCCGGAAAACGAACTCAAGCACTTTTATCTCATTGATGGGGAGCTATTTTGGGATATGGTGCCGGGATATACACATGGCAGACTTGCAGGACACATTTTTCGCTACTTGATGAACTACGCCGAGGCGCATGACCTGGGGGACGGCAGCGTCGAATCCGGCTATTATCCCGCCGATGACCGCCATACCTTGCTTGGCCCTGATGTCGCATTCATCCGCAAGCAAAATGTTCCGCCAGCCAATCACAAGCAGTTTGTACCCCGAATGCCCGATCTGGCAGTGGAGATCCAATCCCCCAGCAACACGCTCGCTGAACTTCGCCGCAAGGCCGCAGTGTACCTGGCTAACGGGACAGAACTGGTGTGGCTCGTCTTGCCAGAGCGGACCTCGGCCGAGGTATGGCGCATGGGACCGGACGGAGAACCGGCTAGCGAGAGTCTCGACAAAGACGGCGTTCTATCCGGCGAGCCCGTCTTGCCCGGCTTTGAACTGAATTTGCAGCGGTTATTCCCCGATTAAAACTTCGGTTGCCAGACCGGACCGGCCGGATCCCTCCCGCGCAAAAAGTCAAAATCACAGCCCAGCGGCGCCTGATTGACACTGCGCAGGTAAAGTTGCCCGTAGCCGCGCTCGTATGCCGGCGGCGGCGCTGACCACTCGGCCCGCCGTTCCGCCAGCTCGGCGTCGGAGACGTGCAGCTGCAAGCGGCGCTCGGCGACATTCAGCTCGATTTCATCGCCATCACGCACGAGAGCGAGGGGACCGCCGATGGCCGCTTCCGGCGCGACATGCAGCACGATCGTGCCGTAGGACGTGCCGCTCATGCGAGCGTCAGAGATGCGCGCCATATCACGCACGCCCTGCTTGAGCAGCTTCTGCGGGATGGGCAGGTTGCCGATCTCGGGAAAGCCGGGTCCGCCGATGGGACCGGCGTTTTGCAGCACGAGCACATGATCGGGACTCACATCAAGCGCGGGGTCGTGAATGCGCGCCTTGACATCGTCGGCGTCTTTGAAGACGAGAGCCGGTCCGCGGTGCTGGCAAAGCGCGGGACTGGCGGCGGCGTGTTTGATGACCGCGCCATCGGGCGCCAGGTTGCCGCGCAAGATGCTCAAACCGCCCTCGGCTTCCAGCGGGTCGTCCAGCGATCGGATGACAGCGGGATTGCTGACCGCGGCATCAGCGACATTCTCCGCCAGCGTGCGCCCGGTCACGGTGAGCGCATCGCCATGCAGCAGGGGCAGCAGCTGTTTCAGAACCGCCGGGATGCCGCCGGCGTAAAAGAGGTCTTCCATCTGATACTCGCCGGTCGGGCGCATATTGGCGATGAGCGGACTGCGGCGGCTGATCTCGTCAAAGCGGGAGAGCGGCAGCTCGACGCCGACGCGCCCCGCGATCGCAGGCAGGTGGACGATGGCGTTGGTGCTGCCGCCGACGGCGTTGAGCAGGGTGATGGCGTTGTCGAAGGCGGCGGCGGTCAGGATCTGCGACGGGCGTATGTCGCGCTCGACCAGGTCGACGATCCGCCTTCCGGCAGCCTGCGCCAGCTGCAAGCGGCGCGAATCAGAGGCGGGGATGGCGCCATTGCCCGGCAGCGCCATGCCCAGCGCTTCCATCAGCGAGTTCATGGTCGAGGCCGTGCCCATGACCATGCAGTGGCCCGCGCTGCGCACAAGGTTTTGCTCGATGCCTTTGTAGGTCTCGGCGCTGATTGTGCCGGCTTCGTATTCGGCGGAGTAACGGCGGCAATCGGTGCAGGCGCCGAGGATCTCGCCCTGATAATGCCCGTTGAGCATAGGACCGCCGCTGACCATGATGGTCGGCAGGTCGGCGCTGGCGGCGCCCATCAGCGCGGCCGGCGTCGTCTTGTCGCAATTGGTGAGCAGCACCACGCCGCTCAGCGGATTGCCGCGGATCATCTCTTCAGTGTCCATCGCCGCCAGGTTGCGGCAGAGCATGGAGGTCGGGCTGAGGTAGACCTCGCCAAGGGAGATGGTGGGGAATTCCAGCGGGAAGCCGCCAGCCGCCAGCACACCACGTTTGACCGCCTCGCTGACCTGGCGCAGGTGGCTGTTGCAGTGGTTGAGCTCGCTGTAGGTGTTGCAGATGCCGATGAGCGGGCGGGACATGTCGGCGCGCTCGTAGCCCGAGGCGGCGGTGAAGGCGCGGCGGATGAGCCCGCTGACGCCCTCGGCGCTGAAGAAGTCTTGGCTGCGGGTATTGGGCATGATTTTTTCCTAACCACAGAGTTCACAGAGTACACAGAGGTTTTGACAGCATCAGACAGCGCCATTATACTGGATGCGGACACAAGGTGGCGGCATGGTGACAATGGACATTCGCTTGAAGCGCATTGAAAAAAGAATATCAGAGCGTGCGCGACGGCCAGGATGACATTTTGGATCGGATCGACACGTACGAAGAAGTGCTACTAGGTGTATAGTCTCGGATTATAATGGTGTACTATCATATAGTCAAAAGGATGCCCTATGGGACAGGTACTTCACCCTCGCGCCACAACGACAGAGGCAACCCGCCGAGCTATACAAAATAGTCAAGAGAGCATAATGAAGCTGGCCAAGCGGTATGGCATCAACCCCAAGACGGTCGCGAAGTGGAAGAAACGCGACTCCGTTAAAGACCTGCCGATGGGACCCAAGAATCCCCGCTCCACCGTCTTGTCCGCGCAAGAGGAAGCCGTCATCGTCGCCTTC
>JAJEGA010000099.1 GCA_022820125.1 Anaerolineae bacterium | reverse complement strand
CTCAAGGGTACAATGTAATTTAACATGTCCGCTTTATCATCACGAAAAGCGCGGTATTTGCTTTGATATTGCTCGCCATGTGAGACCGGGTTGTGTTTTTGTGGCTGTCCCGAATCACGGGCGAACAACTCTGTGGTTAAGAAAAATTTGATGCGATTGCCCTGCGCGCAACAGTCAAAAGCCAAATCGCTTAAGCGTCTGCTCCAAAGGCTTTAGGTATTTTGAACCGAATATCGTCAGGTGTATGAGCAGTGGATATAGATTGTAGATATGCCGTCTCGTGGAATAGAACTCGGCTTCAATCGGAATTGTCTCCGTATACGCGCTGAAGAATTCTGCGCCCGTCCCGCCGAACAAGGTCATATAAGCCAACTCCATCTCGTTGTGCGCATAATAGAGCGCCGGGTCGATGACGCCCGCCACTCGCCCGGCGCGTGTGATCACATTCGTTTTCCACATATCACCGTGGATTAGCACAGGCTTCTCGGGCTCCATGAGGTATCGATCCAACTTTTCAGCGATGCGCCGGAGCCGCTGCTCAAGCGCCGCCGGCAGATGGCCCGAATCCCTGGCGATGCCGATCATATAAAGCAGCCGCTGCTCGCGAAAGAAGGCGATCCATGACCCCATCTGTGGATTCGGCTGATGCAAGGGGCCAATGAGCGTATCGCGTTCCAGCCCGAAATATGGGCTAGTCACCTGATGGCAGCCGGCTAACAGCTCGCCGAGGTGGCGCAAGGCGGCGCCCTCCCACTTGATGCGACCTGCCACAAATTCCATCAGCAGCAGATTCGGCTGATCGTGCAAAACTGTCGGGACCGGCAATCCCGTATGCTCGCGCAGGTAACGCAGCATATACGCTTCAATCGTCAGGTCATGGCCGCCGTCGCCGGCTTTCGCCACGATGGATTCGCAGCCGTCCAGATCGACCCGAATCACCTGGCTGATCATGCCGCCGGCAAGCGGCTTCCAAGAGCGAACTTTTTGCTGAATTATTCTCTCAATAGTGACCAAGAATGGCGGGCTGCCGATGCTGTCCATCTATCTCCCATTTCGAAAAGGCTTGCGGAATAGGGCTATAACATCGAAATGATGACGCCTTGGATGATGAATAATCAAGCTGAAATTCAACCACCTAGACCACCGAGTTAAGTTGAGTACACTAAAGATATTGGTATTTTTCGATCTAAGCTAAACATCTGCCGCCTTCAGAATACCTATACTGTCGCTGCCACCTAACTGTCTATGCAGATTTTCTCAGTAAGTCCAATAAGTAATGCAACAATAAGTAATGCAACAAAATGAAGGAACGTCGTAGGGGCGACTCTTGAGTCGCCCACATGTACAATGGCGACATAGTGGGCGAGACAAGTCTCGCCCCTACAGATCTCGAATCAGATTTGCATCGCCCTTTGTCGCATGACTTGCTTGCGTTTACTTCTGTGTTCTCGTTTTTCTCTGTGTCCTCGGTGGCAAAATAATTTTGATGCGATTGCCCTGGACTTGCGGAACGCTTGGCTTGACAGCCTCGCCAGGCGACCGGTACAATACGCCGATTATGCCCGAAATCGTTCAGGAGTAAAACTATGGGCCCGCTACCGAAACGAAAAGTCTCGAAGTCCCGGCGAGACCGCCGCCGCGCCCATCACGCGCTTACACTCAAGCATTTGGTGGAGTGCGCCAACTGTGGCGAGTATCATATCGCCCATCGCGTTTGCCCCAAGTGCGGCTGGTATCGCGGCGAACTGGTTGTCGAAATCGATAACGATTAGCCCAGGCTGCCCGCTTGACGAACCCTGCTGACAAACCGTGCTGGCGAAGCGCGGTTTTTTTGCGCGGATAATCTTCTTGTCTCGTCCCCGGCAGGGTAATCCGGCATAATTCTGTTTGACAGACGACGGATAGTGAATAAAGTTGATGGACTGGCAGACAAGCGCCGCTTTATTCCCGGGCCAAGGCTCGCAAATGGTCGGCATGGGCGCCGATTTCGCGGGTGAATTTGCAATCGCTCGTCAGACATTCGAGCAGGCCGACGACATCCTTAATCTGAACCTCTCGCGCATTTGCTTCAATGGTCCGAGCGCGGCGCTGGACCAGACGGAGATTACGCAGCCGGCGCTCTATGTTTGCAGCATCGCCATTTGGCGCGTGCTAAATGAGCTGCTCCGCGGCGCCCAGCCCGCTTGGATGGCGGGCCACAGCCTGGGCGAGTTCTCTGCGCTGGCAGCCGCCGGCGCGCTCAGCTTCGAAGCTGGCTTGCGCCTGGTGGAAGCCCGCGGCCGTTTCATGCAGCAGGCGGGCGAGCGCAATCCGGGCGCGATGGCGGCAATTCTCGCGCTCGAAATCACAGATGTGGAAGCGCTCTGCGCCGAGGTCTCAGCGGAATCGGGGCAGACCGTCGTCTTGGCGAATGACAATTGCCCGGGGCAAGCGGTCGTTTCAGGAGATATTGAGGCGGTCGATCGCTTGATCGTTCGCGCGACCGAAGCCGGCGCCAGAAGGGCGGTTAAGCTGGCTGTCAGCGTGGCGGCGCACTCGCCGCTGATGGCGCCCGCTGCCGAACGCTTCCGCGAATCGGTTCAAAGCACGGCAATTTCGGCGCCTGCGACGCCCGTTGTTGGCAACGTCCGGGCGCGGCCGCTTGCATCGGCGGCGGAAATCCAAACTGAGTTGGATCAGCAATTGACGCGATCGGTGCGCTGGACCGAGTCGATGGGCGCCATCATAGATGCCGGGGCGCAGACTTTCATCGAAATCGGCTCGGGAACCGTCCTCGCTGGTCTGATGCGTCGGATTGACCGGTCAAAGACGCGCGTCAGTCTTCATTCAGTTCGGTCGCTGGAAACCTTCCTGGAGTCGCAGGCATGAGATTGAGGATCATCGGAGCCGCCGATCATGGCTGATTTGATTCTCACGCGGCGTTCTGGTCAGGTCTTCGAAGTTGTTCTCAATCGTCCTGGCGAACGCAACGCCATCAACGACGAGATGATGAGCGCGCTGTCGGCGGCTTTTGATCAAGCCGAGCTAGAATTTAACGATGGGGCGCGCGCGGTTCTGGTTCGTGGCGCCGGGCGCGCATTCTCAGCCGGTATTGACCTGAATCAATTCCTGAGGCCGGCTGAAGGGTTCCGCAAGAACCTCTTTCCTTTCACTGAGCGCTATCAAGCAATCTTCAACAAGATTGAGCGCTGCTCGCTGCCAGTCGTATGCGTATTGCATGGCTATTGCCTGGGTATGGCGCTGGAGCTGGCGCTGGCCTGCGACTTCCGGCTGGCGGCCGAGCGCACCAAGCTTGGGCTGCCGGAGGCGCGCTTGGGCATCATCCCCGATGTTGGCGGAACCGCGCGCCTGATCAAGCTCGTGGGACCGTCACGCGCCAAAGACTTGATCATGACGGGCCGCAACATAAACTTGGCGCAAGCATTGGACTGGGGGCTGATCAACGGCTTGTTCCCAAAGCCTGAATTGGAGCGCGGCGTTGACGCGTTCGTGGCGGCGCTTGCGGCATCGGCGCCCTTGGCCGTGAGTTATGCCAAAAGAGCGGTCAACGACATTGTCGACAACTCGCGCGGGCTGCAAATCGAGGCTTGGGCGCAGGCGCAGTTGTTCCGCACCGAGGACTTTCAAAATGCCATCCAGGCGATGATCGACAAGACTTACCCGATCGATTGGGAGGGCAAGTAAGGGCGGGCTCAATTCGGCGCGTCCCCGATGACATCGCGCAGTTTGCCCTTCGCCTCCACCAATATTCGACTGGCTTCGTCGACTTCAAGGCCCAAGCGCGCCATAACAACCGCGGCTTTGACATCGTTATTTGCCAGCGCCAATAACTCGCGCGCCCGCTCGTCGTCGGCGCCGGCCAAACGCATGACCAAGCGGCAAGCGCGCTCCGCCAACTTCTGATTGGACACTTTCACATCGACCATCAGGTTGCCATAGACCTTGCCCAGTTGAACCATGACGGCTGTGCTGAGCATATTCAGGATCATCTTCTGCGCTGTGCCCGCCTTCAGGCGCGTTGAGCCGGCGATGATCTCGGGCCCGACATCGACGCTAATCGAAATATCCGCGATCTCGCCGATGCGCGAGTTGCTGTTGCAGGCGATGGCTATCGTCTTCGCGCCCATGCCTTTGGCCTGCGCCAAGCCGCCTATGACATAGGGCGTACGCCCGCTGGCGGCGATGCCACAAACAACGTCAGCGCTCGTCAGACCGCGCGTTGTCAGATCGTCTCGCGCGTTTGCTGGCAGATCCTCAGCGCCCTCGATGGAAGCTGTCAGGGCATCGGCGCCGCCGGCGATAATGCCTTGCACCAGATCAGGCGCGACGCTAAAAGTCGGCACACATTCGACCGCGTCGAGCACCCCCAGGCGCCCGCTTGTGCCAGCGCCAAGATAAAAGAGGCGCCCGCCTGTCGCCAGCGCCTCGGCGACAAGTTCCACCGCCTTCGCAATCTGCGGCAGCGCCACGCGCACAGCGGCGGCAACCTTGGCGTCTTCGCGGTTGATCAAGCTGACGGCTTCAAGCGCTGTCATCTGGTCAATATTCACACTGTCTGGATTATTCTGCTCAGTCGTCAAATTCATGGTTTATGCTGCGCGCTCCATTCCAGTTTTGCCAGTAGGGCGGCGCCCGTGACCGGCGCGTATTTGGCGACCGGGCGCTCAAGCAGCCCGAGACGGCGCGCGACTTCAGCCGAGAGCCAGTTGTCCTTATCGAGCAGCCCGCCAGCAAATGCAATTTCCGCCTTGCTATATTTCAGCCGTCGTTGCGTCGTCTCGGCGAGATCGACCAGGTGTTGGGCGGCGCGGCGCATTATGTCGATCGCCAACGTATCGCCGCTTGCCGCTTGATCCAGCACAAAGGGCGCCAGGCTGGCGATGCGCACCGCCGGGCCCGGCTTGGATCGATAAACCCAAGCGACCAATTCGCGCGCCCGGGAAAGCTCTAGCAAATCGAGACAGGCGCGACCCAGCTCCGGCAGGCATTGTTCGCCGCCTGCGTCTTCTGCTCGCGCAACATGACGCAAAAGCTGCGTTCCAATCCAGAAGCTGCCGCCTTCGTCGCCTAGCAGGTATCCCCAGCCCCCGACTTGCAGCCGCTCGCCATCGGGCTTAATGCCGTAAGCCGCGCTGCCAGTTCCCGCCAACAGCAAGACGCCGTGACGCCGAGCCAGAGCGCCCACCAAGGCAATTTCGAGATCCGAACTCAGGGCTGGGTAAGAATCGGGCAGGGCTCGCTTTACCGTCTTGCGCAGCCAATCCGCGCTGTGCGAATTGGACGCGCCAGCGATGCCGATTCCGACGGCGGCGATGCGCTCAGGCCGCAAGCCTGCCAATCGCAGCGCTTCCAGCATGCCGCCTAGAATTCGCTCGCGAGACAGTCCGCGCCCGACGATGCTCGGGTTAACGGATTCCGCCCTCAGCGAGGAGAGCGTACTTAGAGTCGCATCCACAATGGCGACGCGCAGCGTACTTCCGCCGCCGTCCACGCCCATGAACAGCGGCTCATTCATCGCCCGTCAACGCTATCAACTATGAGATCATGAAGCGCGCGGCGAAAGGCCTGAATGCCTTCATCCGCCCGGCCGTGGTATACGCGGTTGGTCAGCACCGCGCTCACCAGCTCGCGTTCCGGGTCAATCCAGAGCGATGTGCCGGTGAAGCCCGTGTGACCAAAGGAATTTGCGCTGTAACGGTCTCCAGCTGAAGAGTCGCGATCCGCCCGCAGCATCCAGCCCAAGCCCAGCCGGAACTGCCCTGCGACCTGCTGGCTGGTTGCCATCTGGCGGAGCTCGCTGCTGATGGCGAGGCGCTCGTCCCCCGATAGCCAGGCTTGGCCGAAGCGGGCGACATCCTGGGCCGTGGCAAAGAGCCCAGCGTGACCGGCGATGCCGCCCAGGCCACAGGCGTTTTCATCATGGACTTCGCCCCAGGCGCGCCGTTGACGCCAGTGATCGTCCAGCTCTGACGGCGCGATTCGGTCGCGCGTGATGCCCTTCAGCATCGGATTGAAAGTGAAGGCGCCCAACCCCAAAGGCGCCAGCGCCAGTTCATTTACAGCGTGATCCAGCCGGCTTCCCTGCAGACGCGCGACCGCTTCGCCGAGGAGAAGGATGCCAATGTCGCTGTAGCGAACGGCGTCGCCGATTGCGCCGGCGAATGGGAAATCGACCATGGCTTCCAAGCCGCGCCGCCAGCGCCCCGCATCATATTGATCAACGTGGGTCGGTGGGGGCGGGGGGCGGTCCGCAGCCAAGCGGTAGACCGAGCGCCAGGGCGGCAAGCCCGATGTATGCGTCAGCAGATGCCGAAACCTGACCGCCGTCGGATCGACAGACTTGCCGCGGAATTGCGGCTCAGTTGGCAGCATGGCGCGCGTGTGCGGGTCTTGCCCCCCGCCGATTTTCCGCGGGTTCACCCGGCCGAACTCCGGGACGACATCAACCAGGCGGCTATCCAGCCCGATGACGCCAGCCTCAACCAGCGCCAAAAAACTCGCCTCGATAATGAGCTTGGTCACGGAAGCGAGATCGAAAAGCGAATCTACGCTCGCGGCCTGCCGGCGTCCCTCCGGGTCGATCCAGCCGCGCGCTTCCTGCCAGACGGTCTTGCCCTGGTGAATCACGCAGATGCTCAGCGCCGGAAAGGTCGCTGGCAGATGACGGTCCAGCAAAGTTTCGAAGGACTTGCGATTCATGAATCCAGCCATCAGATCTCCACCGTAAGCCTACCGCCGGCGCCCAAAGCCATAGCCCCCGGGCTTTCGCTGAAGCCGGCGCGCAGCCTGGCGACGATGCCGCCTTCTTGATCGATGCCTACGAGACTGGGGTGTTTCGCCGCCGCCCGGCATTCCGCGGTCAGCCGCTTGATTTGTGCCGGCGATTTGATGTTGCGCGCGAAGAGATAGACGCCACCGATTTGCCCGCTCGCCAGCCATTCCAGCACATGAGGCGGAGGCGAATGCCCCTCAAAGCCGACCATCATCAACTGCCCGATTTTTTCCGCAAGCAGCGCCATCAATCTCGCCTATCGAGGTGATGCGATCAATTGTCGGACTTCCCAACGAATCATGAACTCATAGAGCGCGAAGGTCAGCAAGGCGCCAGCAAATATGAACAGGCTGATCGATTCGGGCCCCACGTGTTCAGCGAAGACGCCGCCCATGCCCGACAGCGCGGCGCCACCCAGCCCAGCGCAGCCAACCTGAAAACCAATCGCGTTGGCGGCATGCTCGCGCCCGACCCGCTTGTTCGTTTGCAATATCAAGATCGGAAACACCGCCGCCAGCCCGAAGCCCAAGCCAATCAGCCCTATCAGGCTCAACGCTTCGTTCGCGTTGACGAAGAGCAATAGCGCGCCGATGACGGTGAATCCAAAGCAGATGTTCAAGAGGGTTTTGTCGCCCAGGCGCAAAGCGAGCAGCCCCATCGTTATTCGCCCGAGGGTGAAGCTCGCCCAGTAGGCGCTGACCCAGCTGCTCGCGATCGCTTGCGGCAAATTCCGCGATTCGATCAGCAGCGTGTTTGCCAGTTGCCCAGTGCCGATTTCAACCCCGCCATAAACAAAGAAAAACAGCAAACCAAGAATCACGATTGGGCGGCGAAGGCTCTCACTGGCGGGCGGGCTGACGCTGTCACTTTTCGATTTGTCGCTTGGCGCGCGTAATTTCCACAGTGGCAAACTGAGCAAGATGACTAGCCCCAAAAGAAATATGATCAAAGCGACGACGACATAGCTCGCCTGCCATGCGCCACCCTGCTCAAGCACGAAGTGCGTGACGACAGCCGGCGCGATCGTCAAGCCGATGCCCCAGCAGGCGTGAAGCCAATTCATTTCGCTGGCGCCATAATTGGCTGAGGCGAAGTTATTCAAGCCGGCGTCCATCGCGCCTTTGCCGATGCTGGCGATGAATGCGACGCCGAGCAAGCTTATCCAGGCGGGCGCAAGGGCGTATCCCAACATGCCGACCCCCGCAAACGCCATGCCGCCGACCAGAACCGGACCAATGGAAAATCGCCCGATGATGGAGCCGCTGAGAAAAGCCGCGATCAGCCCGCCCAGCATCGCCGCCGGCGCCAGAGCAGCCAGCGAATCATGCGACACATTGAAGGTGTCTTGCATGTAGGTCCAGGAAATGTTCAGCAATCCCGACGCGATGCCGATCACGATGAATATAAGGTAAGCGACCAGGATGGGAAATGTCTTCTTGAAGCTCAAAGTCACTCGATTCTCTTGGATAATGCACTCTATCATACCCGCGCAAGATAGCCACGCAAAGATAAGGCGCGTCAAATAGAGTGAAAACAGGATCGCTTGGAATGCAAGAGAGAGGTGGCTGACGCCCCAGCTATGGTAGACTTGCGGTGAATCCTGTATGCCCGAATTGCTCAAAATAGGGAGCCGCGCCATACAAATGCCTGACGAGCGCGACCTGATTGAAGTCCGCCTTGACGAGCGCTTTGACGAAGCGCGCCTGCGGGGCTATCTCCGCGGTCGCCTGCCGGGCGCTGATGGCGAACTGTCCGTCAGGCAGTTTGGCGGCGGCAAGGCGAATTTGACCTATCTATTGACTTTCGGCGGGTCGACGGAATATGTCTTGCGTCGGCCGCCATTGGGCAGCTATGCGCCCTCGGCGCATGACATGGGGCGCGAAAATCGAGTGCTTTCCGTCTTGCGCCGAGCCTTTCCCTTCGCGCCGCGAGTTTACCATTATTGCGAAGATGAAGCGGTCATTGGCGCGCCCTTTCTCATCATGGAGCGCTGCCATGGCATCGTGGTTCGCGCTACCATGCCAGAGCCCTTCGCCAGTGATGCCAACGCGCCGCAACAAATGAGCCGGGCGCTGGTTGATGCGCTGGCGGAATTCCACGCCGTTGATTACGAGGCGCTAGGCTTGACGGCGCTCGGCCGGCCCGCAGGCTTTGTCAAGCGACAAGTGGAAGGCTGGTGGCGGCGCTGGGGCGCGGCTTCGCCGGACGACAATCCGCAAGTGAAGGCGATCTACCGCTGGCTGGCGGCGCATCTGCCGGATACCAGTTATTACTCGCTGGTCCACAATGATTACAAGCTCGATAATACGATGTTCGCGGCGGACGACCCGTCCCGCATTGTCGCCATCCTCGATTGGGACATGTGCACCCTTGGCGACCCGCTTTCGGATCTCGGCACGCTTCTGACCTATTGGACCGGACCCGAAGATTCGCCAGCTGTGCGAGCCATCGGCACGATGCCGGCAGGCGGCTTTGATTTCTACAGCCGCCGGCAAATTCTGAGCCGCTATGCCGAGCGGAGCGGACGAGACCTCTCGCATATTCCCTTTTATCATGTGCTGGGGATTTTCCGTTTGCTGGTGATCTTGCAGCAAATCTACATTCGCTACGCGCGCGGATTCACGCAAGACGAGCGATTCGCCCGGCTGAATACTTCCGTGGACGCGCTGACGGAATGGGCGCTGGAAGTTATGGAAAGCAGCAACGTGTGACTGTTGCGCCGTCTCAGACGAATTCGAGACGGTCGCTGCGAGCCTTCTCGATATCGTGGTAATAGCCGCGCAGATGGGCATACTCGTCGGGAATGGTCAGCGCCAATTGATGCATCGCTTGGGTCGTCATTTCCGCTAACTCCGCCCGCGGGATGCGCCGACGATGGTCCGCGCGCAAACGAAAGGGCTTGCCAAAAACGACCTTGGCGTAGGCGCGGCGGAAGCGCTTCAATCGCCGCCGCCAGTCTTCGGCGCCGCATATCGCGGCCGGCACGATCACCGCGTCTGCCTTGATCGCCACATAAGCCAATCCTTCCTTTGCCCGCTGCATGCCTTCAGGATGTCGCGTTCCTTCCGGCGCCATCAGCACGAGTTGCCCGCTCCGCAGCAGTTCGATTGTTTGCATCAGCGCCTTGCGATCAATTTCGCCGCGATGGATTGGGTAGTGGCCCCAGTGGCGCAGGAACCAGCCGGCGACCGGTAGGCTGAAGTTTTCCACCTTGGACAGCGAGATCGTATAGCGAAACGGTATGCTAACCGTCACGACTATCGGATCGAGGTAGGATACGTGATTGATCATCAGGCAGGCGCGCCCCTGCCGCGGGACGTTGCGCAGCCCGGCGACATCCACCTTGCAGAAGGCGGGAACTGCCGCGCGCAGGAGGGGCAGCATGATGCGCCGCGCCCGGTCAAACTGGGGTTGCCGAGCGATATATTCTTCAATGCTTAACTCGTGTGACATGACATTATTCGCGCCGGCTCACAACTCGCCGGCTGGTCTTTCGCTTGCGCTCGCGCCGCTTCTGTCGTATCGCGTTCAGTTCATGAGCGGGCTTCTTCAACGCGCTAATTTCGTCCTCATCCAGTTGATACCAGGCGCCTTTGCGCAGCGTCCCCAATCCCAGTTGCCCGATATGCGTGCGAACGAGACGTATCACCGGATGACCCAAAGCCGAGGCGATGCGCTTAATCTGACGCTTGCGACCCTCTATCATGACGATTCGCAAGATTGTCGAGCGCTTTGACGATTGCAGCACTTTGACTGAGCAGGCGGCGGTGCGACTGTCATCGAGCCAGACGCCACTTTCCCAGGCTTCAACGGTCGATCGCGCCACTTTGCCCTTGACCGTCACTTTGTAGGTTTTCGTGTGTTCGTATCGCGGATGGGAGATTTTATCCGCCAGTTCGCCGTCGTTGGTCAAGACCATCAGCCCTTCGCTGTCGGCATCCAGCCGGCCAATCGTAAAGAGCCGGCCCGGCGCTTCAACCAATTCGCGAATGGTCGGGCGCTCGTCGCCTTTTTCGGCTTTGGTCGTGCTCAGCACGCCTGCCGGTTTGTTGACGACGATGTACAGCGGCTCGAATGCGCTGGCGATGCGCTGGCCGTCTACAGAAATCAGGTCCTTTGCGGCGTCGGCTTTCGCGCCCAGCTTGATAACCTTGCCATTAATCCGCACGCGGCCCTGGCGGATAATCTCTTCGCATTTGCGCCGCGAGCCGATGCCGGCTTGCGCCATGATCTTTTGTACGCGCTGTTGTGGCACGGTCTTGCCTTTCTTCCGCTGATTCGCGCCGCGATGTCGGCTCAATGATATGGAATGTCCCCGCCTCGCGCCAGAGAGACTCGCCGCCGGATCGCGCGTAAATCACGGCGCCGCGCGATATAAAGACGCTGGCTGCCTTAGGCGTCGATGGTCTTTTCGGTAACGATGAATTGCAGTGGGATGCCGAGCAAGAGCCGCGTCTGCGCGACCAAGGTGGGCAGGGCGACCACCAGCAAGGTCAATACCAGCATGAACGGGATGCTCAGCAGTTCCAGAATTGACTCGCCCAATGTATAAGGAGAAATCCTCGGCGGCCGGATACGATAATCTTGAACCTGAAAAACGACCACCAGTATGATCATGACGATGCCCGCGATCGCCAGCAGCAGCCAGGCTGGATGGCTCGTGGAAAAGCCATCAAGCACGTAGTTCAACTTGTCGCTGGCGGCCACCAAGCCTTCCACTTTGATCGGCGCGATCTTGGGGTGAAAGAAGACCGGCAGCTGAGAGCCGACGGTCAAGATTATCCAGCCCGCGCCCGCCAGCAGAATATCGTGGGCGATGCGAAGCAGCAGCTTGAATGAACTGAGTGACAAGACCTGCGGGTTCTCGATCAGTTTGGCGAGCATGTATCCCACTTCTTTGCTGCCCCAGGCATGGCGCAGCGTCTGGCTGTAGCGATTCTTTATCGACTCTAATATGTTGGAGCCGGTGGTTGAATCAGCCAGGAAAGGCAGGTAGATATGCTGCAACTTCACCTGCCCGCCAGTGGCGAAGTAGGCTTTTATCCACATATGCCATTCATCAGCAATCACATCGGTATCCCAGTTGCCGCTTTGCTCCAGCAGCTTCAGGCTCAGCGAATACGACGACATCGGCATCGCCATCCACCAGGGCGCGGCCAGATACGCCAGCTCGAAGGCGGTCGCGTAAGTGTTGATGATGCGCATCAGCGGATTGACCTGCCAGATATTGCCGTGATAGCGAATCGGCGCTTGCCAGAAGGTGCGATGGCGGTCTTGACTGATAGCGAAGTGATAGGTCAACGCGGCGAAGTGCTTTTCATGCCAGCGCGTGTCGGCATCCATGGTGGTCAACACGTAGTTGTCAACATTAATGTCATCTTCGTCAACGATATTTTCAAAGAATCGATTCATCGCCCAAGCCAGGTTTGCTGATTTGCATTGCATTTCGCCAATCAAACCGCGCGGGTGCACCGTGAAATAGATATTGGCGAAGTTGGCGGCATACTGGCGGTGAAGGCTTTGCGCCGTCCGATAGCTGTCAGGCTCCGCCGCTTCCATCGCCAGCAAGACGGAGATCTGTGAAATCGCATTGTCCTGCAAGCTCAGCTGATCCAAGGTGCGCGTCAATATTTTCATCGACTCGTTGTATATGGGGATGATCACCAGATGATGAACCCGGTCCCATTCCAGGGAATTTGGCCGCCTGTCTTGCAGGTACTTTCGGTACCAGTCGATCGATTCCCATTCCTTGATCCGGCGCATTCCCATGCCGTTGGCGATGCCGGCGAGAAGAAACCGAATCGCGGAATAGGTGGCGACGAGCGCCGCCGTAAGCATTAGGGTAAGCGGGAACGCCACCGCGCTGGCAATGGAAACCAATAGAGCGAGCCAGGCGATGAACCCGGGGATGCCGTCAAGGACGCGCTCGGGAATCGGCGGCAGCGGCGCGCCGCCCCATAGCGAGCGGCCGACATCGGATGGGCGCGGAGGGCGGGGATTACTCGATGTATAGGGCACAGCAACCTTAAGCCAATGACAATACTGCAATCTACGGGCATCGCCTCCTGCAGCGCGCGAAAAACGCCAGCGCTGGCAAGCGGGCGGATCGCAAGGCAAATGCGACCAACTCCGCGTTCAGACGGCAAGCCAGATCGCCGTAATCATAACATAGCGAAGATTGCTATCAAGTCAAACGAGAGAGCGGGCGGCTGCTGCGAAGGGATACTGCCCCCTGCCCGCTATTTCGCGCCTTTGCCGCCCTTGATGCCGCGCTGGCTGGCAACATTAACCAGGTTTGTCTGGTAGTCGTATGTATTCTGACGCTTCTCCGCATGCGCGCTGCGGGCGAGCTGCGCCAGCTTCTCCACCAGCGCCCCCGAGGCGTAGCCATCTTCGCGCCACAGATAAAAAGCCAGCGAGCCGGGCATGGTGTTGATTTCGTTCAGATACAGTTCGTTCTCGCTCGGTCGCGCAAGATAATCGATCCGAGCGATGCCGCGGCCATCCACCGCTTTGAATGCGGCGATGCTCGTTTCCTTGATTCGCGCTGTCAAGTCGGCGCTTAATGGCGCGGGCACGAGGCGATCAGCGCTCTTCATGCCTTCGCCGCCGCGCAGGTACTTGTCTTCGTAGGACAGGAATTCGTCCCAGGAAACCGGCTGTTCCAGGGTTGAAGCCTCGAATTGGTCGCCGTAACCCATGACGGAACAATTT
Organism: Anaerolineae bacterium; assembly: GCA_022820125.1. GTDB lineage: Bacteria > Chloroflexota > Anaerolineae > Aggregatilineales > Phototrophicaceae > UBA6055. Next base: position 2,842 of record JAJEGA010000099.1, on the reverse strand, counting down.
ATCTCAACGCCATCAGTAAGGGCGGATTCAATCAATACCCGTCGGTCGAAGTTGGCGGCGATATCAATGCTGGCGCGCAGCAGTGGCTCAGAGTCCGCGCGTCCGATGCCAATGCTGGAGCCAAGCGTCGCCGGTTTGACGAAGAGCGGCAGCTCAAGCCGGGCGAGCGCCTGCGCAATGATGCTTTCCGGTTGCTTGCGCCACTGATCGCGGCTGAACCAAAGGTCATCCAAGACCGGTATCCCCGCTTGCCGCAGGACCGTCTTGGTCATGATCTTGTCGTTGGTTAATGCCGAACCAAGCGTGGCGCAACCGACGTAGGGAATGTCCGCCAGTTCAAACAATCCCTGTATGCTGCCATCCTCGCCATGCGAGCCGTGAAGCGCGGGAAAGGCGACATCTATCCGCCGCAGCTCGCTCTTGCTGAAGCGCCCGGCGAGCGGATCGATTATCAAGCCGTGATAACGCGCGTCCGGCGGCAAGAAACAGGCTCGCACCCCATTGCGATGCAGGATATCGTCATCCTTGAAGCTGTCGATGTCAGCGAGCGCGTCGCCGGTGAACCAGCGGCCGTCGCGCGAGATGTAGACGGGGACGACTTCGTAGCGGTCGGCGGGAAAAGCCGACATGATCTGATGCCCAGTGACGATGGAGACATCGTGCTCTACGCTGCGCCCGCCGAAGATGACCGCTATCGTCGTGTGCCGTCTGCTGCTCATTCGCTGATCCTCATTTAGCGACCATGTCTAATACGTATCGGGCAAGTCATTCAGAAACAGCACCGTATCCCCCGATTTCAAATTGTGCTGATACCATTCTACCGATTCCCGAAGCGTCTCGACTACGCGCAGGCGCGATCGGTCGAATGAAGTCGATCGAATCGCGGCGACAATCGCTTGCGTCTGCGTCTTGCCAATCAGAATGATGTCGGTGGCGTATTGCGCTGCCAGCAGTCCTAATTTGTGATTTTCGGATTCTTGCAGTTCACCGAGTTCTACCATGCCGGGCGTAATCAGAAGTCGCGCGCCGGTCTTGTGCATTCCCAGCACTTTCAGCGCGCTGACGACGCCTAAGGGATTGGCGCTGTAGGCGTCGTTGATGATCGTAATGCCGGCGGCGGTGCGCTCAAGGACGAGCCGGCTCTCGGCTGGCTGCAGGCGGCGGATGCGCATTGCGATATCGCGCAGGGGAATCCCCTCGTGGCAGGCGGCGGCAATGCAGAGCAAGAGGTTGGTCACGTTGTGCTCGCCGACGACGCTTGTCTCGATGCTGGCGAATTCGGCGGTTTTCAGGTTCCGGGCGGTGAAGGACAGCCCTTCAAGCGTTTCCTGGATATCAGTCGCGAGCCAGGTGATCTTGCGCGCCAGGGCTGCTTCAACGTCTAACTCGCGGCTGACGGTGAGAATTGTCGACGGGTGGCCCCTCGCCGCCATGGAGCGGACGTAGGGATTGTCCCAATTCAAGACGGCTGCGCCATCGGCTGGCAGATTCTTGACGATTTCATATTTTGCTTTGCAAATGTTTTCCAGTGAGCCAAAGCGCTCGAGGTGCTGGGGGCCGACTTCGGTGACGATGGCGATATCGGGTGGCGTTAGACGGCAGATGCGGTCAATTTCGCCTTCCACATAGGCGCCCATCTCGCTGATGAAATACTCCGTGCGGTAGTCGTCGGCGAGATCGCGATTAATCGCGAGCGATATTCCCATCAAGGTGTTGTAGCTTTTTGGCGTGGCATAGACGCGAAAGCGGCTGCTGAGGATATCGCGCAGAAAGCTCTTGGTTGTCGTTTTGCCGTAGCTGCCGGTGATGCCAATGATTTTAGGGTTGATCAATTCCAGCGTTTGAGCCGCTCGGCGAAGATAAAGGCGGCGCAGCGCGTTTTCGACGGGCTGCATGATTATGTTCCCGGCGACCAGCCAAAGCGGCGCCAGCAGGAAGAAGGCGAAGCCCATCGCGCTCTTTGTCGTCACTAGGAGGAAGGGCGATGCGAGAGGCGGATTCGAATGCACTGCGGCCGCGGCAAAGGCAACCGCGCTTGCCAGCCAGGCGCCCGCGAGCAGCCGCTTCATTCGCGCGGTCGCCGAAAAAGCCTGCTTGACTTCACGCTGGCGGGCCGGGAACACTGCGATTATTGCGGCGGCGATAGCGACAATCGCTGGCAGGAAACTGTCCGGCGCTTCCGCCAGGAGCGCGCCTATAGCCAAAGCGAGAAACCAGGCGGCAAGCGGCCGCGCGGGCAGCAGGCGGGAGCGGCGGCTCAGAACCCAGCGCAGATAGCGACCGCTCATATACTCTTCGATCTGGTAGAAGCGCGCCTGCTGATAGATTCTCAGCCAAGCGCCCAGCAGCCAGATCGCAGCCAAAATGGCAAGCAGTATTGCCGACATTCTCCGCCCCGCGATGCAAAGACATTGGCATTATAGAGTGTAACCGAAGCTGAACGAAAGCAAGCTGAGATCGGCGTCAAATGCCAGGGCAATCGCTTCAAAACTGGCATGCCCTGCGATGAGCAAACCTAAACTGAAATTTAACCACCGAGGACACCGAGAGTGCCGAGAAATGCGATTGATTAGAGATTTCGCGGCGTTTTGTCACAAAATTATTGGATGGGAAGGAAGTTGGTCGACAAGGTAGCGGCATGCCTGCCTAATTCAAACAGTGGATTTAGCGGAAGAGCCATCAATAGAACCTAAACTCTGTGTCCTCAGTAAGTCCAATAAAGTAATGCAACAAAATGAAGGAACGTCGTAGGGGCGACTCTTGAGTCGCCCACATGTACAATGGCGACATAGTGGGCGAGACAAGTCTCGCCCCTACAGATCTCGAATCAGATTAGCATCGC
>JAJEGA010000010.1 GCA_022820125.1 Anaerolineae bacterium | reverse complement strand
CCAATAAAGTAATGCAACAAAATGAAGGAATGTCGTAGGGGCGACTCTTGAGTCGCCCACATGTACAATGGCGACATAGTGGGCGAGACAAGTCTCGCCCCTACAGATCTCGAATCAGATTAGCATCGCCCTTTTTCGCATTACTTACTTTGTTCTACTGAGAAAAAAGAGGACGCCGAGAATTATATGGCAATTAGCCTTTGCGTTGTGTTTTTATTTCCCTTGTGGTGAAACTGAAATTGGCTCATTTGAATTTCCACCGAAAAGGATACACTATCGCATTGCTGCATGGCGAATGCTATGGTCCGGCCGCAAATATGCCCATGATATACTGTCCAACCCTCCGATCAACGCCCGTACAACGACTTGATTGCTTGGCAATAGAATTCACAGAGCAAGCGCTCTGGTTGCCTCATTGGAATTACTTGCGAAACTGCCATTTGGCGAAGACGGGTCCTACCTAAGTTGAAAACAGCTATCGTAGTCAGCGGCGGCGACGCTCCGGGAATAAACGCAGCCATCGATGGCTTTCTGCGCTTGGCGGATCACGGCGGCGATCATGTGCTGGGCGCCCGGGGCGGCTTGGCCGGCTTGCTCAATGATCAACTGCTGGCTCTCGATCGCTCTGTCATTTCCCTGCTGGCGGGAAGTGGCGGTTCAATCCTTCAGTCCAGCCGAGACCCGGCGCTCCAGCAGCCCGATGCCCGCGAGCGACTTCTTGCAGTCTTGACGCGGCATGAAATCGACAATCTGCTGCTCTTCGGCGGCGATGGCACCATTCGGCATGCCGCGCCGCTGCTGGCGAATTGGGGCATATCCTGCATCGTCTTGCCGGCGACGATCGACAATGATGTGGCTTGCACGGATTATACGCTCGGGCATGATTCCGCCTGCAACTTTGCCCTGGGTGCGGTTCAGGGGATTCGCGCCACCGCCCACGCGCTGCCCGGGCGCATCTTCTTATTGGAGACGTTGGGCGCGCCCACCGGTCATCTGGCGCTGGCGATCGCCTACGCCAGCGGCGCGCATCTCGCTTTGCTGCCGGAATACCCGCTTGAATTAGACTGGCTGGCTGATCGCTTGAAGGCAATCGTCGCCAACGACGGTTATGCGCTGGTCGTCTTGTCGGAAGCCTATCCGGACATCAACCATCTCGTGGCGGAGATTCCACAGCGCGCCGGCATACGCATTCGCCATACCGCCCTGGGGCATGCGCAGCGCGGCGCCGATGTCTCTCATCGGGATCGCTGCATCGCCCGCGATATGAGCCGCATTGCCTGGCGCGCTTTCAAGGAAGGGGCTGCGAATGGCGTGGTTGTATTGCGCAATGGCGCGCTCGCTCTGCATCGGGAACGCTTGCCGATCGACTCAAAGCCGCCGCCCGACCGCGCGCTATACGAGTTCGTCAATCAGCGATGAGCCGCTATCTGGCGATTGACTTCGGCGGGACGCGCAGCCGCGCCGCCCTCTTCGACGGCGACCTGCGCCTGATCAGCCGCGCCGAAACACTCAGCCGCGTCGAAGAGGGACCGGAAATTGTCTTGGAACGCTTGATCGCGCTTGGCAAGTCCTTGATGGACGCGGAAGGCGAGCCGGCGTCCATCGGCATCGCGGCGCCTGGTCCCCTCGATACAGCGGCTGGCGCGATCATCAAGGCGGAGACCCTGCCCGGCTGGTCGCATACGCCAATCGCGGCGACCCTGAGCCGCGCCTTCGGGGGCGCGCCCGCCTTTGTCGAAAACGACGCCAACCTCGGCGCGCTGGCGGAATATCACCTGGGCGCTGGGGATGGCGCCGACCCTATGATTTACCTGACGATCAGCACCGGGATCGGCGGCGGCGCGATAGTCAATGGCGAGCTGTTTACCGGATCTGCCGGGCTCGCCATTGAACCCGGTCACATGCGGCTGACCACCCCCGATGGCGGCATCCGGCGCTGGGAAGAGCTCGCGTCTGGCACGGCGCTTGGCCAGTTGGCGCGGCGTCAATTGCGGGCAAGCGCTGCGCCGTCAGTTCTGCGGGGCTTAAATTCGATAGACGGAAAAGCGGTTGGCGAAGCCGCTTGGGCGGGTGACGAATTTGCGCTCGATTGCGTCCGCCAGACAGGAACCCGGCTGGGCTTGGGGCTGGTCAACTTGCTGCATCTCTTCAACCCGGCGGCGATCGTCCTCGGCGGCAGCGTGATGAATCTCGGCGATCTGATACTGAACCCCGCCCGCAAGGTGATCGGCGAGCAGGCTTTGTACGAGGGCTTCGTCTCGGAAGATCTGCTGCGAGCGGCGAAACTTGGCGACGATGTTTGTCTTGTTGGCGCCGCGCTCCAGGCCCGCCAATACGCAGATAATCGGCGGGGCGCCTGACGGTCCCTGGCGGCGCTCTTCCCCCGCAATCCCCCTATTGCAATGAGAATTAGCTGGCTCGCGCTGAATCTAGTTTAGAGATGGCGGGAGCGGGACCTCGCCAAAAACTCAGTGGCTGTCGCGGCTGGGGATGGGACGCGCGCCTGTTGCCGCCGTCATTTGATATGGCGGACGCTTGCACTATAATGGCGTTGGTCAGCTTATGAAAGTGAAATCGCAAAATGGCGATCACGCTGAAGGATGTCGCTTCGGTCGCCGGCGTCTCAACAGCCACCGTATCGCGAGCGCTCGCCGGCAGCGAAAGCGTAGCGCCGCAGACAGCCAATCACATCCGAACGATTGCCGACGACCTGGGTTATCGTTTCGACAATGTCGCGCGGGCGCTGCGGCAGAGACGGAGCAATCTCGTCGGCATGGTCGCGCCTGATTTCGCCTTCCCCTGCGCGCCTGATTTCCTGTTCGCGCTCAACCAGGAACTCTTTCGCGGCGAGTATGTCTTGGCATCGGTCACATCGTTTGGCTCCGCCGAAAACGAATTTGTACAGGTCGAGCGGCTTCTGGGGCAACGGATGGATGCGCTCTTGATCGTTCCAGCCAATCCTGAAGCGAGCGCCGCCGCCATCAATATCGCCCTCGATGAAGAAATCCCGGTGATTCAATTGTATCGTCCGCTGCCAAATCCGCGAACTTCTTCCGTCATCCTGGATTATGAAGCCGGCATTGAATTCGCTATGCGCATTTGCCGCCATCGCCCAGGCATGACGATTCAGTATGTCGGCGATGCGTCAAGTTTCGCGGCAGAATTGAAACGCGACGCCTTCTTGTCGCTGATGTCCCGGCGCGCCGATGAACCGTTCCGAGTTCACTGCCATGATCCCGCAGCCGGGCATCAGCGCGAGTTCGTCGCCAGTTTCTTAAACCCGGCTGAAGCGCCGCGCCTGATCGTCTGCGACAGTTGCCAGATTGCCGCTGCCGTTTCCCAGATTATCGATGATCGCTTCGCTGGCGCTGATGTTCCCGCTATCGTCTGTCTGGATGCGCTGCCGCGTGAACCGGGGCGCGGCCTGGGCAACGTGATTGCAGTTGAATTTCCCGTGTACGAACTGGCGAGCCGCCTGCTCGATTGGATCAATCGCGCCATCGAAACTCAAGCCTGCCCGCCAGAAACATTGCGCATGCAGCCCTTCATCAATCTGTCCCGAATGCGCGCGCCTTAAGCGCTATCCCGCCCCGATTGTCTGATCCAGATAGTAGCCAACCTGCCTGATCGCCGCGTCCGCTTCCGGTATAGCGCCGGCGAAGAATTGAAAACTGTGCGGCATCAGCGGAAAGACATCGAATCTTAGCGGCGCTTCTTCAAGGACGGCTTTGCCTTGCAGGCGCGTGGAGTCGCCAACCAGCAAGTCGTATTCCGCCCCTTGAAGATATATGGGCGGCAGCCCGCGCAAACTTCCATACAAGGGCGAAACATAAGAGTTTGACAACTGGTTGGCATCCTTCACGTAAAGACTGGCGAAGGCTTCAAGCTTGCGCCGGCTTAAGAAGAGGGCCCGCTCCCGGTTTATCCCGATCGATTTGCCCCGCAAAGTCAGATCCAGCCAGGGGCAGAGCAGCACGAGACAGGCCGGCAGCGCTTGCCCTTCATCGCGCATCTTCATCGCCGCGCTTAAGGCCAAGCCCCCGCCGGCTGAATCGCCCGCGAGCGCGACCGCCGCGCCTTTGAATTCTGTCGACTCGGTGAAGCAGCGCGTGAATCGCGCGCACTCTTCCAATGCGCAAGGGTAGGGATGTTCCGGCGCCAGGCTGTATTCGGGTAGGTAGACGGCGGCGCGGCAGGCATTCGCCAGATGCCCGGCCAAGCGGCTGTGAGTCTCGGGCGACATCAGGGCGAAGGCGCCGCCATGCAGGAAGATCAGCTTGCGGCGCGGACTGCGTATCTGTGGTATTGCCATCACGGCGCGCAAACCGGCGATGGTTGTCTCGTCGTAATCGACGCCGATGGGCGTTCCGGTCAGGATGCCCGCTTGACCGGAATTGTGGCGTTCCTCCGCCAAATTGAAGGCTTCGGCGCCGCCGCTATTGGCGCGTCGGATTTCATCAAAAAGCGTTTGCGCTTGTTCGCTCAGCATGGTTTCAGCCGCCGGGCGAGATTCTGCGTTGGGATAAGGCGCCGCGCAAGGTTACAAAAACCATCGTCGCGACAAAGGGAATCATCAAGATGAACTGGCGCGGTATATTGCTTTCGCCGCCGTAAATCTGGCTGTTGATGCCGACCGCGTTTGCCAAGCCAAAAAACAAGCCAGCCAAGGTGGTGCGAATCGGCTCTAGCGACCCGAATAAGATCGCCGCCAGGGCGATGAATCCGCGCCCATTGGTCATGTTTTCGCTGAATGCCGCCAAGCCGCCAACCGACAGCTCGGCGCCGGCCAGCGCGCAGCAAAGACCGGTGACTAGCATAGCGACCAGCTTCGTGCGGCTGATATCGACGCCGGCCGCCTCCGCCGCATACGGGTATTCGCCCACTGCCGCAATCTGCAGCCCCAGCCGCGAGCGCCGCAAGATCAACCAGACGATGAAGACGAAGATCGGCAGCAGCCAGGCGAGCAGCGACAGCTCGGACACATAGGCGAGCAGCCCCTCTTGCGGTCCCACAACCGGCTGGGGCAGGCGCACTGCCGACGTCATTGAGCCGCGTTTGTTGAAGAGCGCGTTCATCAAAAAGGCGCTGCCGCCGACGCAGAGAGTCGTCAGCCCCAAGCCGGTGATGATCATGTCCGCCTTGAAACGGTCAATCAACAGCCAGTAGACAAAAGACAGCAGCATGTTCACGGCGATGGCGCCGGCGATGCCCAGCCAGACTGAGCCGGTCGCCGAGCCGAAACCCACCGTGACAAAAGCGCCCGCCAGCATCAGCCCCTCGATGCCGATATGAAAGACGCCGGCGCGAACTGAGAACAAGCCGCCCAATCCAGCGAATATCAGCGGCGCCGACAAGCGTATGGTTGTCACGACGAACTGTTCCATAGTGGATTTCGTTCCTACATCCTTTGCGCTTAGGCGGCCGGGACAAGTCTCGCCCCTACAGATTTTGCGCTTAGGCGAGCGACCTGGCAGGTCGCCCCTACAATTACAATTCTCGGCGACGATTATGCCGCCGCCGCAGCCAGACGAATTGCGCCGTAATCAAGAGCGCGACCAGCCCCTCAATAATGCGCAGACCGGAGCTGGGCAGGCGGCTCACGATGGGCAGGTACAATATCGCCGCTTGCAAGCCGCCGAAGAACAGCGCCGCCAGCAGCGCGCCCGGTACGCGCAGCGTGCCGACGATGGCCACCACGATCGCCGTGAAGCCGAGGGTCGGCGTCGCGCCAGTGACCAAGCGCGCGCTCGGACCCAGCACTTCAAGCGCGCCCGCCAGCCCGGCAAAAGCGCCCGTCAGCAGGTAGGTCGTGATGTGAATCCGCTTGATCTGCAAGCCCTGCCAGGCGGCCACGCGCGGGCTGCTGCCGACCAGCTTGCTCTTCAAGCCGAAAGGGCTTCGCTCGATAATGATCCAGGCGAGCGCCGCCGCAATGAGGACAATGGCGATGAGTTCGATAGAGACGCCGGCGCCATCGGACAAGCGGAATGTCTGATCAACCCGTGGCGTGGAAGCTGTCTCCCCGCGCGTGGCGTCATCCTTCAACGGTCCCGTCGTCACCCATTGAATCAGCAGCGCGGCGATGAAATTGAGCATCAAGGTATTGATAACTTCGTCCGCGTTGAACCATACCTTTAAGAATCCCGCGATCGCCGACCAAAGCGCCCCGAAAATGATGCCAAACAGCAAAGCCAGCGGAATGACCAGATAAGGCGACCAGTCCGGTAGAAGCAGCGCGACCGAGACCGCGCCGAAGCCGCCGAGCAGAATCTGCCCCTGCGCGCCAATGTTGAATTCCCCCGTGCGCAGCGTGATGACAATGCCGAAGCTGATCACAGACAGGGGAATCGCCCAGCGCAACGACTGTTCGGCCGAGCCTGGTGCGGCGAGCGCGCCCTGCCACAATCCGTTGATGACTTCGCCGATGTCGTATCCGGCGCTGGCGAACAAGACGAAACCAAGTATAAACGCGGCGGCGATTGGCGCGACGACGCGGATGCCAGACCTGATCCAGCGGCTCATCGCATCGCCCCGATCATGCTGTCGCCGATGCCTTTTATTTCAAAGGGCGGCGCGAATTCGGCAACCAAGCGCCCGCCGCGCATCACCGTGATGCGATCGGACAAGTTGATCAGTTCATCCAGATCGGATGATACCAGAATGATGCTTGCGCCATCGTGTTTCAGGCGGCGAAGGGCGCCCCAAACGTATTGCGTCGCGCGAAAATCCAAGCCCCGCGTCGGCTGCGCCGCGATGACCACCGGGGGCGAGTCGGCCAGCTCGCGCGCCAGGATCAGTCGCTGCATATTGCCGCCGGAAAGCGAAGCGGCTGGCTGCTCCAGCGATTCATACTGCACATTGAACTGGTCCAGCGCCTTCTCCGCCGCCGCCTTCATCGCGCCGATACGCAGGGGGGCGAAACGCGACCGCCGGAATCTCTCAGCTTTCCAAATGGCGACGTTCTCCCAAAGCGGCAGCGACAAGCTGGCGCCTTCGGCAATGCGATCAAAAGGCACGACCCGCAACCCGATAGACCGCCGCTGGTGGTGCTTCAATTTTGTGACATCCCGCCCGAGCAGCCGCAGGGCGCCGCCTTGCGCCGGCATCAAGCCGGTCAGCAGATTAACCAGGCTCCGCTGCCCGTTGCCTTCGACGCCGGCGATGCCCAGGATTTCACCCGCTTCCACCTCAAGGGAGAGCGCAGCCAAAGCCGGCTCCGCCTCCGATTGCCGTGTGCTTACATTGGCAAGCGCTAGATTCACCGCCTTTGAATCCCTTGCCATTCTCTTGCTGGTTGCCTCCGCATGGGCCTCGCCCGTTGCCCCCTCGCCGATGATCAGATCGCTCAGCTGCTGCTCGCTCACAGCGGCAATGTCGCTCGGCGGCAGCACCAGCCGCCCGGCGCGCAATACCGAAATGGTATCGGCGACCGCCAGCACTTCACGCAATTTGTGCAGGATGAGCAGCAGGGTGACGCCCGCGTTTCTCAGCTGCCGCAAGCGCGAAAAGAGATTCTCGACCCCGCCGGGCGATAACAGCGCCGTTGGTTCATCGAGGATCAGGAACTGGGCTTGCCCGGCGAGGGCGCGAATGATCTCCAGCGACTGTATCGTCTCAATTGGCAGGTCGCGGATGCGGGCATTCGGCGAGACGCTCATCTCTGCCTGCTGAAGCTCGCCCAGCCAGGACGCCGCCAACCGCCGGTGAGAATAAAAGGCGCCGGCGTATTTTCTGGCGGACACCAGTTCCAGCGCCTCCGCCACCGTGAAGTTCGGCGGCAGGGTGAAGCGCTGATGGACAATATCCAGCCCGAGCGCCCGTACAAGTTGGACGTTTGTCTCGCGCGCTTCCACCCCGCGGATCCAGAAACGTCCCCCCGCCGGCTGGATGATGCCGGCCAAGACGCGCGCAAGCGATGTCTTGCCCGCGCCATTCTGGCCGACTAGAACGTGAATCTTGCCTTGCTCGAAAGCCAGCGATGTCGGATGCAGCGCTTGAACATCGCCATAAGCGACCGCGATATCTTCGCAGCGAAGGACGACGTCCTTGCTAGCCCTCGCCGTCATCCGCGGCCATTCGTTCTTCGTTGTCTTCTTCGACCACGAAGTCACCCTTGGCGATGTCTTCGACCAGCGCTTCAATCGCCTCCATGGACGCTTCCGCCCGTTCGCGCCGTTCATCGGTGGTCGCTTCCAGGAATTCTTCCGGGATATGGAAGCTGATCTCGCCTGATTGCACATTGCCATAGCGGAAACCGCCGCGCGTCTCGGGATCCATCGCCATCTCGATCTCCTGCATGATCGTCTTTTCCCACTCAATCAAGACAAGAATGGCGACATTCGCCGGCGCTTGATCCACCAGTGGCGCCGAGGCGACCATGACCAGCGCGTCGTTGTCGGAAGCGGCTTCGACCACGCCGATATCGCTGGCGGCGGCGCCGGTGAAGATGAAGTCGACGCCGCTGCTATAAAGACCGGCTGCCAACTCGCGGCCCTTCACCGGGTCTTCAAAGGATTCGATGAAGACCGCCGTTGTTTCAATATCGGGGTTGATCGAACGGGCGCCATCGGTAAAGGCGTTGAAATCAGCCCAGGCGAAGGGCAGCGGCACGCCGCCGGTGTAGCCAAGCTGGTTGGATTCTGTCAGGCGCGCGGCGTAAACGCCACCGACATAAGCGCCTTCAAAGAATTGATACTCCATCAACTGGACGTTATCCGGCTGCTCGTCGCCGCTCGGCAGCCCGACAATGGTGACAAATGTCGTGTCGGGGAAGTCTGGCGCGATGATCCAGGAAGTCGCGCCCATGGCGTAAAAGGTGGAGACGATGATATCCACGCCGCTGCGCGCCAGGTTGCGCAGCGTCAACTCAAACGTCGCCGGATCCAGCGCTTCCAGGAATTGCGTCTCCACGCCAAATTCTTCAGCCGCCATATCCAGCCCGGCGATCAGCCCATCGATCGGTCCGTTGTCGCCGGCCGCTTGCGTGGCCACGAGCGCCACCCGCAGGGGGTCGTCCTGGCTCTGCGCCGCGCCAATGGCAAAGGCAAGAAGCGCCAAGACAACCAATATTCGCAGAACTCTATAGCTTAAGATTTTCATTTCGAAGCTCCATTTCATGAATTATGCAATCGATTACATTGTAGCAGTTCGCTTTTAAGCTGGCAAACTTTGGGGCGGCTGCCTAGATGAACCGCTGCTTCATCCACTCGGCTGTGTTGAAGAAACTCGCCACCGCGCTCCCGGGCGGAACGAGGCGATCACAAGCCGCCCGCAATTCAGCGCTGAGCTCCATCTCCAGCACGGGCAGCAAATGCTCAAGCTGCTCAATAGTGCGCGGGCCAATCAGAGGCGCGGTGACGCCGGGCTGATCTTTCACCCACAGCGTCGCCAATTGCGCCGGCGACATGCCCTGCTCCCGCGCAAGACTGACGACCTTCTCGCCCACTTCAATGCCCGCCTCGGTGATGCGCTCGGAATAGATGCCGCCACGAAGCGCGCCGCGCGAATCGGCCGGCAGGTCAGTCGCGCTGGCATAACGGCCCGCCAAGACGCCTTGCGCCAGCGGCGACCAGGTGATGAGCCCCAGTCCATAAGCCTGGCACATGGGGACAAGTTCGTTTTCAATGCGCCGGTCCAGCAGATTGTAGGGCGGCTGCTCGCTGATGAAGCGCGCATAGCCCTTCAACTCGCTCACCATGATCGCTTCCATGATCTTCCAGGCGGGATGCGTCGAACAGCCGATGTATCGCACCTTGCCCTGCCGCACGAGGTCCGTCAGCGCGCCCAAGGTCTCATCCAGAGGAATCGACGGCGATGGCCGATGCGCCTGATAGAGGTCAATATAATCGGTTTGCAGTCGGCGCAGCGAGTCTTCACAGGCGCGAATGAGATGCAGGCGCGACAGATCTTCGTCATTGGGTCCCGCGCCGACGCGATAAAAGGCTTTGGTGGACAGGATGACTTCATCTCGGCGCAGCCCCTGGGCGAAGGCGCGCCCGATGAAGCGTTCGCTTTCGCCACTGGTGTACGAATTGGCGGTATCGATTAGATTGATGCCGGCGTCAACCGCTTGATGCAGCATAAGTATCGATTCAGCTTCCGGCGTTGGATCGGCGAAGTTGCCCGTTCCCAAGCCCAGCGGCGCGACCTTGACGCCGCTGCGCCCCAAACTGCGATATTCCATTGTCGCCTCCTTGACGCCCGCCTATCCTTGACATTATACGCCATGTCTGGGCGAACAGCGGCGGTTGCGTGTCCCCCGCGACCAGCGCCCCTACAGGGCTGGTTTGATGTGGCGATGCCGGAAGTGTATCCATTTCGGTTGAATATAGAAAACATCATCATTCGAGCATCTGTAGGGGCGAGCCTTGGCTCGCCCACATGATAATCTCCGGCGGGCGATTCACAGAATCGCCCCTACAATTTTCGCTAAAGGATGATGTCGACGCTGAAAGAATATTACGCTTGACGTGAATTCCAACCGACTTCGATACACTACCGC
>JAJEGA010000092.1 GCA_022820125.1 Anaerolineae bacterium | reverse complement strand
TGCTAGCGAAAACGGTGGATGGCTTGGCAACTCGCCTGATTACAAAAATCACCGCGCATCTGTTTAAGCGCATTCTGCGCGTAACATACCAAATTGACATCCAAAACTTTCAAGGCTCAACTGATTTCACATAAGACGTATAGTATAAGTGTGCCAATGGGAGTTTTCTGAGGTTAGCTACATGACGCTACAACGGAATATTATTCATCTTGGCGATGCGCTGCAGTTGATAAACGAGGTCGAGGACGAATCAATAGACCTGATAGTTTGTGACGGACCCTACGGCGTCACGGACAACGAGTGGGATCGAATTCCAAATATCCAAGAGTATAATCTTGATCTCATTAAACGATTTTCTGCAAAGCTCAAAGATGGCGGCGCTTTATATTTGTTTGGGAAACCAAACTGTATTGACTTTATTGACTATCGTCCATATCTGAATCTGAAGTCAAAGATCGTCTGGTATCAACCGAGCAGGCTTGCGCAAGGGAGAGTCAACTATACAAACAACTATGACATCATCTGTTACTTTGTTAAGGGTTCCAGACCGCGCTGTTATAACTTGGATAGCATCAGGGTCGCCCAGCTAGTAGAGCTTGAGCATAGGCTTCGATGTGAAAGAGTCCCTTCGGTGAAAAACGGCAAGTATGGGAAAACCAAGTTTAACGGCAAAGGTAAGAATCCCGGAGATGTTTGGGGCGACATAAAGCAGCTTACCTATAAGTCGAAAGAACTCGTATGCCGAGAAGCGCTAAACACGATTCAGAAACCAATAAAACTGATGGAACGATTGGTACTGGCGAGTTCAAATCCAGGAGATCTTGTACTTGACCCATTTTCTGGCGTCGGTACATGTCCTGCTGTATGCAAGAGAAATGGACGCGACTTTACCGGCTTCGAGATAAACGTGGAGTTCGTTAAGTTGGCTAACGCGCGATTGAAGTGTGTTGAGGCACAACTACCATTAGGAATCTAAATGGTGGCAACTGAGGGCGCCTACGGTGAATAACGCTCAAACCGCCACCCGCTGTGGGCGCCGCGCCGCGATCAGCCCGGCGTAAAGCTCGATCAACTCATCCATGATCGCCTCCCAGGACTGCCTCTCGGCATAAGCGCGCGCCTGCTGCCCCATCCAGCGCATCGTCTGCCGGTTGCTTGCGATCCGCCGTACGCCCTCCAGCAGCATCACCTTGTCGCCGCTCTCAAAGCTGTAGCCGTTGACGCCGTCGCTGACCATATCGCCGACGCCGCCCACCCGCGCCGCGACCACCGGGGCGCCAGCCGCCATCGCCTCAATCACGACCAGCCCAAAGGTCTCCAGGCGCGAGGGGAAGACGAATATATCAGCGCTGGCGTAAGCCTGCGACAGCCGCTCGCCGCGCAGGTAACCCATGAATGCCACCGGCAGATCAGCAAAGTAGCGCTCCAGCTCGGCGCGCGCCGGACCATCGCCCACCAGCGCCAGCCGCGTATTTGGCAGCGCCTCCAGCGTCGGGCGGATATGCTCGATCTGCTTCTCGTCCGATAAACGACCGACATAAAGCAGCAGGGTTGATTCCGGGTTGCCCGCCGTCAGTTCAGCGCGCATCGCCGCCGAGCGGAAGCGGGGGTTGAAAGCCTCGGCATCGACGCCGCGCCGCCACAAGCCGACATTGCTGATGCCCAGGCGCCGCATCTGTTGCTGCACCAGCGTCGATGGCGCCAGGCTGTAGTCAGACCAGTTGAAAATGTTTTTGGTCAGCTCATCAATCAATGGACGGGTGAAACCGAGATCGAGCGCGCCCAGGCGGAATTGCGGGGCCAAACGCGCGTAATCCAAATGGAACGAGGTTACGGTTGGCGCCTCCATCCACTTCAGCATCATCATCGTTGGGATGCCGGTCATCACCGGGTGGAAGAGGTGGGCGATATCCGGCTGGAAGGCGGCCAGATCGCGATAGAGCGACAAGGTGGCGAAGCCGAGACGCGCCTCGGGATAGAGCGGGAAGGGCAGGCTCGGCAGGCTGCGCACGGGCACATCATTGTAGCGCGCGCCTTCGCCATAGCGCGGGGCGATCACCAGCGCCTCAATGCCGCGCTTCGACAGGTGATCCAGCAGCAGGCAAGTTACTTTGACGATGCCATCGACCTTGGGCAAGAAGGTCTCAGTGATTATCGCGACCCGCATGATGCGCTCCGTGGGTCCAAGCTCAAGCCATTTTTAACATATTTGGCGCGCCCAAGCACATGGAACGCGCTGGACGCGGCGCTATCTACAAGCGCGCCCTGGCTAAATTCGGCCTGCGGACGTGTTATAATGGCGCGACGAAGACTGAGGCTGAGGGACCGAAAATGGCGATTGAGCGCGTAGACAGCTTACCGCGTCCTCACAAGTTTACGGTTGAGGAATACTTCGCATTTGAGGAGCGCAGCGAGTTCAAGCACGAATTCATTGACGGCGTGATTTATGATTGTGGCGATGTTCTGCCGGGCGATCCCATACACCCCGATTATGTGCCGGGCTATCCCATGCCGCATCTGTTCAGCGTAGAAGAATATCTCGCCTTTGAAGCGGAGAGCGAGTTTAAGCATGAGTTCATTGATGGAATTATCTACGATATGACCGGCGGAACGAGCAATCACAGTGAAATCAAAGTTAACCTTACTTACGCTCTAGGCAGCCGCCTTCGCGAATCGGGCTGCTGGATGCGTAACAGCGATATGCTGGTGCGTATCAGTGAGACGCGCCATGTGTATCCTGATTTGAGCGTAGTCTGCGGCGAGGCTTTGCTCGCGGAGGACGATACTGTGCTACTCAATCCGGTCGCCGTATTCGAGGTGCTTTCGCCAACAACCGCTGGCTACGACAGGCTCACGAAGCTCGACTATTATCGCGGCATGCAGAGCATTCTAGCCTATGTCATTGTCGATCAATATGAATACCAGGTGGAACTGTACACCAGAAGCGGGAGCGGTTGGCATTGGCAATCCTTCAGCGACATCGACGATGTCATCCCGCTTGATATGATCGGCTGCGAGCTGCCGCTTGCCGAGATTTATCGCGGCATTGAATTCTATCAAGACTGAATGCCAAATCTGGCGGCAAGGCATTGATGGCTGCAGACGTGAAGCCGCAGACCCTCATCGAAGTCGACGAGCGCTCGCCGATGGATACGCTGCCTTATTGGGCGCGCGCCACCAACCCAATCGTGCGGCGTCATCTCGGTTTATACTGGCGGACGCTGCCGCCCGAATTTGAACCGATCTTCTACATCTGCGGCTTCTGGACGCTGGCGCTGCTTGCGGGCATCATCTTCCCCTTCGTCACCGATTTGGCGACGACCGTCATCGTCGTTTCGGTGCTGGTGATCCCGGTCGGCATTATCTTTTATCTGCGCGCCCTCTTCTCCATCGCCGCCAACTCAGCCGCCGCCATGGCTGACGAAATCCGCAACAACACGATGCAGCTGCTGATGTCGACGCCGATGTCGCTGGAGCAGATCTTTCTGGGCAAAGTGGCGTCCGCGATTTGGCGCAAGATGGACGACCTCATCTTGATCGTGCAAGGCGCGGCCATCTTCGGCCCGCCCTTGATCATCATGCACTACGCGGGGCTATTCCCCCTGCGAGAGTCGGGACCCTTCACCTATATTCTGATCATCATCATGTCGCTGACCGCGCTCATTCGGCTTGTGCTTGAACCGCTGATGTTCGGCATGGTTGCTGTGGGCATTGGCGCCTTCGTGCCCTTCCGCGCCATCGCCATGACTTCGTCGGTGGCTTGGGTCGCTTTCTATTTCATGCTGATCAACATGGTGCAGCAGCTTAACTTGCAGTTTCTAAGCGCGGCGCTTGATGGGGCGCGGGAAGCCTCCGAGCTGGTGGTTCAGGCGGCCAACATGCGCTTGGCCGCGGCTGTCGGCGCGACCATCGGGATCGAGCTGCTGCTGCCGGTGCTGCTGCCCTATGCGCTGATCCGGCTGGTCAGCGGTTTGCTGGCGCGTCAGCTGCGGGAGAATTGATTGGGATAATGCGCTTTTAGCTCAATCCTTGCGTCTTCGCTGATTGTAGATGAAAACACCCGCTATAGTTATTGCAGGGGCTGTTACCACGGCGAAACCTGCAACATCATGTCCTGACAAAATGATCAGGGTGCCGCAAATAATCAGTGCCAAAGCTAGAACAAAGCCAAGCCACATTCCATATTGAAGCCTAAAACGGTATATTCCAATCCAGTCCTCTTCTGATTTCATTCTCCGTTTTTGTTGTTCCTCCGCCATCGTCAGAATCCGGTCGCCAGATTCAGGCATAATCTCAACGTAACTGGCAAAAATCCTGGGATGTGGAATAGGACCGGAATATTGCTCAATGTGTTCAATGTGAAGTACATATTCTCGAATGAAGTCTGCTCGGTTTTCTTCGGGAATATGTTCAATCAAATTTGGAGGAATAATAGGTAGTCGCTCATCAGGATCTCTTTCACTGCTCATGAGCGATTTTCTCTCTTAGCTCCTTATCATATTCTTTGAATGCCCAGCGCATGTAATCACCCACAGCTTCCCAGTCGGCACGCAAAGCATCTGCATCAGAGCGATTGCGTAGCTGATCAACAATGTCGCGGTCTAACTCGCCGGTGAAATCCATCAAGCTGGCTATCCCGCGCAAGAAGGGATGCTTCGGCAAATAGAACGAGTTAGCGATCTTTCGTCCGTCGGTTTTCATGCGCAGCGACCTTACAGTATCTGCCTATACAGCTTACATTCTACTCAGCCACTCGATTGCTTGTCAAGAATGATGCGATTCTGCTCGGCACGACGGCTGGTCAGCGGTTTGCTGGGGCAGCTAAGGGAGAATTGATTCGCGCGCTTCAGTGGCCTTTCAGGTATGCTAAAGTCGCCTCACCCCAGCCACAGCGGATTCGTCCAGGCGCGGCCGCCGGCCTCATCCCGCACCGTCACCCGCAGCCAGCGCGAAGTTACCTCGCTCAAATCAAATTCAGCCTCGGTCAGCCCAGCGCCGCTGGCTCGCCCGACCACACCCGCCCGGTCGCCACTGAGATAAATAGTGGTTGCCGGCGAACATTCGATCAGCAGCTTGTCGCGCCCCTGGAACTCGACATTGTGCAGTTGCGCGCCCGTGCTGGAATAATAATGCCCGGCTTTGAGCGCTCGCAGCAGTGCGTCGGGGGTCAGCTCATCAGCCTTGAGGCAGACCCAGCCGCGCATGAAATCGTTCACGTCCGCGCGGGAATGGGTGTCGTCGGTGGCGATGGCGCCAATACGATGCCCGCGATGCAGCAGCAGGTCAATGTAATGCCAGCTATACCCGCGGTCGCTGTCGTAATCAGAAACGCCGTTGTAGCATTCGACAGGGTGGACAGCGCCCAGCGTCTCGAAGTCGGCCACCGTCAGCGCGAACCAGTTGGGATGCGGCACGGCGACGAACGCCCCCGCGTCCATGGCGCGCCGCGCAACGCTGGCGCCGGTATCGCCTTCGCGATGGGTCTCGAAATCCAGCGGCAAGCCGACCGCCAGCAGATGCCAGGGTCCGCCAGATGTGATTTCTCCCGGATGGAGCTCGGCGCCGATTAGCGTGGTGAAATCGTCGCGGCGGAACTCGCGCGTATCGCTGATGGCGTAGCCGTAGCGCTCCATGCAGTGGTCGGTCAAGGCGACGAAGTCGTAGCCGTTGCGTTGGTATTGGCGGCAATACTCGGCCGGCGTCCAGTCACCATCGGAGTTGGTGGAGTGGCCGTGCAGGTTGCCGTGGTAGAAGCGGCCCGGTTGGCCGAAGGGGAGGGAGTTGGGGGTGAGTGGGGTGGGTTGGGTCACAAGCGCTTGCCTTTGTCCATTGCCAGTATTCTATTGTGCGCAATGTTAGATGGTCTTGCCTGATTCCGCCAACTCATCAGCGGCTGAATTTACTGTGCTATACTCGCAGTCTACAGGCGAGAGAAGTGATATGCGCTATGAACAACAGGCTCTACTACGGCGATAATCTCGAAATCCTGCGCAGTCGCGAATACTTCCCGGACGAATGCGTCGATCTGATTTACCTCGACCCTCCCTTCAACAGCAACCGCGACCATAACGTGCTTTTCAAAACCGAGAGCGGCGCGGACAGCGAAGCGCAAATCACCGCTTTTGAAGACAGCTGGCATTGGGGCGCGACCGCCGAAGATACCTACCGCGACATCATCATCCATGCGCCCGAAAAAGTCAGCGCGGCGGTTGAAGCGCTGCTCTCGCTCATCAACCGCAATCAGATGATGGCCTACCTGGTGATGATGACGGCTCGGCTGGTCGAGCTATACCGCGTGCTCAAGCCGACCGGCAGCCTCTACCTGCATTGCGACCCGACCGCCAGCCATTATCTCAAAATTGTGCTGGACTCGATTTTTGGTCCCACAAAATTTCGCAGTGAGGTTGTCTGGAAGCGGACTGGCGCTCACGATTTAGGCGCAAAGCAATGGTCCGCCATTCACGACATTGTATTGATGTACAGTAAAAGTTCTGATTGGACTTGGAATATAAACTACATGCAATACGATGAGGAATATATTCGTACAGGGTTCAGATACAAGGATGAACGAGGCAATTATAGCGCTGACGCGATTACAGGTGGGAAAGCAGGCGGTGCCGAAGCCTACCAACCTTGGCGCGGTCGAGTACCTAGTCGTGGCAGAGCTTGGGCATTACCCGGATATAGGCGATTGCCGGATTGGTTAAAAGAAGACCTACCATCTCAAAATGACTGGAATGAATTAGGAATACACGAAAAACTTGATGTTCTTGATGCTCTTGGGATGATTCATTGGCCAGAAAAAGAGAACGGGCAACCGAGATTAAAACGATACCTTGCTGACGCTCGCGGACAAATCGCCGGCGATCTTTGGACGGATATTAAGCCTATTGGCGCCCACGCTAAAGAACGACTCGGCTATCCTACGCAGAAACCGTTGGCGCTGATGGAGCGCATCATCCGCGCCAGCAGCAACGAAGGCGACCTCGTTTTTGACCCCTTCTGCGGCTGCGGCACGACCTGCGCCGCCGCTGAAAAGCTCAAGCGCCGCTGGATTGGCATCGACATCACTCACCTCGGCATCTCCCTGCAGAAGCATCGCCTATACGATATGTTCGAGTTGAAATCGGGCGAGGATTATGAGGTTATCGGCGAGCCGACCACTGTCGACGCGGCGACGGCATTAGCGCAGGATTCCGACAACGAAGGGCGATATCAGTTTGAATGGTGGGCGCTGTCGCTGGTGGGCGGGAAACCAGTCGGCGGGCAAGCGGGTTCGCGGCGCGGCAAGAAGGGCAGCGACAAAGGCATCGACGGCGTCATCAACTTTTTCGAGCCCAGTGAGAAGGGCAAGCCAAAGGTGAAGCAGGTCATCGTCCAGGTGAAATCGGGCAAGGTCAAGTCGGGCGACATCCGCGACTTGAAAGGCGCGCTCGAGCGCGAGAAAGCGGCCATCGGCGTTTTCATCACGCTGGAATTGCCGACGCAAGCCATGCTCAAAGAAGCGCTGGCGGCTGGTTATTACGAATCAGACTTTTGGGACAAGCGCTATCGCAAGCTGCAAATTCTGTCGATTCGCGATTTGCTGGACGGCGATGGCGTCGACATGCCGCCGCAGCATGGGACGTTCAAACGGGCGGAGCGGACGAAGAGCGGCGATGGCAAGTCGCAGCAGGATTTGATGTAGGCTTAAGTTTGCGCTACCATGGCGCTAGGCTATTCGTCAGAATGCTTCAATCTAGGAAGACATCATGGATCAGAATACGCAATTTATCATTACTGTAGGCACGGTCATCGGGGTGTTTTTGTGGCTGCGGCATGACATCAACCAGCTCAACACAAGGATTGATAGTCTGGGCACAAAGTTCGATAAACTAAATGAAAACCACGCCGCTTTACGAGAGAGCTTGGGTTGGATACGTGGGCGCATGGGCTTTTCGGAGCAGACTCCTTCTGAGTCCGACTGACAGATTACCCTGAACGGTTGCGTCTAGCCCTTAACCGCCCCCAGTGTCAGACCCCGTATAAAGTACCTTTGAAAAAACACAAAGATGAACAGCGTCGGCAGCGACCCAATCAAACTCGCCGCCGCTTGACCGCCCCAATCGACCGTGTACTGCCCGGTCAAGTTGAGAATGCCGACCATGACGGTCCGGCTCTCGGCGCGCTGCGTCAGGATGAAGGGCCAGAGGAAGTCGTTCCAGATCCAGGTGAATTGCAGGGTGGCCAGCACCGCCAGCGCCGGCAGCGTCAGCGGCAGCATGATGCGGAAGAAGATGCTGTATTCGTTGGCGCCGTCAATCAGCGCCGCCTCGCGCAGGGCGTTGGGCACGACCTGGAAAAAGTTGCGCATCACCAGCGTGCAAATCGGGATGCCGAAGGCGGTGTGGATGATGATGACCGCCCAGAGCGTGTCATAGAGCCCGATGTCGTTCATCAGCCGGAAGACGGGGATCAGCGCGATCTGCGGCGGCAGGAACATCCCGGCAACGATCAGGATGAAGAGCAGCCCATCACCCTTGAACTTGTATTTGCCCAGCCCGTAACCGGCCAACGTGCCCAGCGCGATTGAGAAGATCGAGGCCGGAATCGTCAGCAGCAGCGAATTCTGCAGATACAAACCCAGGTTGCCGTCTTTGGAGTCCATCACCCGCGCGAAATTGTCGCTGGCAAAGTTGGTCGGGATGGTCCAATAGCCGCCGGCCGACACCTCCGCTTGCGACTTGAAGGCGGTGACGATGGCGCCATAAACCGGCACCATGAACAGAATCAGCAAAATCGTCAGCACAAAGTAGAGCAGGGCGGTGCTCAGCAGTCGCTGCCAATTCAGCGCGCGCGAGTTAGTCATAGAGTTCCTCAGCGGCGGCTGTCTGCCGGAAATACAGCACAATTATCACGAGAGTCATGAGGAAGAGAATCACCGCGGCGGAACTGCCGTAACCCATCTTGAACTTGCGGAAACTCTCGCTGTACATAAAGACGGCGAGCGTATCCGACTTGTTGAAAGGACCGCCCATGGTCATCACCCAGATGATTTCGAAGCTCTTGAGCGCGCTGATGGCGGTCAACGCCAGCACCACGACCGTCGCGGGCCGCAGCATCGGGATGATCACGTTCCACAGCGTCTGTCGGTAATTTGCGCCATCGACCTTTGCCGCCTCCACCAGCGGCGTCGGCACTGAGGTCAAGCCGGCGAGGAAGATGACCATGTTTAAGCCGGTCTGCTGCCATGCCCAAGCGACGAAGACGGCGAAGAGCGCCGTATTCGGATTCGCCAGCCAGGCGGTCGCGAGTTGATCCAGCCCAATCGAGCGCAGGAAGAGGTTGACGATGCCCAGCTTCGGGCTGTAAAGCCAGACCCAGATGATGCCGATGATGATGGGCGACAGGCAGATCGGCAGATAGAAAAGCGATTTGTAAATCGTATTGATCTTGCGTTTGCCCTGCAGCGCCAGCGCCAGAGCCAAGCCTAGCAGGGTCGGCGCCGTCATCGCCAGCGCCAGCCAGATCGCCGTATTTTTGATCGCGTTGCTGAAGAGGCGGTCGGTGAAGATTTTCTCGAAATTGGCCAAGCCGACGAAGTTAAAGTCGGCGCCGTAACCGACCCAATCGGTGAAGGAATAAATTAGCGAATTCAGCGTCGGCAGGATGACAAAGGTGATATAAACCAGAAGGGGCAGAGCGAGGAAGCTGGCTGGGAGGATCCAAGGGTGGCGGCGTAACATGAGTCCTGTTTGCGCCCCCCTATCCTCCTAGCTAGGAATTGTAGGGGCGAGACCTGTCTCGCCCTCGCTATTTCGTGAATCGGTGGGCGACCCAAGGATCGCCCCTACAGATATGTCGATGAACCGAGAGTGGAGAGAGAAACCTACTCCATACCGGCGAATTCAGCGGCGGCGTCAGCCTGGACGCGCGCCAGCATGTTGGAGAAGTCGCCTGGGTTCGCCATGAATTCCGAGAAGGCGTTTAAGCCGACTTCCGCGACCGGTGGCGGCGTCGCCAGATCGTAGTTGAAAGCGAAGACTGGGTCTGCGGCGATTTCGCCGGCGATGCGGGCGACAACATCATTGTAAATGCCCGTATCCACCAGCAGGCTCGGCGCCAGGTTGCCGGCGCCCAGCGCAAACTCTGCCTGCACAGCTGGGTCGGTCAGGTAGACCAGGAAGGCTTTGGCGGCATCGGGATTGGCCGCGTCTGCCGCAACAACGAAGGTGTCGATTGGCCCGAGCGAGGCGCGCGGGACATCTTCATCAATGGTGGGGAAGGAGAAGTAATCGAAGTCTTCGCCCGCCACCATCTCGTTGCCGGCGTAGAGCCCGCCGATCCAAGTGCCCATCAAGGTCATTGCCGCTTCGCCATTAGCGACGAAATTGGCGGCTTCGTCCCAGTCATAGGCGTTGGCATCGGGATAGAAATGCCCGGCTTGGACCAGGTCGTTCCACAAGCTGAACGCGCGCTCGACTTCGGGGTCGTCGTATGACGCTTCGCCACTCATTAGCTTGTTGCGATAGTCGTTGCCAGCCGTGCGCAGCAAGATCATGTCGAACCAGAATTGGCCGGGCCAACGATTGATCGAACCGAGCGAGAAAGCCGGGATGCCAGCCATCTTGAACTTCTCGGCAACATCGATCAGCTCGTCCCAAGTCGTGGGAACCATCGCGCCGACTTGATCAAACAGCGCCGTGTTATAGAACATACCGACCCAGTGCAAGGTCAGCGGCACGGCGTAGCGGTGCATGTCATAGGTGGCGGCGTTGGCGATGACCGCGCCCGGGAATTGCGAATCCATATCGTTCGCTTCCCAGATGTCGTCTATCGGCTGCAAACGGCCGCCGTCGACGACGAATTGGATGCGCGCGCCCGCCCAATAGCTGAAGGTGTCCGGCGGGTTGCCGCCAGCCAACTGCACCAGAATTGAAGTCTTGAATTGCTCGTGATCGACCGGGCTCGCCGCGTGCATCAGCCCGGGGTTCTCGGCGATGAAAGCGTCAACGATGCCATCGATGAATTCGCCGCCGAAGCCGCCGAAATAATGAGAGACGGTGAAGTCGCCCATCAAGTCGTCATCCGCCAGCGCGGGCGCGACAGAGAGCCCCGCCACCAGTAAAACAAGAATTGCCAGGATCAAGCGTCTGCTCAGCATTTTCATTTCTCCGTAAGCTCTGATAAATTGTCGAAGGCAAAGCTGGTGAATACGATCATAATCACCTCCTCGCTTCCTTATACAAATTAGCGCAAACTCACTAAAAACACAAGCAGTTCATTGTGCGTGTTGCCAAAGGTACAACACTGTTTATAATTGTCAACTAATTGACGGCGGATTTATATTGTCGCAACTGGGATTGCAAATTACGCATCACTCGTTGCGTCTTGCGAGCAGTAAACTATGGCTGAGATACAGGCGCTGGCAAAGGGCTTAAAGATCCTGAACCTGCTTGAGCATTCGCGCAACGGCTTGGGAACCACCGAAATCGCCAAGCAGCTTTCCATCGATAAGAGCAGCGCCTCGCGCCTGCTGCATACGCTCGCCAACTACGGGTTCGTCGAGCAAGACGACAACAGCGCGCGTTACCAACTCGGTCCGCAGCTGCTGACGCTGGGGCAGCACTTGCTCAATCGCATTACCTTGCGCGATCATGCCCGGCCTTATTTGCATGAACTGGTGGATAAAACCGGCGAATGCGCCCATCTGGCGATACAGGCGCAGCGGCAGGCGCTTTACATTGATCAAGTGGAATCGACGGCGGCGCTGCGTGTGGAATCAGAAATCGGCACGCTTTCACCCCTGCATTGCACGGCGCTGGGCAAGGTGATGCTCGCCTTCGCCGACTGCAATATGCCGGAAGAAATGCGACCCTTCACCCATCGCACGGTCACCGATCCGTCGACGCTGGAAGCGCAACTGACGCAAACGGCCAACCGCGGTTATGCCATTGATGACGAGGAATACAATTATGGCGTGCGCTGCGTGGCGGCGCCGGTATACGACCATCGCGGCCTCCTGGTTGGCGCCATCGGCATCAGCGGACCAGCGGGCCGCGTCACGCTGGAGCGCATTGATGAATTCGGCGACATCGTGAAGGAAACCGCCGACGCTCTGTCGACGCGCATGGGCTACGACGCGCGCCTCCAGCTATCGCGCGGCAGCGGCGATACACCGGCAGCGCCCTAGATCGGAGCGAATCGCTTTGGCGCCGGTTGCGCTTCCAACTATGTTGCGCCTTTCGCAACCGCGAAAGCGATTCGACCATTGATCGACCGTTTGCCCAAAGCAAAGCCTGTAGGGGCTACCCATCGGGTCGCCCGCAATCCGCTCTTCGGGATAAACTCTCATCACAATCCCTCGCACAAACGGAGGCGCAACCATGATAAACAAGATGCTGATTGACGGAGAATGGCTGGACGCGGCTGACGGCGGGACCTGGCAGGTGGTGAACCCGGCGACGGAGCAGCCGGTCGCCGCTGTGCCTTTTGGCGGCGCGGAAGAGACGACGAGGGCGATCACCGCCGCGCATGAAGCGTTGCCCCGCTGGCAGCGGATGACCGCCTACGAGCGCGGCGCCATCCTGCGCGATATCGCCGCTGCCCTGCGCGCCCGCGTTGACGAACTTGCGCCTATTATGACGGCAGAGTGCGGCAAGCCTTTGGGCGAAGCGAAAGGCGAATGGGGCGCCTGCGCCGATCTCTTCGATTGGTTCGCCGAGGAGGGCAAGCGCGCCTATGGCCGCACCATCCCAGCGCGAAACGCGGGCAAACGCCTGCTCGTGATTCCGCAGCCTGTCGGCGTGGTCGCCACGATCACCGCCTGGAACTTCCCGGCATATCTATTGGCGCGCAAGTGGGCGGGCGCGCTCGCCGCCGGCTGCGCCATCG
The DNA here is from genome assembly GCA_022820125.1 of Anaerolineae bacterium. Taxonomy (GTDB): domain Bacteria; phylum Chloroflexota; class Anaerolineae; order Aggregatilineales; family Phototrophicaceae; genus UBA6055. Next base: position 9,101 of record JAJEGA010000092.1, on the reverse strand, counting down.
TGGGCCGCCCGAGCGAACTGACGCCGCTGTGCGCGATGGCGCTGGCCAATGTGATGGTGGAAGCGGGGATCCCCGCAGGCGTCGTTAATCTCGTCAACGGCGAGCCGCAGATTATGGGTGAAACCATCTTGAGCGACCCGCGCGTGCAAAAGCTCAGCTTCACCGGCTCGCAGCGCGTCGGGCAAATCCTCATGCGCGGCGCGGCTGCGGGCATCAAAAAGCTCAGCCTGGAGCTGGGCGGCAGCGCGCCCGTGCTCGTCTTCGCCGATAGCGACATGGAGTGGGCGGCGCGGCAAAGCGTCATGGCTAAATTCCGCAATAATGGCCAGGTCTGCATTTCGCCGACGCGCTTCTATGTCGAGCAGCCCGCGCTGGAAGACTTCCTTGATGCGGTCAAAATGGAGACTGAGAAGCTGGTCGTCGGCGATGGCATGCTCGCCCAGGTCACCAACGGACCGATGGTCAGCGGCGCGGGACGCGACAAAGTTGAGCAATTTGTCGAAGACGCCTTGGAAAAGCGCGCCTCGCTGGTGGCTGGCGGCGGACGCCCCGCGATTGAGCATGGCTATTTCTACCAGCCGACCGTCTTGACCGATGTCACCAGCGATATGCAAATCGGCTGCGATGAGGTCTTTGGTCCCGTCATGGCGGTCAGCACTTTCTCGACGGTCGCTGAAGCGCTGGAGCTGGCCAACGCGACGCCTTACGGCTTGGCTGGCTACGTGCTGACCAATGACCTGTCGACGGCGACGCGCGTCTATGAGGGGCTGGAATTCGGCATCATCGGCGTCAACGACCTGGCGCCGGCGACGGCGGAGGCGCCCTTCGGCGGCATCAAGACCAGCGGCTTCGGGCGCGAAGCCGGGCAAGAAGGCTTGAGCGAATATATGACGCCGAAGTTCGTCTCGATTGGGCTGGATTAGCGGCATGGCTGCCGCTGCTGGCTGTCGAGCGCAGAGGTTCTAAGCCAGGCGCCATCTTATTCGCTTGGGCTGCCGAGCTCGCAGAGCCCCTCGGTCTCCACATAATCGGCGCTGATCCAGCCCTCGACGCCCTGATACTCCACATTAAACCAGCGCTGCGTCCGGGCGAAGGGCGCCAGCGTCGCTCGGATCTGAACCGAGCCGATGACATTGCCGTTGGGATCATCGCGAAAGTTTAAGCCGTGGGTGGTGGTCACGCTGCAATGCGACAGCTCTTGCAGAACGGGAATGGATTGAATCGCGCCGATATCGCAGCGTCCGACTATGGGGCGGGCGCGGCCGATTTGGTCGGTCTCGGTGCAGAATCTGGCGTCTGCCGCTTCAATTGCGGGGCTGCCCGCTTTTAGCTCCATATACGTGGTCGCATCCGTCCCATCGGTCGCTTCCTCCAGCATGGGATCGCCACTGAGCTTGGGCGAGCAGGAGCCGTCTTCGATCAGATTGCCGATGTTCTGCCTCAAATCTGCACAGTCCTCAGGGGCAAATCCCTTGCCGCGAATGATGCTGTTGCGCAGGTTTATCGTACCGGAGGATGTGAAACTGGTTTCGGATGTATCCAGGGCGGGAATGTAATCATAAAGCCCGGAAATCGTGACATGAGTAAGGGTGGCGATGACGCCATTCTCTACCAACAAAGCCGGTGAAAACTTGTTGATGAAACTGCTGTTGACCACTTCAAGCCTAGTGGAATGATTGACCATGCCGATTGCGCTGCCATGCCCGAGCCCGCCCGAATAATTCTCGACGAAACTGCTGTTGCGGACTGACATTCTGCCGCTGCCGGCATAGAGAGCGCCACCCGCACTCGTCGCGCGATTTTCGACGAAGCTGCTGTTGTTTACGGTCAGCCAGGAGTTGTCCGCGCCTTGCCAACCGATGAATACCGCGCCGCCGCTGTTCGCCGAGTTATCGAAAAAGCGGGAATTGCTGACGGCCGCCCGCCCGTTATTCTGCAGCCTGATGGCGCCGCCGCCATCCGAGCCGTGGCCCCGCGTTATGGTAAGGTTCTTTACCGTCAGCATCCCGCCATCGACATCAAAGATGCGGAACTTGTTGTCGCCGCTAATGGTATAGCCGTTGCCTTCGATTGTGATATGGCTGGTGATCGGCTGGAGTTTTTCGCTGAGGGTGAAATCCCGGATGAGATAGATGGTATCGGGTCCGTTGCCGGCGGGGCAGGCGCGGTAGGGTCTATCGGTGTTGGCGGCGATGATCTGGTCGGGCAAGGGGCAGAAGGGCTGTGCCTCAATTTGGGCTGGCGTCGCCGTTGTCGATTCAATCGCGCCGATATCGCAGCCGCCGCCTTGTGGCCGCGCCGTACCTAGCTGATCGCTTCCCAGACAATACTCCGCTACGGCGACGTCAACCGCCGGGCTGCGATCCAGAAGCGGGTGATAGGCGGGCGAACCCGTCAAATCATCCAGCATAACCTCGCTGCCGAGCGGGAGGCCGCAGGTCCTGTCCGGGCTCAGGTTGCCGATGCTTTGATCCAAGCCGCCGACGCAATCCTCGGCGCCTCCGCTGCTGGCAACGATGCTGTTGCGGAGGTTCAGCGTCCCGTCGGATCGGCTTATCGCGTCGCCTTCTCCCTGCGCCCGGTTTTCGCTAAAGGTCGCATGGGTGACGGTGACCGCCGCCTCCCAGCCGACATGCAACGCGCCGCCATCGCCCTCAGTCTGGTTTTCGCTGAAGGTGCTGTTGACGATGTCAAGCGTGTTCAATGTCGCTTCTATCGCCCCGCCGTATTCCTCAGCCGAATTCTTCACAAAGCTGCTGTTGCTGATTGAAGCGCTTCCGCCACCCGTCCAGACGGCGCCGAACGCGCCCCCGCTCTGGCTGGCCTGATTGCCAAGGAAGCTGCTGCCGTCAATGTTCAGCCTGACGTTGCCGCTGGAAGTCGAAATCGCGCCGCCGTATGTCGCTCGGTTATCGGCGAAAACGGCGTTCTGGATAGTGGCTTGGGCGCCGTTCAGCAGGCGGATCGCGCCGCCATCGACATTGGACTGGACCTCGGCATCAATCTCCGAGCGGGTATAGCTGATTCGCAGGCAGCCGTCGGCGTCGACGGAACGATCATCCCGGTTGACGCCTACAATGAGCGTGTAGCTGGCCAGCTGGGCGCAGTTATCTTCGAATCGGCTATTCGCGATTGCCAGCGTGCCGCCGTTCGCGTAGATCGCGCCCGCGCTGTTCTCCGTTCGATTGCCGATGAAGCTGCTGTCGAAAACGGCCAGCTTGCCCGCGCGCATGTGGACGGCGCCGCCATGGTCGGCTTTGCCCTTGGTCAGCGTCAGATTCTTGATGGTGAGATTGCCGCCAGCGACATCAAAGATGCGGAACTGGTTGTCGCCGCTGATGGTATGCCCGCCGCCTCCGATTGTGATCGTGCCGGTGATCGGCGGCAGCGGCTCGGCGAGCGTGATATCTTCCGTGATGGTGATAATGTCATGGCTCGTCCCGGCTGGGCAGAAGCCGACGGCGGTGTTCGTATTGGCAGAGCGGATGTGATCAGCCAGCGTGCAGACTGAGGCCAGCGCAGGCATTGCGGGACTGAAGAATGCCAAGAGCATTATGGCCCAAACTAGCTGTCTCGGGCGATTTAGATTCATCGTATTCACTCCTGTTTCCAAGTTTGCTTGCGGCTAGCGGGAGCAGCGCTGCTGGCTAGGTGTCAGAGTAATGGTTAGTTGTTGAGTTGCCTAGACAAGAGTTGAAATTGCCGTCGAAATGAGTCGTCACATCAGTCCCGGCTGGGGTGGCTGTGGGCGCGCCAGCCCGGTTGCGCCGGAAAATGCCGTCGTCGCTGCCGCCGCAGCTGCCGCCGCTCCAGATGGCGCCGCCTTTTTGCAAAGCCGCATTGTCGTAGAAGCGACTGTCGAATACTGCGAGACGGCTAGCATCTTGCGACGAGATGGCGCCGCCGTAGCGCGCCTTATTGTGTCGGAAGGTGACATTCGCCACAGTGAGTTTGGCGCTGTTGCGCAGCGCGATCGCGCCGCCGTGGCCATTGGGGCTGTGGCCCTGGATGAGCGTCGCGTGCTTGATCGTCACGCTCCCGGATTCAATGTCAAAAATACGAAAACGATCGCTGCCGCTGATGGTGTGTCCGTCTCCATTGATGGTGATGTCGCTGGTGATTGCTGGCAGCGTCTGATGGAGCGCGATGTTCTGTCTTAGCGTGATGGTATCCGGACCCTCGCCCGCGGGGCAATTTCCCGCTGGCGAATCCGTATTGGCGGCGATGATCTGGTTTGCCAAGCTGCAAGCGGCGGGCGGCACAGCCTGCGCAGTTGGCGTATAGTCGGGCGCGCGCGCCGATTCTATCGCGCCGATATCGCAATGGGGACGGGGATTGCCAAGTTGATCCCTTGGGAGGCAGAAGGCTGGATCACCCGCGCCATGCGCCGGGCTGGCGTCTTGCAACGGCAAATGCGCCGGCGACTCCAGCAAACCCGCCAGCAGTGGATCGCCGCCTGCCCGCGCCGCGCAGCTTCCGTCTTGGCTGAAATTTCCACGCTGCTGGTCTAGCCCACCGGAGCAATCATCGCCGCTGCCGCTGCCGGCGACGATGCTGTTGCGCAAATTAACGACTCCCGCTTCACGGTATATGCCTGCGCCAACGATGCGGCGAGCGACATTGTTCATTACTGTAAGATGGGTCAAGGAAGTTTCGCCGCCTTTGATATAGATGCCGCCGCCCTTTTCCGCCTTGTTTCCATGCAGTGTGCTGTTGGATATGCGGAGCCGTCCTCTGCTGGTTGCCAACGCGCCCCCATACTCCTGCGCCCAATTATCGAGGAAGGCGCTTTCAGCGACTTCGACGCTGCCGCCATCAATCATGATTGCGCCGCCAGTGGTCGTTGCTTGATTTAGCGCGAAGCTGCTATTGCTTACAGCCAGCCGGTCGCCCTCGCTTTCCGTCGCGATCGCGCCGCCGAAGAAGGCCGTATTCATAAGGAAGGTCACATTCTCGACGGCGGCTGCGCCACCATTCTGCAGAGAAATGGCGCCACCCTTTGCGCCGCGGCCTTCGGTCAAAGTCAGGTTGCGGATCGTTAGTGCCCCGCCATCGACGTCAAAGATGCCAAACCGATTGTCGCCGCTGATCCTGTATCCATTGCCTTCAATCGTGATCTCGCTGGTAATCGGCGGGAGCTTCTCGCTGAGTGTGAAGTTTCGTATCAGATGGATGGTGTCGGCGCCGTTGCCCGCCGGACAGTTGCCAACTGCCCGGTCGCTGTTGGCGGCGATGATCTGATCGGGCAAGGGACAGATCCCCGGCACAGCGGTCGGGACGGGCAAGGCGGTTCTGGATTCAATCGCGCCGATGTCGCAGCCGCCCCCTTGCGGTCTTGATGTGCCGATCTGGTCGGTCGCCGGGCAGAATCTCGCGTCAGCGGCGTCGAGCGCCGGGCTGCCATCGAGAAGCGGAAAATGCGCGGGCGCGCCGATCATCTCCGCCAGCATGGGGTCTCCGCCCGGCGTCGACCCGCAAGAGCCATCGGCGATCAAATTGCCGATGTTCTCATTCAAGGGTCCGTCGCAAATGCCGACGGGCGAGTTGGCTATTATAGGCGTTCCAGCAACGATGCTGTTGCGCAGGTTGAAGTTCTTGTCGTTAGCGCCGATTGATATGCCCTGTCCCACCGTCTTTGCGTAGTTTTCCATTATGGTCACGTGTGTCAATGTGGTTGTGGAAGGCACGACGCGACCACCGGGCGCCTTTACCTTTGAAGCCACGGCCCCGCCTCTATCCGCTGAATTGCCATTGAAGCTGCTGTTGCTTACCTCGAGTTTCACGCCTTCACTAACGCGAATCGCGCCGCCCACTTCGTAACTGCCCCCGCTGTTGAATACAAAGCTGCTGTTGCGAATGTCGCCGGTGCCGTACCATAGATTAATCGCGCCACCGCCGGCGATCGCGTGGTTTCTCACAAAACTGCTGTTGTTGACGACGAGCGTACTGTGGAATACGGCAATCGCGCCGCCGCTGCCGCCGCTGTAATTCCGCGCAAAGACAGAATCGTTGACGGCAACCCGGGCGCCGCCTGAAATTTTGATTGCGCCGCCGCTGCCGCCCGGTCCGCTCATGTCAAACACCGGTTTGCCCGCGGTCAAGGTCAAGTTGTTGATCGTGAGATCCCCGCCAATCACCTCGAATATGCGGAACTGGTTGTCGCCGCTGATGGTGTGCCCGCCGCCTTCGATTGTGATCGTGCCGGTGATTGGCGGCAGCGGCTCGGTCAGGGTGATGTCCTGCGCGATGGTGATAATGTCGTGGCTCGTCCCCGCCGGGCAGAAGCCGACCGCCGTGTTCGTGTTGGCCGACCGGATGTGATCAGCCAGCGTGCAGACTGATGCCGACGCGGTCGCCGCGGAACCAGCGTACAGCGCGGCGACAGCGATGATGACGATGAGCCGGAGGCGCCGGCTCAAACGCTTTATGGTCATTTGCATCACTCCTTAAGGGAAATCACCTTGCCCTGCAGTTGCGCTGTTTTTCATTCGACGTCTTAGCCGCAGGCGCCGCGCGCGCGAACATAAGCTACGCTGATCCAGCCCCAAACGCCGCGATATTCGACGTTGAACCAGTCCGCCGACCGCGCTCTAGCCGCCAGGGTCGTTGCGCCGGGAACGAGACCGATGCGTGCGCCCTGCGGTCCATCGCGGAAGTTGAGAGCATGCGTCGTGGTCACACGGCAATCGGACAAGGCTTCGACAACCGGCATGGCTTCAATGGCGCCAAGATCGCAGCCCAAGCCCAGTGGACGCGGCCGGCCAAGCTGATCGGCATCGGGGCAGACATCGGGAAAGCCGGCGTCAATGGCCGGGCTGCCGGCGCTCAGCTCGACAGTCCTGGCGTCCTCCGCCGCTGCCTCAAACAGCGGATCGCCACTCAACATCGGCGAGCAGGAACCGTCGTCAATCAAGTTGTAAAGGTTCTGGCTCAAGCGCCCAACGCATTGCACGAGTGTTTCTCTGGCGGGGCCCGCGATGATGCTGTTGCGCAGCCTGAGCGTCATATCCTCTTTACTGTCTATGGGGGCAATCCATATCGCCATCCCGGTGCGCGCATGATTATCCAACATGGTCACATGCGTGAGGCGGGCGACCGGAACATTGCCCGAATACCCCGCGCCATCAAGCCAAAGGGCGCCGCCCCTTCGAGCAGCCGAATTGTCGATGAAGCTGCTGTTGCTGATAGCGAGCCCCCCAGACATGCTGGCGATAGCTCCGCCCCAATCCGCGGCTTTGTTTTTGACAAAACTGCTATTCCTAATCCTGGCGAAGCCGCCGCCGTTCATGTAGATCGCGCCGCCATCAAAGCGCGCGCTGTTCTCAACGAAGCTGCTGTCATTCACCTCGATATAGACGGGGCGGAACGACCCGATCGCGCCGCCGCTGCTGGCTCGGTTCTTGATGAACCTGACATTATTGGCGATCACCGTCCCGCCGTTCTTCAGCCTGACCGCCCCCCTGCCCCCGGTCAGCGTCGCGTTGTTTATCGTCAGCTTGCCGCCGTCCACATCAAATATGACGAAGCGAGAATTTCCGTCAATCGTGTATCCATTGCCTTCTATGGTGATGTCCGTCTTGACGACCGCCAGCGGTTCGCTGAGCACATAATCACGGACCATGGTGATGGTGTCAGCGCCATTCCCGGCCGGGCAGGCTCGATAGGCTCTATCCGCGTTCGCCGCCACAATCTGGTCCGCCAAATTGCAAATCGTTGGGCTAGGCGTTGACGCGGGCAGGGCTGTTGTCGATTCGATCGCGCCAATGTCGCAGCCGCCTCCCTGTGGACGGGCGGCGCCGATCTGATCCCTTTCCAGGCAGAAAGCCGGGTCAGCCGCATCAACCGCCGGGCTTTGATCCAGCAATGGCAGATACGCTGGCGATCCAGTCAAATCGCCAAGGCGGAGGTTGCCGCCCCGCTCATAAGCGCAAGTCCCGTCGACGCTAAGATTGCCGCTAAAATGATCCAATCCACCGAAACAGTCATCGCCGCCTTTGCCCTTAACGATGCTGTTGCGCAAACTGAGCTTGCCATCGCCCGGCGAAGACCCTTGCTTAGTGATCGTATTCCCAGACATGGTGTAGGGATGCGTCAGGTAATTGTTCACCATCGTCACATGAATGAGGGATATGTCGCCGCTAAATACCTGGACAGCGCCAGCATCATGTTTCGCGGAATTGCTGTAGAAGGTGCTGTTTTCAATCCTCGTTGCGCTCGCGGCATTCGCTATCACGCCACCGTAATCGTCTGAATAGTTCTCCTGGAAGCTGCTATTCATGATGGCGACAGTCCCGCTCACGAGGTCTATCGCGCCAGCATGCCATTCTGCGCTATTGCCAAGGAAGCTGCTGCGGTCTATGGTCAGCCGGCTGCTCTGGTTCCCAGATAGGGCAATCGCGCCGCCAAAAACAGCCGAATTATTGGCAAATGTGGCGTGGGTAATGACGACTTCCGCAGCGCCCCGAAGCCGGAGCGCGCCGCCATGCTCGGCTTTGCTTTCACGCAGCGTCAAATTCTTGATGGTGAGATTCGCTCCATTGACATCAAAGATGCGGAACTGGCCATCTCCGCTGATGGTATGCCCGCCGCCTTCGATTGTGATCGTGCTGGAAATAACCGGCAGCGCTTCCGTCAGCGTGATATCCTGCGCGATGGTGATAATGTCGTGGCTCGTTCCCGCCGGGCAGAAGCCGACCGCCGTGTTCGTATTCGCCGACCGGATGTGATCAGCCAGCGTGCAGACTGATGCCGACGCCGGCGCCAGACTGGCCAATGTCAAGAGCGCGCCGACAATGGCAAATAGCGGAAAGCGCCGCAACAACCTCCCGTTTCCTTTATTCATGCTCGCCCCCATCTAAATCAGTTTGCCGCCATTAAGACGACAGAATCCGCAATATATCAAGAGCTTAACTTACATTTTGTGTGAGGCAAAACTGATAGGAGAAGCGCCCAAGGCAATTGCACCAAAATCAAAATGCGCCGTTCGCCATGAAAATTGTGAAAATGTAGGGGCGTATCGCCGATACGCCCGTTGAATATGACATAAATTTTGCGGGCGTTTCAGCGCCGCGCGTAGACACAGCGGGTCAAACGCCCCTACA
>JAJEGA010000086.1 GCA_022820125.1 Anaerolineae bacterium | reverse complement strand
CAGTAAGTCCAATAAAGTAATGCAACAAAATGAAGGAACGACGTAGGGGCGACTCTTGAGTCGCCCACATGTACAATGGCGACATAGTGGGCGAGACAAGTCTCGCCCCTACAGATCTCGAATCAGATTAGCATCGCCCTTATTCGCATTACTTACTTTGTTCTGCTTCTGTGCCCTCTGTGTTCTCTATGGTTAAGAAAAATTTGATGCGATTGCCCTGGATCTGAAACCGAAAAGGCGACAATTGAGTCAGAATATGCTAACCTAGTCTCAAAGGTCTCTTCAGGTGAATGCGTGATGTTGCCCTCGACGAATGTCTATTCCCGCGACCTCGAATCACTGCTGAACGCCCTGCCTGATATTAAACCTATTGAATCCGATCTCATCGCCGCCGCCTACCAACGGGCCGAAGCCGCCCACAGTGGGCAAAAGCGCAAATCGGGCGAGCCCTATTTCACCCATTGCGTCGCCGTCGCCAGCATCCTCGCCGAGATGAAAATGGATGCCGAGACCATCGCCGCCGGCTTGCTTCACGATGTCGCCGAGGACAGCGATATCAGCGTTGAGGCTTTGCGCGGCGAATTCGGCGCGACCATCGCCAAGCTTGTCGATGGCGTTACCAAGCTGAAGAATCTGCCCATAAAAAACGTGTCGACCGCTGGCAATTCGCGCCGCTCCAGCGCCGTCAACCGCGAAATGGAATATATCCGCAAGATCATGCTGACCATGGGCGACGATGTCCGCGTTGTCCTGGTTAAGCTGGCCGATCGCCTGCACAATATGCGCACCCTCGGTTACCTGCCGCGGCGCAAGCAGCGCGCCGTCGCGCAAGAGACAATGGACATCTTTGCGCCCCTGGCCAACCGCCTCGGCATCTGGCAGATGAAGTGGGAACTGGAAGATCTGAGCTTCCGCTATCTCAATCCCAACGCCTACCGCTCGATTGCAAAGGCGCTGGACGAGCGGCGCGACGAGCGCGAATCATACGTCGCCCGCATCCGGGATCGCTTGATTGGCGAGCTGAACGCCAGCCGAATTATGAACGTCACCATCACCGCCCGCCCCAAACATATCTTTAGCATATACAACAAGATGACCAAGAAAGACCTGCCGCTGGAACAGATTTATGATATCCGCGGCATGCGCGTCCTGGTCGACACGCTGGCGGAATGTTATCTGGCGCTCGGCATCGCGCACAACCTCTGGCGCCCGATCCCCGGCGAGTTTGATGATTATATCGCCAATCCCAAAGACAACTTTTATCGCAGCCTGCACACCGCCGTCCATGATGACGAAGGCAAAACGGTCGAAATCCAGATTCGCACCTGGGAAATGCACGAAGACGCTGAATATGGCATCGCCGCGCACTGGCGCTACAAAGAAGGCGGCAACGGACGCGATCAGGCTTTTGAGCAGCGCCTCGCCTTTTTGCGCCGTCTGATGGAGTTTGGTCCCGAAGTCAATGACGCCTCGCAATTTGTCGATACCGTCAAGTCGGAAGTCTTTCAGGATCGCGTCTATAGCGTGACGCCCAATGGCGACATCATCGATCTGCCGGTCGGCGCCACTCCCATCGACTTTGCTTATCATATTCACACCGATATCGGCAATCGCTGCCGCGGCGCCAAAGTGAATGGTCGCCTGGTGCCGCTGAATTACAAGCTGAAAATGGGCGACCAGGTCGAGATCCTGACCGCCAAACGCGGCGGACCCAGCATGGACTGGCTGAATCCTGATCTCGATTACGCCGTCACCAGCCGCGCTCGCACCAAAATCCGACATTGGCTGCGCAAGCAAAATCGCGATAAACACATCGCCATGGGCCGCGAAGTGCTGGAGCGCGAGCTCAAGCGCCTGGGCGTGCTGGAGAAAGTCAGTTTTGATTCGGTCGCGCGCCTGTTGAATTTCGACAAGCTGGATGATTTCCTCGCCGCGATCGGCGCTGGCGATGTCACCGGCTCGCAAATCACCAACCGCGTTCTCGAAGACGAGCGCCGTAAAGCGGCTGAGAGCGCCAGCGAAGAAGAGCTGCTGAAGCCGCGCGCCAAATCAAGGAGCGCCAGCGTCGCCAAAGGCGTCAGCATCATGGGCGCCGGCGGATTGCTCGTCAACCTGGGGCGCTGCTGCAGCCCCATGGCTGGCGACGACATTATTGGCTACATCACGCGCGGGCGGGGCGTCACCGTGCATCGCACTGATTGCCCCAACATGGTCAACATGCGCGAGACCGAACGCTTGATTGATGTCTCTTGGGGCACGGAAGAAGATGAGCTGCGCTATCTGGCGCCGGTCGAGGTCGTCGCTTATGACCGCGAAGGACTGCTGCGCGAGATCAGCACCATCATCGCCGAAGAAAGCGTGAACATTACTTCGGTCGATGTCAACACGCGCCAGCATATCGCCACCTTGAACCTGCAGCTCGAAATCGCCAACAACCAACAGCTCACGCGCATCCTCTCCAAGATCGATCTGGTGCCCAATGTGGTTGAGGCGCGCCGCCGCAATACCAGTTGAGCGATGCGCATCGCACTGCTTGAGTCCTATTACGGCGGCAGCCACAAAGCCTGGGCTGATGGCTGCCAGCGCTTCTCCCGACACGACATTGATCTGATCCCCCTGCCGGCTCAATTCTGGAAGTGGCGTATGCAAGGCGCCGCCATCACCTTCGCGCGCCTGCTGGATACGACGCCGGACCTCATTCTGGCTTCAAGCATGATTGACCTTTCGATCTTCCGCGCCTTGACGCGCGCGCGCCTGGCTGAGGCGCCGGTCGCAATGTATTTCCACGAGAACCAACTGTCTTATCCACAGAGTCGGCGTCAGAATCACGGCTGGCGCTACGGATTCATCAATTATGCGAGCGCGCTCTGCGCCGATGCCAATTACTTCAATAGCCAGTTTCACCTGGACGATTTTCTGGCCAAACTGCCGCTAATGCTCAAACACTTCGCCGATTACAACGAACTGCAGACGATTGAGGAAATCCGCGCCAAATCACGCGTATTGCCGCTCGGCATCGACCTGAGCCGTTTTGACGAACACCGCGTTCAGCGCCGCGCCGGCGGCCAACCCCTCATCTTGTGGAATCACCGCTGGGAACATGACAAAGACCCGGCGAAATTCGTCGACAGCATGATTGAACTCGCCGAGGCGGGCTACGAATTTAAGCTGGCGATCACCGGCGAGCGCTTCGGCGACCTGCCCGAGTCATTTCATAGGGCGCGGTCGCTGCTCGGCGAGCGCATCATCCAGCTCGGCTATGTCGAATCATTCGCCGATTATGCGCGGCTTCTGTGGCGCGCCGATTACGTGGTAAGCACGGCGCGGCAGGAGTTCTTCGGCGTTTCCGTCTGCGAGGCGATTTATTGCCGCTGCATTCCCATCTTGCCCGACCGGCTCAACTATCCCCACCTGATACCCGAAGACCTGAAAGCTGCCTGCCTCTACCAAAACAACCGGCTGACCGCCCAACTGCGCTACCATCTGGATAACAAACTCAATTTGGATACGTCTGCGCTGCGCGATGCGATAGCGCAATACGATTGGCGGCTAATGGCGCCCCAATACGACGCTGAACTTGAGGCGCTGCTTAATCGTCATCGCCCGCGTTAGGCTCTTTGCCATTTGCGCTGGCGCCATTCTGTGAGCCGTCAACGCTGTCCGCCTCGTCCAACAGCAGTTTGATCTCGTCGAGGCTCATTTGATAAGGCTCCGGCGCGGGCGCGTCCGCTTGAGCCGCATCGGTCGCAGGCGCGAAACGCGTCTCCGAAGGCGCGCCACCGTCCTCAATGCGCTGCCTGTATACGGCAAGGCCGACCACGCGTTCTTTTTCTCTTAAGCTGATTATGGGGCTGCCGCCCGTTCCCGCCCGCTTCATAATCTTCGCCGCCCCAAGCGCCACGCGCTTGGCTTTGCGCTTATTGGTCAAGACGAGAATCTCTTCGTCCAAGCCGCCGGCAAGCGCCGCGGCCACATCCGGATCGCCCTCGGCGCGTTTCATAGAGATGACGCCACTGCCCCCGCGGCCTTGCATCTTATATTCAATCATCGGCGACGCCTTGGCGATGCCATCGCTGCTGACGCTCCAGGCGACCATGCCGTCAGCCGCAAGCGAGCCAGCCACAACCCGGTCGCCCTTCAGCGCCAGGCGCATGCCGCGCACGCCGCCCGAATTCAAACCGGTGGCCCGCACATCGTCCTCGCAGAATCGGATGGCGTAACCGCGCGCCGATGTCAGCATCAAGTCTTCCCCGCCTCGGCTGAACAGCACTTCAACAATGCGATCGCGCTCGGCCAGCTTCATCACCCGAAACTCGCGCGCCATCACCCCCGGCAGATCAGAGACCTGCATACGCTTGACCGCGCCGGCGGCGGTTATAAAGCTGAGGTAGCCGCCCTCCAATTCAGGCGGCAGGCACTGGAAAGCCGCAATCTTGCGCCGCTTGTTTAGCGCGCTCAGATCACTGAAGCGCGTGCCCAGCGAAGCCGTCGCCACCGGCGGTATCTGCTGGACCGGCAGGCTCGCGCAATAGCCGTCTTCGGCGAAAAGGTACAGCGCATGCGCCGTCGTGCTATGCTGGAGCAGCCGCGGCGGCGCCTTGGTCGCGGTTGTCACTCGCGGCGCTTCGTCCAGCGCGGTCCGCCCCAGGTCGCCCTTTACGCTAAGCATCACCACTGTCTTCGCTTCCGGCGCCAGGAAGTCGGCTTGGGTCAAACCGGAAGCCTCGCCCTCGGCGATAATCGTGCGCCGCGCATCGCCATAATCTTCTTTGACCCGCTCCAGCTCTTCAGCGATTGTCTGCCGCTGCTTCAGCGGGCTCGCCAAAAGCGACTCCAAGTTCTTGATCAGCCGCCGCTTTTCTTTGTGCTCCTGGCGAATTTTGCGCATCTCCAGTGAAGCCAGGCGCCGCAGCGGCATCGCCAGAATCGCCATCGCTTGTATTTCGGTTACTTTGAAGTTTCGCATCAGGTTGGCGCGCGCCGTTTCAGTAGTGCGAGACCGGCGAATCGTCTTGATGACGGCGTCCAGATTGTCCAGCGCGATGATCAGCCCTTCGAGCACATGCGCTCGTTCTTTCGCCCGCGCCAGGTCAAAGGCGCTGCGGCGTTGAACAACCTCCAGCCGGTGCTCCAGATACACCCTCAGCGCTCGTTTCAACGTGAGCGTGCGCGGCTGCCCATCAACGAGAGCCAGCATGATGATGCCAAAAGTCGTTTGCAGCGGCGTCAGCTTGAACAACTGCGCCATGACATCGGTCACTTCGGCGCCCCGCTGCAATTCGATCACCAGCCGCACCGGGTTCTGTCGGTCGGATTCATCGCGCAGATCCGCCAATCCTTCGAGCTTGCCGCTGCTGGCCAGGCTGGCGATGCGTTCGATCAGCGTCGTTTTGTTCGTCTGGAAGGGCAGCTCGCTGACGATTATCCGCGATTTGCCCCGCCCCATGTCTTCGATATGCACTTTCGCCCGCAGCGTGATCTTGCCGCGACCCGTATCAAATGCCGAGCGCAGCATGTCCTCCTCGCCGCGCATCTTGTAAATCACGCCGCCCGTGGGGAAATCCGGCCCCTTGACGAATCGCGTCAAATCATCGACATCAATCGCGTCAAGCCGCTCCCACTGCTCCAGCATGTACACCAACGCGTCGCAGATCTCGCCCAGATTGTGCGGCGGGATATTGGTTGACATGCCCACGGCGATGCCCGATGCGCCATTGACGAGCAAGTTCGGCGCCATCGACGGCAAGACAGCCGGCTCGCGCAGCGACCCGTCAAAATTGTCGACGAATTCAACTGTTTCCTTGTTGATGTCAACCAGCAACTCGCCCCCGATATGCGCCATCCGCGCCTCGGTATAGCGCATCGCGGCCGCGCCATCGCCGTCAATGCTGCCGAAGTTGCCTTGCCCGTCGATGAGCATATAGCGCATCGAAAAGTCTTGCGCCATCCGCACCATCGTGTCGTAGACGGCGCCGTCCCCGTGCGGATGATACTTGCCCAGCACCTCGCCTACGATTCGGGCGCTTTTCTTGTGCCCGCCGCTCGCGTCTATGCCCATATCATGCATGGCGTAAAGTATGCGCCGATGCACCGGCTTCAAGCCATCGCGCGCATCGGGCAGCGCCCGCGACACGATCACGCTCATCGCATAACTTAGATAGGCATCGCGCATTTCGCTTTCGATGTTGATAGGTTGTATCGAGCTGTCAGCCATCAATTGTCCTCAGTGTCGTGTCTGCGCGCCCAAAGTTTCACGCTGTAGCAGCAACAGCGTCTCCCATAGCCGGAAGCCGCCCTGTCGCAATCTCGCGCGGCGCATCGGCGGCAAGATAAAAGGACCGAGTATCTCGATCCGGCAAGCTAAATTCCGATCAACACCGTATAAGAATCGTCAGGCGCGCCGCGCGCATCACCCATGCGGACTTCAATTTACCATTGTAGAATGCAATTCTAGACGGTGTCAATCAGATTGGCGCCTTCTCTTTCACAAGAATGCCTTTCACTGAACGGACGCCCTCAAACGAGGAAAACAGAGATTGGATCATAACCGTATATCAACAGCACCAACGGGACGCTTCCCCTTCCGCTGCATTGCCGTCGCGCTCATCGCCGGTATTGGCTTGTTTCTCATCGCCTGCCAATCCGAAGCGGCGGTCGAAATCGCGCCCGAAATTGAGCTTGAACTCGTCGCCTCGCCTGTGCCGACCGCCAGTGTATTGGAAGCGCTGCCCACCGTCGCGGTTGATCCCTTGCCCACGCTCGATGCGCCGCCGACGCCCCAACAGCCCACTCCGCCACCGCCGACCACTGGCAGCCAAGGTTTCGGCGCCATCATCAGCCGCGATTACGTCCAGCCGCCAACCAGCACGCCGCGCCCCACCGCCCCCCCCAAGCCCACCAATCCACCGCCGACGCGGCCTGCCAGCGCCTATACCACCGCGGCGCCGGCAAATCAGGCGCGGCTTGATCGGGCGCAAATGGGCATTCAAGCTCACTACGATCATGACACCTTCGGCTGGTCACGCGTCCTGCATCAGATCGCCCCGCTACGCGTCGACTGGATTAAGCTGCAAGCCAGTTGGCGCTGGCTGCAGCCAGATCGCCCGGGCCAATTTGACCAAAACTTCAAACTGTTCCAATTGCACGTCCAGGAGGCTGACAAGCGCGGATTCAAGGTCCTGCTCAGCATCGCCAAGGCGCCGGATTGGTCGCGGAATTTCAATCGCGGCGAAGACGGACCCCCCGATGATTTGAACGAGCTGCACTGGTTCATTCACAAACTGGTGGAGACGGTCGGACCCAACATAGACGCGATTGAAATCTGGAACGAGCCCAACCTCAAGCGGGAATGGACCGGCGGCCGCCCCATCAGCGGCGCAAGTTACATGGAGCTTTTTCGCGTCGGTTACGACGCCCTGCGCGAATTCGCGCCACAGCTCACGGTTGTCACCGCAGCTTTGGCGCCGACCGGGAATAGCGAAGGCCTCTCCGTAAACGATCGCGAATTTCTGCAACAGATGTATCAAGCGGGCTTGGCTGGATACAGCGATGTCAAAATCGGCATCCATCCTTACGGCTGGGGCAACCCGCCCGATTTCCTCTGCTGTGACAACGTCCCGGGCCAAGGCTGGGACGACCGGCCTCAATTCTTCTTCCTGCAAACCATCCGCGACTACAGCGGCATCATCGCCGCCAACAACCATAATGCGCCGATGTGGGTGACAGAGTTCGGCTGGGCAACCTGGGAGGACTTTCCCCACACCGCGCCTGAGGTCTGGATGGCTTACAACTCGGCAATCGACCAGAGCAATTACGCGCTGCGCGCCTTTCAAATCGGTCAGTCGCGCCCCGATATCGAGCTTATGATCCTGTGGAATCTCAACTTCGCCCATGAAGCGGCGATTCATCGGCGCGACGAACTCGCCGCATACGGCTTGCTTTATCCGGCATTCAACGGCAGCGATATCCCGCGCGAGCGCCCCTTATACCAAGCTTTGGCCTCCCGCCCTTAGCCCAAATCAAAACGCGGGATCCTCCCGGCATCCCGCGTCTCCCATCAATCGCTAGCTAAAGCGGAACTAGAGTTCGCTCAGCATATTCTCGAAGTCGTCTTGATCACCGCCGACCACATCCAGGTCCAGCGCGCCTTGCGCCTCAAGCGTTATATCCGGCGCGACCGCTTCCCGATCTTGATAGGCGTGGAAACCGGTGCCCGCCGGGATCAGCTTGCCGATGATCACATTCTCCTTCAACCCGTGCAGCGGATCCACCTGCCCTTCAATTGCGGCGCCCGCCAGCACCTTAATCGTATGCTGGAAGCTCGCCGCCGACAGATAACTCTCCGTGCTCAGCGCCGCCTTGGTGATGCCCAGCAGCACCGGCTGGCCCGAGCAGGGATCCAGATTCTCGTTGATCAGCCGCTCGTTGATTTCAAGCAGCTTCAACTGATCAATCAGCTCGCCGGGCAGCAAATCGCTGTCGCCGCTTCGCGTAATCTGCACTTTGCACATCATCTTGCGGATGACCGTCTCAAAATGCTTGTCGGCGATGTTCACTCCCTGGCTGCGATACACATCCTGAATCTCTCCCAGCAGGTAGAGCTGCGTCGCTTTGGCGCCCTGAACGCGCAAGATCTGATGCGGATTCTTCGAGCCTTCGGTCAGCTGCTCGCCCGGCTCGACCGTCATGCCATCGTGGATCGTCTTCCGCAAGCGCGCGTTGGCTGGTATCTCGAGCTCTTCTTCATCGCGCAGTTCATCACGAATGTAGACGACCTGATCTTCCACATGCAAGCGGCCCGACATCTCGGCGCGCATCTCCTCGCCATCTCCATTCTTCGCGATGACCGCGCCTTCCTGCACGTCCCGGCCATCCTCAGCCACAATCTCCCAGCCGTCCGGCGCCACCTGCCGCCTGCTCAGCGACTCGCTATATATGACCGTGGCAATGCGGGCGCCGTCTTGACGCGCGGTTAAGCGCAGCGTGCCGCCGATCGGTGAAATCACCGATTCGCCTTTGGGCTTGCGCCGCGCTTCAAAGAGCTCTTCAACGCGCGGCAAACCGCTGGTGATATCGCGCACTTCCGCCGTGCCGCCACTGTGGAAAGTCCGCAGCGTCAACTGCGTGCCCGGCTCGCCAATCGACTGCGCCGCGATGATGCCAACCGCCGCGCCGATATTCACCATGTCGCCCGTGCCGAGATCGCGGCCATAACACAAAGCGCAAACGCCATGTATCAAATCGCAAGTCAACGGGCTGCGCGCTTCAACCTCTTCCAGCGTCGAGTTCTGAATCCTGGCTGCGATTTCTTCGTCAATCATTTCGTTGCGCGCCACGATCAACTCGCCGCTTTCAGGATCGAAAATGTCTTGCGCCGAACAGCGCCCGACGATGCGTTCATCAATGCTTTGCCCGGCGATATCGTCATCTCGGCGGATTCGAAGCCCGCTGGCTGCGTTGCAGTCCCAGCGATTGACGATCATGTCTTGCGCCACATCCACCAGACGCCGCGTCAAATAACCGGCGTCCGCAGTACGCAGCGCGGTATCAGCCAAGCCCTTGCGCGCGCCGTGCGTCGAAATGAAATACTCCAGCGCGTTTAAGCCCTCGCGGAAGTGGCTGCGGATGGGCAAGTCGATGATGCGCCCCGATGGATCCGCCATCAAGCCACGCATGCCGGCAAGCTGGGTGATCGGCCCGAAGCCGCCCTTCGTCGCGCCAGAAATCGCCATAATCGCGATCGGTCCGTAGGGATCCAGCGAATCCTGAATCTGATCCTGCAAGGTGTCTTTCGCGCGATTCCATTCATCAATCGTGACCTGATAACGCTCTTCTTCCGTCATCAAGCCGCGGCGGAAATCGCGTTCGGCGCGCGTCACCACATCTTCCGCCTGCCGCAGCACACCCGTCCGTTCGTCCGGCACCGTCAAATCGCTGACGGCGATGGTCGTGCCCGATATCGTCGCGTAGTGGAAACCATAATTCTTGATCGCATCCACAACTTCGGTGGTCTTCTCGCCGCCAATGACCTGGTAGCATTTCGCCACCAATTCCTGCAAGCCCTTCTTGCCCAATGTCTCCTGCACAAAGCGCATCTCGTCCGGCAGAATCCGGTTGAAGACCGCGCGGCCTACGGTACAAATTTCCGGCTCATCCTGCGGTCCCTGTTCGTCATAAACATTGCCCAACAGAATCGGGCTGTGCAGGTTGACCAAACCCAGCCGATAGAGATACTCGACTTCATCCATATCAACCACCACGCGCCGCTCATGCAAATTGGTGATCTCGAGCTTGTCTTCCAAGCCGTGAGCGCGCAGATACTTGCGCATCTCATAGGCGTTCGCCAACATGCAATCGACTTCGCCAGCCAGCAAAGCCTCAACCGTGCGATCCACCGCCGACTTGGCGACTTGCAGCCGTCCATTCTCGTCGGGCGCCGTTTCGTCCAGGTAAAGCTCGCTGTTTGGCACACGGCGAAACTGAGCGTAGTAGTAACCATTGGAACGGAAGGCGATACCAACCTTGACATCGCCCGCCAGCGCAGCGCCCATAGAGCGGAATTCGTCGGCGCGCGAGCGCAAGGCGACAATCTCCACCGTTGGATCCATCGTGAGATAATAATTGCCCAGCACCATATCCTTGGAGGGTCCCACAATCGGCGCGCCATCCGACGGCTTCAGCAGATTCCGCGTGCTCAACATCAGGTCGCGCGCTTCCTTGACCGCCTGCTCGCTTAGCGGCACATGCACCGCCATTTGGTCGCCGTCAAAATCGGCGTTAAACGCGGAGCATACCAGCGGGTGAATCTGAATCGCCTTGCCCTCGACCAACAAGGGCTCAAACGCCTGAATGCCCAGCCGATGCAAGGTCGGCGCGCGATTCAGCAGTACCGGGCGCTCGCGGATAACCTCTTCGAGCACTTCCCAGACTTCCGGTCGTTCGCGCTCAATGATGCGCTTGGCGCCCTTGACATTGCTGGCATAGTTGTACGAGACCAGCCGGCTGATGACGAAGGGGCGATAAAGCTCCAGCGCCATCGTCTTGGGCAAACCGCATTGGTGCAGCTTCAGCTTGGGTCCGATGACGATCACCGAGCGGCCCGAATAATCGACGCGCTTGCCCAATAGATTCCGGCGGAAACGCCCCTTCTTGCCCTTGAGCATATCACTGAGCGATTTCAACTCGCGGCGCCCGCGCCGGCTCAGCGCCTTGCCCCGCTGGCTGTTGTCGATCAAACTGTCGACCGCCTCCTGCAGCATGCGCTTTTCGTTGCGCACGATGACATCCGGCGCGCCCAAATCAAGCAGATGCTTGAGTCGATTGTTGCGGTTGATGACCCGGCGGTACAAGTCATTAAGGTCGCTGGTTGCGAAGCGCCCGCCATCCAACTGCACCATCGGGCGCAAATCGGGGGGGATCACGGGCAAGACCGTCAAGATCATCCATTCCGGACGATTGCCGTTCGGCTCGTTTTCCTGCTTCGTTTCGTCTGTATCAACCACCGTCGCGCGGCTGCTGCGCAGGCTTTCGACCACGCGCAGACGTTTCGTCGCTTTCCTTCGGCGCTGCTTGGACCGGGATGTGCGCACTTCGAGCCACAACATTTCAGTCATACGCGCCAGGTTCAGCGCGCTGAGAATCTCGTGAAAGGCCTCGGCGCCCATGCCCGCCTGGAAGACATTGCCGAACTTGCCCTTCAATTCCCGGTATCGGCTTTCAGAGAGGAAAGGCGGGTCAAAATCGTTGTTCTGTTTGTCCGGATTCTCGGCATAAGACTGCAGGCTTTGAAGGCGTTCCAATTCCGTGATCTGCGTTTCAGCGGCCGCTCGAATGTCCTGCATGCGCTCTTCCAGCGCCGTCAAATGCTCTTCCATCGAACTGTCGACATCGACATTGGCTGTATCAATATCGCCGCTGATCTTCTGTATCTCTTCCTGAATCAGCGCGTCAGTCTCGCCTTGAAGGTTGCTAAGATACTCGTTGACCTGCTCCTGAATCCGAGAGATGTGATCATTGGCGACCGTTTCGCCCTGGGCGACAACTGTCGAAGAGGCCGCCTCCAATGAGATCGCCGCGGTCGCCGTTTGCCCCAGCAGATTCTCGACTTGGGTCTGCGCCACCTGCGCCTCATTCATCACCTCATCGCTGAGGCGAGCCAGCTCTTTGTCGTAATGTTCGCGTATCGCCGCCGCTTTATTGTCGAAGTCTTCCGCGATTTGGTCGCGATTCTCGCGAATCTCGCTCATTTGCTCTTCGACATCGCCAGCGAGTTCCTGTTCCTTGGCTTGCAATTCATTCTCAATGCGAGCGACCGCCTTGCCGCGCGCGTCTTCATCAACATGTGTCACCACATATTGCGCGAAATAGAGCACACGATCGAGATTGCGCCGGCTCACATCCAGCAGCAATCCCAAATAACTCGGCACACGCCGCGTATACCAGACATGGGCGACCGGCGCCGCCAGCTCAATATGCCCCATCCGCTCGCGCCGCACCGAAGACCGCGTCACCTCGACGCCGCATTTATCGCAGATGATGCCGCGATAACGGATATTCTTGTACTTGCCGCAATAGCACTGCCAATCGCGCGTGGGTCCGAAAATCCGCTCGCAAAACAGCCCGTCCATCTCCGGGCGCAAGCGCCGATAATTGATCGTCTCGGGTTTCGTCACCTCGCCGTAAGACCAGGATCGAACCTGCTCCGGCGAAGCCAGACTGATACGCAATGCACTGAAGTCTTTCGCCTCCAAGACGGAACCTCCTCTGCGCTATGATTCAGTTGATAGAATGAATGTGACCTGAAGAAAGAGCCGCATTATCACCTTAGAACAGCAAAAAGGCAACAGAAGGCACAGCCTCTGAGCCTCGCCCTATCCGTGATATATTTGCGTTTTTCCATCGTCCGCGATTGTAACCCGCCCCCGCCGCCTTTGTCAAGACGCGTCTGTAAAGTCGCCACGTTTGGTCGCATACATGTAGGGGCGTTTCGCTGAAACGCCCGCATAATTTCAACCTGGTTTCGGGCAGCGGGCGACCCAATGGCTCGCCCCTACAATTGGTGCTGTCGGGCAAGTCGTATCGAAGGCCAGGCGCTCCCTAGCCCTTCACCGCGCCAATCGTCAGACCTGATATGAAGTAGCGCTGCAGCATTAGAAACAGCAGAATAACCGGCACTGACACCAGCGTCGCCGCCGCCATCATTTCACCATAAGGAATCTGCGACGCCGTTGCCTGGCTGCGCATGGTAGCGATGCCCACTGGCAAGGTGATGACTCTGTTGCCGCGCAGCACCATCAGCGGCCAGATGAAACTGTTCCATGAGCCGAGGAAGGTCAAAATCGCCAGCGTCGTCAAGCCGGGCCGCACCAGCGGTACGATAATCTGCGCGTAAATCCGAAATTCAGAGGCGCCGTCAATCCGCGCTGACTCCATCAATTCAGACGGCACCGCCTGAATATACTGACGCATCAAGAAGATGCCAAAAGCCGGCGCCATCCAGGGGACGATCATCGATGCGGGATGATTGACCCAGTCAATTCGGCTCATCAAGATGAATAGCGGAATCAGTATCAACTGGAAGGGAATCATCGTCGAACCGATGAGCATGATGAAGAGCAGATTCTTGCCGCGAAAGTAATACTTGGCGAAGGCGAAACCCGCCAGCGAACAGAAGAAAAGCACGAATATCGTCACCACCGCGGCGTATATGATGCTGTTGATATACCAATAGGGATAAGCCCACCCTGTCAGCAGGGTTTCGTAATTCTTGAATGACCATTCAGCGGGAGGCAGCCAGGGCGGCAGCGTGAAAATCTCGGTGGTCGTCTTGAACGACGAATAGATCATGAAGACGATAGGCGCCACCGTCAAGAGCGCCCCGCTGATGACCACTACGTGCAGGGCAATGACGCCCAGGCGCTGGCCGAATCTCTCGCCCATCAGTCCTCCTTCCGGAAGACGCCGTACCACTGCAGCTGCAGCAGCGACAAAATGAATACCGTCGCGAAAAGCACCGTTCCCACCGCCGATGCGAAGCCAAGACGCAAACGCGTATAGCCGCGCTCGTAGAGATACTGCACCACGCTCATGCTGGCGTTGGCGGGTCCGCCGCTGCCGTTGGTCAATATGTGGATTTCGTCGAAGATCTGAATCGAGCTCAGCAAGACGATAATACTGACGAACAAGATAATTGGACGCAGCATAGGGATGGTGATGCGAAAGAATTTCTGCAGCATGCTGGCGCCATCTATCGACGCCGCTTCGTATAACTCTTCGGGAATGCTCTGCAAGCCAGCCAAAAAATAGATGGTCAGCAAGCCGGTTGAGCGCCAGGCGATGAGAATGATGATCGCCACCTTGACCCAAGATCGATCGCCCAGCCAGTATATCGGCTCCAGACCCAAATAGATCAGCGGCGCGTTCAGCAAGCCAGTGTCTTGATTGTAGAGAATCTGAAAGACCAGCGAAATCGCCACCGTCGATGTCACCACCGGCGTGAAATACATCGCCCGCCAAACATTGCTGAAGCGCAGGGACTTGGCATTCAAGAGCACCGCCAGCACCAGCGCCAAGGGGATAACAATGAAGAGGCTGGCAATGGCATAAACCGCCGTATTGGTCGCCGCCTGCGCGAACACCTTGTCGCTGAGCAGCCGCCCGTAATTGCGCCCGAGTACAAAGCGCGGATCGTTGATGCCATCCCAGCGGAACAAACTCAGCACCAGCGCAATCACGCTCGGCGCCAGAAAGAAGAAAGCGAATAAGACGTAGAAAGGAGAAATAAAGGCATAAGGCGCGAGCTTGTGCTGCTGGAAACCCCCGCCAGCCCGCGCCTCGCGTCCACGCGTCATTGCCGCCTGAACCATGCGTTGCTCCTAGAGCACGATTACAAGATCTTTCAGGGGCGAGTCTTAGGGCGAGACAAATCTCGCCCCTACAAATGCTGCGCTCGCTGTTAAATGAGGGCGAGACATGTCCCGCCCCTACATACGCTGGGTTAAGTTATCTGCCGCGCAATCAACTCTACTCGGCGAAAGCGATTTCGTCTTCCATGTACTGCACGATGTTGTCGATCGCTTCATCAGCCGTGACGGAGCCGTCAAAGAATAGGGCAAGCTCAGCCGCCATCTGCAGCTCAAAGGTCCGGCGGAACAAGCTCTGATACCAGATCGGCACATCGTCCACGATCTCGGCGAATACCTCGCCCGTTTTTTGACCGGCATAAAACGGATCGGACAGTCCTACGATTCGATCATCGTGGAAAGCAGCCGCCATCGTCGGATAATAGGCGATCTCCTCGTAACGCTTGATCTGATTCTCCAGCGTCACATAGGTGTATTGCAGCAGCTCCCAGGCATACTGCGCGTTGTCGTTCTCCTTGGCGACGGCGAAACCGGTGCCGCCCCAGACCGAGGTCTTGTGGCTGTTGCCATCGTCCCAAATCGGCATGCGAGCAATGCGAAATTGCTCAGCCATATCTTCCGCTTGCGGTTTCAAGATGTAGTCGGAATACCAATCGGGCATAATCGCGCCGACCAAATTGCCTTCGCGATAGGCGTTAATGATTGCCGGACCCCACACTTCAGCGCTGGGAACATAGCGTATCGCGCCGCTGTCCAAGCCCTCGCGCAGCAGGTTCAGCACTTCAATCGCGATTGTCCGATTTTCCTCCTCCGGCAAGACGAATTCGCCGTGTTCGTCGAATATCGCGCCGCCGCGCTGCAGCAAATACATCATGAACATGCCGCCGTGGTCGGTTATGTAAGACATGGCGATGCCTTCTTCCGCCAGCGCCGCGCCGGTCTCAATGTACTCGTCCCAGGTTGTCGGCACCGACAATCCCCGCTCCTCGAAAATCGACGGCTGATAGTAATAGACAACGGCGCAAAGCGAGCTGTCCACCCCATAGACGCGGCCCTGATACTTGTAAGGCGTGTGCCGCCCTTCCACGATCAGGTCATAGTCGTCAGCCAGCAGATCGGTCAAATCAAGGAACTTGCTCTCGATGATGCCGCCCTGCATGAAACGCGGGAACGAGCCCTGCTCAATGCCCAGCAAATCGGGGATCTCTTCGCCAGCGGCCAAATTGCCCAGCACCTTGTCAAATACGCTGGGCACCACCTCGAATTCAAAGGTGAAGTTGACGTCCGGGTGGCGCTCTTTCCACTCCTCAGCCCGGGCGCTGAAGAACTGCACGTACAAGCCGTCGTGCGTCCACATCGTCAGCGTCACTTCGCTGGCGTCCTGGGCAGCCGCCGGCAGCGCCGCCGAAAGCAGCGCGCAAGCCAACAAAATCGTGACGATCGTAAGAAGCCTTCTCATTTCATCCTCCTCTTTGGGGTCAGAACATGCTACTGTGCGAATAATGCAACTCGGCGATTCTAGCGCCTTTCATGGGCGCCGCAAAATCAGCCCGACGGGGAGCCCGCGAGTAGCGTAAAGATTATGCTATAATGCGCCATCGTAACAGACGCCAGGAAGGAGCCCCGTGAAACCACTGCTCAATGTCGATAGCGCCTTGGCGAAGATCCTCGCCGACATAAAAACGCTGGAAGCCGAGACCGTCTCCCTGCCCGATTCATACAACCGCGTGCTCGCCGAAGACATCATCTCGCCCATCGACTTGCCGCCCTTCGATAATTCGGCGATGGACGGCTACGCCATCCGCTGCGAAGACAGCGCCGCCGCCAGCCGCGCCAACCCGGTGTCGCTCTCGGTCATCATGGATATTATGGCTGGCAGCGCCCCGGCCGGTCAGCTCGAGGCGGGCACAGCCGCCCGCATCATGACCGGCGCGCCGATACCGAAGGGCGCCACCGCCGTCATCCCGGTCGAAGACACCGACGACAACTGGAGCAAAGGCAATGACAGCCCTTTGCCAGCGCGGGTAAGCCTGTTTCGCAGCTTGGCGATGGGCGAGAACATTCGCCTTGCTGGCGAGAACATCGGCGCTGGCGATACCATCATGACCGCTGGCACAGTCGTTGGCGCCGCCGAAATCGGCATGATCGCCGGCATCGGCTTGCCGCGCGTCGAGGTCATCCGGCAGCCCAAGGTCGTCATCCTCAGCAGCGGCGACGAACTTGTCGACATCTACGATGAACTGACGCCGGGCAAAATCCGCGATACCAATGGCTATACCCTTGCCGGCTTGATCCGAGGAGCGGGCGGCCTGCCGATTCGCCTGCCCATCGCCAAAGACAGCCTGGAATCCATCCGCGACCTCTATCGCCGCGCCTTGGAAATAAACCCCGACCTGCTCATCAGCACCGCCGGCGTCTCCGTCGGCGCCGCCGACCTGGTCAAAGTCGTCATGGACGAGCTCGGCGAGATCGACTTCTGGCGCATTAACATGCGGCCCGGCAAACCACTTGCTTACGGCACGATTTGCGGCATTCCCTTCTTCGGTTTGCCTGGCAACCCTGTATCGACCATGGTGACATTTGAAGTGCTGGCGCGCCCCGCGCTGGCTAAGATCGCCGGACGCGATTTCAATCAGCGTACAGTCAAGGCGACCATCGCCGATGACATGCGCGGCGACGGACGCCGCACCTATGCCCGCGTCAAGCTCCAGCGCGAACCGGGCCGGCTGGTTGCGCGCTCCACCGGCATCCAAAGCTCCGGCGCCTTGATGTCCATGGTGCTGGCTGACGGCTTAGCCATCATTCCCGAAGAGCAAACATTTATGCCAGCTGGCAGCGAAGTGGACGTCCTGCCGCTGCGCAGCATTGAGTGAAACCGCGAGGTAGCGATGACGACATTTACTGATGAAGGATCCGCAGCGCAAGACAGACGGGACAGTCTCGTTCGCCGCGCCCAGCTGCTTCTGGTCGTCGTGGGCATCATGGTCGCCGGATACCTAAGCTACCTGAAGATCGCCGAGGCGCCGGCTGTATGCGTCGAATCGGGACCCTTCAATTGCAACGTCGTGCTCAACAGCCAGTACTCCGAGTTGGGGGGCTTGCCCATCGCATACCTGGGCTTCGCCGTTTATGTGGCAATGGGAGCGATTCTATTGCTGGAGGATCGCGTCGAATTCCTGCGGGCTTGGGCTCGGCTGATCGCATTTGGCATTGGTTTGTTCGCTTGGCTGTTTTCAATGTGGCTGGTTTATGTACAGTTCGCGCTGCTGGAAGCGCTCTGCCCCTGGTGCCTGACGCACGAGACCAACTTCACCATCCTCTTCGCTTTGGTCTGCTATCGCGTCTACCGCGAGGTCTTCAACACCGCATAAGGATCAGTTGGTCGATGTTCGATTCACGGTTGCATTAGAAGATTTCAAACAGTCGGCCCAGCGTAAAAATCTGACCAAGCGCCAGTAATCCGAGGATCCACTTGTGATAGTCAAGCGCAGTTTCAATACGCTACAGCGTCGCTGAATTCGTTTCGTTTGCCGTATTCCGCTGATGTTGACACTTGCTATCGGCTCTCGCTCACGACTGTGAGCCGCGTAGCGTCCGCGCCAGGATCTCTTCCTGCTTCGCGCGATGATTCAAGCGCGCGCTTTGCTGCTGATCGCTCGGCGCGTTTGCCAGTGGTTCGCTTCGCATCGCCCGCTGGAAAGCCTGCGCCATAGCCGTGGGCACGGCTTCTTCGTCATCGTCATCCGCGCGCATTATTTCGTCTTCCGGCGCCGATTTCATCGTCAGGTCAATCTGTCTCGAGCGCCCGTTCTTCTTGAGAACGCGCACCTCGACCGTCTGGCCGACCGAAGCGACATCGCCCGGCGTCTTCACATAATCGTCAGACATCTCCGACACATGCACCATGCCCGGGCGTTCCGCGCCGAAATCCACGAATACGCCAAAGTCTTCCACGCGAATCACCTCGCCGGAATAGCTAGAGCCTTGCCTGATGGTCGGCCAAGGAATCAGCGGCGGCTTCTCCATCGTCAAAGCCACATAGCCATCCTGACGCGTCTTATAAACAAAGGCCCTGATCTCGCTGCCCGGCTGCGCCACCTCTTCAAAACGGCGCTCTTCATTGTCTGCAAGCTGGGAAATATGCAGCAGCGCGTCCTGCCCCGTGCCGATATCAACCAGCGCGCCATAAATGCCAATATGCCTGACTTTGCCCCGTATTTCCGCCCCTACTTGTAGCGCGATTGATTCTACCGCCATCTTGCCCTTGCTCCTTAACAATGTAGATCTGATGCTTGATCAACAGCCGGCCTAACTCTCGGGACAGATTTTTTCATCCCCGACGCCGTCGCCGACAAAGTCGAACTCTTCGGGCTCGGTATAACTTCGCAGCGATACGAAGCCTTTCCACGAATGCAGACGCGCGCAAGTCAGCAGCTCGCCCATCTCCGCCGGCGCCATATACATAACGCCGATGATCTTGTTATCCACCGACACCGCGCCCTCGGCGCCACCGGCGATATAGTTGTATATCACCATCGGCGTATCGGGATAAACGAAAACCGCGTAAGCCTGCTCTTCGCTGACCTGTTGGCCCGCGACATAGCTCGGCTCGCCATACTTGTCAAATACCGGCCCGAAGGTCATCTCCGGCGCCAACTGCAGCAAGAATGAAGTGATCGTCTCGCCGTCGCGGCTGATGACCTGGCAGCAAGGCTGGTTCTCGCCCTCGGCGAAAGAGAATACCCGGCCCGGGTTATCGCCCTCCGGCTCGGATTCCTCCGAAATCTTGAAGCGTCCCGAGCTTTCCAGGATCAACCGCGCATCGCGATAACTGGTTTCGCCCGGGGTGATTTCGTTCCAGCAGGGCGCCCCGCAAGGCTCGCCGCTTAACAGGCTTGTGTCTTTCAGCTTGGTTTCATCAAGCAGGTTTACTTCGCCCGCGCATCCGGGCAAAGCCACAGCGGCGAAGAGAATTAGCGCGTAAATGAGGCGGCGATTCATGCGATGTCTCTTTCGGCTGAAAACGGGCGGCAATAGGGGCGCATCATATCAAAGGACCCCCGCTTTGCCTAGTATTGTCAATCCGCGGGCTTTCAGTTTTTCCGCAATGTTAAGGAATAGACGCCGAGCGTCCCGCCATATTGATTGGCGTAACGAGTCGCGATGATTGTATAGGGACCATTTTCCGTTAGCAAGTATCCGCTGATCAGCGAATCCGTCGTGCGGCCCGCCGTGCCCGACAGCGCCGGATCAGCATCATCATTCGCCGCGATCTGCCGGTCGCCCGGGCTGATCAAATAAAGATTCGTGTCCAGCGTCTGCGTCGCCGCCGACATGCTGATCGTTACCGCCTCGCCAGCAAGTCCGTCAAATCGATAAACATCAAATGTATTCTCGGCGCTGATGACGCCGGTGACGATTTCGCCAGCTTCAATCAGCGGGGCGTCGAAGGCTTCAGCCTGATACGCGAGCGTTGCGCTGCCGGCATCAATGTAACCAGCCTCGCCAACGATCACCGCGCCCGTCGGCGCAACCGTGAAATTGGTGACGTAGCGCTGGCCCGCCTGCGGGAATTCTCGCGCATCCGCCACCACAACGCCATTCACCTCGATCAACAGGGTGAAATCAACCGCCGGCGGAAAATCTGAACAGGGATTCTGATACCAAACTTCCACTTCATAGGTGCCGGGCCGCATCGTGCCGGGGGGCCAATATATGTAGGAAACCGGCGTTCCCGTCTCTGCCGGCGCGCAATTCACATTGCCCGCTTCCTGCAAGATGCCGCCGCTGACGCTAAAGGGACTGTCGTCAAATACAGACTGACCCGCTGGATCGCGCACCAGCAGCTGCAAGTCGGCGCTTGTGCTCCAGAACAAGCTGACTTCAATATCGCCTTGAGGCAGATTCAGGCTGGTCGCTTGCGCCGCGACATCGCTGCTGGCGCCACTCAATGTCAACTGAAACTGTCCTTCCGTCCCGCCGATCTCTTTGGCGTATCGCGTGGCGATGATCGTATACGTGCCGGCGCTCAGCAGACGCGCGTTGACAATCGCCGAATCGGTCGTCCCGCCGGCGGCATCGTCATTGACGTTGACCACCTTGCCCGCGGGGTCGACAATTTGCAGAAGCGTGTCCAGGCTTGGGCTGATCGCTTGCATATCGACCGAAATAAGCTCGTTGGCGGCGCCGGCGAACGAATAGCTGAGGAAAGGCTCCTGGTTGCTGATCGCGCCCACCACCGGCGCCTCGCGCACGATCGGCGTCGCCGCGGTATTGGCGAAATCGAAACCAGCCGGAAGCGTCGTCAGGCTCGTATCCGGATAGGGACCGCCGGCGCTCAGCGCGCCGCTGCCATCGGCATTCACCTCAAAGCGCGTCACGTAGACGCTGGTTCCGCCGGCGCTTGCGGGCGAGAGCAGAGGCTCCAGGCGCCCGGCGGAGGCCCCGTCTACGATGACCTCAAGCTGAAAGGGCACCGTGCCAGTTAATGTGTCGCAAGCCTGCTCGTAATAGACAATTACTTCGTAGCTGCCGGTCGCAAGGAAGCCGGGCTGCCAGATGGCGCTCTCTTCCGGGCTGCCGCTGATCACCTCGCACAAGCCGTTAGCGTCAAAACCGAATACGCCGCCGTTGTTCGTCGTGCGCGAATTCCAATGCAATGCCTGCCCGGTGGGGTCGCGCACTTCCAGGTTTAGATCCGCCGCGCCTCTCCAATTCAGCCGCGCTTCGATCCCCGCGCCCAGCAGGATCAATGGCGAGTCCGCCTCAGGAGCTTGCGCCGCGTCGCCAGCCGAATCGGCCGCGCCGCCGGCCAGATCCAGACGAATATCAAAGCTGGTGTCTGGCGCGCCGCTGCCAGGCGCGAAGTAGACAAACACATTGTACCGACCGCCGCTTGTGAGCGGCACATCGCTCGCCGCCACCGACCGAACTCCCACAGAGCCAGCCGCCTGCGCAATCACATTTCCATTGATATCGCTAATCAGCAAAGCGAGCGCGCCGCCACTCACATTCTCCAGCGACACGGTCGCTGAATCGTTCGCGCCCGCGTCAAAGACATAAGTCGTAGCAGTGCTCTCCGCACTGAGCGCGCCCGATATTGTCGCGCCCGCTTCCAATATATTGACCGCGTTTTGCGCCAGCGCCGGCGTCAGAGCCAGAACGAGGCAAAATATCCCAAGAAGGATGCGCCTGCTGATCCGTTTCCGCCCATTGAATTCTGATTGGGACATGCAGCCAGTCCTCCATATCTGCGCGCAGAATTGGCGCTGCGAATCGAAGTGTAACGGATTCTCCATACGCTTGCCAGCCTAATACCCTTCGCCTTCCCAGCGGCTTCGCCGATGCCATTGCCTTCTCGCAGCGCTTTGGTTTGACTATAAGCAGCCGGAGCATCTTTGGCAGCAAGGGGACGATGTCATGTCAAACTCATCCTTAGCATACTACAAAGTAAAATCACCCGCTTCAATTCTGAATTGCGGCGCTCGCTGGCGAGACCGCAATCGCAAGCCGATTGGTCCTGCAATTCGCCCCTTAGGGGGATTGGCGCCGCTTTCAGTCGCCCTGCCACTAATGGCTTTGGCGCTGCTTATCCTGCTCGCCGGAGTCGCCCAAGCGCAGCGTCCGGCGGCCTCCGCCCATATCGTCCGTCCGGGCGAGACGCTGGGGCTGATCGCGCAAAGCTATGGGATTGACCTTAGCGCGCTGGCATCGGCGAACGGCATCAGCGATGCCCATATCATTTACAGTTGGCAGGTGCTTACGATTCCATCGAACGCCGTCCCGCGCTCGGTCTCCATCAATGTGGTTGGCACACACATCGTGCGCCCCGGAGAATCCCTGGGCAGCATCGCCAAAGCCTACGGCCTGTCACTGTACGAACTGCAAGAGGCGAACAATATCTGGAGCTGGCTAATCCATGCCGGGCAGGAGCTAAAGATTCCCAGCGGTGGAAACGCCTTGGTCGCGCCCGAAGAATCAGCCGAGCCCGCCGAGAGCGCAGCTTCGATTGAGACGAGCCCGCCGGTCGAATCCAGCGGCATCACACACAAGGTGCAATTCGGCGATACGCTGGGCACGATCGCCCGCCACTATGGCGTGTCTCTCGTTGACTTGCAAAGCTTGAACGGACTCTGGACCTCGATCATCCATGTCGGGCAAAAGCTGGACATACCCGTCGGCGGCAGAATCGCAGTCGCCCCTGAAGAATCGACCGAGCCCGCCGAGAGCGCAGCGCCGCCTGAGACGAGCCCGCCGGTCGAATCCAGCGGCATCACACACAAGGTGCAATTCGGCGAAGCGCTGGGCACGATCGCACGCGACTATGGCGTGTCGCTCGTTGACTTGCAAAGTTTGAACGAACTCTGGACCACAATCATCTATGTCGGGCAAAAGCTGGACATCCCCGCCGGCGGCAAACCTCCGAAAGTCGAGAACAAGCCACCGGAGCCAGCGCCGCCCGTCGAATCCAGCGTGTCCTCGGCGCCCGTTCGTAACCCGGCGCCCGTTCGTAACCCGGCGCCCGCGCCTGAAGCCACGACGCATACCGTTCAGGCGGGGGA
The DNA here is from genome assembly GCA_022820125.1 of Anaerolineae bacterium. Taxonomy (GTDB): domain Bacteria; phylum Chloroflexota; class Anaerolineae; order Aggregatilineales; family Phototrophicaceae; genus UBA6055. The sequence goes on along the minus strand of JAJEGA010000086.1, from coordinate 101,131 downwards.
AACCCTGTTCCGCATTGCCAAGCGATATGGCGTATCGCTGGACGCGCTCATACGCGCCAACGGCATTGCCGATGTCACGCGGATTCATTCCGGGCTGGTGCTGCGCCTAAACGATCTTGCGAACAGCGCGCCGCAAGCCGCCTCGCAGCCGGCGCCCAGCAGCCAGCCCGCCCCCGCCCAAGCAGCCGCGCAGCCGCCCGATACCGCACCCGCGCCCGCGCCCGTCCACCATGGCGATCGAGAGCGTTACATCGTGCGTCGAGGCGATTTCCTAACGCAGCTCGGCATCGATTTGAATACGAGTTGGATTGCGCTTGCGCGGTTGAATCAGATTGCCGATCCCAACAGACTGAACGTCGGCTCAACCTTGCTGATCCCCAAGCGCGAAGATGTGGAATTATACGACCCGAAATACGCCGCTTGGAAGTATTTCGACATGATCGCGCATCAGCCTGGTCCACGCGTGGGCGCCGGGCGAGAGATTGTCATCGTCTTGGGCACCCAATCCGCCTACGCCTACGAAAATGGCGTATTGCAAAAGGCGGCGCGGGTTTCGGCTGGGAAGAGAGCGACGCCAACAATCAAAGGCGACCACAAAATCTGGCTAAAGCGGCGCAGCCAAACCATGTCTGGACCGGGTTATTCGCTAGACAATGTGGAATGGGTCATGTATTTCTACAAGGATTACGCCATTCACGGCGCCTGGTGGCACATGAATTTCGGTACGCCAATGAGCCGCGGCTGCGTCAATTTGACGAACGAAGATGCCCAGTGGTTCTATAACTTCGCTTCAATTGGAACGCCCGTCTACGTCCGCAGCTAATTTAGCGCCTTACGCGCCGTCGAGCCCCAGCTCGGCGGCGTGATCCTGCATCGCCTTCAACACCAGCGGCAGGTGAAACTCCCACACATCCACGCCAAGCGCCTCGCAGCCATCAATCACATCCTGCCGATTGACGCCGGCGGCGAAGGCTTTGTCTTTCCACTTCTTGCGGATGCTGCGCAGCTTGACATCGCGGATATCCTTGCTAGGCCGCACCAGCGCCACCGCTGTGATCAATCCGGTCAGTTCATCAACCGCGTACAGCGCCTTGTCGCGCAGCGTCACGCGGTCATCAGCCGCCAGCGGACCATGGCTCAGAATAGTGCGAATGTCTTCTTCGCCCAAGCCGCGCTCGCGCAAGATTGGCGCGCCATCCATCGGGTGCTGCTCCAGCGAGGGATGAATCTCCCAGTCGAAATCATGCAGCAAGCCGACCAAGCCCCAAGCCTCCGGGTCTTCGCCATAATGCTCGGCGTATGCGCGCATGGCGAATTCAACCGCCAGCATATGCTTGCGCAGCGACTCCGACGCCACAAATTCACAGACGATGTCGTATGCTGTTTGCCTATCCAATTTCCTTTGCCTTCCGCCGCGTCATCCTTCTTCGCCTAAGTGTTCTCAATATCCAGCGCATTGCAATGCCAAATTCGCCGCGCCTACCCATGAATGTTGTAGGGGCGAGACTTGTCTCGCCCTCCCGACCCAGCAAGGTTTATAGGGGCCACCCAGTCGGTCGCCCCCTGGCGCTAGAAGTTGACAAGTACAACCTGCCAAATCGCCCGCCAGAACCATTAATCAAGCGGTGACGAACCTTGCCTAGCCCTTAACCGCCCCGAAGGTGATGCCGCGAATCAGGTACTTCTGCGCGAAGAGCGCGAATACAATCATCGGCACGATCATGACCACGCTCATCGCCGCCATCGGTCCCCATTGAATGCCCTTATCGCTGACGAAGCCGGCCACCGCCATCGACAGCACACTCGCCTTGCGCCGGGCGACGCTCGACGCAATCAGGAATTCATTCCAGGATAAGAATGCCGTCAATATGGCGGCGGCTGAAACGCTCGGCATCACAATCGGCAGCACAACACGATAGAATCGCTGCAGTACGCTGGCGCCATCGACGAGCGCCGCTTCTTCAATCTCGCGCGGAAGATCCTGAAACACCACCAGCATCAGCCAGGTGACGAAGGGAATCGTGATGCCTAGCTGACCGATGATGATCGCCCAAACGGTATCCAGCAAGTCAAGCTCGCGCATCACCAAAAAGTAGGGAATGACGGTGGTGACGCGCGGATAAAAGCGAATGAATAGAAAGATGAAGGTCACGCCGGCCAGGATCCTCGCCGACAGCCGCATCCGCGCCAAGCCATAAGCCGCCAGCGTGCCGCTGATAATCGTGACGCCCGTCGTCCATAGCGTGACTGTCAAGCTGTTGCGGAAGTGACGGACAGTCTTGCTGTCTTCAAACAAGTCGCGATAATGCTCAAAGGTCACCTCCGAGGGCAAGATCGTCGGCGGCACTGTCAAAAACTCGCGCGGCAATTTGACGCTGTTGATGACCAGGTAGGCGAGCGGAATCAGCACCGCCAGGCACGCGCAGCCCAGAATCAAGCCATGCGCCAAGGCGAGAGCCCGCTGCTTTGTTGACCGCTGCCGGTTCATCGCCTCGTCACCAATCCCGGCGTTGATACCAGAAGACCAAGCCGATCGACAAACTGGCAAATACCATAAAGATCCACGAAGACGCCGCCGCCGCGCCGAAGTTAAAGCTGCGCAATCCCAGCGTATAGATGTAATAAGTCAAGGTATAGGTGCTGTAACCTGGCCCGCCAAAGGTCAGCGAATAAATTGAATCCAGCGACAATAGCGACTCCAGCATCCGGAAGACCAGCGTCAACAGCAGCAGCGGCATCAGCAGCGGCAGCTCGACATAGAGGAAGGTCTTCCAGCGAGACGCGCCGTCAATCGCCGCCGCCTCCAGCAAGTCATCGGGAATGCTCGCGATCGCCGCGCCGACCACCAGCAAAACAAAAGGCGTCCACTGCCAGGTATCCAGCAGAATCACCGAAACGATCGCCCAATCCGGATGCGCCAGCCATTCCGGTCCCTTGATGCCGAGCAAACTCAGCAGATGATTGACCAGCCCGGCGCGCGAATTGAGCAGGATGCGCCACAAGGTGCCAGCCGCCACCGGCGCGATCACCATCGGCAGAATGAGCAAGGTGCGCACCGCCCGCATCCGCCAACTCGCGCCCATCGTCAAGTATGCCAGGCAGATACCCAGCGTCATTTGCAGCGCCAGCGCCCCGCCAGTGATCAATACGCTATTGCGAACGGATCGCTGAAAGGTCGAATCGCCCAGTTCCTTGACGAAGTTCTCCAGCCCGACGAATCCCTTGGGCGTCTGCGATTCGGTCAGCACCCAATCTTGCAGCGAGAGAAAAGCGGAATAAACCAAGGGATAAAATTGCACAGCGACCACGATGATAAAAGCCGGCACAACAAAGAGCAGCAGCCAAGGCAAATCATGCCGGCGATGCCAATCCGACTGCGACTTGGTTGATCCGCTTGCGGCAGACAAACTCATGGTCGATTTGGTAAATTGCGCTCCGGTGGGCGAGCCAAGGCTCACCCCTACAAATTGTATCGTAATGGGCGATGGGGCGGCGAAGAGCGTCCGATGGAGGCGGGAGCCAAAACCCCCGCCCCATTAAATCCATCTAGCCCTCTTGCATCTGCCCTTGAGCCGCAGCCGATTGCACCAGGCCTTCCGGCACTTCCAGCTCCGACCAATCAGCCAGCGTATTCTCCAGCATGGTCTCGACATCCACCGCGCCAATCACGAATTCGCCCATGTGGCGGAAGAAGATCTCGAAGGCGGCGAAAATCCAGGGCACGGATTCCGCCCGATTCAAGTTGGCAACCATGTTCGGGAAATCGTGGCTGTACTGTTCAATCAGCTCCTCGTCTTCATAGGTGCTCAAGAAAGGCGAGCCCACGCCAAGCTCGACGAAGCGGCGCTTCGCCTCGTCCTCGTTGATGTAGTACTTGATCCATTCCCAAGCGGCGTCAGGGTTCTCGCTTAAGCCCGAAATGAAGAGATTCCACGCCGAGAGGAAGGGGAAGCCGGGGCCGGGGAAGGGCGCCGTCGCCCAATTATCAACCACCAGCGACGCATCCGGGTTCTGCGCGTCCGCCCGCACAAAGCTGACCCAGCAAATCATCGTCGCCGCTTTACCCGTGAGGAATACCGAGTTGGCTTCGTCAATGCTCAAGCCGGTCGCGCCCTCGGGGTTGTAATCCAGCAAGCTCTTCATCTGATTCAAAGCCGCGACCGCTTTGTCATGATCAAGCGCGTAATTGCCCTCGGCATCCACCAGATAGCCATCATACATGCCCAGGAAAATCGCCGGCGTCTGCTCGTAGGCGCCAAAAGCGAAGACATTCGGCGCGATATCGCTGCCTTCCAGGTGCATCTCCAGCGCGTCCAGCGCCTCGAAGAATTCGTCCCAGGTCTCCCAATCGGCTGATATGCCCGCTTCCTCGAAGATGTCGGTACGATAGATCAAGCCGTAAGCATCAGCGCTATAGGGGATGCCAATCCGCTTGCCATCGAAATACCCGGAGGGACCCGGCAGCATTAAACCTTCGATGATGTTCGGTGTCCACATATCGCGCTCAATCAGGTCGTCCAGCGGATGCATCTGCCCCCAAACGCTGCCGATCCAGAAATCGCCCGAGATAACGTCAAACTCGCCCGTGCCCGTGCTTAGATCGGTGATGTTGTTCTGCACCAAGACGACAAATGGCGAGGCCACAATCTCGAGCTCGATGCCGGTCGCTTCCTCAAAGCCGGCTTCCAGCTGCTCGGCGCCGATGTCGTAGGTGCCCGACTGCATGAAGTTGGTCACGATTTCGACGCCGGCATGCGGCATGTCCTGCGCCAGCGCCCCGGCTGGCAGCAAGAGCGCAACGATAAGTAAGAACAGCCATAGTTTCTTCATTTTCTGTACCTCTTTTCTTCGGTCTAGTTGAACAAGTCCGCGCGTCGCAGGAGCGGATGTGGAGATTGTAACGGGTTCGGGTCGAGTTGGCGAATTTAGGGGGCTAGGCGATTTCGTGAAATACCTCGGGGATTATCTCGTCCAGCGCCGAATCGAGGTCGCCAGTGAAGTCGACGCAGGGAATGTCGAGATAAGTAAAGACGGTGAACATTCGCTTGTAGCCGTCGGGCGCGCCGAGTTCGACCCAGTGTTTCCGCTTGCTACGGATCTGCTGGTTCATGGATTCAGTCAAGTAATCGACGATGACAATATTGGAGTCGTCTGAAAGAGTTCTTGCAATGCCGTCGAAACTGCCGCCACCTGTGAGCCGCAGTTCGCATTCTAGTTCGATTCCGCTTCTATTGACAAAGAAAAACGATGGTGCGCCAGAGCCGCCTTTCGTGTTCGTGCTTACACAATGCACCGCTGGAACTTGGAAAATCCTTGCAAGAATTAATAGAAGTGGCGTTGTAAATGTATTGCACAGACGGCGCAACAAAACATCAGCGGTTTGTGAATAAACCTCACCGAGCAGTCCAGTCAACAATAATCCGTCCCTCTGCGAAACCGTCAGGCAGATGTTCTCTTCGTCTCGCCTGATTGATATTCCATCCCCACCGAACGTCTCGCGCATCCCGATAATGTCGAATGCAATTGTGGCTGTAGGCGCGTTAAACTCATCCGCGGCAACGTCACTTGATGCGGGTGCAGCAAAATACTCCATCAGTTGCCAACCGGACTGGCGCGCCTGCAACGATATAAGCTCAGTACAGCGCGACGTTACGTCACCTCCAAGAACAATTGTCTTTAGCAACGTACGGAGAATCGTGTCATGACTTCCCATCTCATCCTCCGTTTTCCAACAAGGCTTGCCTTTTCTCCTCTGCCTCAGGATCATTCAAGTAGCTAATCAAAGGTTTTAGAATGATAGCGTCAAAAACTAGCGCTCCCGACACAGCATCTTCGAATCGGTGAGTGACTCCATGATACTCGCGATGCCTGATGTTGTGATTGATCAAATATGAGACTACGGAATACCGTTGATTCCATTTGTCGCCCATCTCCCACGCGATTACTAGACTCAAGGCCCGCGCTTCTTTTTCTTGCATAGACAGTTCTTCAACAAGAGAATCCAATGAATACTTGAATTCCAGGACTTCGATGGGCAGCACCAAAGACTTGTCATCGCTTGGCAGATAGTTGGGGCTTACTCCAAGCGGATTTGAGCGCGGATCGTACGCGAAATCACGGATCGGCGAATTAAAGACGCGCCGAAACAAACCATCGTATTGTTCATGCTGACTTGAGGACAGCATTTGAATGCCACGAACAATCCCGGCTGAAAGCATTTGGTTGAACAGTGCGACTACATCTTGTTCAACCTGCGGTTCGGACCTTGTAGGCAGGTAAGAAAGAGGATTGAACACGTCAGTGTTGTCAATTACAAGGGGCCTTTCATCTTCGTAACGTCGCTGATTCTCTTTCCAGATTTCAAGACTTGCCCTCTGTTCCATTGGAATTGTACCAACTCGCCTGCGGAGCAATTCCCAACGATAGTTGTTTCCGTAATGCTCGACAAGCCGCTGCGCAATAGATCTGACTAAATCGACATGTTCGGGCTGAAACCCCTTCCGTCCGAGATCTGGCTCGGCGTCTATATGCACAACAATATGTGTGATGGTCTGGAATCCAAGCATACGATTAAGCGGGATCTGAAGCAGTGGGCCTTGCGGCATATGGCGCGTCGCGATTTGCAGCCCACCTCGCAAGAATTGCGACTGCGTCCGCTTGGGGAGTCCAAGACGATTTCGCAGACGATCCCACATGTCGATCGTATAGCACATAAAGAAATATATTCTCACTCCCAATTCTTGAACCAATTCAGTTTGCTCATCCGAAAATCTCACTGGAAATAGGGACTTGTCGTTGACAATGTCGTTCGCGTCGGCAGTAATCCAAAACGCATCAAGATCACTAAATCGTCTTGGTTTCTTGGACGTCAAGCCTTTTTCAAGTTGTTCTGCGCGCCAAGCGTGAAAATCACGAATGTTTATGACACTTTGAAACTCACGTTCTTTATGCGGATAGAGATACTCAGGGTTATCCACAGTTTCAGTGGACTTGCTACCGTTAGCACTTATAACTTCTAGGTCAACTCGAACGCCAAAGTACGGCTGGTCCGGTTCAATATAGACGGCTCCCAAAGGCGTGTTTACGCGCAATAGCGCCAACCACTGTGCTGCGTCGGCCGCGCCAGCCCACCCTAAATTCTTCGGTCGAATGCCTTCACCAACAAGTCGAATCGTTACCGAAGTTCCAGTGTCTATTTCCTCAAAAGGCTGGTGAGGAGAATCGGTAGACATGGTGAACATTGGTATTGCAACTTCGCCTGTTTCATCCTCCACCCAATTGCGACCATGAACAATCTTTCCGGACCATGTTTGACCATCCATTTTCGTAGACACTTGCAGGTCGTTGAATCCATAGGCCAAGTAGGTTGCGCCGACGCCCTTCATGCCGCGATACCGCGTGCCAGTCTTAAAAGAGTAATTTGGTTTGAGAAACATCTGAAATTCAGAGAAATCCATGCCACAGCCATTGTCGGTTACGGATATCTGTTTTTTGCTTATATCAACGGTTATCCATATTTGAGGAAGATAGTCAACATCTTCCTCGTGAGCGCGTTTCTCAACCGCGTCAAAAGCGTTTTGCAGAATCTCAGCAAATGGATCGTAGTAGCCGGTATAACTTTTCAAGATATTGCGGATTTCTCGTTTACGAGCGGCGACGAGCAGTTCATCATCTTGGTCTTCAACGGTCAAAGGATCATACGATTCAAAATGCTGCATCTTACACTCCTTAGCAATCATGTGAATTCATTATGTCAAAGATGTCACCCTTGGCAAGTGCCCAAACCCACGACCATCCACTCACCCCACCGACCCCAATCCACGCTACCATCCCCAAAGTCTGCGCCTTACCTTCACCACGATCCCCTACTCCGCAATCCCGCCCTCGGTCATCGCGTAAGCATCCAGCGCCGTATCCAGCTCCTCCGCTTTCATCAAGCCCAGCTCCAGCACGACCTCGCGCACGCTCTTGCCTTCCGCCAGCGCCCGCTTCGCCACCTTCGCCCCGTTGTTGTAACCGATGATGGGATTCAGCGCCGTCACCAAAATCGGATTCCGCGCCAGCCAACTTGCCGCCCGCTCGCGATTCACCGCCAGCCCGACCATCAGATTCTCGGTGAACGCGCCCACCGACCCGATCATGACCGTCATCATCTCGTTCAGGTTATGCGCGATGACCGGCATCATCACATTCAACTCGAATTGCCCGGCCGCGCCGCAGAGGTTCACCGCCGTGTCATTGCCGATCACGTGATACATCGCTTGGTTCAGCATCTCCGCCAGCACCGGATTCACCTTGCCCGGCATGATCGACGAACCCGGTTGCACCGTGGGCGCGGTCAGCTCGGCGATGCCGGTGGTCGGTCCCGCCGAGAGCAAGCGCAGATCGTTGGCGATCCGCGTGAAGTCCATCGCCAGGTTGCGCAGCGCCGCCGAGAAGAAGACGGCGTCTCCCATCGATTGCATCGACTCGAACAGGTCATCGCTCTCATGCAGCTGGATGCCGGTCAGCGCCGTCAGCTTCGCCACCATGCGCCCATGATACTCGGGATGCGCGTTCAAGCCGGTGCCGGCCGCCGTGCCGCCGATGCCCAGCCGCCGCAGCCCCTGCGCCGCAAAGTCGACCTTGTCGCTGCCGCGCTCGATCGCTGTCGCCCAGGCGCCCACTTCCTGCCCCAGCCGAATCGGCACCGCGTCTTGCAAGTGCGTCCGCCCGGTCTTGACCACATCATCCCATTCCGCCGCCTTGAGGCGCGTGACTTCGACGAAGCGCGCGAGCGTCGCCAGCAGCTCATCCAGCCGCCACAAGACGCCCAGCCGTATCGCCGTTGGAATTGTGTCATTTGTCGATTGCGCCATGTTCACGTGATCATTGGGATGGACCGGTTTGTCGGTCGCCTCGATGTCATAGCCGAGGATCTGATTGGCCCGATTCGCCATCACTTCGTTGGCGTTCATGTTGTGGCTGGTGCCGGCGCCCGCCTGAAAAGGATCTACCACGAAATGCTCGTGATGGCGCCCGCGCAGGATTTCGTCGCCCGCCGCGATGATGGCATCGGCGAGCATTGGATCGAGCAAGCCAAGGTCTTTGTTCACCTCAGCTGCCGCCCGCTTGATCAGCGCGATGCTCCAGATGAAAGCCGGCAGCGGCTTCATGCCGGTTATCGGGAAATTCTCCCGCGCTCGCTGCGTTTGCGCCGCGTAGAGCGCCGCCTTCGGCACCTGCACCTCGCCGAGCGAATCCATCTCAATGCGATATTCCGTCATGAAGGTCATCTCCTGTCAGATCGCGCCACGAGCCACAGCGCGCTTAAACGCAAAAAGAGCGCCACCATTGTAGCGCCCGTTGAAATCCGCGAGAACAGTCTCTGGCTGCGAAGCAAGCGTCCAGCCGAGTCCCTAAAGACACCTGTAGGGGCCTGCGATGAGGTCACCCGCAAACACGATAACAGTAGCGGCTTTAGCCAGCGGCGTAAAGTTCCGCCACCTTGTCCCAGTTAATCACGTTGAAGAAAGCGGCGATGTAGTCCGCGCGCCGATTCTGATAATGGAGGTAGTAGGCATGTTCCCAGACATCAATGCCGAGGATGGGCGCCCGCCCCGCCATCAGCGGACTATCCTGGTTCGGCGTCGACGTGACGCTGAGCGCGCCGCCATCAGACACCAGCCAAGCCCAGCCGGAGCCGAAGCGCGTCGCCGCCGCCGTCGAAAACTCCGACTGAAACTCGCCGAAGCTGCCAAAGGCGCTGTTGATCGCCTCCGCCAATTCGCCGCTCGGTTCGCCGCCGCCATCCGGGCTCATGATCTGCCAGAACAAACTGTGGTTGGCGTAACCGCCGCCGTTGTTGCGGACGGCAGTGCGAATGTCCTCAGGCAGCGCATTGAGATTCGCCAGTATGTCTTCGATAGATTTGCCGACCACGTCGCTGCCTTCGATGGCCGCGTTCAGCTTCCTGGTATAGCCGGCGTGATGTTTGCCATGGTGGATGCCCATGGTGCGCGCGTCGATGTGGGGCTCCAGCGCGTCTTCGGCGTAGGGCAAGGGCGGCAGCTTGAACGACCAGTCTTCGGCGAGCGACAAGCCAGACATTGCCGCCCCAACTACGCCGCTGCCAGCCAATTTCAATACATCGCGCCGGCTCAGTCCGTCCTGCTTGTTCATAACCTCTGCTCCTCCCGGCCTGTGGAAGTTATACAATTGCAGACCCAGCGAGCGTCAAGCAGGCCGGGTCCGCGCGATTCAGCAAGCCTAACCAGCGGCTGCGTGACGTTCAGCTACCGCATCCCAATTGATGACGTTGAAGAAGGCGGCGATGTAATCCGGGCGCCGATTCTGATAGTTCAGGTAATAGGCGTGTTCCCAGACGTCAATGCCTAGGATCGGCGTGTTGCCTTCCATCAACGGGGTATCCTGGTTCGGCGTCGAGGTGACGCTGACCGCGCTGCCATCAGACACCAACCAAGCCCAGCCGGAGCCGAAACGCGTAGCAGCTGCCGCGGAGAAAGCCGACTGGAACTCGCCGAAGCTTCCAAAGGCGCTGTTGATCGCGTCAGCCAGCGCGCCGCTCGGCTCGCCGCCGCCATTTGGACCCATGATCTGCCAGAACAGATTGTGATTGGCGTATCCGCCGCCATTGTTGCGGACAGCCGTGCGAATATTCTCCGGCGCCGCATTGAGGTCGGCCAATATGGCTTCAATGCTCATGCCATCCAGCGATGTGCCCTCGATGGCGGCGTTCAGATTGCCTGTGTAGGCGGCGTGATGCTTGCCGTGGTGAATGCCCATCGTGCGCGCGTCGATATGCGGTTCCAGCGCATCTTCCGCATACGGGAGTGAAGGTAATTCAAAAGCCATGATTCAACTCGCTCCTTATTTGACTCAGATCGTTCGGACGTTCTCCCGTTATTTTAGCATCTCCAAGGGCAGCTTCCGCAATCTCCGCCCCAGAGACAAACAGGAGTTCAAGTCAAATTGTACTCGCCCGCCCCGGATATTCAAAGACCGCAAAGCGCAAATCGTGACGGTAAAGCGCTGCGAGTTCGATTCTGACTTGTAATTTCTATGAATGCCACCAACATAGGCAGTCGTCGAGCGGAGAATGCGTTGTGAAGCCACAGCCGTCGTCATACGCCAGAACAACTCCGATCAGAGCATACCTGGTTATCGTGATCGCAATTGTGGCCACATCATCAGCCGCCATCCTCATTCGGCTCGCGCTTGACGAAAACATGCCGCCGCTTCTGATCGCCTGCGCGCGGCTTCTGATCGCGACCGTGGCGCTAACGCCGATTGCGCTGCGCCGGCATAAGGAGCGCCTCGCCCGGCTCTCTCGCGATGAAGCAAAGCTGATCGCGCTCGCCGGCATCTGCCTGGCGGCGCACTTCACCGCCTGGGTAACGTCATTGAAATATACGACCGTGCTGGTCAGCGTGGTGATCGTCTCCACCGGGCCAATCTGGGTGGCGATTCTGGAAGTCTTCTTCCTGCATATCCGTTTGTCTCGCGCGGTTGTTATGGGCTTGCTCGTGGCTTTAACCGGCGGCGTGATAATTGGCATCCCGCTGAATGGCGCGCTTTCTGCCCCGCAAGCCGCCGAAGACTTAAACGCCACTGTCACCGGCGCGCTGCTCGCCCTGGTCGGCGCGCTCACCGTCTCGGTGTACATGCTGGTTGGCCGCCGACTGCGCAGGACCTTGCCGGTAATACCTTACGTGTGGCTGGTTTACGGTATCGCTTCGCTATGTTCGCTGGTTGTCATCGCTGTCACATCTACGCCGATAACGGGCTTTCGCCCACAGGGGTATCTTGTTCTGCTGGCGATGGGGCTGATTCCGCAACTCGTGGGGCATTCTTCGCTGAATTACCTGCTGGAGTATTTTCACGCCGCCATAGTCAGCATGTTCTCTCAGCTCGAGCCCATCGGCAGCGCGCTGCTCGCCGCGCTCGTCTTCGATGAAGTCCCGCCTGCCAAGCAAATCGCGGGCAGCGTCGTCATCATCATTGGCGTCCTCATGGCCAGCCGCGGCGAGATTCGCGCAGCCGATACCGGAGAGGGACATGCGGATTAACCTGTCGGCGCCATCGACGACCCAGTTATGGATTCTGGTGGCGGTCTCCGCTTTTGCCTGGTCATTCGGGCCAATCTGCGTACGTTACGCTTTCGAGTATGACATGCATCCGGCGCTCGTTTCATTCGGGCGGATGATCACCGGCGTCCTCATGTTCGCGCCCTACATCTGGCGCAAGGGCGCGCGGCAGATCGCCGCCATGCCCGCCCGAAGCCGCCTGCTGGCGATGCTGGCTGGCGCCATGTCCGGCATCAATATCGTGCTGATGGTGGCATCGCTAGAGCATATCAGCGTGCTGATCAACCAAGCCTTCATCGCGACGATCCCGATTTGGGTCGCCTTCTTTGAAGTGACGCTATTGAAACAGAAGCTGGGGGCGGCGGTCTGGATCGGGATACTGGCAGCGCTGGCGGGCGGCTTCATCATCGCATTCTCGACGGCGGACGGTCCGGCGGTGCTGCCGGGCGGCGACCCCGCGCTGGGCATCGGGATGGCGGTGGTCAGCGCCTGCTCGGCATCGCTGTACATCATCATCGGGCGCAAGGTGCGCGGCGATGTTGCCTTCGTCCCCTACATCTGGCTGGTATACGCCGCCGCGGCGCTGGTCACGCTTGCGATTATCGCCGTCAATGGCATCTCCCTCATCGGTTATGACATCCGCGGATATCTCTGGGTATTGCTGCTGGCGATCTTGGCGCAGATCCTGGGTCATGGCGCGCTCAATTTCGTCTTGCGCTTCATATCGCCGACCACCTTGACGATGACAGTCCAGTCGGTCCCGATTCTGAGCGCAATCTGGGCATTTCTGATTTTCAGCGAGATTCCTACCGTCTCACAAGCAGCCGGCAGTGTAATTCTTGTCCTGGGTGTTGCAATCGTGCTGCGGGGGCAGCAGCCTAAGCGCCAGCCAGATTGATGCCGGCGTGGCTTGCGGCGCCCGGCGTAATCTCAAAGTCCGGCAGTTCGTCCCCCAGAATCAGCGCGCCGGACAGCCTCTCAAGCGTCCCGTCTCGCGCAAGTTCTTGAATGGTGTAATTGACCAGCAGCCGGAAATCCAGGTCATTATATGGCAGACCGAAGGCGATGTACGAGCGGCTGTACCAGCGGTCGGTCAAACGCAAGGCATTCGGGCTCGCCTGCAAATGCGATGCCAAAAGCAGACTGTCCGCGTAAATCGCGTTGGCGTTGTTGAAGTCAAGCAATTGGAGCGCGGCGTCGCCTTCCCGCGTTTGAAAGAATCGCACGCTGGCGTTGATGCTGTCCGCCCAGGCTTGCGCTCGGTCGCGCGCGCCTTCATCGCCGATGATCAATCCGATGATTCGCCCGCGCAAGTCGTTGAAGCCCCTTATTGGCGAATTGGCTGGCGCCATCAATCTGTCGCCGTGCAAGAGATAGGGCGCCGAGAAATCGATCGAAGTCGCCAACCGCCAGTCTGGCGTCAACCCGGCGACGATGTCCACTTCGCCGCTCGTCAGCAAGCCCAAAGCCTCGTCGCCGCTGCTGCTGACAAGCTCGACGGACACAGCCCAGCGCCGCCCCAACTCGTGAACGAGCGCCAGATTCAGCGCGTCCAGCTGCGCCTGGCTCACCGATGGCGATTGCCCCTCGTCGGTGATGCCGCCGACTCGCACAATGCCCGATCGCCGCAGTTCATCTATCATATATCGGGACGGATGCCGCAGCGCCCCAGCATATTGCGACGGACTTATCGCTTCGCCAATGCCCGCCCACAGCGTAATGGCGTCGATGCTCTGCTCGGCTTGCGGGAAGTAATCTTGATATAGCTTTTGCAGGCGGCCCTCGCGCGCGAGCAACTGAATGCTATGGCTGATCAGCTGCCGCAGCGCAATATCCCGCTTCTTGATGGCGAATGCGCGCGGCTCGAGCAGCAGGGCTTCGTCGAGAGTTCGCACGCGATCGGCATAATCCGCCGCCACCAGCAACAAATCTTGCCGCTCGGCGACCAAGCCCTCGATCGCCCCGCGAGCCAAAGCCGCAAAAGCGCGGTCAAGGTTAAGAAAAAATTGTGGATTCACGCTCGCGCCCTGCCGCGCGCTCCAAAGGCTCAGCGCCGTTTCCGACCTTGTCCCGATGACATAACCGACCGGTTGACCAGTCAATTCGCTCGGCGATTGGTAGGGGCTGTCGGCGCGAACCATCATCTCTTGCGGGCCGAGCAGATAGGATTGGCTGAATTCAAGTTGATCGTCAAGGTGGCGATAGTGAACAAATGCCGAGGCGACCGTGTGCGCGCGACCGTGGCGCAGTTGGTCGAGCGCGTTTTCCCGCGTTACTTGAATGAACTCAATCTCACTCTCCCAAGTTTCGGCGATGAGGCGCAAGAGGTCAATGTCAAAGCCGCGCAGATCGCCCTGCAGCGTTAACTGGCTGTATGGCGGCTCGTTGTAGAGCGCGCCGACGCGAAAGACGCCAGAGTTGATGATGTCGGCCACAGCGGATTCTTGAGGCGGTCCCTCAATTGGGTTCGCTGCCGCTTCCTGGGGCGCCAGCGTCGGCGCAACCAGGGTGGGGATCGGCGTCTGTTCCTGCGATCTTGCCGCGCTTAAGATGGCTAGCGCCATAGGCAGAGCGAGAATGAGGCGAAGGTGTCTCAACATTAGAGCTCAGCGATATAGATTATTGGCGGCGATATAATCCAGGACTTTTTCCGGCACCAGATAGCGTACGCTTAAGCCCGCGCGCAGGCGGCTGACGACGAAGGTCGAAGACAGCCAAACGCTGAGCATAGGCACATCGACGATATCAACTTGCTTTGCCAGCCCCGGCAGCATTTCACCGTGCATATCAGCCGCGATGTCTTCGTCCGCGCGCTTCATCACCGCCAGCCGACAGCAGGCATAGAGTTCCTGCGCCCGCTCCCAGGTGGGCAAGGAACGAAGATTGTCGCCGCCCATTACAAAGAACAGCTCCGCCTGCGGATTTTGCGCGCGGAGGATCTTGACGGTGTCAGCGGAATAGTGGGGACCATTGCGATCGATATCGACGCGCGAAACGCTAAAATGCGGGTTGTCTTCAATCGCGAGCGCCAGCATAGCCAATCGGTGTTTGACTGGGAGGCGAATCTCTCCCTTCTTAATCGGATGATCGGCGACCGGCACAAAGAGAATATGATCCATGTTGAGGCTTTCACGGCTGTATTCAGCCAGGATCAGGTGCCCCATTTGCGGCGGATCAAAGCTGCCGCCCAATATGCCGATGCGTTTCCCGCTCAATCGGACCACTCCAATTCGAATTCCCCAACGAATACGGTATCGCCCTCGCGCACACCGGCTTTCAACAGCGCGTCAGCCACGCCCAGCGCTTCCAGCGTCTTGTGAAAGCGAAGCACTGCCTCATCATAATCCCAATAGGTCATCGCCGCCGCCCGTTCAATCCGGTCGCCGCTGACGTAATAGACACCGCCCTCGACAGCAAGCTCAAAGGGAATTTCTTCGCTTTCGATTTCATATAAGGGCAGGTCCTCAACCACGGTGTTCTCACTGCGCGGCAGCTTGGCCGCCTCCTCAAAGACACGCTGCACCACACGGGTGACATTTTCCCGCGTCAGCGCCGAGATCGCCACTGGCTCGGCGACGCCGCGCGCGCTCAGACTTTCTTTAAGCAAGTCCAGATACTCGCGCGTCTCGGGCAAGTCAAGCTTGTTGACGACGACGATCTCCGGTCGCTCAGCCAGCTTTGCGTCATACAAGGCCAACTCGGCGCGGATCTGATTATAGTCGGCGAGCGGGTCGGCCGCCGCCCCATCCAGAATATGCACGATGATGTCGGTGCGCTGCACATGGCGCAAAAAGGCATGGCCAAGCCCGACGCCAAGATGGGCGCCTTCTATCAAACCGGGAATATCAGCGAAGATGAGATCTAAGTTGTCGTAGATGACGGCGCCCAGATTGGGCTCGAGGGTCGTGAAGGGATACTCGGCGATCTTGGGCTTGGCGTTGCTCACCACCGCCAGCAAGGTTGATTTGCCCGCGTTGGGCATGCCCACCAAGGCGACATCGGCAATCATTTTCAATTCCAGCGTGATCCATCGTTCAAGCCCGGGCGCGCCTTTTTCCGCCAAACGCGGCGCTTGATTGGCAGCGCTCTTAAAGTGCGCGTTGCCTCGGCCGCCGCGCCCGCCTTGCGCCACAATTACTTCATCGTCGGCGCGCGTGATGTCAGCGATAAGGCCGCCGGTAGCAGCATCCCGCGCGACCGTTCCAGGCGGCACGCGCACGATAAGCGAATCCGCGTCAGCGCCCGTCTTATTGCTTGAGCCGCCTTTGCCGCCTGATTTCGCTTTGAAATGCACATGATTGCGGAAGTAATAGAGCGTATTGAGATTGGCGTCGGCTTTGAGAACGACATCGCCGCCACGCCCGCCGTTTCCACCGGATGGCCCGCCACGGGCGACATATTTCTCGCGGCGAAAAGCAACAATGCCATCGCCACCCTTGCCGCTCGCGACAAATATCTTCGCTTCATCCACCAGCATCTTCGGGGCGCCACCTTCGCGGCAAGCTCGGATAGAGGCACAAGAATACCTGAGATTGCCGCCGGCGTGTAGTCAAAATGAAAGCTATGACTTCCATACGGACGGCGGGCAAGCTGTGAGATCTCGGCGCAGTCATCTATAATTTAGCTGTATGCCCGTCTTCATATCTATCATCAGAGTATTGCCGGCCAAGCGGCGGCAAGCGGGGAAGGACAACTGCCGTGATTGAAAGAATCCAATGGCAGGGACACGGCAGCTTCGCCATCGTCGGATCGCCATTTATTCAAATTGCGCCCTGGCGCGTGGTCAAGCGCGAATCGCCGCCGGATGTCATATTGGTTGGTCACGATCATTATGACCATTGTTCGCCGGCTGATATAGCGAAAATTCGCGGCGAAGACACTAAGGTGATTGGCAACGAAGGCGTCGCCCGCGTCATCGAAAACACAACTGTCTTGAGAGAGTGGCATAGCATCCGCGCGGGCCGCGCCAGCATCAAAGCGGTGCCCGCCTATTCCCCTGGCGATCCGCGCCATCCGCCGGAGGCAGGCGGTCTGGGCTTCGTGATCTCGCTCGATTACTTTGATATCTATTACGTTGGCGATTCGCAAATCGTGCCCGGGATGGAGCAGCTGCGCCCGGACATCGTGCTGTTGCCCATTGACGGTTATGGGCGGCTTGGGACGGATGCGGCGCTGCGCCTGATAGACATGTTGCAGCCGCGTTGGGCGATTCCTTACAATTGGGGCGGCGCTGGCGAAGAAGCCACTCAACTCGACGCGCAAAGCTTCAAGAGCCGCGCTCGCGCCCAGACGGAGGTGCTGCTGCTGCCGATAACGCAATAATTGGGGTAGCTGCGGAGGCTGTCAGGCAGCGGAGTCAATCGCGTCCGACAAGCTAATCAGACGACCATCGCTGGTGAAAATCCGCGGCTTTTCCTCGCCGCGAATGACAGCCTCGCCGACCAGCACCTTCTGAATGTCAGTGCGGCTGGGCGCCTCAAACATGACATCAAGCAGGCAGGTCTCTATGATTGAGCGCAAGCCGCGCGCGCCGGTTTCGCGTTCGATTGCCAGCTGAGCCGCCGCCTGCAAGGCCTCCGGCGCGAAGACCAGTTCCACATCGTCAAGCGACAGAAGATGCTCGTATTGTTTGATGAGCGCGTTTTTCGGCTCTACCATAATGCGAACCAGGTCCTCAAGTTCAAGCGGCTGCAAGGCGACGATGACCGGCAAGCGGCCGACCATTTCCGGTATCATGCCATGTTGAATCAGGTCCTCCGGCGAGATTTCGTTCAACAAATGCGCCGCCTCCGTTTCGTCGCTTTCTTGCCGGGCGCCGAAGCCGATCTTGCTCTTTAAGCCGATGCGCCGCCGTATCACATCGTCTAGCCCGTCGAAGGTTCCGCCAACGATGAACAGGATATTGCGCGTATCAAGCTGCAGGAACTCCTGATGCGGGTGTTTTCGGCCGCCTTGCGGCGGGACGTTTGATAGCGTGCCTTCCAGGATTTTCAGCAGCGCCTGCTGCACGCCTTCGCCCGAGACATCCCGGGTAATGGACGGATTGGAGTTTGACTTGCGCGAAATCTTGTCGATTTCGTCAATGTAAATGATGCCGCGTTCAGCCCGCGCGATATTGCCGTCGGCCGCCTGGATCAGCCGCAGCAGGATGTTTTCAACATCTTCGCCAACGTAACCGGCCTCTGTCAAGGCGGTCGCATCGGTGATCACAATCGGCACGTCCAGGATGCGCGCCAACGTTTGCGCCAGCAGCGTCTTGCCGCAGCCGGTTGGCCCCGCCAGCAGGATATTGCTCTTTTCGAGCTCAACATCCTGCGGTTCGTCTGCCGACTGTATGCGCTTGTAGTGGTTATAGACCGCCACGCTGAGGACGCGCTTGGCTTCTTGCTGGCCAATCACATATTCGTCGAGGCGCTCGGCAATCTCGCGGGGCGAAAGCGTGAGCTCGAACTCGACCTTTTCGTCAGCTTCAATTTCATCCGCGTCTTCTTCCTTCAGCAGGTTGTGGCAGAGTTCGACGCAGAAATTGCAGATGTATATTTGTTCAGGTCCCGCGATTAATCGCTCGACCTCGTCATGCGTTCGGTTGCAGAAATTGCAGCGGTGCTTTGCCGGCGAGAAACTCACCTCATTCCCCTTCCGCTTCACGCGCTTCGGAGAGCAGCACAGAGTCGATGAGGCCGAAATCAGTCGCTTCTTGCGCCGTCATGTACACATCGCGGTCGGTAATGTTTTCCACTTCTTCTTCGGTTTTTCCCGTGTGTTTCACAAAGATGTTGATGATGCGCTTCTTGAGCCGCACAATCTCTTCCGCCTGGATGACGATGTCGGAGGCCTGCCCTTGCGCGCCGCCCAGGGGCTGATGCATATGAATGGTGGCGTTGGGCAGCGCAAGCCGCATGCCCGGTTCACCCGCCGCCAGCAATACAGTGCCAAAGCTCGCCGTGATGCCGACCGCAACCGTGCTCACAGGCGCCGATATCTGCTGCATGCAGTCATAGATCGCCAACCCAGAGTAAACGGCTCCGCCTGGCGAGTTGATGTACATTTGCATTCTGCGGTCTGGTCCCTCGCGTTCCAGGAACAGCAACTGCGCCACAATCAGGTTCGCAATCTGGTCATTTATGCCGGAACCGACAAAAACGATGCGCTCTTTCAACAGCAGAGAGTAGATGTCGTAGGCGCGCTCGCCACGACTGCCTTGCTCAATCACCATCGGGATTACATTGTGGAAAGTATCCATACGCTGTGCGCCTCTTTCCTTCGTCTGGGCGAATGCAGGATTTGGATCAGGTATTGCCAGCCGCGGCTTTCGCGTCCGCATATTCGTCTGACTGCTCGGATACCGGGGGCGCCTCGTCTTCTCCCCGGGGCATGCTTGCCTCATCGGAATCGCCATTGGTCAATGCCTCATCGCCGCTGGCTTCTTCCTCGCGGTAGCGCCGCAGCCGTTCGGCCCGTTCACGCGCTCGTTTGGCGTCGGCGGTAGCTCGCGCCTTCATGTCTTCAATCGCGGGCTCAGGATCCGCGCCCTGCCCGATGGCGGCGAGGTGAGCGTTGAGATGATTCATAACGAGCTCGTTGCGGATATTGTCGCGCATCCACGGCCTATCGAAGACCTCGCGCAGCTCTGGGCGGGCGCCATAATCACCGATGATATCATCCAGCCGCAGCTCAAGGTCCTCGTCGCTGATTTCGATTTCCTGGGCGCTGACGAGCTCGCGCAAGACCAGCGTTTGCCGCAATGACTCAATAGCGTCGTCGCGATATTGCTCGCGCAATTCTTCCTCGCTGCTGTTGGTCAAGCTCAGATAGTCTTCCAATCTGAGCCGCTGCTGCCGCAGATTGCCTTCGAATTCGCGGATCATGTCGTCGATTCGCTCGTTCAACATCAGGTCGGAATATTGGATTTCCGCGCCTTCGACAATCTCCTGCAGCACATTGGCGCTATATTCCATCCGCGCGTCGTCCTGCGCCGCTCGCAGCAAATCGTCTTGGATCGACTGCCGGAAGCCAGCCGCATCCAGCGCTTCGTCGCCACGTTCCCGGCTGATTCGCCCGGCAAATTCGTCATCCAGTTCCGGCACGGATATCGCTTCAATTTCCTTAATCGTCACAACAAAGCTGACACGGCGTCCAATGATGGTTTCTTCGGCGTCGTCATCGGGGATGGTTAATTCAAACAAGACATCGCTGCCGCGCTCGGCGCCGATCAGATTGCCGACGAATCCGTGCACAAAAGGATCCGCATTTGGATCAAGAATAATCTTCGTGTTGTCGTCCTTGACGAATGTATCGCCTTTCTTGGGAATGTAGGGCGCCGTTTCTTCTTCGCCTGCGTCGGCTTCGCCATTCTCGGCTGTCAGCGCATCTTCGGCGTCGGTTTCAGTCGCTTCATCGGGCGGATCGCCGTCGACGAATTCACTATCCACCGCGATCGTTACGCGGTGGCCCGGTCCCGCGACTTCGATCTCGTCGTCCAGGACTTCGACCTGCCGCATCCGCATTTCCTTGAGCGCATCGTCGACCTCGCTGTCGGTAACAACCGACTCTTCAAAGTCGAGACGAACATCAAGATACTCTTTTAAGTCGACTACGGGCTGCAATGGGACCGAGAATACAAAGGCAGGTGACGGCTCGGGCTTGAAATCTTCAAAGACGCCTGGTCCATAGGGCGCAACTTTGGACGCGTCCAACGCCTGTTTGTACAGAACATCGCCGAGCGCCTCCAGCGCTTCTTCGAGAACGGCGCCTTCGCCAACATGCCTTAGAACCAAGCCGTAGGGCGCCTTGCCCTTGCGGAAACCCTTGATGCGCACCTGGCGCGAGATCTTGCGCGCGGCTTTGCGCTTGGCGTCTTCCAGTTGCTGCGATTCGATTTCGATTGTGAATTGCGCTCGGTGATTCTCAGTGCGTTCGATCTGCAAGTTCAAAATGGCTTCCTTGTTTCTTATGGACGCGATTGACCGGCAGAACGGCGTCCGCATTAGCTGATGTCAGTCAGAAAATGTAAAGGCGCGTGAAGCGCCCTTCCAGCGAATTCGAGATGAGGAAGGAGGGACTCGAACCCTCACCTCAAAGAGACATGATCCTAAGTCATGCGCGTCTGCCAATTCCGCCACTTCCTCACGGCGACGACTAAAGCCAAATTATAATCTGGCGCTGAAAGCGCGACAAGGGGAGAATGCTACTGCAGCTCCACGCCAGAGACATCGGAGACATCACTGCCGCTGACTTGACCTAAAACGCTGTTGATGATCAACTGGGCGAAGCGGAAGAGCGCCTGCATCTGCGCGATGCGATCGAGGTAAAGGCGCGCCAGGATTTGCTGATCGGGCGGCAGGTCGGCGATGGCGCTGGAGATTCGCTGGCGATTCTCCTCCATCACATTCAGCGCCCGTTCGACATCGCGCAATTCGCGACCGCTGAGGAAATTGGAGAAGATCTGCCAAAAGTCGGTCTCCGCCTGATAGTATTTGCGCCGGCCGCTGCCGCCGCGCACCCAGACTTGACGCACCATGCCCATATGCTCAAGCGAGCGCATATTCGTGCTGACGCTCGCCTTGGATATGCCCAGACGTCCCATCATGTCATCAAGCGAAAGCGGTTCGGCGCTGAGCAGCAGACAGCCATACAGCTGTCCTATAACTTTGTTGAAACCGAAGTAATCCGCCAATTGACCCAAGCCGTCCAACATGCTGTCGTGGACGATCTGCAAGTCATTGGCCAGCTGGCGGCTGTTGACGCCTTTTTCGTCTGGGTCGGTTGACATAGCAATAAGCCGATTTGATGAGCGCGGTCATTGTAGCATTGCCTACGAGCGCTTTCAAGCTAGCTCGAGGCGGTCTCGTCGGCATCAAGCGGCCGCCGGAAAGCGCGCGCGGCGCGCCCATGCGCAGCCGCCCCATCGCTAGCGCGAACAAGGGCGCAGTGGTAAGATTGCCATTGTTGAAAGTTTCACAATCGCAGTCCAAGGTTGTCAACTGCATGTCAGCCAGGTCGCAGGCGGATATCCCTGATATCGTTATAGGCCGATTGCCGCTCTACCTGCGCGCCCTGCGCCGCCTGCAGCAGGAGGGCAACTCCGTCACGTCGTCGCACGAGCTGGGACGGCGGCTCGACATCAGCTCGGCGCAAATTCGCAAGGATTTATCGCATTTCGGCGGCTTCGGCAAGCAGGGTACGGGCTATCAAATAGAATTCCTCATTGACAGGCTGCAAGATGTTTTGCAAGTCAACCAGGAATGGATGGTCGCGGTCGTTGGCGCTGGCAATTTGGGCATCGCCATTTCGCATTATCGCGGCTTCCAGGATCGCGGCTTTCGCATCGCCCATCTTTTTGACGTCAGCCCGCGGAAGATCGGGCAGCGAATCGGCGAGTTCGTCGTGCAACCTGTTGGTTCAATGCGCGAAATCATTCGCCGCGAAGGCATCAAAATTGCGATGTTGGCTGTGCCGGCGGGAGAAGCGCAAAACGTAGCCGATCACTTGGTGGACGCGGGCGTGCAGGCGATCCTGAATTATGCCCCGATCAATATCAACGTGCCGCCTCATGTGCAGATTCAGTATATTGACCCGGTCACGCATTTGCAGCACATGACCTTCTACCTCGACGGATAACTGGCGCCAGTTTTTCGCGCGCAGGCTCGGCAAAGTCCCGCTTAAAAGTAGTTGGTTTGCGCCAGGCGGCGCATGATGGCGGGGTCTTCCAGCGCTTGCCCGCAGCCGACGACCACGTTGATGAGCGGGTTATCGGCTTGGTAGACGGGGACGCCGGTTTCGCGCGTCAGGTAGCTGTCGATGCCGCGCAGCAGAGCGCCGCCGCCGGTGAGCACAATGCCGCGATCGATAATATCCGATGACAGTTCCGGCGGCGTCGTCGAAAGCACGGCTTTGACGACGCTGGCGATCTGCCCCAGCGGTTCAGCCAAGGCTTCGACCACTTCCCCGGTCGTCACCCGCACCGTTCGCGGCAAGCCGGAAACGTTATCCCGCCCCTGGATTTCCATCGTCATTTCCTGCGGCTGATCGACAGCGGCGCCAATTTGAATCTTGATCGATTCGGCGGTGGGCTGCCCGACGGTCAAATTATATTTACGGCGCACGTAGCTTATGATGCCGTCATCCAGGCGCAAGCCGCCGACGCGGCCGCTCTCGGCGCGGACGATATTGTTCATGGTAAGCACAGCCGCTTCGGTGATGCCGCCGCCGATGTTGACGACCATGCCGCCGGCGGGCGTGCTCACCGGCAAGCCAGCGCCCAATGCCGACGCCAGCGGCTCCCACATCAACTGCACTTCGCGCGCGCCGGCCGCCAGGATCGCTTCTCGCACGGCGCGCTTTTCAACGCTGGTGGCGCCATAAGGCACGGACACCATCACCGACGGGCGAAAGAGCCGAATGCGCCCGGCGATTTTGCCGAAGAAGTATTCGAGCATCGCTTCGGTCACTTCATAATCGGCGATGACGCCATTCTGCAGCGGGCGCATCACCTGGATGTCTTCGTCGTCAACACGACCGAGCATCTCGCGCGCCGGATTGCCAAAGTCGACGATGCGCTCTTCTTCCGCCAGCAATGCCACCAGCGACGGCTCCTGCAATACGATGCGGCCGCTGTCATAGATCAGGACGTTCACCGTGCCCAAATCTACGCCGAGACGCTTTCCGAAGCGCGCCATCGCTTTTTCCAGTCTCCTCTCGGGCGGCCAATCGCTCGCCCCTACAATGATTGTAACGCGCAGTCTCTATTTTACAGCAAAACAAAAAACCCGGACCGCGTTCACAGTACCGGGTGAGGGTGGAAGATTTAGAATGGGCGCAACGGGTTCAGGCCTCGTCGCCCTCCTCATCGAGAATGCGCAAGCCCGAACCGCGACTGCGTATCTTCTGGCTTATGCGCACCGCCAGATTCGCTCGCCGCAGCGCCATCAAAGCCTCGCGGTTTTCCGCTTCCGACGGCGCCTCGTCCAGCGCCTGACGCGCCTGCTCGCGCGCGTCCTGCGCTCGCTCGAGATCCAGCGCAAAGGACGACTCGGCCAAGTCCGCCAAGACCACTACTTTGTCGGGCCGTACATCAACAACGCCGCCGTAGATGGCGAATCTTTCTTCGGCGGCGCCCTTGCGCACGACAAGCTCGCCATAGGTCAAGGTCGTCAAGACCGGCGCGTGATTGGGCAAGACGCCCATCTCGCCTTCGACCGCCGGCACCATGACCATATCCGCCTCCGGCTCGTCAAAGATCCGGCGTTCTTGCGTCACCAGCTCAACATGAATCGGCATGGGCGCCTCCTAAGCGGCGTCGCGGCTCTCGTAGCGTTCCAGCACATCTTCAATGCCGCCGCTCATATAGAAGTCTTGCTCAGGAATGTGATCGACTTCGCCATCCAGAATCATGCGGAAGCCGCGAACGGTATCTTTGATCGGCACATAGCGGCCCGCTTGGCCCGTGAATTGCTCGGCAACATACATGGGCTGGCTGAGGAAATTCTCCATTTTGCGCGCGCGCGCCACCAACACCTTGTCGTCATCGGAGAGCTCTTCCACGCCAAGAATGGCGATGATGTCTTGCAAGTCCTTGTAGCGCTGGAGCACCTGCTGCACTTCGCGCGCCGTCGTGTAGTGATCCTCGCCCACTACCTCCGGCTGCAAGATGTTGCTCGTGCTCGCCAGCGGGTCGACCGCCGGGAACAAACCGCGGGCGGCGATCGAGCGTTCCAGGGCGATGGTGCTGTCCAAATGGGTGAAGACAGCCACCGGCGCCGGATCCGAATAATCGTCAGCGGGCACGTATACCGCCTGCATTGATGTGATCGAGCCGGAGCGCGTCGAGGTGATTCGCTCTTGCAGCATGCCCATTTCTTCGCCCAGGTTGGGCTGATAACCGACCGCCGACGGCATCCGCCCAAGCAGCGCCGACACCTCCGCGCCCGCCAGCGAATAGCGGAAGATATTGTCGATGAAAATCAGCACGTCTCTGCCCTGATCGCGGAAGTACTCCGCCATCGTCAAGCCGGATAGCCCTACGCGCAGGCGCACGCCGGGGGGCTCGTTCATCTGCCCGAAGACCATCGCCAGCTTGTCGAGCACGTTGGCTTCCTTCATCTCGTGATAAAGGTCGGTGCCTTCACGCGTGCGCTCGCCGACGCCAGCGAAGACGGACAAGCCATCGTGCTGCGTCGCGATCGAATTAATGAGTTCCTGAATTGTTACCGTTTTGCCGACGCCGGCGCCGCCGAAGATGCCGGTTTTGCCGCCCTTGGTCATCGGGGCGACCAGGTCGATCACCTTCATGCCGGTCTCGAAGACTTCGATCGATGGCGACTGATCCTCAAATG
Source organism: Anaerolineae bacterium (assembly GCA_022820125.1). GTDB lineage: Bacteria > Chloroflexota > Anaerolineae > Aggregatilineales > Phototrophicaceae > UBA6055. The sequence continues at coordinate 75,711 of JAJEGA010000086.1, read as the reverse complement.
AAGGCGCGTCGGCATGGATGGGACGGCGCTCGGAATCATCGGGGACGGCTTCGCCCATATCGATAGGGCGCCCCAAGACATTGAAGATGCGCCCAAGCGTCGGCGCGCCAACCGGCACCGCAATTGGCTGACCGGTGGCGTAGGCGGCCGCCCCGCGGGCAAGCCCGTCAGTGGAATCCATCGCCACTGTGCGCACCGCGCTATCGCCGAGATGCAGCTCGACTTCCAAAACCAGATTGTCTTCATCCTCGCGCGGGACTTCCACCGCGTCAAAGATATCGGGCAATTCGCCAGCCGGGAATTCTACATCCACCACATTGCCCAGCACCTGGGTCACAGAACCTTGCATTTCCGCCATTGCTTGCTCTCCTTATTCGATCGCCTGGATTGCCGAAAAGACGCGCCTGCTCAGGCATCCAGCAATTGCTCTCTCATTTCATCAGCGTCAAGTATATGGGCGGCGGTCTTGTCAATCGCCTGCTGCAGCGCATTGGCGCCACCAACAATATCCAGGATTTCGGCTGTAATCTCAGCCTGCCGCGCCTTGTTGTATTGCAGCGTCAGGTCGGCGGTCAGTTGCGTCGCGTTGTCGGTCGCGTTCTTCATCGCCGCCATGCGCGCCGCGTGCTCGCTCGCCTGCGCCTCGAGCAGCGCCTGATAGAGCTGCAATTCGGTGAAGCGCGGCACGATTTCATCGACGACGGCGGTGGCGCTCGGTTCGTATTCGTAGTTTTGCGTGCCTTCGGTGACGGTCGCGACATCCTTGACGTATTCGGCGGCGACCTGCGCGGCGACGGTATGAGTCGTCAACGGCAGCCAACCCAGGACCGCCGGTCGCTGCGTCAGCATATTGATGAAATCGGTGTAGGCAATGAGCACTTCGTCGACTTCGCCTTCTAGGTAGGCGTCCATAGCGATGCGCGCGATCGGCGTGATATCCGATACTTTCGGTTCCGCCGACATATCGGTAAATGAAGCCACGATATTAGCGCCTATGCGCGCCAGCGAGTCGCGCCCTTTGCGCCCGACGGCGACGTAATCAACCGGCTTGCCCAGCCGCGATTCAAAACGCTGCGCCACCCGCAGGATATTGGTGTTGTAAGCGCCGGCCAGCCCGCGATCGGAGCTGATGACGACGACCATCACCCGCTTGATTTCTTCGCGTTCCGTCAGCAAGGCGTGCAGCGGCAGGTTTTTGCTGGCCGCCTGCACATTAACCAGGATTTCCCAGGCTTTCTCGGCATAGATTCGGCTGGCCAGCACGCGCGCTTGCGCCCGGCGGACGCGCGAGGCGGATACCGCTTCCAGCGCTCGCGTGATCTGGGCGATATTTCTGACACTGCGAATGCGGTTCTTGACTTCGCGAAGCGTAGGCATCTAGCGTCTCCTTTCTCCAAACGCTGCCGACACTAGGACCACGCTTCATTGAAAGTTGATATGGCTGCATCCAGCTTTTCCCGAATCTCGTCCTTTGCGCGCTCGCTGCGATTCTCGCGGATGAACGCGCCCGCATCAGAAAACTGCGTCCGGAACGCGCGCAAGAATTCTTCTTTCCAATTCAGCATCCGCTCGACTGGCACATCGTCAGTCAAGCCGCTCGTGCCAGCATAGGTCAGCGCAACCTGGTCTTCCAGCGACAGCGTCTGATACTGCACTTGCTTGAAGAGCTCCGTCAAGCGCAGCCCGCGATCAAGCTGCTGCTGCGTCGCCTTGTCCAGGTTCGAGCCAAATTGAGCGAAAGCCGCCAAGTCGCGAAATTGCGCCATCTGCAGCTTCAACCCATCCGCGACATCCTTCATCGCGCGCGTCTGAGCGGAACTGCCGACGCGGCTCACGCTGATGCCCGTGTTGAGCGCGGGCCGCAAACCGGCGTTGAACAATTCAGATTCCAGATAAATCTGACCATCGGTGATCGAGATGACGTTTGTGGGTATGAAAGCGGAGACATCGCCCAGCAGCGTTTCGATGACTGGCAGCGCGGTTAAGCTGCCACCTCCGCGTTCATCGCTCAATTGAGCGGCGCGCTCCAGCAAGCGGCTGTGCAAATAGAAGACATCGCCCGGGAAAGCCTCGCGCCCCGGCGGGCGGCGCATGAGCAGCGATACTTGCCGATAGGCGTTGGCATGCTTGGAAAGATCGTCATATATGACGAGCGCGTCCTTGCCATTTTCCATGAACCACTCGCCGATGGCGCAGCCGGAATAGGGCGAGAGATATTGCAGCGCGGCCGCGTCTGAGGCTGAGGCGACCACGAGCGTGGTGTATTCCATCGCCCCTTCTCGCTCCAGCGTCTCGCGGATGCGCGCCACCTCGCCCCGGCGCTTGCCGATGGCGACATAAATGCAATACATATCTTCGCCTTGCTGGTTGACGATGGTATCGAGCGCCAGCGCCGTCTTGCCGGTCTGGCGGTCGCCAATGATCAACTCGCGTTGCCCGCGTCCGATCGGGATCATGGTGTCAATCGCCAGGATGCCCGTCTGCACCGGACGGTCGACGCTGCGGCGTTCCATCACGCCGGGGGCGATGCGCTCGATGTTGTAGTATTCATCGAATTGCAAGGGACCGCGCCCGTCGATCGGCTGGCCCAAGGCGTCGACGACCCGCCCAACCATACCCATGCCAACCGGAACCGAGGCGATGCGCCCGAGCGCGCTGACCGTGTCGCCCTCCTGAATGTCGTCATAAGCGCCCATGATGATGACGCCGACATTGTCTTTCTCGAGGTTGAAGGCGATGCCGGCGATGCCATTCTCGAATTGCACCAGCTCGTTGTAGCGCACGTTGTCCAAGCCCGAGATGCGCGCGATGCCATCGCCGACCTCTTCAACGTAGCCAACTTCGACCGATTCGAGCTTGCCGATCTCGATTTCTTGTATCTGTTCCAGGATCGAATCGTAGATATTGTCTGCCATTCGCAGGCTCCTCGCTTCACATTCTGCATTTCTATACGGCAGGCTCGCCCGGCAGGCAGCCTGAGCCAAATTCCAGATTCCGGCGCCCGGTCGTCCACCACGGCTTTAGCTCGCGGTTGCGGCTCAGGCACGACTCTTTGCCATTTTAGCCCAAAGGCGGGCGCTTGTCTATATTTTCACAAACAGATTTCAAGGCGGAATCCCCAGGCGAAGGCGCCGCCCGGATTATTTCATCTGAAGTCCGCGGCTGCGCTCAATCGGGTATGTCGCCCAACGCCTGCGACCGCCGATACGCCGCCCAGACGCCCTCGGAAAGCACGGTGCGCAAGCCGCCCTTTTCCATCTCGTGCAGCGCGGCCGCCGTCGTGCCGCCGGGGCTGGTCACCTGATTGCGAAGCTGCGCCGGGTGCAAGCCGGATTGCTGGGCGTAGCGCACGGAACCAAGCAGCGTCTGCGTCACCAGCTTTTCGGCATCGCGCCGGGCGAAGCCCATATGCACGCCGGCGTCAACCAGCGCCTCCATGAACATGAATACGTAAGCTGGCCCCGAGCCGCTGAGCGCGGTGGCCATATCAAGATAGCGCTCGTCTGCGGCGTAAATGCGCTCGCCCATGGCGCCCAGCAAGGCTTCGGCTTGCGCCCGCGCTTCGGCGCCAACATCGGGTGATGCGGTCCAGACCGTGATCCCGCTGCCAATCTGCCCGGGCGTATTGGGCATCGAGCGCACGACGCGCGCATTCAGCAGATTCTCCGAAATCGTCTTTAGCGTCACGCCAGCGACGATGCTGAGGATCAGGCGCAGGCGGTCAACTTGCCCGCGCAGCTCCGGCAGCACCGCTTCCATAACCTGCGGCTTCACCGACAGCACCAGGATATCGGCGGCGCTGGCTGCGGCGGCGTTGTCGGTCGTCACCTGAATGCCGTAGCGCTCGCGCAGCATATCCAAGCGCTCTCGGCGCGGATCCGCCGCCACGATATTCTCCGGCGCGAGCAACCGCTGGCTCAGCACGCCCTTGATCATCGCTTCGCCCATCACGCCCACGCCGATAAACGCCGTCGTTTCGCCGTTGAAAGCCATTTTTTCTCCTTAATTCCTTCGCTCGCGCTGGTCAAAATGACGGCTGAGCAAGTAGAAGCTGCGCCGCCGGGTCTCGAACGCGCCACTGACAAAATCGGTGACGATATAGCCGGCCGCCAGGATCTGCCGAAAAACATCGCGTATATGATAGCGCCACTCATCAGCCAAGGCGCGATCTGCCGCTTCGAGTTCGCCGAAATCTCCCGGAATTTCGACCAGGGCGAATGTCGAATTCGGCACATCGGTCATGCCCCGCGGCCGCAGCCACTCTCGCGTTTCATCAGCCCGATTGACAATCGGCGTATTCACATCGAAATACTGCTGCAAGGTCACAGCGCTGCCCCGGCCGCGCGCCCGTTCTTTCACCCGCCGCTGCGTCACCCACCACTCGACGACAAGCCGATCGGAGCGCAAGCTCTGCGACGGTTCGAGCCCGAAGTAATTGACTTCGTAGCGCTGAATGACGCCGCCGAGCTTGCGGATATTGAGATGCGCGTTCGGGGCGAGCAGCGGGTCAACCGTCCAGGTCACTAGCCTTATCGCCTGCTTGATCGCGAGATCGCGCTGCGCCAGCTTCAAGCGAAAGCCGATATTCCGCCCGCGATAAGCCGGCAGAACAACCATGCGTTTTGACATGATTAAGAGATTCGCCATCGCCGGGCGGGCGTCGGGCGCGTCAACATCGATATCGGCGCCTATGAATCCAATGACCAAGCCGACCAGCCGGTCCTTGTCAAAAGCGCCCAGAATATGACCGCCGTAGCGCGAGATCGAGTGGAGCATGTGGCGCGGCACCTGATTGCCGTCGTCCTCGCCCCAATAAGACTTTTGCAGCTCGACCGCTTGATCGTGCTCAGCCGCTCGCAACAAAGGCCTGATGTTTATCGTCATCGTTGGTGGGTCCGGCCGGTCACGCGGGGCGGGGCCGCCGCCGGAAAGAGTCTCGCAGCAAGCCGAGGAAATGCGCTCGCCGTGGCAAATAACCAAGCAATGTATACTCAAATCGACGTGGTTGGAAACCGAAATGGTCGTAGGCGCTGCCCAGGGGCGCCGTGCGGTTTGCCGCCAGAATATCCAGCCATTGCGCCGTCATGAGCGAGCGCGGCAAGATACGGCTGTATACCGCCGTGATCCAGCGCAACAGGTAGGGTGGCACGCCGATGATGAGACGGCGCATGCCAGTGACGCGCATCACAGTCAAAATCAGATCCCGCAGCGACAGATATTCCGGACCGCCAATATCGACCGTCGAGTCCACCAGCCGCACCCGATCCAAGCTGCGATAAATGGCTTCGACCAGGTCGTCAATATACATAGGATGCAAAACAACCTCGCCCTGCCCGGGCATGAGGAATATGCCGGGGCTGATCCGCAGCATGCTGGCGATATGATTAACAAAGGCGTCATCCGGGGCGAATACGATGCCGCTGCGAATGACGGTGTAGGCGACGCCGCTCTTGCGCAGCAAGTCTTCAACTTCGCCTTTGATGCGATGCAGGGTGTAGCCGGACGACGGCGCGGCGCCCAGGTGGCTGAGCGTGATGATGCGCCCCACCCGCGCCGACCGCGCGACAGTGGCCAGCGCGCGCGCGCCCGCCAGCTCGACTCGTTCAAGGTCGCTGCGGCGGCCCCACCACTGCGCGTTCTCCAAGTGGATAACAGCATGGCAGCCAGTCACCGCGCGGAACAAGGCTTCTTCATCGGTCATATCGCCGGCAAAGACCTCCGGCGCGTTCGGGCCAGACGTATCCCAGGGCAGCCGCCGCAATCGCCTTTCGGGCAGCAGCGCGCGCATCGGCACGGACTCCCGCATCAGCCGGCTTACCAAGTGACGCCCCACCAGCCCGGTCGCGCCGGTTATCAAGATCATCGTTGCTTATTCTTCCCGCCGGATCTTTTGACCCTGCTCCCCAGCCTTATCCTAGGATAATGAAAGGCGTATTATAGGTGGCATTGCCGCGGCTGTAAAGCAACGGAAAGGCGCCCGGGGTGTTACAATGTATGGTGGGCGGTGCTGCCCAGCCCTGAGCATGGGAGAGCGGATTGGACAAGAAGCGGATCGTCATCACCGGAATGGGCATCGTCTGCCCGACGGGCAACAATGTCGCAGACGCGTGGGCAAATACCGCCGCCGGGAAAAACGGCATCAGCTTCATCACGCGTTACGACCGTCAACTGACGCAGAATCAACTGGCGGGCGAAGTCAAAGACTTCAATCCGGATGCGATATTTGGCCGGAAAGAAGCGCGGCGCATGGACCGGGTCGCCCAATTCGCCCTGGAAGCCAGCCGTCAAGCGATGGAAGACAGCGGTTTAACGATCACGCGGGATAATATGTATGAGGTTGGCTGCATCATTGGCTCCGGCGTGGGCGGCATCAACTCCTTTGTTGAATCGCAGCAGGGCATTGACAAACGCGGCCACCGGGGCATCAAGCCAATGGCCATCCCCAAGATCCTGAGCGACAGCTGCTCGGGCGCGGTATCGTTGAACTATAATCTCCGCGGACCGAATCATTGTATCGTCACCGCCTGCGCTTCCGGCAACAATGCGATTGGCGAGGCGATGCACATCATCCGCCGCGGCGACGCCACCGCCATGATTGCGGGCGCGTCGGAAGCGGCAATCGTGCCCCTCTGCGTCGCCGGCTTCAACAATATGACCGCCCTCAGCCGAAACGACGATCCGGAAACCGCTTCCCGCCCATTCGACCTGAACCGGGACGGATTCGTTCCCGGCGAGGGCGCGGGGGTTCTCGTGCTGGAAGCGCTCGATCACGCGCTTGAGCGCGGGGCGAAGGTCTATGCCGAGTTGCTGGGTTATGGGCATACCTCCGACGCTTACCACATCACGGCGCCGATGGAGACCGGCGAAGGCGCGGCGAAAGCGGTCGAATTAGCGCTGCGAGACGCGGCGATCACCGGGTCCGATATCAGTTATATCAATGCGCATGGCACCAGCACGCCTCTGAACGACACCGCCGAGACCAACGCGCTGAAACGCGCTCTCGGCGAAACTGTCTATACCATCCCGGTAAGCTCGACGAAGTCGATGACGGGCCACCTGCTTGGCGGCGGCGCCGCGATCGAAGCGGTTTTTTCAATCATGGCGATCCGCGAGAATTTCATCCCGCCGACAATCCACCTGGACGAGCCGGATCCCACCTGCGATTTGAATTATGTGCCCAAGGCGGGCTGCCAACACGAGGTCCGCTATGCCATGTCGAACGCCTTTGGTTTTGGCGGGCACAATGCCGTCGTGATATTTGGCGAATACCCGAACAATGGCAAAGTCTGACAAGAGCGGCAGAGCCAATCCCGATGCGGCTGCGCGGTACGCGCATGTCATCGGCTGGGGCATGGCTGTGCCCAAGACGGCAATGACCAACGACGACATATCCGCCTTCGTGGAAACCAACGATGATTGGATTTTCGCCCGCACCGGCATCCGGCAGCGCTACATCGCTGATGAAGGCGAATCGACGGCGACCCTGGCATATCGGGCGGCGCAGCAAGCGCTGGAAGTGGCGGACATCCTGCCGACCGACCTCGACCTTGTTGTTGTCGCCACGTCCACGGCGGAGAATATTTTCCCCAGCACCGCCAGCCTGGTTCAGGATTGGCTCAACGCGCATGAAGCCGGCGCCTTCGATTTGAGCGCGGCTTGCTCCGGCTTCGTCTACGCCTTGAATATGGCGGCCGATTCAATCCGCGCCGGGTCGATAGACGCCGCCCTGGTCATCGGCGCCGAAACGATGAGTCGGATATTGGATTGGCAGGATCGCAGCACCTGCATCCTGTTCGGGGATGGCGCGGGCGCCGTCATCTTGCGCGCAAGCGAATCGCCCGGCGGCGTGCTGTCGAGCGTGCTGCGGTCGGATGGCTCGGGCGGCGACTTGCTGGCCATACCCAGCGTTGGCAGCATTGACGCGAACGATTCACGCGCCGGCGCCAATGGCAGCAAGCTCTACAAAATGTCCATGGCTGGCGGCGAGGTCTTCAAATTCGCCACCCGAGTCGTCAGCGAGAGCGTCGAACAGGCTTGCCAGCTCGCCGGCGTCGATGTGGTCAATGTCAATCTGGTGATACCGCATCAAGCCAATCTGCGCATCTTGCAGGCAGCCGCACGCAAGCTCGGCATTGATGTCGGCCGCTTCATGAGCAATGTCGAACGCTACGGGAACACATCAGCCGCTTCAATCCCGATTGCCCTTTGCGAGGCGATTGAACAAAAGCGGATACAAGACAAGGATCACATCGCGCTGGTGGGCTTCGGCGGCGGTTTGACCTGGGCTTCGATGATCATTCGCTGGGGCATTTCCAAGCCGAGCGAGCAGCACGGGTCGCTGCTCAACCGCCAGCGCCGGCATGTTCAATACCGGATCGCCAAATGGCGTTCGCGCTCACGCCGCTGGCGCCGACGCGTCAACAGCAAAGTACGCGATCTGCAATCCTGAATGGCGGTTTCCACATCGACTCAGCAGCCGCATTCGCCGCGCCAAGCGAGACAGAGCTGCGCGCCCAGTTGAAGGCACACGTCCCTCAACGAACGGGCGTCAGGGTCGGCAGCGGCTCAGAGATATAGATATGCACCAGGCAGGATGCCTTAAGCGCGTTGGTGATGTCAAAGACCATCAGGCGGAACTGATATTCACCCGCTTCGTAGGGCGCCGGCACGAATTGACCAAACTCCGATCGCTCTCTCACTTCCACATGCTGTTCATCAATCACTTGAAAGCTGCCAAGCGTGCTGGGACCGCTGATCTCAATCGAAGCGTATGAGAACTGATCGGCAAATACAGTGCCAATCACCGGGATTGGCTGAAACACGCGCATGCCGTTGCCGGGGATATGCAGCTGGGCTTCTGGCTTGTCGCAGCCTTGTGACAGATCGGAGGGGATAATCGTGCCGACCGGGGTCGGCGTGGGCGCGGGTGTGGCTTGAATCTGATCGGCCGCCCCGGCGGAACGGGGCAAGGCGACCGGGTCAATGCCCAGATCGGAAGCCGGCGGCGCCGGAACCGGTGTTCTGAAGTCGCCGTCATCCAGGCGAGCGCCGGCGACTAGCGCCTGCAGCTGCCGATCTTTCAGCAATTCTGGCACAACCACCGCTTGCACGCCGGCGACGATTACCGCCACTTCCAGCAAAAAGATGATCGCGGTTATGGCGTTCGTTCGCCGATAACGCGATAGGTCGCGCTCCAGTTCAAAATAGGTGGAGCGATATTCTTCCCCATAAATGATGTAACGCCTCAGCGCAAAAAGGATGGCGGCGGCGATCAAAAAATAGATGCCGATTGCGACCTGGTCAATTAGCGCGATAACGGCGGTCATATTGGGAAATTGCTGAGCAAGCCTTTCAGAATCGTTGTGAGGCGCGGCACGATGATCTCGCCCGCCTCCAAAACTTCTTCATGATTGGTTTCCAGCTCGGTGTCTACCGCATCGATTGCGCGATTGGTGACGCCCGAACAAGCCATGACGCGCATGCCGGCGTGGCGCGCCGCCAGCACTTCGTTGACCGTCGACATGCCGACCGCGTCGCCGCCCAGGGCGCGAATCATCCTTATCTCCGCCGGCGTTTCAAAGAAGGGACCGGACAAACCAAAATACACGCCGCTATGCAGCGGAATATCGCGCTCGCGCGCGACGTCCAGGGCGCGCTGTCGCAGACGCCGATCATAAGCCTGCGACATACCGAGGAAGCGAGGCCCCAGCGTTTCGTCGTTTGGTCCCATAAGCGGGTTGGCGCCCGCCATGCCGGGCAGATTGATATGATCCTCAAGCAGCATCAGGTCGCCAACTTGATAGCGCGGGTTCAGGCCTCCGGCGGCGTTAGTCAAAAGCAGGCTGCCAATGCCCAGCGCCTTCATCACGCGTATGGGAAAGGTGACTTCCGCCATTGAGTAACCTTCGTAGAAATGCGCGCGCCCCTGTTGGGCGGCGATGATCTGCCCGGCAAACTCGCCGATCACCAACTGGCCCTGGTGCCCTTCGACAGTCGAAAGGGGCCAACCCGGGATACGCTCATAGGGAACAGAAACGCGCTCGTTGAACGCGTCCGCCAGCTTGCCCAAGCCGGAACCTAAAATGAGACCGATTGTCGGGCGCAAGTCGCTGTGCGACTGAACGACCTCGGCCGCGCGTTGGTAATCCCCGCGACTGTACATTGGCTCGCTCCCGATGGTCTCAAGTAAATGCTCAAAGCCAGCCAGCGCATCGCCACCCAAACAGGCGCTGGCTGCCTGCGCGCAGGCATCCTCGTTTGCGTCATCTTAACACAAGAACATGTTCTCCGATATAATAAGGCCTGTAGACGCTTCCACCAAAGTGGGGATACCGCTCTTGAATGATGTGACCCGGCAGTTTCGCGCCGCTGCCGTTCTCATATTTATCGTCGTGCCGATTGGCATCGCCGGCTTCGCTCTTATTGAAGGCATGTCCGTCTTTGACGCGATCTATTTGACCATCATCACCCTGACGACAATCGGATATGGGGATTTTACGCCAAAGACGGAACTCGGTCGGCTCTTCACGCTTGGCTTGGTCGCCGCCGGGATGAGCGCCTTGCTTTTCTTTCTGTCGTCCTCCTTCGCCCTGCTCTTCAGCGCCGAAGCGGTGACCCGCCGGCGGCTCTTCAGGACGCGGCAAAAGATCGGCAAACTCCAGCGTCATTACATCATTTGCGGCGCCGGCGAAATGGTCGACAAGACGATCGGCTACGTGTTGCGCGGCGTCGAGGTCCGCCGGCGCCAGCATCAGGAACGCATCTATCGACCAATGGAAAGCGCCCTGAATCGCTTGTTTGGTCCGCCTGCGCGCGGTCGCTTTCTGGGTCTGCGCCGGTTGACTCGCCGTCTCTTCGATTTCTACCATTACTACTTTATCGACCATGTGACCTTGCTGGACCTGCTCGTGGTCGTAACCGATGACGCCGAATACGGCGAGCATTTGCGCGAGGCTGGCATTCTTGTCATTGATGGCGATCCATCAAAAGATGATGATTTGCTCTCGGCCGGCGTCGCTCGGGCGCAGGCGCTGATGGTAATGCTCAATCAAGATACCGAGAGCCTGCTGACGGTGCTTACAGCGCGCAATCTAAATCCACGGCTCTACATCACAGCCGCCGCCGTCGAAGAGGAGCTCAAACCCAAAATTATCAAGTCAGGCGCCAACGTTGTCCTGGCGCCCTATGAAGTGGCGGCGCAATTCCTCAACAGCGCCACTTTGCGCCCGGCGGTGAACGACTTCTTCAGCAGCATTCTTTTTGATCAGGATCATCAAAATCAGATCACGCAGTTAGAGCTGGGAGAGGACTCTCCCTGGATCGGTCAGCGCATCAACGATCTCTCACTGCGCGAGAAATACGACACCGGCATCCTGGGCATACGGCTGGACTCGGGCGATTTTCTGCACGCGCCCGAGGGCCGGCGAATCCTGCAGGAGGATGAGATTCTGCTGGCGATCGCGCCAGGACAGATGATTCCGGTCATTCAACAAGTCTGCCGCCCGCAGGGCCGCGATGAGATGCGCTACGCCAGTTTCCAGCGGCTGCTGCAAGAGCGCCGGTCCAAAAGCCTGGAGGAAGTCTTCAGCCTTGAAGAGAGCGAAGCGGCAATTGAATCGATGGCGAAGCACTTTGTCATCTGCGGGAACGACCATATCATCCAAGGCGCCGTGCGTTTTCTCGATCCGTCGCGTCCATTTGTGTTGATAAGCCATGATGAGAAGGTCAGCGAGCGCTGGCGGCAGCGCGGCTTCCGCGTGATTCATGGCGACCCGGCAAAAGAAGACACGCTGAAGAAAGCCGGCATCGATCGGGCGCAGGCGATCATGATTTCAATTCAGGACCGGGCGGCTGCCGTTCTGTCGGTTCTGTCGGCGCGCGCCATCAGCAAGTCGCTGCTGATATCGGTCACCGCCACAACCGACGATATGATCGAGAAGCTGAGGCGCTCGGGCGCCGACCGCGTCGTCAGCCCCTTTCACGTTGCCGCCCAGTTCGTGCTGCTCGCGACCACCCGCCCCGAAATCGCCGAGTTCCTTCAGCACGTGCTTTACAACGAAATAACCGGGCTGGAGACGGCTGAGCTCTATATGGAAGACGATTCGCCCTGGATTGGCAAGACGATACGGGAGCTGGCTTTGACAGCGCGTTATCGCGCCAGCGTCATTGGCATTCGCCAAGCTAATCGCGCCGAGTTCCTCTATGCGCCGCCGCCGGAACATCGCGTCCAAGCGCAGGAAGTGCTGATCGTCATCACGCCGATGGAGTTCTTTGATGAAATGCGGGCAAACGCGACCGGAGACATAGATAAGCGGCCCGCCACCTTGCGGCGCCCGGTGGACCTAAGCGCGAGCGGCGTTGGTCAAGGGATATAATCCGCGAGTTGATCCAGCAAAAAGGCGGTTAAGCGCCCCGATTCCTCACCCAGGCATCGCGGCGTGGCGTGTGATGCCGCAGCCCTTGGCTTTGATCGTGGAAGATGCTATCGCTGTCGACATCCAGGAAGGTGATTTCATCCAGAAAGCGCTGGGCAATCGCTTTGAAACCGCTAGCCCGGGGCAACTTCAGCAAGTCGGGCCAATAGCGCGAATCAATCAAGACCGGGTAACCCGAGCGCCCCCGGAAACGCGGAATGATAAAGTCGCCGTCTCCGCGCGCATAGGCGGCGAGGACATGATAAATCACCTTTGGCTGAAGACGCGCTTGATCGCCCGGCGCCACCAGCACCGCCGAGAGCCGATCCGGCAAGGCGCGCAGCCCGGCTTTGAGCGCGCTCACCGCGCCGCCCGATAGATGCGCCCGATCATGCGCGGCCTGCACGCCGAGATGCCTGGTCGCGGCGCGCACTTCCGCCCGCCGGTAGCCGGTGACCAAGCGGATATGATCTATGCGCGAACGCAGGACTTTCTCGGTAACCTGCGCCACCGCCTGTCGGCCGCGCTCAGATGACCGAAGCATGCGGTCGCGATCCTTGCAGGGGGATTCGCCCGTCGCCAGCACGAGCGCGCCAACGCGGCGCTGCAGCTCAAATACCGGCTCGGCGCCGCGCACAGAGCCAAGCGCAACCGCATTTATCCGTTCGCTTTGCAAGCTGAGCCGCGCAATCATGCGGGCGCGCCCACGCTTGAATCCGTGCTTCGGCGTTTGATTCAGAAAAACGATGACGCGAGCCGCCGCCGGGACGCCGCGCAGACCGAGCGCCTCATCCCGCAGCACTTGCGCCAGCCAGGGCGATTTAATCGGACTGTTTTCGACGAAGCCATAGCGGTCGATCATCGCCGCGGGGTTGTAAACATGATCGCGATCGAGCGGCAAGCCCAGCGCGCGGAGCGACGCCACCGAAATCACAACCGAGGTTTCCAGCGGCACCTGCGGTTCATCCGCCAGCGGCGCTTTGAAGGGCATTCCGGCGGCCTCATCGGCTTCGACCAGCAAAATATCCGAGTCGACGCTGTCGAGCAAGCGCCTGGTCCATTCCAGCGGCGGACCGTAGACCGAGCCGCTGCGGATCTGCTCGTGCAAAAGAACAAACTGGTGCTCCGTCAACGCCTCGGATATCGCGCGCGGCGCCGCGCCGGCCGCCATCGTACAGGGGAACAAATCCAATTGGTCGGTTGCCAGCCTGGTCGTGGTCGTCGCAAGGACGCGCCAGCCGGCTTCAGCCAATTCGTAGCCCAAGCTCACCATTAGCGATGTCTTGCCGCCGGCGCCGATGAAGGCGACCACATCGCCCGGCGCCAGATCAAAAGCTCGCTCAAATCGCATAGATGTATCCCGATTGACGACGGGCAACTGAAGCCATAAGCTCAAGCGCCGCCAATCATCCCCAGCGTCATCACCTTAATCATAACACGAATGCGAGCGACCGCGCTTGACGCGCCAGCAGATGAAGGCGCAGGGCGTGCGCAATGGGCAGTCGCAGTCGGCGAGAGGCTATTAGATCGCGCCGATTCCTGTTTGGCGCAGCGCCTTGACCACTTTCTGCGGCGTGAATGGCTGGGAGTCGATCCAGACGCCGGTCGCATCGAAAATGGCGGCGGCGATGGCGGGCGCCAGCGGCAGAAAGGGCATCTCCGCCATGCCGCGCGCGCCCCAAGGACCAAGCGGATCGGGATGCTCCAGGATGACGGACTTGACCTTTGGCGGCACATCAAGCGATGTCGGAATCAAATAGGTCGAGAGATAAGGATTGAGGATTCTGCCCTGGTCTGAATGCAAATGCTCCATCAGCGCGTAGCCCTGCGCTTGAACAATGGCGCCTTCGATCTGGCCCTCCAACTGCTGCGGATTGATGACCTTGCCCACATCATTGGCGCAGACGACTTCCAGCAGTCGCACCTGACCGGTCTCAATATCCACCTCCACCTCAACCGCTTCCGCCACGTAACCATAAGCGAAATTTGGCTCGGCGCGGCCGGTCTCCGGATCAAAGGGCGTGGTGGCTGGCGGGCGATACATGAATTCTCCGCGAGCCGGTCTTTCTTCGTTTTGCCAATTGCGCCGGGCGATCTCGGCGGCGCCGCGGATGGCGTTGCCGGACATAAAGGTCAAGCGTGAGGCTGAGGCGCTGCCCGAGGAACCGGAGGTAGCGGTATCGGAGGCGACTAGCTCAACGGCGTCAAAGGGGACGCCAATGGCGTCAGCGGCCATCTGGCATAGCGCGGTATGCGCCCCTTGACCGACTTCGGCGGCGGCCTGATAGAGAATCACTTTGTCAATGTCGGCGCGCCCCTGCAATTCCAGCCCAGCCCAGCAATGCTCGGGAAAGCCGAAGCTGAAGCCAACATTCTTAAAGCCGCCGGCGATACCGCGGCCGCGGCGCTTGCTCTGATCGGCCGGCTGGACCGCCGAATGCAGCCGCCAGCGGCCCCCCGAAAGCGCCCACCAGGACTCGCGCCCGCAAGCCTCGAAGACTTGCGGCATAGTGACGCCAGCGGGAAAAGGTGTATCCACCGAGCCGATGCTGCCTTCGCGGATGCTGTTCCTCAGGCGGATCTCAAGCGGATCCATATTCAGCGCAGCCGCCAATCGATTCATCTGTCCTTCAGCCGCGAACAGGGCTTGTGGCGCGCCAAAGCCGCGAAAAGCCCCCGACGGGATATTGTTGGTGTAGACGGCATAGGTATCTACATGGATGTTGGGGATCTCGTAGGGCCCGGTGACGGTGAGCTGCGCGTTGCCCAATACCTTGTTTGATGTGTAGTTGTAAGCGCCGGCATCGCCGATGACTTCGGCGGAGACAGCGGTCAGCAAGCCCTCCCGCGTCGCGCCCCACTTTGCCCGCACTTTGATCGGATGCCGCTTATGATGATATAGGATCGACTCTTCGCGGTTCCACTGAATCTTGATCGGAACGCGCAGCTTCCAAGCGGCCAGCGCCAGGACGATCTGCACCGACATGTCTTCGCGCCCGCCAAAAGCGCCGCCGATCGCCGGATAGATGACGCGCGCTTGCTCGGGCGGCAAATCCAGCGCGTGATAGATCTGCTCTTGATCTTCATGCGTCCATTGACCGGCGACCACCACAGCAACCCGATCTGCTTCATCGATATACGCCAAGCCCGCTTCCGGCTGCAGGTAGGCATGTTCCTGCCAGGTGGTTTCGTATTCGCCCTCGACCACGACCTCGGCCGCTTTCCAGCCCGCTTCCATATCGCCGCGGCGGATGCGATAACGCGCCACCAGATTGCCGGGGCTCTCGGGATGGAGCTGCGGCGCTGATTCCGTCATCGCCTCCTCGGGGTCGAAGACGGCGGGCAAGTCCTCATATCGCACATCAATCAACTCGAGCGCCGCTTGCGCGATTGCATCGGTCTCGGCGACGACGGTCGCCACCATGTCCATGTAGCAGCGCGCGACATCGGCGCCCGCTTTGACGCCGCCCGGCCCACATAACACCGGCTGATCTTTGATGACGAGCCCGTATTCGTTAACTGGCACATCAAGACTGGTGAAGACGCGGACGACACCCGGCAGCGCCTCGGCTTTGGCGGCATCGACGTTTACGACGCGGGCGTGGGCGCGCTCGCTGAATTTGATGCGCATCCAGAGCTGCCCCTCAATGTCGATATCGCCGGGATAACGCGTCTCGCCCGTCACTTTGCCGCGGGCGTCTATGCGCTTGACGGATTCACTGATGACCTTGGTATGCTCGCTGCTCATGGCGCTATTCCCGTTAAGATGACGCGCGGCAACTGCTCAAAACGTCGGCAGCGCCTCGAAGGTTGTTTCGATCAATTTTTCCGTTTCGTTATAGAAGATGCGGCGCAAGATGGCGATGGCGGCGGCATAAGTCGGTTCGACGCCGCCATAACTCAAGCTGCCAGCGCCCAGGTTTTGCCCGGTCTTCATCGGCTTGTCCGATGCGTAATGCAAGAAGCCGATGTCGAATTTCACCGAATGCAAATTGACAATTTCGTTCATCGGATGGCGCTGCGGGCGAAAGGCTTCGTAAACCGCCGAAAGATAGGGACCGCCCTCCATCTCGATATCGGTATAGCCTTCCTTGTAGAAGACGCTCATGTAATGGGGGTTCTGCAAAAATGTGCCCAAGACAGTCACCGCCTTTTGATTGTCCAGCACATTGCCATGCTGCATATATTCACGCACATGCCGGGCGGTGAAACAATTCCTGAACAAATAAGTGTTCTGCGAATGTTCGTCGTGGATGACGTTGGGGATCATCATATCGCCGATACGACCATTCAGCGTTGCCGCCTTGCCCATGACATAGACGCCATCCAGCCGACCGACGCCTTGCGAGATGCGGTTGAGCAATTCGTATGAAGCCATGCCCAGCGGATAATCGATGTTGATGATGATGGCATTGCTGTGTCGCAGCGGTTCCAGATCATGCGCGCGGCCCAGCCGCTGGTCGAACCACTGCGGCTCCAGCTTGCCTAATTCGATGACCTGCGTTTCCATCTCGAAGCCAAGCCGGCTGGGAATGCGATGGATGCCGAGGCGGGTTTCTTCCCGCGCCAATACCCGGCGCGCCTGGCTGCCCTTCTCCGAGAGGTATTGCCGCAATACGAAATAAAGGAAGTTGTCGGCGCTCTTGTGATAACTCTCCTTGATGTCTTCATATTCGGTGAGCAGTGATTTCTCTTCGAAGCTCTCGATGTAGTTGATCAGGCTTTCTTCAAAGCGGCGAGCGAACCCAGCAAGCAGGTTGATCAAGGAGTGGGTGTTGCTCGAAACGAAGTAGACCGGTCGCTCGCCCGGATCAATGCCAACCGCGGACAATTCGCGGCAGAGCTCATGCCACCAGGAGGCGGTCGCCCGCCGATAATCGGACAATGAGCCAGCGATCAGGCGCAGCGTCATACTCTTGCGGTTCTCGCGAATATAAAGCAAATTGCTGGCGAAGTCTCCCTGCCATAGCAATTGCAATCGTTTCAAATCGCTGACGCGGATGCGCAAGCCGGCGGCCAGGGCGGCGAAGTCAGCCGCTTTTATTTCGCTCGCAGCCGATAGGGATTGCAACAGGTCCAGCAGTTGGGGATTTTGCAGAAAATAGTGCAGCTTGTTCCATTCGATTTGGAAAGCGGTCAAAATGGGGACCAGGTCATCAATATCGGAACGGCTGACAACATAAACCGCCATGACGCCATCGCCGTCGAAATGCGCGCGCCGGCGCCGGCCAGTCGCGTAAACCCGCTGCCAGTCTTCGATATTGCGATAACCGGCGGCGGAGAAGGAGCGGTTCATCTGCCCAATCAGAACTTCCTCCGTCTGGACAATGCAGGCTGGCAATCGCAGCGCGCTGTACATCAAGGCTGAGGCATCGGGCTCGACGGCGGCGGCATGCTCATGCAAAGACGAGCGCATTGCCATGTGGCTCTCGACGAGCGTTTCGATCTTGATGCTGTCGCTCGAACGCAATAGCGAATAATAGGTTCGCATATAGAGTTCGATTTCTTCGCTGCCCGTCTTCGGCACCGTTCGATCCATAATCTAGCCCTGTTCGGCTTCCGCCTTAAGGCTGGCGGCTTGATGGAAAGCGTCAACGATTTTGTAATAGCCGGTGCAGCGGCAAAGATTCCCGCTGACGCCATAATTGATCTGCTCGGCATTAGGCGCTTCAATTTCTTCGAGCAGCTTGGCGCCGGCCATCAAGAAGCCCGGTGTGCAGTAACCGCACTGCACCGCCGCCTGATCAATAAAAGCCTGCTGTATGGGATGCAGCGTCTCGCCGCATTTTAATCCCTCGACCGTGACGATCTCGGCGCCATGCGCGCGCGGCGCATGAACCAGGCAAGACAAGACAGCCGCGTCATCAAGGAAGACGGTGCAGGCGCCGCACTCGCCTTCGGCGCAGCCTTCTTTGGCGCCGGGCAGCTTGACCTCATCGCGCAGCCAATGCAGCAGCGATTTCCGCTGACCGCTGGCGACGCGCATATCGCTGCCATTCACGCGGCTTTCAATTGGCGTATCCGGCTCATGCTTTAGCGCCGCCGGCAATCCCCGCGCGACGACGCCCTTGTTGGCGCCCCAGAGCATCGGCGGGCCAGCCGGAATGCTATCAAGCGGCGAGCCAGATCCCAACTGCCGCAGCGCCCGCGCGACCAGGATTTTCACCATTTCGCGGCGGTATTCGGCGCTGCCCCGCAGATCGTCGATTGGAGCGACCGACTCGCTCGCCAGCCGCCCGGCTTCGGCGGCGCGGTCAGCTGTCAATGGCGCGCCAAGCAGGTATGCTTCCGCCTCTGGAGCGCGAACGATGGTCGGCGCCACGCTGCCCAAGGCGACGCGCGCGTCGCTGACAGCGCCAGCGCGATCGAGCGCAACGATGACAGCGGCGTCAACGACCGATATAGCCTGCGCGCGCCGCAGCCCCAATTTCAAGAATAGGCCGCGCTGATCGGCGCCCATGGGCGGGAACCGAATTTCACGCATGAGTTCATCAGGCCGGAGAAGGGTCTGGCGCAAGCCGGTGTAGAAATCCGCCAGTTTGATTCGGCGCTCGCCCGCGAGCGACGCCAGCGTGACTTCGGCATCCAGCGCGATCAATGGCGTAATCGTGTCGTTGGCGGGAGAGGCGGTGATCAGGTTGCCAGCGACAGTGGCGCGATTGCGCAATGGCGGCGCGCCCACCTCCCAGGAGGCCTGCGCCAGCGGAAGCGCCCGGTCGCGGATAAGCTGGCTCGCCACCACGTGATTATGCGTCGCCATGGGACCCAATACAATGTCACCAGCTTCCAGCGCTATACGATCCAAACCGGGAACGCGCGTGATGTCGACCAGCGTCTTCAGGTTGGGATGCCCGCCGCGGTCCATCTCAATGATCAGATCGGTGCCCCCGGCGATGATGCGCGCCGCGCTGCCATGCCGGGCAAGAAGCGCCAAGGCTTCGTCAATTGTGCTGACACTGTGGTAAGCTTCCCACATTCGTGGCTCGTCTCCTTTTCCTGCCGCCGCGCCCCAGCCGCCTAAAGCGGATCAAGCTCTAATACAGTAAATGGGTTGATGTTCATCACGCAGGTGGATTCGAATTGCGTGCGCACCGTCTTGCGCCGATCCCAGGTATGCACATGTCCGTGCAGCATATACCGCGGCCGAAACCACTTCATAAAGTTCAGAAAACTGTCGAAGCCGCAGTGGGCGACATCCTTCCCATCATGAATATCACGAGCGGGCGAATGGGTGACAAACAAATCCAGGCCGCGGCGGCGCGCCCAGCGATTCCACCAGACAGACGGCGCGAAGCCAAGCACCTTGGCGTGCATCTGCGCCTGCGTATATTGAATATCACCCTTGTTATAGCGGATCGAGCCCTCGAGACCCGCCATAACCAAGCCGCGGTATTCGACAACTTGTCCATGCAAATCGATGCCGCCGGGCGGTTCTTCGTCATAGATCTCATCGTGATTGCCGCGCACGTAATACAGCGGCGCCCCGATGATGCTCGATATGAAATCCAGGTAATTCGGGGGCATGTCGCCACAGCTGATGATCATATCTATATCGTTGTATTGGCGCCGCAGATTCACCGCATTGTGCAACTGCGGCATCTCCGTATCGCTAACACAAAGAATCTTCACCGCGACAGGCGCCTTCCCCAGCCGTCCGAACTTCCGCGCATTCGAGCCGCTTGCTAATTCGCGTAACCGCCGGCGAAGGCATCAATCATCAGGCGCACATCATCGCCCAAGGGATACAGAATGGGGCAAGTGGCGCCGGCCGCCATATACTCGCGCACCTTGGCTTTGACTTCGTCGGGCGTGCCGGAAGCAGTGATCATTTGCACAACATCGTCGGGCACCAGTTTCATCGCCTCCAGGATCTGTTCTTCGGTCGCGGGCCAAGTCAAAACCTGATTGATCTCATCAAGCAAGTCTTGGCTGACGCCGCTCGCTTTCATGATATGCGGCTGTTGGCCCAGGTATTGCGTCACCAGCTTGCGCGCGCCATCAAGGGCGGCCGCCCGATCATGATCCACCGAGCAAACGACCAACTGCGGTCGATCGATTTCGTCAATCGACTTGCCCGCTTTGCGCGCGCCAATTTCAAGTTGAGCCATAGCCATCTCGTTGTATTTTGGCGATACAAGATAGTTGAGCACGGCGCCATCGGCGATCTCGCCCGTCAGCGCCATCATTTTTGGACCGGTCGCGCCGATATAAATCGGCACGTTACGCGGCGTCTTGCGCCCGTGAACGACGTCAAGTTCAACATCGTCCATCTGCACAAACTCGCCGTCAAAGCTGACGCGCTCGCGATTGAGCAGGCGCCGCACCACCGTCACCACTTCGCGCATCGCCAGCAGATTCTTGCGCCGCTGAATGCCGACCTTGGCCGCCAGCGGATCCCACCAGGCGCCGATGCCGCAATAGATGCGATCCTGCGCCAGGTCATCCAGCGTCAGAAAGGTGGCGGCGATCACGGCGGCGTTGCGCGTCCAGTTGTTGATGACGCCGGAACCGATCTTGATGCGCGATGTCACCGCGGCGAAAGCGGCCATCGGCACGATCGCATCGCGGACCAAGCGGCTTTCAGCTTGCCACACCGCCTCGAATCCGCAAAGCTCCGCATATTTGACATATTCGATCGCGTCAGCAAGCGGATGCGCGTCTTGCAAATAGAGTGCTACACGGTCAGCCATAGCTTATCTCCAGTTACTGCCTGAATCTGTCATTTCAATTTTATCAGACATTCTGCGCTCGTTAAGCAAAAGAGCGCCCCGCCCTCAGCCCGCGCTGCATGCTAACGGGAAGGATGGCAAATGCCCGAAGCGCCCGCCAGAAAGGATCTGCTGATAAGTCGCCAGATCTTCCGGCAAATCAATATCCAGCGCCACTCGCTCGGATTCATAAGTGAACGCTTTTAAACCGGCCGCCTCCGCCCCTTGCGTGTGCCGGCGGAAACTGCCGCCGCCGTATGCGAATTCAATTGCGCCGGGCGGGCGGACCAAAAGCGCATTGGTGCCGTCGCGGGCATTATCGGTCGCGATAACAATCGACCGATCAACCGCCAGTTGAATCATGCGGCGGATATCTTTCGCCTTTATGAAGGGCAAATCGGCGGGCAAGATCAGCACGGCTTCCGCGCGCCAGCTCGCTACCACCATCGTCGCCCGCATAAGCGCCGGATTCAAATTGGACAGCGCGCCTTCTTGCAGCGTTTTGGCGCCCAGCTCGCGGGCGATGGCCAGCGCTTTGGTATCGCGAGAGATCACCAGCACACCGGTGACCTGCTGAACGGTCGTCGTCACTGACAGCACATGGCGGAGCATCGCCTGCGCCAGATCAAAACGCTGGTCGGGCGAGAGAACCGGCGACAAGCGGCTCTTGGCGTTTTTCAAGGGTTTGACCGGGATGATCGCCCAAATGCTCATAGCGCCCAACTCCCGATCCAATCCAGCGTCGCGCGCGCCAAGGCGACTTTGTCCCGCTGATCTTTCATCAGCGTGTTCAGCTGAATCGTTCGCAAACCTTGAATAGCGAAGGGCTCATTGCGCCGATCATCGACGAATCCGTCGAGGATGTCGCCGTAAAAACTTGCGACTTCGCGCGCGCAGACTTCCAAGCCCAACTCGCGCATGATCTTCGCTGTCGGTCCCTTGACGGCTTCGCCCGCTATTATCGGCGTCACCGCCACCACCGGCGCCGCTGCGCGCTGCAGCAAATCCCGCAGGCCGGGGATCGCCAGAATCGGCGCCAGCGACAACCAGGGATTGGAGGGCGCGATCAATACGATATCGGCGTCCTCCAGCGCCTCTCGCACAGGCTGCGGCAGCCTCGCCGATTCGCAGTTCTGATGCCGTATGGCGCGGATGACCGGCGCCCAGGCGTATTTCACAAAGTATTCTTGGAAGCCGAGTTCGCCGCGTTCCAGCGTATCAACCATGGTTGGCACTTCCGCATCGCACATGGGCAAAATCGCCGCTCGCAGGCTAAGTCGCCCAGCCAAACAAGTCGTGACCTCGGTCAAACTGCGCCCTTGCCGCAACCAGTGGGTTCGCAGCAGGTGCGTCGCCAGGTCTTTGTCGCCAAGGCGGAACCAAGGCTCGACCTGATAATGGCGCGCCAGGCTGTCCAGCGCCGCGGTCGTATCGTCAATGACGCCCCAGCCCCGGTCCGGATTAACCAAGCCCGCCAATGTATACATCAGCGTATCCAGATCGGGGCAGATCTTCAAACCGAGATGCCAAAAATCATCGCCCGTATTGACGATGAAGGTCAAGCGTTCTGGCGGGAGGGCTTCGATCAATCCACTCGCCAGTTTGGCGCCGCCGACGCCGCCGAGCAAGACGGCGATATTCTTGTCTAGCGCCACAGCGCCCTCGTCTTCCAGGGCTCGCGCCCGCGCTCTCGCTTCCGCGCCGGGAAGCCCAGCGTAATCATGCCTTGCGGCCGCCAGTCCGCCGGCAGCTCCAGCGCCACCGCAACCAATTCCTGACAGAATAAGGGCGCGCAGAGCCAGCAGGCGCCCAATCCCAGCTTCTCCGCCATCAAGAGCAGGTTTTGGCCCGCCATCGCCGTGCTCTGCTGCGCCATGGCGCGCTCATGCTGATTGCGCTGGTCATCAGCATAGACATCCATATCGCTTAGGCTCATACATACCAGGATCAAGAGCGGCGCCGATGTGATGCGCGCGTATGAGCGCCCGACATCGGCATCGATGTGATCCAGCGACAGGCCATCAGCCAGCAGATCGCGGCGCAGCGTCGCCCCCATCTCGCGCGCCAGCCGCACCTTGGTAGAATCCTGCTCAATGATGACGAAGCGCCAAGGCTGGCGATTGTGGGCTGATGGCGCCCAACTGGCGGCCTCTAAAAGAAGATCAATCCACGCTTGCGGCACGCTTTCCGCTTGATAGCGCCGCACCGACCGCCGCCCGCGCATGAAGTCCAGCAGTTCAGTCGCGTTCATCGCCGGCTTAACGATACAGGTCATGCTCGGCGGCGCGATTCAAATCGGCGGCGCAGCCCTGTGGCGCGTCCAGATCCAGACCGCGGAGCAAAATCGCCGGCAAGCCCTCGTCCGCTTCGCCACAGAGCAGGTGCGCCGCCGAGGCTGCGAGATCGGCGAAAGCGACTTGCGTCACTTCAAACAGGCGCCCGTAAAGATCGCGTTGACCGCGAAGGTCTTTGACCGCGGGCAAACCGGCCGCGCCGATGGCGACGCCCACGTTCCCCACGCGGAAGGGACGCCCATGCGAATCACTGATGACAATCGCCACATCCGCGCCCAGGCGCCGTTTGACGCTCGCGCGATAAGCGCTGGCGGCGCCGTCCGGGTCGAGCGGCAGCAGCAGCGCCCTCTCATCGCCCGCTTCGATATTGCTTTGGTCGATGCCAGCATTCGCCGAGACCAGCCCCAAGCGATGCTCGGTGACCAGGACCCCCAGCCGTTTGCGCGAGACGCGCCGCGACTCGCTCAATATCAGTTCCACCAGACGCGGGTCTTTTCCCGTATCAACCGCCAGCGCCCGCGCCGCCGCCGATGGCTCGACATCGCCCAGCGCCACCGAGCGCCCCAGCGACTTGGAGACGATTTTGGAAGAGATGACCAGGCAATCGCCAGCGCGGAGCTGAAGACCGGCCTCGTCAGCCTTCTCGATGATGATGCCGATGACATCATCGCCGGGCTCGATCAGCGGGATGCCCGGTATCGCATAAGCGACCAATCTGGGCGCGCAAGTCATCATGTATCGTCCAAGCCGGTGATGCGAATGCCGGCGCCCGCCACGCCATAGGTCTTGTTGATATGAAGCAGCACCGGCGTCAAGGCTTCGGCCGCCACCGCGTTCTTTAACGCGCCGGCGTCGATGCCGCGCATGCCGGCCGCCTCCACCAGCGCCATCACATCCAATCGCGCCGCCGGATCATCGGCGCAGACGAGCACGTCACAATCTACCGGCTGATCCAGTCGCTTGAGCTTAACGGCGCTGACGTTCTGGAAGGCGGCCACAACGGTGGCGTCGGCGCCCAGGATCGATTGCGCTTCGAGCGCGGCGGCGGCGCCCCCGGGCAGATTCACCTGGGTGATTTCGGGTGGCTGCAAGGGTACGGTCAAATCAACCAGGATCTTGCCCGCGCACTCTTCGCGCAGGCCGCTCAGGGTGGCTTGATGCGCGCCGTAGGGCACACTCAAGATGACTATATCAGCGGCGGCGGCCGCTTCGGCATTGGCGAGGCCGGTCAAATAATCGCCGCCCAGCTCGCGGTTCATCTCGGTCGCGCGCGTCTTGGCTCTGTCAGCCGAGCGCGAACCGATGAGCACACGGTAACCGCGCAGCGCCCATCGCATCGCCAGCCCGGCGCCTTCTTTGCCGGTGCCACCCAAAATCGCCAACGTCTTCATCGTTTCCTCAGCTTTTGATTCGCCGCGCCAAGTCCCCTATTGTAGAGTATCTTGGGCGTTTCGCGTATACCGTTCCCAAACCGCCGGCGCCAGGTCCAGCGCCTCGGCGGCGATGGCGGCTTCGTCAAGCGTGAGCAGTTGGCGGTCGCGCATCAATACCCGGCCCCCGCAAATGGTGGTCGTGATCATGGAAGACTCAAAACCGAAGAGCAAATGCCAGGGCAGATTGCCCGCGCTAAGCGGCGTGAAGGGCTGATAATCGACAAAGATCAGATCGGCGGCGGCGTCCGCGCTGATCTCGCCCAGCTTGAGCCTCGGGAAGAAAATCTCCAGCAAGCGGGCGTTGTTGCGCCAAGCCATGCGGGCGATATTCATGCCATCGGCGCGGCGCGGATCGCGATTGACTGCTTTATGCAGCAGATAAGCCGCCTTCCATTCCGCCCACATATTGTTGCTGAAACCGTCGTTGCCCAGGCAAAGCTTGATGCCAGCCTGCAGCAGTCCGTCGATATCGGCGGCGCCAACGCCGTTATTCATGTTGGAGCGCGGCTGATGACTGACCCAGACGCCGCGCTCCCGCAATATGTCCCGTTCATGCGCTTCGATATGCACGCAATGGGCGGCGATTGTTTGATCATTCATGATGCCAAATCGATCAAGCCGCTCGACTACATTCAGTCCGCTCTTGACCAGGCTGTCTCCCTGGTCAGCTTCGTGCTCGGCAACATGGATGTGATAGCCGGCGCCCTCAGGCATCGCATCGGCGCAGGCGCTTAAGCTTTCGTCACTCAAAGTCAAGCTGGCGTGCAATCCGAAGGCGCCGCGCAATCGCTCATGATCGGCGGTCGCCGCCATGAAACGCAAGTTCTCCGCGATGCCGGCGCGCATCTTGTCCCCGCCATCGCGGTCGGTCACCTCATAACAGAGGACGGCGCGCAAGCCGGCGTCATCCACCGCCTCGCCGATGACATCAAGGCTGCCCTCGATGAAGTTGGGGCTGGCGTGATGATCGATCAGGCTGGTGGTTCCGTGTTTGATGGCGTCAACCAGGCAGACGAGCGCGCTGGCGCGGACGCTTTCGCGATCGAGCGCCTTATCCAGGGGCCACCACAGGCGAGCCAAAATCTCAGGGAAATCGCGCGGCGCCGGACCCGGAAGCGCCAGACCGCGGGCGTAGGCGCCGTAGAAGTGCGTGTGGGCGCAGATGCCGCCCGGCATCACGTATTGCCCGCGCGCCTCAAGTATCTCCGCTTCGGGATAGCGCGCCGCCAGCTCGTCCTCTCTTCCGATGGCGCTGATGCGGCCGCCTTCAATGTATAGAGCCTGATCCGGCAGAATCCGCGGATTGTCGCCTAGTGTTATCAGCTTTGCGTTTGTGATCAGCATCGCTTTTCTCGTTTCGCGTCCTCGTTTTCAGTCAGTTGCGCAGCGCGTGATATACGCGGTCGACATAATAATCGCTTTTCAAGTAGAGGTCGGCTACAAATTCGGCGCTGATAAAACGGTCCCAGGTCGTGCGAATGAAACTGATGGGACGCGCCGGCTGATTGCGGATCGGCGGATCCTTTTGGATGAAATCGCGAAACTGCACCTTGTAATAGACGGCTTCCGCCCGGCGCGTCTCATTCGGCAGCAAATCGCGCCGCCGCGCCAACTCCAAGCCGGTGATGCGGGCGAAATAGGCGACGCTGCCGCCGCCCTCGCGGAATGAGCGCCCGCTCAAGAAGAATGCGATGTATTCCGCGTTCAAGCCACGCGGCAATTGGCCTTCGGGAATGCGATACCAATTCTCCCGTCGGGCAATCTCGAAGTCCTTGGCGCGATTGACGACGCCGACCAGCACCCGGTCGTCAGCGTACATTGCCTCCCCTTGCCTTTTAGCGCGCGCCGCGCTGCGCCAGCAGGCGCTTGTCAATATCGGCGATGCGCGCTTGATGCCCCTGCCACCATTCCGGATCGCGCTGGGCATCAAGCTCGGCCACTGTTTTGCCCTGCTGCTCGACCCAGGTATAGTATTTCAGATTATGCCAGCGTTCACGCGCTTCGCGGCTGCCTTCCATGATCCAATCGGTGGCGGCGCGATGGTAAACGCCGTCAATGGCGGCAGTCGCGCTCGCTTGATCCAGGGCGCCATGAGCGGCGCGCAGGTTAGCCATCACCGAAAGATAACGTTCCATGGCGTCAGTCGCCACCGTCGCGATGACATCTTCCGCGCCCAATCCATAATACTTCGCCGTTTTGATGGCGCCGATAATATTGCAGACGCCGCTGATGCCCAGGGTCTCCGCCAGCTCCGTCACCGCCGCTTCCGCCAAGCCGTATCGCCGGATCAGCGCTTCTCTTCCCGCTTCTTCCCAGAAGACGCGCAAGCCGCTTAAAGCGTCGCGATCGTCAATCGCCATCAGCGCGTCCATGTTGAAAACATTGTGAATCCAGGTCACATGTTTATCGCCAATGCCCTGGATTTCGTGCGCCCCATAACCATTATTGGTTAAGGTCGGGCATTGGATCGGCTCCAGGCCGACGATTTTATGCTCGGGCCAGACCTGCTTGAGACGATCGCCAGCCGCGATCGTGCCGGCGCTGCCCATTGCCGATACAAAAGCCGATATCCGGCCCGCGCCAATGCCCGCGTCGCTTAATTCCGCCGCCAATTCAACCAGCGTATTGCCAGTGACGTGGTAGTGAAAGCGATAATTGCCCATCACTTCAAATTGATTAAGAACGCGGATTTTAGGATCGCTGCCGCGCAGCCGTTTGACCTCGTCGTAAATCTCCTTGACGTTGCTTTCGCTGCCGGCGGTGCGAATGACGCGCGCGCCGTAACTGCTGATGCGGTCAAAGCGCTCCAGGCTCATCTCTTCCGGCAGCACGACGATGCTGTCGTATTCCATGCGGCAGCCAATGAAGGCGCCGCCAATGCCGTAGTTGCCGGTCGAGGGCCAGACCAGCGTATGCGCCGCCGGGTCGACCTCGCCCAGCAACTGCTCTTCCAGCAAGACGGAGTAAGCCGCTCCCACCTTATGACTGCCAGAAGGAAAGCGCTTGCCATAAATCACCACGATCTGGGCATCGACGCCGGTCAATTCGCGCGGAAGCACAATGTGATATACGCGGTCTTGCGGATCGCGCCAGGTGATATTATAGAGATTCAGCGGATTCAGCGGATCGCTATCCAAGACGGCGATAGCCTCAGCCCGAATCGCCGGGTCCATCAGCCGCGGATGCAGCATCTCTTCAAATGTGGGACCAGTGATCATTGAGCGCTCCTTAGTCCGCGCTTGGCGCATCGTCTCCCGACAAGTTTAGCTGCTTTTCAAGCAGACGCATATCACTCAGCAACTCGCTCCGCTTCCGCGCCAATTCGCGATACTGGCGCAGGTCAGCGGCCGACATCTCATCCCTCGGCCCGCGGTTGGCGTTAACGAGTTCGTCAATCCGGCTGTCCAGCGCTTCGTAAGCTTCGACCAAGCCGCGATATTGTTTCACCAGGGCAAGTTGCCCGCTCTTATCCTCCGGCATCGCCAGCCACCTCCGTCTGAAGTTCAGCCACATTATCGTCTTTTGCTAGCGCTTGCGCCGGCTGGGAGGGGCTGCGTTGGTTCGCCGCCTGCGCTTCGCCCAAACCCACGGTTGACGCGATCACATAGAGCGGTCGGTCGCGCGATTCATCGTAGGTTCGCGCGACATACTGGCCGATGACGAACAGGAAGAACAGTTGAAACGAGCTAAGCAGAAGCAGCAAAACAATTGTAGTCGCCTGCCCGCCGAAGAATTCTTCGCCCATGGTCAGGCGCAGCACCGAAATCACCAAGCCCACCAGCAAAGAAAGCAGCGCCAATATAAAGCTGATATAGATCATGATCTGAAGCGGGAAGAAAGAAAAGCTGGTGACCGCATCCAGGGCGAAGGCGATCATTTTGCCCAGCGGATACTTGGTCTCGCCCCAGACCCGCTGTTCGCGCACGTATTCGACGCCCGTCTGCTTGTAGCCAACCCAACTGGTCATGCCGCGAATGAAGCGGTGGTGCTCGCGCATTTGCTGCAGCACGCGCGCCACCCGCGCGTCCATCAGGCGAAAGTCGCCGGTATCGACCGGTATGTTAATGTCGGTGATTCGATGAATCAGCCGATAAAAGATCTTGGCGCTGATCCGCTTCCAGAAGCTCTCGCCCTTGCGATGGGCGCGCACTGCGTAGACGACCTCGTAACCATCTTTCCATTTGGCGATAAGGCGCGGGATCACCGCCGGCGGATCTTGCAGGTCGGCGTCGATCAAGATGATGGCGTCGCCGCTGGCGTAATCGACGCCGGCCGTCACCGCGATCTGGTGGCCGAAATTGCGCGCGAAACTGATCACCCGCACCCGCGCGTCCTGCGCAGCCAGCTCAAGCATAAGCTCCTGCGAACCATCGGAACTGCCGTCATTGACGAAAATCAATTCCCAATCCGCTTCAGGCGGCTCGAGCGCGGCTACAACTTCGCGGTAGAAGCGCCGCAAATTGCCGACTTCGTTATAAACGGGCGCGACTATCGAATATGTCGGGCGCGCGCTCATATCCGCCCCGCCTTGCTCAAGGCGCGCTCAACTGCAGCGCGATTCGCCGCCACCCGCGTGCCGCCGCTGACCGACTCCCGGGCGCGCGCGACATCCTTCAGCCCGTTGCCGGTGCTAACGAGGCAAACGCTCTCTCCGGCCTCGATGAGTCCCGCGCTTACCGCAGCCTTCAAACCCGCGTAGACGGCTGCGGCCGCCGGTTCGGCGAAGACGCCGCTCAGCTGGGCGAACTCCGGTATCGCCGCCAGAATCGCGGCATCGGAGACGGTGACGAAGGCGCCGCCGGTTGCGCGAACCGCTCTTAAGGCTTTGGCGCGATCGCGCGGCAATTCGGCGGCGATGCTGTCGGCGATGGTTGATGCCGCCTTTGCTGCGATGTCGGCGACGGCGAGCCCTTGTTCAAAGGCATTTGCCAAGACCGCGCTGCCTTCAGCCTGGACGCCGATCAGCCGCGGCAGGGCGTCTATCCAGCCCAATTCAAGCAAATCTTGGAACCCTTTGTGAATGCCGCTGATGATGCTGCCATCACCGACGCTGACCATAAGCGCATCCGGCGCGCGCCAGTTCAACTGCTCGGCGATTTCCAAAGCGGCTGTTTTCTTGCCCTCGGTCGTGAACGGGTTGACGCCGGTGTTGCGCGAATACCAGCCGTAGGAAGCGCAGGCTTCCAGGCACAAATCAAAAGCCTCGTCATAACTGCCCTCGACCAAGAGCACTTCGGCGCCATACACCAGCAACTGCGCAATCTTGGCCGCCGGCGCGCTGGCGGGAACAAAGATGACGATATCGATTTCTGGCAAGGAAGCGCCCAAGCCAGCCAGCGCCGCGGCCGCGTTTCCCGTGCTGGCTGCGCTCACGGCGCCGATGCCCTGCTCCAAAGCGCGCGCCAAAACCAGCGCGCTGGCGCGATCTTTCAAAGAGCCAGTGGGGTTGGCGCCATCGTCCTTCACCCAGACGCTGCGCAAGCCCAATTGCTGCGCGATGCGCGGCGCGTCGTACAGCGGCGTCCAGCCGACCGAAAGCGGCGGGACCCTGGCCGCCGGCGCGACGGGCAGCAGCGCTTTATAACGCCAGCAATCCGCGCGCGGCGACGCGCTTATGGCGTCGCGGTCGATCCGCGCTCGCAGATCGGCATAATCGTAAAGAATATCGAGCGTGCCCAGCTCGCCATGTACGGGGCAGGTATAGCTGACTTCATCAACTTCAAAGCGACAGCCGCCGATGACACAGCGCAATGCCTTTACGTCCGCCATTGCCCGCTCGTCTTCGTCAGCAAGAATTCCACTATCGCCATAAGCGCCTATTTTACCCTCAACCCGAGCCGCCGGGCACGATGCGCGTGCCGGTTTCGCGATGCAGCGCGCGCGTGATATTGGCCGGGTTGGTAATGATCGCGCGCGGCCCGCCATTGTGCACAAAATCTACCGCAGCTTCAATCTTGGGCAACATGCTGCCGCGGGCAAAATGACCTTGATCCAAATAACGATGCGCCTGCTCCAGCGTGATTTCATCCAGCTTGCGTTCGCGCGGGGTGTTGAAATTGAGGCAGACTTTTTCCACGCCGGTTGAAATCAGCAGCAGATCGGCGCGCAGCGTTTGCGCCAGCAAGCTGCTCGCGCGGTCTTTGTCGATCACGGCATCAATGCCGCGCAAGCTGCCAACCTCATTGCGCACCACCGGCACGCCGCCGCCGCCGCAGACGATGACGATATAACCGGCCAGCACCAAAGCCTGGATCGCGTTGATTTCATTAACCACCAAGGGCTTGGGCGAGGCGACCACGCGCCGCCAGCCGCGGCCGGCGTCCTCGATCACCTGCCAGCCTTCAGCCACCGCCTTCTCCGCTTCTGCCGCCGTCATGAAGCCGCCCACCGGCTTGTCGGGCTGGTCAAAAGCCGGATCTGCGGG
Organism: Anaerolineae bacterium; assembly: GCA_022820125.1. GTDB lineage: Bacteria > Chloroflexota > Anaerolineae > Aggregatilineales > Phototrophicaceae > UBA6055. The sequence goes on along the minus strand of JAJEGA010000086.1, from coordinate 44,439 downwards.
ATCCACCCGCATCTGCGTGATGATGGTGGCGACGGTGTGGTTCATGCCGACGCGCCGCAGCGAATTATCCAAGGCCTGCTGCAGCATATAACCGATGCTGCCCTGGGTGTCCGCCACCACCAGATCGAGCGGCACATCATGGATGCCAGCCTCGCGCCGGGCAATCTCGGACCGCTGCATGATATAGCCGACCTGCGGACCGTTGCCATGCGTGATGATCACCTGCCAGCCATCGGCGATCATATCGGCGATATGACGGCAGGTCTCGCGCACCGCTTCCCACTGCTCGTCTATATGCGGGTTGAGCGGGTCCGGTATCAGCGAGTTGCCGCCGATCGCCACCACCACCAATTTGTCAATCATCGTCAGTCGCTCTCACTCTGTGCCCGCGCCTTGACGAAAGCGCAAAAGCGGCACGCCGCCTAGCGCATGGTCAGCGCCATGGCCGCCTTCTGCACATGCAGGCGGTTTTCCGCTTCATCATAGACGACGCTTTGCGGTCCATCGATGACGCTGTCGGTCACCTCGATATTGCGATCGGCCGGCAAGCAATGCATATAGATTGCGCCCTCGTTGGCGAGCGCCATCCGGCGGTCATCGGCGATCCAGCCGCTGTACTTGGCGCCGATTGCCGCCGATTCTTCATCGTCTTCGGTTGTGAGCCAACTGCCCCAACTCTTGGGATAGAGGATGTCAGCGCCGGCGAATCCTTGGTCAAAATCGTCCACAATCTCAAAACTGCCGCCGTGCCGCGCCGTGTTTGCTTTCGCCTGCTCAACGATGTCGGGCATCAGCTTGTATTCCGGCGGCCGCGTCAAGCGAACATTCATGCCGAAGCGCGACATCAGCAAGACCAGGCTCTGCGGCACCGATATCGGCTTCTGATAACTGGAGGCGTAAGCCCAACTGATATTGATCGTCTTCCCGCGCAGATCGCGCCCGAACTTTTCCTGGATGGTCATCAGATCAGCCAGAATCTGAAAGGGGTGATAAACCTCGCATTGCATATTCAGCACCGGCGCGCGGCTGGCTGCGGCCACCGCATTGATATATGCGTTGCCGATGCCCCAGTCGCATTGACGTATGGCGATGCCATCGGTGTAGCGACCGACGATTTCGCCGATTTCTTTGGCGGTATCGCCGTGGCTGATCTGCGTTGTTGTGCTGTCGATGAACTGGGCATGCCCGCCCAGCTGCGCCATGCCTGCTTCAAAGCTGATGCGCGTGCGCGTGCTGGTGAAGAAAAAGAGCAGCGCCAGCACCTTGTCTCGCAGCAGCGCGTGGGGCTCGCCCAAAGCGCGCTTCCGCTTCAGATCCCAGGCGACATCCAGCAGCGTCTCAATCTCTTCTTTCGACCAATCTTGTGTGCTGATGAGGTCTCGGCCTCGCAGGTCCGTTTGCATTGCTCGCTCCCTGATTTCTTACAAAGCACTTCTCGTTTAGGTCTGCGGGCGAGCCACTGGCTAGCCCCTACAGGTTTTCTTGATTGCGGGCGAGACAAGCTTCGCCCCTACAGTTTTTCTTGGCTGCGGGCGTGACAAGTCTCACTCCTACAGATTTTCTTGATTGCGGACGAGACAAGCCTCGCCCCTACAGTTTTTCTTGACTGCGGGCGTGACAAGTCTCGCCCATACAGTTTTTCCTGATTGCGGGCGAGACAAGCCTCGCCCCTACAGGTCCTTCTGTCTTAACCTGCGCCATTCACCGTCTGCTGGAGTATCGCCGGGAAGAGCGCGTACCATTCTGTCGAGCGAACGACATCTTCCAGCGGCACCTGGTCCAGCACAGTATGCGCGTGGATTTCGTTTCCCGGCGCGAAGCCGATGCTGGGTATGCCGGCTTTGCCCGCCCAATAGATGCCATTGGTGGAGAAGTCCCACTTGCCGCTGTCAGCGTGGCCGTAAAGCACCTCAGCCGCAGACAAACCCGCCCTTACAATCGGTTCATCCTCTTCATAAGCCCAAGCGGGATAAATCTTGTCCAGCGGAAAGACGAAGCCGGTATAACTCGGCTCGTCATAGACGAGGATCTCGGCATGGACATCGTCGCGTTCGCCGATGATCGCTTGCAGGCGCTTCAGTTCCACGTCTGGCGCTTCGCCGAAAGTGATGCGGCGGTCGACATAGATGGTCGCCTCATCGGGCACGGCGTTGATGCTGGGCGTCTTGACCTCCATATCGGTGACGGTGATCCGACCTTGACCGAGGAAGTCGTGATCGCCCAGTTCCGGCTCGATATGGCTGATGCGCTCGATGATCGGCAGCAGTTTGTAAATGGCGTTGTCGCCAAGATAATTGCTGGCGGCGTGGGCGCTTTTGCCCTTGGCGACGATCTTGAATTCTACCCGCCCCTTGTGCCCGCGGTAGATTTGCATTTTGGTGGGCTCGCCGATGACAACAAAGTCCGGCGTGACGCCTTCGGTCTGCACAAAGGCCTGGGGCGCCTGCCCGTCGTTCCATTCTTCCATGTTGCCGAAATAATAAGCGGTGTAGCCATCGAGCAAACCCAGATCGCGCGCCAGCGCCAAGCCATAGACCATACCAGGCGTGCTGCCCTTTTCGTCACAGGCGCCGCGCGCATACAGGATGCCGTTTTCGATTTTGCCTTCGAAGGGATCCCATTCCCACTCATCGGGGTCGCCGATGCCAACCGTGTCGATGTGGCTGTCGTATAGCAGAATCCGGTCGCCAGCCCCAATCACGCCGACGATATTGCCCATCTTGTCCCAGAATATATCGTCATAGCCGAGGCGCTTCATCTCTTCGGCGATGCGTTCGCCACAAGCGCGTATCTGATTTTCCATGCTCGGAATGGCGCAGATCTCGCGCAAGAAGGTGATGATCGGCTCGCGCTGTTCTTCCACGCGATGCCGCAATTCCTGCAGTTTTATGTGGTCTACCATGGCTTTACCTGATATTCATTGCGTTTGCTGAGCCTAAACACTTTAGCATAAAATGACAAAATTATAGACAGCTTTTCAGACAAATAGTTCAACCAGTTCGAATTGTTCGACATCCACCAATCCGAGGTCGGTCAGCTTCAATTTGGGAATCACTTCCAGCCCCATAAAGCTCATCGCCATGAAGGGATCGCTCATCCGGTTGCCCAGCTGGCGCGCCGCCGCGATCAACGCATCGTATTGACGACGCACCGCTTCGATCGGCTCTTCACTAAGCAAGCCGGCGACGGGCAAGGGCAGCCGCGCCAATAGGCCCTCGCCGTCGACGATGGCAAGCCCGCCGCCCATCTCAAGGATCGCCGCCACCGCCAGTTTCATACTTTCATCATCGACGCCGATGACCGCCAGATTGTGGTGATCATGCGCCACTGTGCCAGCGATGGCGCCGCGCCGCAAGCCAAAACCTTTGATGAAACCCAAGCCGATGTTCCCGCTCGCACGATGACGTTCCACCATCGCGAACTTGAGAATATCGCGCTCGATATCACTGACGGCGAAGCCATCGACGATCTTCGCCCGCTCGACCAGATGCGCAGTCGCCACCTGATCGACGATGGCGCCGATCACCCGAATGCGCTCGCCCTTCGCCTCAATCGAGAAGTCCAACGCGCCGGATCGAATGTTGACTGTGCTTCGCAGGTCAATATGGCGGGGCTTGCGCCGCGCCTCAATCATCGCGCCATCCTGCGCGACCAGCTTCCCCCCGCGATAAACCTGCTGCGGGCGAAAATCGTTCAGATCAGGCAGGATCAATACATCGGCGTATCTGCCCGGCGCCACCGCCCCGTGTTTCTTCAAGCCGAAGTGACGAGCCGTGTTATAGCTGCCCATGCGAATCGCCAACAGCGGATCAACGCCCTCGGCGATGGCGACGCGCAGCATGTGATCAATCGAACCTTCATCAATGAGATCAGCCGGTATTCGGTCATCGGTGCAGAAGCAAATTGCCGCGTGATTCTCTGCTGTGATCAAAGGCAGCAGCGGTTTTAGATTGCGCGTGGTCGTGCCTTCGCGGATGAATATCGTCAGCCCCAGGCGCAGCTTCTCACGGGCCTCGGCCACCGTTGTGCATTCGTGCTCGCTTTGGACGCCGGCCGCTACATAAGCGTTGAGCATCTCCCCGCTCATATCGGGCGCGTGCCCGTCAAGAGCGCGATGTTTGAACCGGGCGATCTTGTCCAGCATGCTTTCATCGCCTTGCGCGACAGCGGGATAATTCATCAGTTCCGCCAAGCCCAGCACCCAGGGGTGATCAAGCAACTGCGCCAGATCTTCCGCTTCCAGCCGGGCGCCGGAGGTCTCCATATCGGTCGCGGGGACGCAGCTGGAAGCCATAACATACATATTTAGCGGGAGGCGCTTGGCGCGTTCCAGCATGTAACGCATGCCTTCCAACCCGAGGACATTGGCGATCTCGTGGGGGTCGGTGACGACAGTGGTGACGCCATGGGGCAGCACCGCCCGCGCAAACTCCGGCGGCGTCACCAGGCTGCTCTCGATATGCACATGGGCGTCAATGAGACCGGGCGCGACGTACATGCCCCCCAGTTCAACTTCGCGCCGGGCCGCATAACCGGCGCCCAAAGCGACGACGTGCCGGTCGTGAATCACGATGTCGGCGCGATAAACTTCGCCGCTGATCACGTTGACCAGTTGACCGTTTCGCAAGACGAGATCAGCCGCCACATCGCCACGCGCCGCCGCCAGTCGGTCAACAATCGACATCGCTTCGCCTCCCGCGCCTCATCGACGCTCGCCGCGAATCAACTGCGCCGACAATTGATTGTGTTTTTCGACTAAAGCGGGCAAATCGGCGCTGAGCAGTTTGCCGTCTTCGATCACGATCGCGCCGTTGATTATCGAAAGATCGACCGCCGGCGGCTGGCAGAAAACCAGCCCCGCGACCGGGTCGTGCTGGGCGCCGGCCATGCCGACGCCATCCAATCGAAAGGCGACAATATCAGCCGACTTGCCGGGGGCGATTTGCCCGATATCGTCACGCCCAAGGACGGCGGCGCCGCCACGGGTCGCCATACGAAGCGCCTCGCGCGCGCTCAAGGCGCTTGGGTCACCCGGCGCTCGGCTCAACAGCAGCGCCTGCCGCGCTTCGCCGAGCAGATGCCCGCTATCGTTGGAGGCTGAGCCATCGACGCCCAAGCCGACCTTGACGCGCTTATCAAGCAATTGGCGAATCGGCGCGATGCCCGACGCCAGGCGCATATTGGAAGACGGACAGTGACAGACGCCCGTGCCCGTGCGCCCGAATAGCTGGACTTCTTCATCATTCAGCTTGACGCAATGCGCGTGCCAGACATCATCGCCCAGCCAGCCGACATCTTCGACGTATTGCCCGGGCCTCAAGCCGAAGCGCTCAAGGCTGTATGTGACGTCCTTATCGTTTTCCGCCAGGTGCGTATGGAGTTGGACGCCCATATCGCGCGCCAGCGCAGCCGCGTCGCGCATCAGGTCAACAGTCACGCTGAAAGGCGAACAGGGCGCCACGACAATCCGCAGCATGGCGTGAGGCGCCGGATCGTGCCAGGTTTCAATCAGGCGCTGGGTGTCGCGCATGATATCGGGCTCGCGCTCCACCAGACGATCGGGAGGCGTTCCGCCGGCGCTTTCGCCCAGGCTCATCGAACCGCGCGCCGCATGAAATCGAATGCCCATCTCTGCTGCGGCGCGGATTTCGTCTTCCAGCCGCACATCGTTGGGGAAGATATAATGGTGATCGCTGGCGGTGGTGCAGCCGGAAAGCAAAAGTTCAGCCATCGCCAGCTTGGCGGCGATATATAGATCTTCGCCGCGGAGACCGGACCAGATCGGATAGAGCGTATTCAGCCAGTCGAATAATTCGCTCTCTTGCGCCACGACGCGAGTCAAGCTTTGAAACATGTGATGATGGGTATTGACGAGACCTGGCAGAGCGATGTGATTGGACAGATCAATGACGCGGTCAGCATAAGCCGGCGGAATATCGTCGGCGGCGCCGATGCTGTCAATGACGCGATCGCGAATCAGCAGCCAGGCCCCTTCCAGCTCGCGCTGCTCATCATCAAAGGTCGCCAGACAGCGAATGTTCTTCAAAAGAAGCGTTGACATCAACCCACCACAATCCGCCCAATGCGCCTACTATATAACGCCAGTGATTTCATCACAAGATTTGGCTGATCGCGCGCGGCTCGCCAGCGGCCCGGTCATTCGTTAAGGCTGCGGCGCGCCGCCTTCAGCGTATTCGACAGCAGCATGGTGATGGTCATCGGTCCGACGCCGCCCGGCACTTTGGTGATATAGCCGGCCACCGCCCGCGCCGATTCAAATTCGATATCGCCAACATAGCGATAACCCTTTTCGCTATCGGGATCGGGCAGCGAGTTCGATCCCACATCAATGACGATGGCGCCCGCTTTGAGCCAATCGCCTTTGACATATTCCGCCCGCCCCACGGCAGCCACCACGATATCGGCGCCTTTGACCGCGCCCGGAAGGTCGCGCGTGCGGCTGTGACAAATGGTCACGGTCGCGTTGGCATTGGCGAGCATCAGCGCCACCGGCAGGCCGACGATATTGCTGCGGCCGATGACGACCGCGCGTTTTCCCTCGATGGTTTCGCCTGTTTCTTCGATCAACAGCATGACGCCGGTCGGCGTCGCTGGCGTGAAGGTCGGCTCGCGCCCGCGCATGCCCAGACGCCCGATGTTCAGCGGATGGATGCCATCGACATCTTTAGGGAGGCTGATTTCATTGAGCGCCGCCTCTTCATCGATATGATCCGGCAGCGGCAACTGCACCAGGATGCCGTGAATGTTTGCGTCGGCGTTGAAGCCGCGAACGGCGCATTCCACCTCAGCCTGCGACGAAGCGGCCGGCAGTATCCGCGCTTCTGAGCGCAAACCAGCGCGTTCGCAAGCGCGCCGCTTCATGCGCACGTACATGGCCGAGGCCGGGTCATCGCCGACCAAAACGACGCCTAAGCCAGGCGCAGCGCCAGCTTGCGCCGTAAAATCCCGCGCCGCGCTTTTGATCTCGCTTTGAATGCGCTGCGCCACCGATCGACCATCGATAATTCTGGCTGGCATCTCGATTTCCTTCCGCCTTGATACGCATCGCCACCGATAAGCCGGCCTGCGTTCGCCTTAGTCGCTCGCGTCTTTCGCCCCGGCAGTGACGGATCGCTATGGAGATTGACCACCGCTCTTGATACACTGTTCCCAGCGATTGTCTGCATTGAGGATAACATAGAGTGACCGCAACCGAGAAGCTTTCCGGCGTCATATTCGTCATGATTGGGCCGGGCGGCGCGGGCAAGAACGCCATCATGAAAGCGATCATCAGCGCGTTTCCGGCGATCAAGCAACTGGCGACCGCCACCACCCGTCCCATGCGCGCCGATGAGAAACAGGGCCGCGAGCATCTCTTCGTCAGCGAGCAAGCGTTTAGAACGATGATTAGCAACAATGAACTGCTGGAACATCAGGAAGTGACGCCGGGCAAATTCTACGGGATACCGCGCCGAACGGTTGCCGAGGCGCTGGCTGCCGGCGCCGCGCGCATCGCCGATATTGAAGTCCTCGGCGCCATCGAACTGGCGGCCGCCTACCCGCTCAACGTCGTTCAAGTCTTCGTCACGGCGCCAGGCAGGGACATCGCCGAGCAATTGGCGCTGCTGGAGGCGCGAATGCGCGGCCGAGCCGATGAGGCGACGGACATTGAGCGGCGGCTCGAACGCGCGCGGACGCTTGAACTGCCCTACCGAGCGCGCTGCGACTATACCGTGGTTAATGATGATTTGGCGCGGGCGATCGAGTCGACAAGCGCCATCATCAGCCGTGAACTGGCTGAACGGCGCTTTCAGGTGGCAAGGCTGTGAACGAGCTGGCGCAATATCACCTTTCGCTGGGCGCTCGCCTGGCGCCGGATCAAATCCCGCTGGATTACGGCGACCCGACGGCTGAATTCGCCGCGCTTGAAGCGGGCGCAATCCTGCTCGATCGCTCCCACGAAGGCCGCATCCTGCTGCAAGGGCGCGACCGCTTCAAGCTGGTCAACCGCATGTCGACCAATGACATAAGCCAGCTCGGACCAAATGAAGTGGCGCCAACCGTATTCGTCAACGCCAATGCGCGGATCTTGTTTCGCGCCAGCTGCTGCAATCTGTCGCGGGGCCTGCTCTTGATCAGCGAAGCGGGCCAAGGCGCGGCGCTGGCGGATTATTTGCGGCGCAATATCTTCTTCGGCGATCAAGTTTCGCTCAAGGATATCAGCGCTGAGACAGTTCACTTTGCCCTGCGCGGCGGGCGCGCCGATGCCGCAGTTGCCGCGCTTGCGCCAGCCGCCCGACAGATACCGCCCATGGGCGCAATGGAAATCGAAAGCGAAGCCGGCAATTTGATTCTCGCCCGGCGGAAATCCATCGGCGGCGGGCATTGGGTCCTCATCGCCGATCGCGGCGCCGGCCCCGCGCTGCATCGCCAATTGCTGCAAAACGGCGCGGACCTTGGTCTCATACCGGCCGGTTCCTTGACTTACAACAGCCTGCGCATCCGCAGCGGCGCGCCCGGGCGCCTCGAGCTGTCGCCGGATTATATTCCGCTGGAAGTGGGACTTTGGGACGAGATCAGTTTCAGCAAAGGCTGTTACACCGGGCAAGAGATCATAGCGCGCATGGAGAGCCGGGGACGCTTGGCGAAGGTTCTGGTAAAGGTCAAACTCACAGCCATGACAGCGGCGCCGGCGCCAGTATACGCCAGCGGAAAACCGGTCGGCACACTAACGAGCAGCGCCGAAGCCGCCGATGGACGCCTGTATGCTCTGGCGGTGCTGAAAGTTGATTGGGCGCAGCCAGGCGCGGTCTTGAGCGTTGGGGCGAGCGGCGTCGACGCCAAGGCGCTCGACTTCGCTGGCGCGCCGCCACCATTTATATTGCGTCCGGGCGTGGTCGCCCATGATCAATAGCGCGCGTCACTCGTAGAGCGGAAATCGCGCGCGGCCCGAATCGCTCGCGCCCGGTGGCTCGCCATCAAAGAAAAGCGCCCACCATAACTGCCAGTTTTCCGGTTCGGGGGCGGTGGTCTGGAATGCGACCAGGGGGACGGCTGAGCGCCGCGTTGAGGCTTGCGCGCCGCTGCTCTTGGGCAGGATCAGGACTTCGCCATCGCGGATCATTTTGCCTTCATCGCGGGCCCAATATTCGACGTAGGCATCGCTTTTGACGTAGCTGAGCTCTTCAATCAGGCGCTGCTGTTCTGCCAGCAAAGATTCGATTTCTGCTGCGAAGCGCGCGTGGATCCCCCCCAGATCGCGGTCCAGCTTGATGCGGCCGCTAAAGTTCAAGGTGAGGACCAAACCAAAGGCGAGGGCGACGGCAAACATGATCTGAATGCTGGTCAAAGGCCGCTCGCGCCGATGCCCGTCGGCGGCGCTCAATTGCGCCGATGGTTTCAATCCGGCTTCCGCCATCGCTGCCCTGCGCCCTCCGTCAATGCCCTTCACTATCATAGTACAGCGAGCGGAAACTGCCAGCGGCGGCGGCGCGAATTCTGTCTCGAGCGAGCCGCAATCAGCCGAGCGCGCCCAACCGTCAGCCCGAATGATTGACCTGCGGGAAATAACAAACGCCCGGCCAAATGACCGGGCGATCGCCATGCCGAAGGTGGGAGTCGAACCCACACTCCCCGAAGAGAACTACGCCCTGAACGTAGCGCGTCTGCCAGTTCCGCCACTTCGGCTACTGTTCAGCTTGCAGTATAGCCGGTCATGCCCGCTTGTCAATACGAGGCTTCCGGAGATCCGCTGTTTTGACTTCCGCGCGCGTGATATAATGCAGCGCGTTTTCGTTTGATGTACTTGACTTGCGGGAGGCGCCAGACTGAAGCCCAATACGCCGTCGTTAGATCTCAAAGCGCGCTTCGGTCTCCGGCACGCGCGCGCCGCTCTGGCAATTTTGATCAGCGCGTCTTCAGTGTTGCTCATCGCGCTTAATTCGCAGGCGCAATTGCGGAATACCGGCGTCTACGCCCAGGCGATCGGCCAAGCCAACCTGCGCGCCGACGACAATATCGAGGCGCCTCTGGTCGGCGAGATCACGAGCGGCGCCAATTATCCCGTCCTCGGCCGCAGCCAGCGCTACCCCTGGTTGCTGCTGGGCGCCCCTGAAGACGAGGCGCCAATGGGCTGGGTCTTTGAAACGCTCGTGGTTGTGAATGGGGATATCAATCGCGTCCCAGTCACTGATTTGGTCATCGACTTGCAGGCGCCTATTTCGGCGACCACCGACCCAATCAGCCGCGAGCCCCTCGCCACCGCGACCAGCACCCCGCCCACCTTGACACCCACGGTCGGCGTCTATGGCGTCAGCGGCGTCGTCTCCGGCGAGGTGAATATCCGCTATGGACCCGGCGTCGAATATCCGCGGGCTGGCGTGGCATTCGCTGGCGATCGCTTTGAAGTGACCGGTTATCATACCCAATATCCATGGGCGCGCATCCGCTACCCCGATGCCGCCGGCGGGCAAGCCTGGATCGCGATTGGCTTGCTGGAAATCAGCGGGAATATTTTCCGTACGCCAGCGTTATCGCAGACGCGCTTCAGCCTGCCGCCGCTAACGCCGACGCCGGCGGCCATTCGCGCCAGCGGCATCAACGGCGAAGAGGCGCAGGCGCTAAGCAGCGACTTGCAATTGCTGGCCAACGAGATATGGGATCTTTTTCTATCGGCCGGGTTTGACCCCCAGACGAGCCGCTTCGGCGCGTTGTTTGTCATGGATCTGGGCAGCGGCGAGGCATTTTCTTTCGGCGACGAATACGCCTTCAGCGGCACAAGCCTGAATAAGATCGCCATTCTGGCTCGGCTGTATCAGACGCTAGACGCGCCGCCGTCCATCGAGACCGCCACTGATATTCTCAACACGATGATTTGCAGTGAAAACGCGGCGACCAACCGCCTGCTGGGCATCATCGGCGCTGGCAACGCCTATGACGGCGCCGCGGCGGTCACAGACTTTTATCGGACTTTGGGTTTATCGCGGTCCTTCTTAATCGCGCCCTTCACCACGATTGGGACGCCCGAGCCGCCGCCCTACCCCCTTGTGTCGCCAACATCGGCGGCTGATCAAGTCAAAGCCGAGCCCGACCCCGCCAACCAGTTGACGGTCGTCGAAATCGGCGCGGCGCTGGCCAATCTCTACCAGTGCGCCTATGGCTCGGGCGGCGCGCTGGCGGAACGCTTTGGCGCGTCAATCGAAGCGCGCGAATGCCGGCAGATGCTGCATATCATGAGCAACAATACGGTCGACGCGCTCTTGAAGTCAGGTGTGCCGGCGCAAACGCGCGTCGCCCACAAGCATGGCTGGATACCTGATACCCACGGCAATGCCGCCTTGTTTTTCACGCCCGGCGGGGATTATGTGATGGCGATGATGCTCTTCCAGCCCGATTGGCTGAACTTCCAGGAATCGCTGCCTTTGTTCGCCGAGGCCTCACGCCGCGTCTACAATCATTTCAATCCGGACGAACCCCAGCAATCGGGCCGCGAGTGGGACATTCCCGATGCCAACAGTTGCAATTATTTTGGCGATCCGCTGGTCGTCGACCTGCTGCAATCTCACTGGGACGATTAAGCCAGCCGCTTCGCAATTCAGCGCAGAGTAAAATGCTCTTCTGAGCAGGCGCGCAGGCGGCGGGCGGCTGCCTCCGGCGTTAAATCGCGCTGCGCTTCCGCCAGCATCTCGTAGCCGACCATGAATTTCTTCACCGTCGCCGAGCGCAATAACGGCGGGAAAAAATGCGCGTGCAATTGCCAGTGAGCGTTGCCCCGCCCATCAAAGGGAGCGCCATGCCAGCCCATTGAATAAGGAAAGGACGTCTCAAAAAGATTGTCGTATTTCACCAGCAGCTTTTTCAAAATCGCCGACAGGTCATTCCGCTGCCTGGCGTCCAAATCCGGCAGGCGCTGCTGGGGGGATTTCGACAGGAGCAGCGTTTCAAAGGGCCAAACCGCCCAGTAGGGCACGACAACCAGCCAGCTATCGTTTTCCAGCACAGAGCGGGCGCCTAATTGCCGCTCCTGTTTCGCATAATCAAGCAGCAGGCTGGCGCCATATCGGTCGACGTAGGCGCGCTGCTGGCGATCTTCGCGCGCCGCAATCGAACCCATGCGGTCGGTCGCCCAGATCTGCCCATGCGGATGCGGATTGGAAGCGCCCATCATATCGCCGCGGTTCTCAAACACCTGCACCCACTGAAAGCGCGCGCCCAGCTCGGCTGTTTGCTCCGCCCACAAATCAACCACCAGGCGAATCTCAGCCGGCGACATCTCAGCCAAGGTCAAATCATGGCGCGGCGAGAAACAAAGGACGCGCGCCTCGCCACGGACAGAATCGGCGCGGAACAGCGGGTGTTCGTCGGCGGGCGCCGGCGGCGCGTCAGGCAGCACGGCGGCGAAGTCATTGATGAAGACGAAGGTGCTTTCATAGTCCGGGTTGCGCTCGCCATTGGCGCGGATATTGCCCGGGCAGAGATAACAGTCAGGGTCGTAGCGGGCCCGGCGCTCGCGCGGCGCATTCTCCACACTTCCATGCCAAGGGCGTTTGGTCCGGTGTGGCGAGACCAGGATCCACTCGTCCAGCAGGGGGTTGTAGCGCCGATGCGGATGCTCGCTGATATCGAAGGTCACGCCTTAATCCCGCAATCGAATCCAGCCCTGGCTAAGAACAACGACATCGCGCTCTTTGGCTTTGGTTTGGAATCGGATCAGGCCTTCGGTTTCACGCCACATTTGGCTGACTAGCGTGTCGCCGGGGAAGACGTGATTTGAGAAGCGGACGCTGATGGAATCGAAGCGGCTAGGGGCATTGTCGCCGCAGTGCTTTAATACGGCGCGCGCCGCGAAACCCATCGTGCAAAGACCGTGCAGAATGGGCTTCTCATAATGACCAATCGCCGCCATCGGCGGGTCGGCATGCAGCGGGTTGTCATCGCCAGCCAAACGATATAGCAGCGCCTGCTTTTCGTGGGTTCGCTCTTCATGCGTATAATCGGGCGCCCGAGTCGGCATTTTCCAATACAATATCGGTCCCCGCGCGCCGCCGAAGCCACCCAGGTCGCGAAAGAAAAGCGAGTGACGAGCCTCCGCCAGCTTTTCACCGGCATCAAGATAACTCGCGATCTCGATGACCATCAGAAGCCCGCTGCCTTTGTCATAGATGTCCGCGATTGAAATCGTTGAAGTCACGGTCGCCGCCTTGGGCAGCGGACGAAGAACGCGCAAGAGCTGTTCTCCATGGACGCACATCATCGGGTTGTACTTGATGCCGGCGATTTCGCCTTTTGCCAGCTGGCGATTGAATTCATAAGAAAAGACAACAGCGAAGGTAGGAAAGACCTGAAAGCCCAGGCTGCTTAACTCATAGACGAATTTCAATTCATCTTGATCCAGTGGATCAGCCGGCGCCCCGATGCCCAGCGCGTACAGCGCCGCATCGCGCTCGTTGTAGCGGTAGGTCGCTCGCGCGAGTTCAGCGCCAATTGCGCGATTCACAATATCAAGCGAGGGCGGCTGCATGGCAGTGATCCTAAGGGGAAACGCGGACCATTTCAAATCAGACACAAGTATAGCCAGGACGAGCCGACCACGCTACTGAGCCGGCGCCCGGCAAAAATCGCGCGCGGCGATTCCCGCGTCGGCGCCTAATCAGCCGGCTGTTGCGGCGAGATCAAGCGCAGATATTCCCAAGTGTAGATGCCGGTGTTGTGGCCATCGTCCCAGCTGGGCTGCAGCGCGTAATTGCCGACCGCGCTCATGCCGGTGATAGCGTAGGACCGGCGCGGAACCAGCTTGAGGATGTCGTCGGGCGCGTGCTCCATGCCCATTTTGGCGTGCCCGCCGCGGCATTCTACGCAGGGGCAAGCCTCGCGCAGCTGAGACAGCGGGTAGCGGCTGACAAGCCCGTCATCCCAGATAATCTCCAGGTCGCCCTTTTGCCGGTCGACCGTGATATTCGTCGGTCTGCATTCCATTCGGCGCGCCATTTTCTTGGTTATCCGCGTATATGGTAGAGAAAGCTGCCAACGATGAAAACCCTTAAGCGGAGTTGATAACGAGCTTGGCCCATCACAGCATGCGCGCAACGAATCGCCCAACTTGTTTATCGATTCCGCTCTGCTACAATGAATCGAAGTTCTTGCTCATTGCCCAGGCGGAGCGCTCTTCATGCCACTGATACGACTTAATGTTTGCCTGATCGTTTACTTGCTGGTCTTAAACGCCTGTCAAGGTCAGTCAACATCGCCGGCTGATATGACCGCGACCGCCTTGACGGACGCGCTCGCCCAAGCCGTCGCCACTGCGGACAGCCTCGCGGCGACAGCCACCGGCATTGCCGTGGCGACCGAGAACGCGCCGACGGCGACGCCGACGATTACGCCGACGCCCGATCCATTCCCGGAAACCATCGTTGGATCTATCTATATGGCTGAGCAGCGTTTTGAAGACGGCTGGATGTTTTGGCTCCAACCCAATTCCCAGATCTGGGTGCTAACCACAAATGACGACGGGCAGAATGTCTGGAGCGTCTATGACGATACCTTCGTCGATGGCGAAGCGGAGAGCGATCCTCAGATTGTGCCGCCCGAGAACCGCTTTCAGCCTATCCGCGGCTTTGGCAAACTATGGCGCGAGAACCCGGAGGTGCGGCTGGCGATCGGCTGGGCGCTTGACATTGAGCGCGGTCATACCACGCAATACGAGTATCATCACGGCGGATCGGTAAACAGCGAAAACGTATATGTGCCGGGACCGGGCTATCACCAGGTCAAAAGTTACAGCGGCGATACCTTCCGCTTCATCGAAGATTCCCGTACCTGGCAGATCGCCAGCTAGGCATGGGCTGCAAGCCATAACCATGCGAAATCTCCGCCGCCAAACGATCGACGCGAATACGCCATTCGAGTATTTCCTGGCGGCCGACGCCCGCAGCAGCCAAACCGATTACCGCGATGACCAAGCCTGGACCCTGCGATTAGGCAAAGGCGGCGAGGCGGCGATGGCTTTCCAAACACAGTTTGGCGGCCGCGCCGGTCTTGTCAGTCTCGTCCCCATGTGGCGCCGGGGCGACCGCGTCGTCTATCAGCAGCGGGCTTACGCCAAGCCCCCGCAAGTCACCTGCTTTGCGCCGAACCTGCTGCAAGTCGAGGCGGCGCCCATGCCTGATACGGCGCTGGTCGCGCGCTTTTGGCTGATGGAATCGCGAGCGGCCGGCGGCGAATTCAGCTTGACGAACAAGAGCGCCGATGTGATCCGGCTTCAGCTCGAGTTATTTGGGCAAGCCATTATCAATAGCCGCCAGGTCAGGCTCAATGTGCTGACGCTGGGCGATGGCACGCTCGCGCTGCATCTGGGGCAGATCGGAAATATCAACCCGGTCGCGACGATGGCGGAAGCCAGCGCCGAGATTTATGGCGGCCGCATCAGCAGCCCGAAAATCGGCGCGGTCCTTGAGCTGCCGCCGGGGCAGACCGCGCGCCTGCCCTTCGCTGTCGCCGGGCTGGAAGACATGCGCGACTCCTTCAGCCTGGCGCTGAACTGGATGTCCCAGCCTTGGGAACGTCATTTCGAAGGCATCGAGCGCGCTGCTGCCGCCGTTCCGCGGATATACAGCGGGAACGCTGAATGGGACCGCGTCATCGACCTGTCTTACGCGCATCTGATCAAAGCGTTTATGCGAGCGACCGAGCATCTGCCCCAGGCTTCAATTGTCGCCAATCGAGCGGGCAATCGCGGCTGGAGCCGGCGCGGAGACGGGGGCGATCATATCCGCGCCTGGGCTGGGCAAGAGCCGACTTTCAGCTATCTTGCGGCGGGCGCGACCATCAATATAGACGCCGAACTCGCCAAGGGACTTATTCGAAACTATCTGGCGGCGCAAGACGAATCGGGCTTTGTCGATCGGCGGCCCGGTTTGGGCGGCCAGCGGCAGGGCATTCTTATGATGCCGATTCTGGCGAGGCTCAGCCTGCTGGTTCATCAGCGCGCCGACGATCCGGAGTTCCTGCGCGAAGTCTACCCGGGTCTGGTCGGCTTCTTTGGGCGCTGGCTGCAGAGCGATATGGACGCGGACGACGACGGCGCGCCTGAGTGGCGCACGGAACGGCAGATGGGTTATGTCGCCTTTCCGACCTTTGGCCAAAGCCAGTATTGGGCGCAAGGCGCCGACATCGCGCAAATGGAGACGCCCGATCTCTTGGCCTACTTAATCGCCGAAGCCGATGCCCTCCGCCAGATTGCGGACTTGCTTGGCGAAGAAGAAAGCGCGCAGATCATCGCCAAACAGCTTGCGATGATGGAGACGAGCCTGGAAGAATTCTGGGATGGGCGGCGCTACAGCTATCGCGATCGCGATACGCACCTGACTGCGGAAGCGGATGAATTGCTGCACCGCGGCGCGGGCGATCAGACGCATGAACTCAATCACGCGCTGTTGACGCCCGCACGAGTGGTGGTGCGTGTCGTCGGCGGGGTCAGCCAGCGGCCGCGCATCACCTTAAAGCTTGAAGGTCTGGACGAGAACGGCGACGAATGCGCGATAGAAGCGGCGGCTGAGGCTTTTGACTGGCAAAATCGTCAAGGCGTCTACACCACCGAGAAGCCGCTCTCGCAGGTTCGCCGCCTGCGAATCGAGGGGCTGAGCCGGGTTTACAAGGTTTACGCCACCACGATCGATAGCAGCCGCCTCGATATCAACGCGCTGATGCCGCTGATTAGCCCGCGTCTGCCGCAAGAGCGGGCTGCGGCGCTGGTGAAGCTGGCTATGGACGAAGCGCATTTTCTGCGCCCCAACGGCTTGACGATGGTCAGCGCGAGCGATCGTAATTTCGACCCCTCCAACGCGCGCGGCGGCGGCGGCATCTGGATGTATTGGCTGTCGCTAATCGGCGAAGGCATGATGGCGGCCGGGTTTCGACGCGAGGCGACCGCCCTCGTCAAGCGCGTGCTGGACGGCTTGGCGCGGGTGCTGGCGCGCGAAGGCAAGTTGTCGCAGTTTTATCACGCGGACGAGGCCAAGGGCTACGGCGAAGATCATCACATCGGCGGGATCGCGCCCCTGAAGTTGCTCGGCGAAGTCTTGGGCGTGGCGATCATCGCGCCCGACCGCGTTTGGGTCGGCGGCGAATTCACCTGGGGAGAAGCGATACGAATCGAACAGCACGGCGTCGTTGTAGAGCGGGACGCCGGCGAGACCCGCATCGAATTTCCCACGAGCCACCGCGCGCAACTGCCTGCCGACGCGCCCTGGCAGCTGGTGCGGGATCCGACGGCGGTCAACGCCGAAGTCGAAGAGAGCCAGCCGCCGGCGTTGCCCGATGCGCCCCTGCCCAGCGAGTCGGATGATGATGCCCGCCTTGTCATCACTGTCGATGAGGCGGCGTCCCCGGAAGCGGATAGCGATGAAATCAATGCTACCGACCTGGCGTCTGACGAAGCTGATGACGATCCGCCCGCTGTGTAGCGGCGCTGTAGCAGCCGCCCAAAAGCAGAAGCAAATAGGCGCGGGTCTTTTGGCAAGGCTCGTTTTCTCAATTCGCAGGCACAGAAGTAGGCGCAAGTAAGTAATGCGAAAAAGGGCGATGCTAATCTGATTCGAGATCTGTAGGGGCGAGACTTGTCTCGCCCACTATGTCGCCATTGTACATGTGGGCAACTCAAGAGTCGCCCCTACGACGTTCCTTCATTTTGTTGCATGACTTACTTGGAATTACTGAAGCGGAACGGAGTAGTTCAGGAGAAAACCAGCTATCGAATCTATAAGCGCAAGAGGACGAGCCACCGGCTCGCCCGTACCTACATGGGATTACATTTCATCATTTGTTAAAGCGGACGTATTCTTGATACCGATCTTATTCTATTTGGAACAGACATGATCTATCGAATCCGCTCTCCCGGCGGCGAAAAACGCGATGTGCCGGCGACGCCAATGCAGTGGCGCCGGCTCCTTGCCTATTTGACCGCCTACAAGCTGCGGCTGTTCTTGTCAACTATCGGCTTGTTTTTCGCCTCGGCGCTAAGCCTCGTCTTCCCGGCGGTGATTCAACGCGTGATTGATTCAGTGTTCACCGATGCCGATATCGCCCTGCTCGATACAATTACGCTGGCGCTGTTGGCTGTCTTCATTTTGCGCTCGCTTGCCAGCTTCGTACAAAACTACAACCTCAATTATGTAGGCGAGAAACTTGTGGTCGATATTCGCTGCGAGCTTTACGCGCACCTTCAATCGCTGTCCATCAGATACTACAACAGCAAACGCGTCGGCGAGTTGATCAGCCGCATCTCCTCGGATGTCACCGTCGTCCGCACGGTCTTGACCGGCAATATCAGCGCCTTCTTGCAGCAGACTTTGACGCTGGTCGGGTCAGTGGCGATCATGTTCTACCTTAACTGGCGCTTGACCCTCTTCATCATTGTGCTGATGCCGATTATCGTCGCGGTCGCCTTCGTGCTTGGCAGCGCCATTCGCCGCGCCAGCACGCGCGTGCAAGACGAAATCGCCGGCGCCACCGTCGTTGCGGAAGAAGTATTGCAGAACATCCGCGAGGTCAAGAGCTTCGTGCGCGAAAGCTACGAGATCGCCCGCTATAACGCCGCCATCGAGGTCGCCTTTCGCGCCGCTGTCAAGCTGCTCACGATACGCTCGGTATTTGGGCCGATCATCGCCTTCTTCGCCTTCGCCGGCTTGGCGCTGATTCTCTGGTTCGGCGGTCGCGAAGTGCTCGATGGCCGGCTCAGCGCGGGCGAATTGATCGCCTTTCTGATCTATGGCTTGACGGTGGCGGCCAACTTCGCCGGCGTGGTCAGCATGTATTCGCAGGTTCAGGAGGCGCTCGGGGCGACCAAGCGCGTTTTCGAGATTCTGGATACGCAGCCTGATGTGCGCGACCGACCAAAAGCCAAGCAACTTGCAGCGGTCAAAGGCGCGATTTGCCTGCGAGGGGTCCGCTTCGCCTACGAAAATGACCAGGCTGTGCTGAGCGATATTGATCTGCAAATCGCCGCGGGCGAGATTATTGCCCTGGTTGGCCCCAGCGGCGCCGGCAAGAGCACGCTCTTTAACTTGATCCCGCGCTTCTATGATGTGGACGCCGGCTCAATCAGCATTGACGGGCACGATATCCGCGACTTGACGCAGAGCAGCCTGCGCGCGCATATTGGCATCGTCCCGCAAGAGACATTGCTCTTCGGCGGCAGCGTGCGCGAGAACATCCTCTACGGCAAGCTCGACGCCAGCGACGCGGAATTGATTGCAGCTGCGAAATCCGCCAACGCTCATGATTTCATCATCGAGCTGCCGAAAGGCTACGACAGCATCGTCGGCGAGCGCGGCATCAAGCTCAGCGGCGGGCAGCGCCAACGGGTCGCGATCGCGCGCGCTCTGCTCAAAAACCCTTCCATACTGCTGCTTGATGAAGCCACATCCAGCCTCGATAACGAAAGCGAGCAATTGGTGCAAGAAGCGCTGGCTCGCTTGATGACAAATCGCACCACGCTGATCATCGCCCATCGCTTGAGCACCGTTCGCGTCGCTCATCGCATCGCCGTGCTGGACAAGGGGCGGATCATCGAGCTGGGGACCCACAAAGACTTGATGGCGCAGCGAGGGCTCTACGCCAAGCTCTATGAGATGCAGTTTCGCGAGACTGACCTGTTTGTCGCCGAGTAGTTTCGCGCCAGGCGCCATTAAGATCCGCCGCCGAGGGAAAGGACGCCGTGGATTTCATATCCGTTCTAGCGATCTTCGTCGCGCTGCCCGCCACCGGCTTTCTGATCTGGTGGTTGATCATCGAGACCGAAGGCGTCTACCTGGGCAAGCGCATGGTCATTTTGCTGTATGACCTGTATGCCTCCCGCTACGACCGCATCAAACAGTTCGACGAACAAGCCGACCTGACCTTAATCTCCCAGCCCATCATGGCGCGCATCCATCCCGCGACCGCTCCCCTGATTCTGGATGTGGCGACGGGCGCCGGTCGATTGCCGCTGATCATGGCGCGCAATGCCAGGTTCAGCGGTCATGTCATCGGCTTGGACGCCAGCCGCCGAATGCTCAAGGTCGCGCGGCGGAAGGTGGCGGCGGAGCGCTTCGAGCGCTATATCACGCTGATGCGCCATGACGCGGGCGAACTGCCCTTCGCCGATAACAGCTTTGATGTCGTCACTTGCCTTGAGGCGCTTGAGTTCCTGCCGGACCCGCGCGCCGCTCTGCGAGAAATGTGCCGCGCGCTGCGCCCCGGCGGCTTGCTGCTGACCACAATCCGCATCGACACGCGCTGGATGCCCAACCGCGCCTGGAGCGAAGCGCGGATGCGGCGCGAATTGGCGGCGCTGAACATGCGCGATATCCAGGTCGCGATCTGGCAGGAAGATTACAGCCAGGTCTGGGCTTGGAAAGCGGGCGAGAGCGAACTGATTGGCGCGAACCGACGAGAAGAAGTCCTGCATTCCAAACCCCCAAGGCAATCGCTTCAAAACTGGCATCCGCTGCGACGAGCAAAACTAAACTGAAATTTCACCACAGAGGACACAGAGAGCACCGAGAAAAGCCATTAGTCAGAGATTTCACGGCATTTTGTCGCATAATTTTTGGGCGGAGAGGAAGTTTATCGAGGCGGTAGCGACAAGCCTAACAAATTCAAGCAGTGGATTTAGGGGAAAACTCGTCAAACCAACCTAAACTCTGTGCCCTCTGTGTTCTCTGTGGTTCAGAAAAATTTGATGCGATTGCCCTGTCCAAACCCCAAGTGCCTATTACTTAAGCGGTCCAAGTTTGCTAGAATCCGTAGCCGCTTAGCCCGCCCCAGGCAGAGGACCTTTAGCTTTGAAGCTGCTGAACAAAGAACTGGAAAAGGCAATTGAAGGCGCCATCCAAGCCGCCCAGGACTCGGGTGAACTTCCGCCCTTCGAGATTCCCGCGATCCCGGTGAGCGCGCCGAAACGCGCCAGCCAGGGCGACCTGTCCTACCCGGCGATGGGTCTGGCGAAGCTGGCGCGCAAGAATCCGCTCGAAATCGCGCGCATGATCGTCGCCAAATTGCCCGCGCTGGACTTCGCCCCGGAGCTGCAGGTGGCGCCTCCTGGATTCATAAACTGCTTCATTGCCAGCGATTATCTTAAGTGTCAAATCGATGCGATCATCGCCGAGGGCGAGGCGCTGTTTCAGCTCGAGATCGGCTGCGGCAAGCCAGCCCAGGTCGAATTCGTCAGCGCCAACCCCAGCGGACCAATCACCATCGGTCATACGCGCGGCGCCGTCGTTGGCGATGCGATGGCGCGCCTGCTGGAAGCGGCCGGCTACGATGTGCAGCGCGAGTATTATTACAACAACGCTGGCAACCAGATGTTCAAGCTGGGAAACAGCCTGAAGCTGCGCTACCGGCAGCAGTTGGGCGATGTCGTCGAGCTCCCGCCGGATTATTACCAGGGCGAATACCTTGTCGACCAGGCGGCGGACTTGGTCGCCCAGCACGGTGATTCACTGCGCGGAGAAAGCTGGGAGTTCTTCAGAGACGCGGCCGAAGCGCGCATGTTTGATTGGATAAAGCGTTCGCTCGCTTCTATCGACATCAAACATGACGCCTTCTTCAACGAGACGTCGCTCTTCGCATCGGAAACGATTTGGACTGTGCTGGACAGGATGCGCAAAAACGGTCACGTCTACGAGGCGGCGCATTGGGAAGGCGCCGACGAAGACGAGATCGCCGATGTCAAAGCCAAGGGTTATGAGCCGGCGACCTGGTTCCGCAGCTCGAGCTTCGGCGACGAAAAAGATCGCGTGATGGTGAAGAGCGATGGCGTCCCGACTTATACCCTGCCCGATATCGCCTACCATTGCGACAAGCTGGAGCGCGGCTTCGACATCGCCGTCAATGTGCTGGGAACCGACCACTTCTCGCAAGCGCAAGTCGTCAAGCATGGCATCCGCGCGCTTGGTATGGACCCGGCGCCCATCCACGTCATTTTCAATCAGATGGTGCGCGCCGTGCGTTGGAATGAAAAGCGTGGCGAATACGAGGCGGTCAAGCAATCCAAACGCGCCGGCGACTTTGACACCCTCGACGACCTGGTCGAGATGACCAGCGCCGATGCCGTGCGTTACCACATGCTGGCGCGCAGCCCCAATTCGCAGTTGGATTTCGATGTTGATCAGGTGGTCAAGCAATCAAACGACAATCCGGTTTATTATATTCAGAACGCCTACGTCCGCTGCGCCGGCATCTTTCGCGAGGCGGAAGAGCGCGGCTTTGACGACGCTGGCGCCGACCTGGCTCTGCTGGGCGAGGGCGAGCTCAAATTCATCCGCAAGGCGCTGGAACTGGGCAATGTCATTGAGCAGGCGGTGATCAATTACGAACCGCACAAGATCGCCTTTTTCGCGCAGGAGCTGGCCTCTGTTTTTCATCCCGTCTACGATCAGGTGCGTGTGCTGCATAGCGAAGTGCCCGCCGATACAGCCAAAGCGCGCCTGCGTTTCTACCGGGCGGCGGCGGTTGTCTTCTATCGCGTCTTGCGCCTGATGGGCATGTCAGCGCCTGAACGCATGTAATTCACAACGAGGGACATTCTAATGGGACTCAAGCCCGACCATTGGATCAAGGATATGGTGCAAAAGCATGGCATGATCGAACCCTTTGTCGATCAGCAGGTGCGCGAAGGCGCCATCAGCTACGGCGTTTCGTCTTACGGTTACGACCTGCGCGTTTCGGACGAATTCAAAATCTTCACCAATGTGCGCTCCGCGATTGTTGATCCCAAGAACTTCGCCAGCGATTCCTTCGTCGATTTCCGCGGCGATGTCTGCCTCATTCCGCCCAATTCCTTCGTGCTCGCGCGCTCGGTGGAATACTTCCGCATTCCCCGCAAGGTGCTAACCGTTTGCCTGGGCAAATCAACTTACGCCCGCTGCGGCTTGATCGTCAACGTAACGCCCTTTGAACCGGAGTGGGAGGGCTACGCCACACTGGAGATCAGCAATACAACGCCCTTGCCAGCCAAAGTTTACGCCAACGAAGGCTTGGCGCAGGTTTTGTTCTTTGAAGCCGACGAAACCTGCGAGCAGTCTTATGCCGACAAGAAGGGCAAATATCAGGGTCAAACCGGTGTGACGCCGCCAAAAATGTAATCGCTTGATTGACGCAAATTCTGGCGCGAGCACGCCTTGACTATTATCGGGTTTGGCAGCTATACTGCGTTGCAAGCGGGCGTTTAGCTCAATTGGCAGAGCATCCGGTTTACACCCGGAAGGTTATAAGTTCGAGTCTTATAGCGCCCATACAATCAGGTCATCCGCATGAGGCGCTTCGCATGGCGCCTCTTTGATTTCCGCCCGCGCCTACGGTCCCTGTGAGCGGATGCCGGCGATGAGGCCGCCCGCGCGCCGAATCGCCAGGCAACTTGACAGCGTATTGTCAATTGTCTACAATGCGATGCCATCCGCCGGCAGTCGACTGCGCGCTATGTCTCCTGAACCCAGCAACGTTCTTGAAGTACGCGACCTGCGAACCTATTTTCATTTGCCCGAAGGCACGCTGAAGGCGGTCGATGGCGTTGACTTGACCATCGCGCCTCAGCAAACGGTTGGCGTCATTGGCGAATCGGGATCGGGGAAGAGCGTCACGGCGCAATCGATTATGCGGATTGTGCCGCCGCCGGGCGCGATTGAAACGGGCGAGATCATTTTGCGGCGCAAAGACGGCGGCGCGGTTGATGTCGGCAAGCTCAATGCGCGCAGCTCCGAAATCCGCGCCATTCGCGGCGCCGAAGTCTCGATGGTATTCCAAGAGCCGATGACCAGCCTGTCGCCGGTGCATACGATAGGCGCGCAAATCGTCGAAGCCATAAGGCTGCACATTGAGCGCGACAAGAAAAAAGCCAGGCAATTGGCTTTGGATATGATCAATCGCGTCGGCATTTCGAATCCCAAGCAGCGCTTCGATGAATATCCGCATCAGCTATCGGGCGGCATGCGCCAGCGGGCGATGATCGCAATGGCGCTTTCTTGCAGCCCCTCCCTGCTTATTGCCGATGAGCCAACCACCGCGCTGGATGTCACCGTGCAAGCGCAAATACTGGAATTGATGAAAGCCTTGCAGGGGCAGTTCGGCATGGCGATCATGTACATCACGCATGATCTGGGCGTCATCGCCGAGATCGCCGACGAAGTTAATGTCATGTATCTCGGACGGGTGGTGGAGCGCGCCTCCACCGTGGAGCTTTTCAAAAATCCCTTGCACCCGTATACGCAGCGGCTGCTCAAATCGATTCCTCGTCTTGGCGGCCGCGGGCGGGGGCGCCTCGATGCCATCCGCGGCAATGTGCCGGTGCCGATGAATCCGCCGCGGCAATGCGGCTTTGCCTCGCGCTGCGACGATTTCATCCGCGGCAAGTGCGATGCGGCTGTTCCAGCGCTGGTGAATATGGGGAACGATCACTACGTGCGCTGCTACTTGCGCAGCGAAGAAAGCGAGCTGATCTATGCCTGAGCCGGATGACGCTGCCACGAAAGTAATCGGCGATGTTTTGCTGGACGTCCGCGATCTGAAGAAGCATTTCCCCATTGAGAAAGGCTTCTTTCGCACGGTGCAGGGCCAGGTTAAGGCGGTCGATGGCGTAAGCTTCACCATCCGCGAGGGCGAATCCTTCGGCTTGGTAGGCGAATCCGGCAGTGGCAAAACCACCTTGGGGCGCTGCATCGTGCGCGGCATTGAACCCACCGCCGGTCAGATTCTTTTCCGCCTGCCCGATGGCGAAGAAGTCGATATTGCAGCGCTGGACAAGAAAGCGCTGCGCAAGGTGCGCCGGCACTTCCACATGATTTTCCAGGATCCCTATTCGTCGCTCGATCCGCGGATGTCTGTGTTGGACATCATCTCCGAGCCCATCCGCAACAACAAGCTCCTGTCAGATTCCCGCGATATTCAAGACCGCGTGCGCGAACTAATGGAAAAAGTTGGCTTGGATATTCAGCATCTCAACCGATACCCGCATGCCTTCTCCGGCGGCCAGCGACAGCGGATCGGCATCGCAAGGTCGCTCGCGCCCAGCCCGCTGCTGATCGTTTGCGATGAGGCGGTTTCGGCGCTTGATGTTTCGATTCAGGCGCAGATTCTCAATTTGCTGGAGGACTTGCAAGAAGAGTTTAATCTGACCTTTCTCTTCATCGCGCACGACCTGTCAGTCGTCGAGCATATCTCCGACCGCGTTGGCGTGATGTACGTGGGCCAACTGGTTGAGCTGGCCGACACCGACTCTTTATTCTCGTCGCCCAAGCACCCGTACACCGAGGCGCTGCTGTCGGCGGTGCCGACGACCGATCCCGAAATCAAGATGGATCGGATCATCTTGCAGGGTGAAGTCGCCAATCCGGCGGCGCCGCCATCGGGCTGTTATTTCCACCCGCGCTGTCGCTACGCGCAGGCGATTTGCGCGGAAGAAGCGCCGGAGTGGAGGCGGGTCGCCAGCGGTCATTTCGCCGCCTGCCACTTCGCCGATGAGCTTGAACTTCGCGGGGTCGACTACGACAACTGATGGATCTGCTGGTCCTCTTCTTTGTCGCCTCCATTATTGGCGCCGCTACAGTCGCCTGGGTCATCTATTGGACGACTAATCGGGCGTCCGCCTCCGCGATAACTCAATACTTCAAGGCGAGCGAGCACATCCTTGAGACCGGTAAACCGCCGCCGGATTGGCTGGTGGCGCCCGTTTGGAAACGGCTGCTTGGCAAGCCATCCGGGACGGAGACTGAAACGCGAGCGCTCGATCGGCTTGAGGAGTTGATTCGCTTCTTCGAGCACTGCAGCTTCTACGAAGACGAGTTCGCGCGTGAGGAGCATCTGGCTCAATTAGAGAGCGTGCGGCAAGCCTGGCAGTCAGTCAAGTTCCCTTAGACATTAGGCCAGCGTGATGATCGCCCACATGTTCATTTGCGGCACAGTTAGGACTGTGTCCGAGCCAATTGTTCGGCAAGCGATCTCGCGTGGCGGTTCCTCTGGCGCGTATAGCATCGCGCGAGAGAACGTTCTGCCCAGCAAACTGCCGGTGATCGTCAATTCAAAATCTCGCAAGTTCTCATAACGGTCCGACTCGATGTCATAGTTGCTGTTGAGCAGATGGCAGATCAATGGCGCGTCAACCTCAGTCGGCTGATGTCGCAGTTGTACGCTCAGGTTATCCGCGCCGCTGATTCGAATATCGCGCCCAACGTTATTGAGAAGGTCGCTCGCTCCCGACCAGGCAACCAGTGAATCGCCAGCCGCCTTGAGCTTCGCTTCCTGATTTGCTGTCAGGTATGACGGTTCAAAGCGCAGAACTGCGCGATAAGGCGATAGATCGCTATGGAGCAGTTGGTCATCCACCCATTCATCGCCGGCAACGATGATGTGAAAGGGTACATTCGCTCGACTCAGGGCGAAGCAAGCCTCAGCAAGGTCAGTTCTCGGCGCGCTGCGGTTCTGGCCGCCGAGATGCCCGCTGCTCAGGCGGTCGCCGAGATACTGGCGCACGGCTTTATTGCTGAAAACGAGCGCTACAGCGGCGACCGACTCGTATCCATCAAAGAGCTCGGGATAATCGCGAATGAAGTGATAAAGGGATTCGTAATCGCCCGGCTTGCTGTGATACCAGCGATCAGGTTCGCCAGCATTGCGCACGGTCCACATTTTGTCCGGCGCCATGAAGACATGCCCGTGGGCGTAGGCTTGCGCGATCCAAAGGCGAATATGCCCCGGACAATCGTTGATGCGGCTGTACTCAAAGGCGCGAGGCACTCCGGTTATGGCTAGAATCCGATCGAGCGCGTCCGCCAGCTTAAAGGTGTAAATTGGATCTGTCGGCAGGATCTCCTCTTCCGGGGCGAGGTACTGCATCTCATTGGTGTAGAAATCATGGGCATCCACCGCATACATGAACTCCGCCCAATAGAACGGCGAATTGGAACTCATCGGCACGTTTTTGTCAAATTCCTGGGCGAAGCGCTTGAAGGCGCGAAAGAGCGCGTTCACCTCGCGCCACTGGTAATTGAAGTAATGTTCGGCCAAGGGAATCACCGCTGGGAAAGCCAGTATTTCCGCCCGATAGCGCTCGTCCGTAAATCCGTGAAGCAGGAGGAAATCGCGGTAATTGAATGACTCGAGATCGCTGATTTGCCAGGCTCTGCATTCTTGCTTGCTCAAATTCAGCTTGAGATAATCACGAAAGCCAGCCATGCAATGTTCACAGAAGCAACCGCCATAACGCGCGTTAAGCGATGCGATTGTCGGAATCGCCGAATCGATCATGAGCCAGTCCGCCCCCGCCTCCATCACGCGGCGCACTTGAACCATTAGATAATGGCGATAACCGGGCGCGTTGGTGCAAAAGAAATAGGAAGGATGCCCCTTGTACCGATGCGCCCACCAGGTAATCGCCGGGCGGTCATTTAGATCGCGCACGGTGGATTCCATGAAGTTGGAATCGAAATCAATCATGCCCATCCAATCGGCATCAAGCTCGACGCGTCCTTGAAACTTGACGCCGCAGCGATGCGCCTCATCGACATCGCGCATCATCTCCTCGTCAGGCGGCAGACCGCGGCGGTCCGGCTCGGGCAAGAAACCCCAGCCCAAGCCAGTCGCGCGAAAACGTCGATAAACATCCATGCTGCAGGGGCGGGTAATCAATACATCGGATCGTTTCAAAGCCATCTGATCGGCTCCATTACTGTTTTATGTCTTCGTCACATAAGTGAAATAAGCGCCATGGATTCGCCCGCCGCTCTTGTCGCTTATCTCAGTGCTTAATGTTTTTACGCCAGCTTCAAGTTCCATTTCGAATGTAACACAGACGTCGTCTTCGGCGACAATTTGCAAGCGCGTTTCAGCGCCAACGCGCAGGCTTGCCCTCGATGCGCTTATCGTTTGCTCCGCCTCGCGCGGATGCGTCCGCAATTCAATGGCGTAGCGCCCGGAACGCGCAACCTCAATGACCCAGAATCCCTTGGCGTCATAGGCGGGGTCGTCGATCCAGCTTTGTCTCCAGGGCACGCGGCCGCTTGTCGGATGCCAGTCCCGCGCCGAGAGCAGCACCGGATTCTCGTAGGACGTTCCAACTGGTATCGCGATCGTTTGCGCGAAGCAGCGCTGCATCGCTTGCCAGAACAGGTTGTAATCCCGGCGCAAGCGAGCCGCCACCTGGGGAAAATCCGACGCGACATTATGCGCCTGCGCGCGATCGACCTCGACATCGTAAAGCGCTTTGTCATCCACCAGGCGCCAGCGCCCATTCAGCACAGCCGTCTGATGCCACTTCTTCGGCTGGTCGGGCTGCAGCTGCACGATGACCGAGCGCTCTGGCAATTCGAGTTCGTCATCGCGGACCAATCGCGCCAGGCTGATGCCGTCAAACTTGATTTCTGGATGATGCTTCAATTCGCAGATGTCGACGAGCGTTGGCAGAATATCGATGTGCGCCGTCAACTGGCTGACTTTGCGCTCGGCTGGTAAACGCCCTAGCCAGCGCATGAAGAAGTTGACCTGATGCCCGCCATCGTAGAGCGAGCCCTTCGTGCCGCGCAAGCCGGCGTTGAAACCGTCGCCGGTCGCCGGGTCGAATCCTGCAGCGGTGCCGTGGTCAGCCGTGAAGATAACAAGCGTGTCTTCCTCGAGGTTTAAGGCTCGCAAGCGCGCGAAAAGCCGACCCATATTCTCGTCGAAATTGGCGATCATGCCGTAGAATTTGGCGCGCTTTTCTGGGATGCCCGCAGCCAAATAAGGCGCGGCGTATTCGTCCGGCACGATGTGAGGGGCGTGCATCGCATTTGGCGCCAGGTAAACAAAAAATGGCGCGTCCGGTTTCGCTTCAATGAAAGCCAGCGCGGCATCAAAGAAGACATCGGTACAGTAGCCGTCACAGCGCCGGGGCTCGCCATTGTGAACATAAACATCGTCCACATAATCATTGCCCCAGTAATCGGGCAGCTCGCCGATGCCGCCGCCGCGATGACAGAGCGTTTCGCCGAAGCCGCGATATTGCGGGGCGAAGGGATAGTTGTCTCCCAGATGCCACTTGCCGAACATGCCGCTGCGATACCCATTGGCGGCGAATATGTCGGCCA
The DNA here is from genome assembly GCA_022820125.1 of Anaerolineae bacterium. Classification (GTDB taxonomy): domain Bacteria; phylum Chloroflexota; class Anaerolineae; order Aggregatilineales; family Phototrophicaceae; genus UBA6055. The sequence continues at coordinate 15,349 of JAJEGA010000086.1, read as the reverse complement.
TGGTCACTGCTTTTGGAGCCAGCAGATGGCGCCCCTGGATCACGTGCCAGACGCCGTTGCGACAGGCGTATTGCCCGGTCAGCAAAGCGGCGCGTGAGGGCGAACAGAGCGGGTCGTGGTGATGATTGTCCAGCTGAAGGCTTTCACGCGCCATCCGGTCGAGGTTAGGCGTTTTGAGCGCGGGATTGCCGCGATAGCCGATATCGCCGTATCCCTGATCATCGGTGATGATGAAGATGACATTGGGCGGCGTCGCCATGTCAGCGCTCCAGAGCCGCTGGAATGCTAAACCCAACCAAGCGACTGATCATGGCGCTCCCAGCGGATGAGGAAATCCCAGGGTGCTTCAATCGCCGCAATCCCAAGCGCGTCAAGCCCTTGCCGCGTATAATGCGGGCTCCACTGCGTTACATGGCTGAGCCCCCAGCGCAAGCCCGCCAGCGGCTCAGCGTTCTCCGCTTCCGCGACGCGCAAGGCGCCCGCTGCCTGCGGCGGATCGATGATCGTGGCTTGCGCTTCAAAGTTGAGCCCGTCCGCGGCGAATTGAATCGTGTTTTTCTCCGGTCCACAGCGGGTCAGCAGCGCGCCGACGCCGCCCGCGTAATTCCAGACCATCACTTCGTGTCCGCTATTGGTGATGGGGTTGAGCGCCGATTTCTGGTAGGGACCCAGCGGATCATCGGCAATGGCGACGCCCCACTTGCTCTCCATATTGCTGTGCCCGATGCCTTCGCCTTTGAAGTAGAGCCAATAGCGATCGTCGCGGAACAGCAGCGCCGGATCATGCACGCGCAAGCTGTCGTATGTGCCCGGCACGATCGCTTCCAGCGGATGAGCGCGCGGGTCTACCTCGCCCGATGGATCGGGTTCGACCACCGGCGCCGGCGTTTTTGTCCAGGGTCCACGTGGCGAATCAGCCCAAGCCAGCGCGATGGACTCCGGCGTGCTGCGCCAGGTCGGCGCTTGGGTCACTTGATAGACGAGATAATAGCGACCGTCATGCGCCAGAACATCGGGGGTGAAGATGCTGCGTTCGTCATAGCTGCCGGCGGGGCCGCGCTCAACGGCCGCGCCCTGCTCATGCCAGTGTTGGCCGTCGGTTGACGTGGCGTACCAGATATCGGTCAAGTCCCAAGGCATGGAGGGAATCGTATCGGTGGCGCGCTCATGCCCGACTGCCGGGCAAGGATGGCGGCCCCGTGTATACCACACGTAATAGAAGCCGTCGACTTGAATAATGCAACTGGGGTCGCGGCGAACGATGCCCTTTTCGTAGCCAAGCCCGTCAATGGTCGAATAACGGAATTTGGCGAACCAAGGGTTTGCCGCGTCTCTTCGCTTGAAGCGCCGCATCGCGCTGCTTTGCGCCATCTTTCGCTTCTCCCTATGCGCCGCCCCAAACCAAACGATCAGCCCGTGCTCCGCCGACCATTGGGGCGCGGGCGTCCTGACTAGGCGGGCTCAGATATAGGTGCGGCGATCATGGTCAAGTTCCCAGCGTATCAGGAAATCCCAGGGTTCGTCTATTTGCGCCAGCCCCAAGGGATCACGGCCTTGCTTGACGAGATGCGAGCTGGCTTGAATGACGTGGCTCAACCCCCAGCGAAAGCCTGCCAGCGGCTCAGTATTGTCTGCTTCGTCTATGCGCAATGGCGCAGCGGCTTGCGGCGGGACGACAACATGAGACATGACCTCAAAATTGATGCCGTCGTGCGCAAACTGAATGGTGTTTTTCTCGGGACCGCAGCGGTTCACCAAACCGGCCACGCCGCCAGCATATTGCCAAACGACGACTTCGTGCCCGCTGTTGGTGACGGGATTCAATGGCGACTTGGTATATGGACCGAAGGGCGAGCTCGCGATGGCGACGCCCCACTTGGATTCCATGTGGTGGTAGCCGATGCCTTCGCCTTTGTAGTAGAGCCAGAATTTGCCGTTGCGATAGAGCAGCTCGGGGTCGTGGACTTGCAGGCTGTCCCAAGCGCCTTTGACTGCGGCTAACTCGGGAATGCCTTTTTCGTCAATTTCGCCTGAGGGATCGGGTTCCAGGATGGGCGCCGAACTCTTAATCCAGGGACCATGCGGCGACTCGGCGGCGGCGATGGCGATGGACTCGGGCGTACAGCGATGGTTGGGGTTAAGCGCAACCTGATAGACCAGGTAATAGCGTCCCGCGTGCGCCAGGATGCCGGGGGTGAAGACGCCGCGCTCGTCATAAGCGCCGGCGGGGCCGCGTTCTACCGCTGGACCCTGCTCGTCCCAGTGATAACCATCGGTCGAGGTGGCGTAAAAGACATCAGCCAAATCCCAGGGGGTGGCCGGCAGTTCGTCGGTCATCCGCTCAAAGCCGACCGGCGGGCAGGGATGAGCGGCGCGCGTATACCAGACGTAAAACTTGCCGTCGACCGCGATGATGGCGCTGGGATCGCGGCGGACGATGCCTTTTTCATAGCCCAAGCCCGAGACCGTGCTGTACTTGAACTTGGCGAACCAGGCATTGTCTTTGTCGGGCAGTTCAAATCGCCTCATGGCGGCGCTAAGCATCATTGTCAGTTCCTATGCGCAAAGCCGTGGTGTGACAAACGCCACACCACGATTGCATTTTCTGCGCTAAACGCGCATTACATGTCGTCTTGGAAGTACCACTGTTCGGGCATGAACATAACCCATTGCCGATAGCTGAAGCTCCACATGCCGTCGGTATCGTTCGGCGGCGTATTCTTCAGGCTCTTCTTGAACAGCAAGGGCTGCGGCGGCCGCTGCACCGTGCCAATCTGATACAAGCCGCGGAAGGTCATGTCATGGAACTGCTTGCCGATCTCCAGATAAGACTCCGAGCCATAAGGCTGCTGCAGCCACAACTGGCTGAGATCCCACAGTTCTTGAATGTCAGCAGGCGGTTCGCTGCCGCGTTCGCCGCCGCTATTGAGCCAGTCGGTCCATTCTTTGGAGCCGGCGCGCGCGCCCCAGTGCGGCCTGATGTTGTTAATCGCGCCGGAGAACTCGCCAATATCGACGATATCCAGACCCCAGCCAGCGATGTCGTGCGTCCCGGTGCCACGCAGCTCATTGAAATAGCTGCGCTCGATCAGCTTTAGCTGCGTCTTGACGCCGACCGCATTCCAGTACGAGACGACTAGCTCGGCGATCTGCCCCCAGGCTTCTTCCGGCACGGCGACCTGCATGTTGATAAACAGCGTTTCGCCATCGGAGCGCAGGCGGTTGCCATCTCCGTCCCGCTGATCCAGCCCCATCTCGTCGAGCAAAGCCTTCGCCTGATCGGGATCGTATTCGGCAAAGTAATCCGTCATCCAGGATTCGTAGAAACTGGAGTCCGGGGTTGGCGCCGATTGAGACGGCGTCGCCAAACCGAAGTAGATCAGCTCATTGATCTCGCTGCGGTTAATCGCCAGCGACATCGCCTGGCGAAAGCGCAGATCATTGAAGATTTCGCGCATCGCCGGTTCGGGATGCGTCAAGTTGAACATCATGCTGTATTCGTTGCCGCGATTGTAGGTGACCAGCGCAGTGCGATATCCGCCCGCCTCTTCGTTGTCGCGGTATGTCGGCACGCTCAACAGCTTGCCCCAGCCGAAATGGCTGTATTCGCCAGCGATCGCGCGCAGATCCTGCACTTGCAAATCTTCGACCAGCACACGCCGCAGCGTGTCAGCATAGGGCAGCTGATTGCCCGCGACATCCACTTTGAAGAAATAGGGGTTGCGCTCGAAGCGCTTGTTGCCGAAGGAGTCCTCACCCGTATACACAAAGGTATTCAGGGTCGGGATGCCGACGACTGTGTCCGTCGCTGTTGTGCCTGTGTTCGTATTTGGACGGAGCCGCGCGTTCAAGAGCTGCGCCCAGCCCTCGAAACCCGCTTCAGCCGCCAGATCATCCGCGTTCTCATTGTATTCGATGTGGAACTGCTTGAAGTAATGCGCGGCGCGGAAGCCACGGTGGCGCGGATTGCTCGCCATGCGCACGATCATCGACGGGTGGGGCTGGGCAAATGTGTAACGGAGCGTCGTCTCGTCGATGACCTCCAGCAGCGGTTTCTCGTTGCCGGGCCGCCATTCGCCGGGGATGCCGCCCGTGACTTCTTCGTTCCACAAGACGTCTTCAAACCAGAAGCGAAAATCTTCAGACGTAAAGGGATGCCCGTCTGACCATTTGTGCCCTTGGCGCAAATGAATCGTCAATTGCGTCTGATCGTCAGAGACTTCGTATGCCGCCGCGATGTTGGGAATTATCGACTGCAAGTCGGTGTCGATGGTGAAGAGCTTTTGCATCACCATCTCGGAGACATCCCAGCCGCAGCATGTCGGGCTGGTTGATGGACCCGCCAGTTCGCCGCCATAGCTGCCGATCGCATCCAGCGGTTCAACAACAACCGGCTCGGCGGGCAGGCGTTCGTCAACCGGCGGCAGTTCGCCTGCTTCGACGCGCTCGGCCAGCATAGGCGCCTCGTTATACATGCCAACAGTCTGCCCGGTCGCGGCTTCGTAATCCGCCGGCGAACCGAATTGCCGCGGGTAGGTCTTTTCGCTGATGGTTTGCCCGAAAGCCAAGCCGCTGAACAAGATCAGCGCTGCCATCATAAGCATGAAAAATCTGTATTTCATCATTGGGTTCCTTCCACTAAAGAGACAAAAGGGGATTGACACTATGCCAATCCCCCCGTTTTGAAGCGGACTCTGTCTTACATATCGCTTTCGAAATACCACTGCTCAGGCATGAACATGACCCACTGACGGTAGGTCCAGCTCCACTGACCGGTGGTGTCGTTCGGCGGCGTATTCTTCAAGTTCGTCTTGAAGAGCAGCGGCTGCGGCGGACGTTGAATCGTGCCGATCTGATACAGCCCGTCCATGGCAAGCCGATAGAATGCCTTGCCCAACTCCAGCCATTCATCGGAACCGTATGCCGATTCCAGGAAGGCATCGCCAGCAGCCCAAAGATCCTTGATCTCTTGCGGCGGCTCCTCGCCGTCTTCGCCATCGGATTGCATCCATTGACGCCAGAGATGACCGGAAGCGCGCGCGCCCCAATGCGGCCGCATATTCGCCAAGCCGTTGGCTACTTCGCCGATATCCAGCATGTCAGTGCCCCAAGCAGCCATATCGACCTGATTGCCATCGCGCAATTCGCGATAAAGGCCGATTTCAATCAGCTTGTAGCTGGTCTTGACGCCGACATCGTTCCAGTACGAGGTAATCAATTCGCCGATCTGACGCCAGGAATCTTCCGGTACCGACACCTGGAAATTTATGAAGAGCGTTTCGCCGTCCGGGCGCAAGCGGAAACCATCGCCGTCGCGCTGGTCCAAACCCATTTCATCCAGCATTTGATTCGCAAGATCCGGATCATACTGCGCGTAGTGGCCAGGCATCCAATCTTCAAAGAACAAGGACGAGGGCACCGGCGAATTCTGCGATGCGTTTGCCAAGCCAAAATAGACTAGCTCATTGATCTCATCGCGATTGATCGCCACAGACATGGCTTGACGGAAGCGTTTGTCCCAAAAGATTTCGCGCAGTTCCAGGTTTGGCGTCGTGAAGTTGAACATGATCGAGTATTCGTTGCCGCGGCTGTATTCCGCCAATGCGGTGCGATAGCCGCCGGCTTCTTCGTTTTCTCGATATGTCGGGAAGCTCAAAAGCGTGCCCCAGCCATAGTGACTGTATTCGCCGGCGATTCCCTTCAGATCTTGGACTTGAAGGTCTTCCACCAGGATGCGGCGCAGCGTGTCGGTATAGGGCAGTTGATTGCCCGCGGTATCGACTTTGAAGAAGTATGGATTGCGCTCGTAGTGCTTGTTGCCGAAGGAGTCTTCACGGACGAAGACGAAGGTGTTCAGGGTGGGCGAGTAGGCATCGGTTTCCGAGCCCAGGTTCCAGGTGAAGTTATAGGGGCTCATCTTCGCGTTGAACATCTGAACCCAGTCTTCAAAGCCATTCTCGTCCGCCAGCGCATTGGCATCCGGGTTGTAGTCCAGATGGAATTGCTTGAAATAATGCGCCGGACGGAAGCCGCGATGTCCTACTTCGCTGCCGACAGCGATTAGCAAGGTGGGGCGCGCTTCCGGATAGGTCATGCTGACGGTGGTTTCGTCGATGATGTCAACTTGCGGCAATTCTCCATTCAGCACCCAGGGACCGCCCGGGTTTGCCGTCACGTCGGCATTCCCGAGGATGTCTTCAAAGTAGAAGCGGAAGTCCTCGGTGGTGAAAGGTTCGCCGTCCGACCATCTGTGCCCTTCACGCAGGTGGAAGGTGAAGGTGGTCCAGTCATCGGAGACTTCGTAAGCGCGCGCGATATTGGGGATGATGGACGTCAGGTCGGTGTCGATGGTGAGCAGCTTCTGCAGGCGCATCTCCAGCACATCCCAACCGCAGCAGGTTGGATTGGTGGTGGGGCCAGCCAGCTCGCCGCCGTACTCGCCGATCGCCTCAAGCGGCTGCACGACAACCGGCTGCGCGGGCAGGCGCTCTTCAACCGGCGGCAATTCGCCGGCGGCAACTTGCTCCGCTAGCATCGGCGCTTCGCCCCACATGTCGATGCTGTTGCCAGTGGCGGCGCCATAGGCGTCCAGATCCGCGTATTGGAACGGATAGACGAGATCGCCTTCGCTCATATCTTGCGCCAACGCGCTGCCAAATAGTGAAAGCAATAGTACAAATAGTAAAAGTAGCCTAGCGAACATCGTCTTGCCTCCTGTTGGCTTTACAAATGGTCAGAAAGCAGTATAGCGGGATTGGCTCTCCTTTGCCAATCCCGCTCAAAAGATCTCAAACTTGCCTGGATTCTTCCCTGATGCGCGCAGGGCGGTAAGGTCAGCTGCGAAGCCCTGAAGCAGGGCGGCAGGCGGCAATGCAAGCCTACGTCGGTCTATTGCGGCAGCCGCAATGACAGACGAGCCGTCTCGAACTACCAGCGCGCCCAACAAGCGGCTTTGACGCGTAAGGGACCAATCGGTTCTCCCCGATCATTAATGACGTCATAGCTGCCTTCCATGCCAATTTCGGCGAGATTGCTGACCCACCGAACATTCGCGAACTGGTGGAGATGTCCTTTGAGCGCGAAAAGCGGCCAGTCTAGCGCGATTGTATTGGGCCAATTGCCCCAAACCCTCTCGATCGTGTGGATTTCTGAGCTGCCCTTCTTTATTTTAGCGGCAGCGTAGAGCCGAACAGATTCTTGGATCCCAGTCGCAGTCGCATCGCAACTAGCCGTCCGCTCTTCGTACTCATCCGATGAAAAGAAGCGATGCCCGGGCCTAATTGCCAGGGGCGCGGTCATGGTCGCCTGCGCTGGAGAACTCGTGGCGCGCTGCGCTAGGCTCGGCATAAGTCCGCCGAGCAGTACTGACAAAAGCAGCAGACAAACGCTAAGTCCGCTGTATCGCTTTGACATTGCCTTACCTCCATTCACTTGACCTTGCCCTATATACACAATATGCCCCTGAATGCTTAGACGCTTCAGGCGAAAACCACGAAGAATGGCAGGCTGTACAAATGTGAGGCGGGTAGCTGGTTTGCGGTTATTGTTCGTAGGCTTGCAGGCGCGCCCAATCAAATTGAACGCCATGACCCGGCTCGTCCGCCGCCGTCATGATCCCATCGTTCAATTTTGGCGGGTTCTTGATGAAACGCTCCAAGCCAAAGCTGTGCACCTCAAGAAACGAGGCGTTGGGTATCGCCGCCAGCAAATGAAGATGCAGCTCGTGCACGCCGTGCGACGTGACCGGCAGGTTGTGGGCGTATGCCAGCTTGGCGACGCGCATCCAATTGGTGATGCCGCCGATATTGGACACGTCAGGCTCGGGGAAGGCGACTTTCGCGTCTTCGATTGTGTGGCGGAATTCATAAATTGTGTGCAGGTTCTCGCCCGCGGCAATCGGCAGGCCGCCCTCACTGGCGATACGCGCCATTCCCTTATAGTCATCGGGGATCGTTGGCTCTTCGAACCAGTAGACATCAAACTCGCGGAATTTTCGGGCGGCGCTAATGGCTTGCTCGACGCTGTAGCGCATATTGGCATCCACCATCAAGGGCATATCAGGTCCGATGCAATGGCGCACGGCGCGTACGCGTTCTACATCTTCCGAGAGATTGGCGCGCCCAACCTTGATCTTGATGGCGCGAAAACCCTGCTGCAAGTTGCAGCGCGTCTGCGCCACCAGTTCCTCAGGTCCCAGCTGCAAGTCGATGCCGCCGGCATAAGCCCGCGCTTCGCCAGAGAATCCGCCAAGCAGTTTCCAAAGCGGCAGGCTTTCTCGCTTTCCTTTGAGATCCCAAAGCGCGATATCAACCGCGGACATCGCGAATGAGACCAATCCGCCGCGCCCGATATAATGCAGGCGCCACCACATCCGCTGCCAGATTTCTTCGATGCGATCGGCATCCGCGCCCAGAAGCGCCGACTTCAGATCCCGGTCAATCAATGAACGAATGGCCGCGCCGCCGCAGCCAATGGTGTAGGTATAGCCATGCCCTGCCAGACCACAGTCCGTTTGCAGCTTGACGAGCACGACCTCAAAATCTGTCATGACGCCGTGAGACGCATCGGTCATGGGATGCGTCAGCGGGAGAAGATAATGTTTTGTCTCTACGCCCTCGATAATCAACGTATCACCCTTAGCTGCAACTGCGGGCACAACCCGCGTATAAGCAACAGTAGCCCGTTCGCTCCTGATTTACAAAAGATTGTACAGCAGGACAATCGCTTCAAAACTGGCATCCCCTGCGATGAGCAAACCTAAACAAAATTTTAACCACCGAGGACACCGAGAGCGCCGAGAAATGCGATTGATTAGAGATTTCGCGGCATTTTGTCGACAAGGTAGCGGCATGCCTGCCTAATCCAAACAGTGGATTTAGGGGAAGAGCCAGCAAAAGAAACTAAACTCTGTGTCCTCTGTGTACTCGGTGGTAAAAGAAAAATTTGAAGCGATTGCCCTGGATTGTACAGTGTATATTGTTGACAATCCATAGCGATAAAGCTAGAATTTGCGCAAGTTCCCAATTCTTTTGTATCGTTTGTCTAACGCGACGAGCCTGCTGAATTGTGATTCGATGAAGAGCTACGTCTTTCAGCGTCTTATTTATATGATTTTCCTGTTGTGGCTGGTGTCGATTGTCACTTTTGTGGTCATCCAGTTGCCGCCAGGAGATTACCTATCGACCTATATCAGCCGACTCGAGCAGGCGGGCGAAGAGTTGAGCGACGAAGAAGTGGAGAATTTGCGCCGGCAGTACGGGCTCGACCTGCCACTATTCTTGCGCTACTTCAAGTGGTTTGGGCAGGTTGTGCAAGGCGAATTCGGCTTTTCATTTGATTGGCAGCAACCGGTCAGAGACATCATCGGCGAGCGCCTCGCGCTGACATTCACGATTGCCATTCTGAGCGCCATCTTCACTTTCGCCCTTGCCATTCCCATCGGCATTTATTCGGCGACGCACCAATACTCTCTTGGCGATTATATCGTGTCAATTATCGGCTTCATTGGGCTGGCGATTCCGAATTTCATGTTGGCGCTCATCATGCTTTATGTGGCTTGGAAATCGTATGGGCTTAACCTGACTGGCTTGTTTTCGCCTGAGTATCTCGACGCGCCCTGGAATTTAGCGAAGATTGGCGACCTGCTGCTGCACTTGCCGATTCCAATCATTGTAATCGGCACTTCGGGCACGGCGGGGATGATCCGTGTGCTGCGCGGCACGCTGCTTGACGAGCTCAACAAGCAGTATGTGATAACGGCGCGCAGCAAGGGCGTCGGCGAAGTCAAGCTGCTGTTCAAGTACCCGGTCAGGGTCGCGCTTAATCCGATTGTCAGCGGCTTGGCTTGGCTCTTTCCCTCGCTCATCTCCGGCGGCACGATAACCGCTATTGTGCTGGGCTTGCCCACCGCCGGTCCGATGCTTTATCGCGCCTTGATTACGCAGGATACCTTCTTGACCGCTACGCTATTGATGTTTGTCACTATCCTGACTGTTATCGGCACGACGGTCTCAGATATTCTGTTGGTGGTGGTGGACCCGCGCATTCGCATGGAGCGCGCGGCCAACTAGGCGAGGACAATGATGCTGCGCCGTTTTGGCTTGGGTCGCAAGGATTCAAAGAATACAGCCGTCCAATTCGACGAGAGCTATTATCTGGCTTCGCAGTGGCAGTTGATGTGGCGCAAATTCCGGCGTCATCGGCTGGCGATGTTTTCGGCGCTGGTGATTATCTTCCTCTACTCGATGGCGGTATTCCCCGAGTTTTATTCTGTCAACGATCTTCACAAGCGCCATGTCAAGTATGCCAAGGCGCCGCCGCACACGGTGCGCTTCATCGACGCCGAGGGCAATTTTCACCTTAGCCCTTTCATCTATGACATGACCCAAAAGCTCGACATGGACACCCTGCAGCGTATTTATACGGAAGACAGGTCGGTTCGTTATCCCATTCGATTCTTTGTCGCGGGCGAACCTTACCGGCTGCTGGGCTTGCTCGATACCAACATTCATTTAATGGGCGTGGACGAGCCGGCGGTCTTCTTCCCCTTCGGCACTGATGAACTGGGGCGCGACCTGTTTTCTCGCACAATGCATGCTGCGCGGATTTCGCTGTCGATCGGCTTCCTGGGCATGGTGACCAGCTTCGTCCTCGGCTGCCTGATTGGCGGCGTCTCGGGTTATTTTGGCGGCTCGGTAGACATTGTTGTGCAGCGCGTCATCGAATTCCTGGTTTCGATTCCGCATATTCCTTTGTACATGGCGCTTGCAGCCGCCTTCCCGCCAGAATGGAGTTCCACGGAAGTTTATTTTGGCATCACCGTGGTCCTGGCGGTTTTGAGTTGGCCGCCGCTCGCGCGCGCCGTGCGCGGCAAGCTGCTCGAATTGCGCGAAGCCGACTTCGTCATGGCGGCGCGCATCTCCAATATGGGCGATATGGAGATCATCATCAAGCACTTGCTGCCATCATTCGCGAGTTTTCTGATCGTGGTCCTCAGCCTCGGCGTACCGGGCATGATCCTGGCGGAGACCGCCTTGAGCTTTCTGCAAATCGGCATTCGGCCGCCGGCGGTCAGCTGGGGCGTATTGCTGCAGGACGCCCAGAATATCCGCAGCCTCAGCCAAAGCCCCTGGCTGCTGATACCCGGGCTCTTTGTCATTGTTACCGTCCTCGCTTTCAACTTTCTCGGAGACGGCTTGCGCGATGCCGCTGACCCATACAAGCAATAGGCTAACGGGCGGAAAACCGGTTACAGAAATTCTGCGACTATTGGGCTGTCATGCGACGAGATACAGCCAAGTGAATGCCTGAGTGGACTGCGACCGATGCCTGCTTTTGAAATCTTTCGGACACTCCCCGAGCAAATCGCGGCGCATTTGCAGCAGGACATCCTCGCTGGGCGCTTGAAGCCGGGCGACCCGCTGCGCGAGGTCGATCTTTCGGAACGCTTTGGCGTCAGCCGAGGTCCGGTGCGCGAAGCCTTTCGTCAGCTCACGCAGCAGGGCTTGCTCGTGTTGGAGCCGAACAAGGGCGTGCGCGTGGCGCAGAATCCGAGCGTCGAGCTGCGCCCTTTGGTCGTGCAACTGCGCCGAACAATTGAGATTTTTGTGCTCGAAAGCATCTTCGACCGCATCACTGACGGCGACATTGACATTTGGGATGAGATACTTGCCGATATCAGAGCGGCATGCGAAGCGAACGACTTGAACGCGCTGACGGATCATGATTTGCGATTTCACCAGGCAATCATCAAGAGCCATGACGACCGCGATATCTTTACGCTTTGGCAGCCGATAGCGATGCGCATGATGATGCAATACACTCGGCTGGACGACCTGATGGAAAGCTACCGTGAGCACAAGCGAATCCTGGACGCGATACGCGCCCGCGACAAAACGGCGGCGATAGCGGCGCTGTCGACCAATATCCAATAGGCGGGGCGCGCGCGTCAGCCAGTCGCCAGGCGATTCACTGCCCGAAGCGCGGCCGGGGCGAGCCGGCTCCGCCAGCAAGACCGAGAGCAAAAGCCAGATTCGAGGAAAAGCGATATGACGCAGGCAGCCTATTACGAAGGTGAGCGAAAGATTCGATTGGGCGCTGGCGAGCCGGTTGATCCAGGCCTGGGCGAGGCGCAATTGCAGGTGTCGCATTGCGGCATCTGTGGCACCGATCTGCACATTTTTCACGGCGCAATGGATGCGCGGGTCAAGATGCCCTTGGTCATGGGGCATGAAATGTCAGCCACAGTACAAAAACTTGGCGCCGGCGTCGAGGGCTTTGACGTGGGCGAAAAGGTGGTCGTTATGCCGCTCGCGCCTTGCAATGCCTGCCCCGCTTGCGAAGCGGGTCATCAGCATATCTGCCACAACCTGAATTTCCTCGGCATTGATGCGCCGGGCGCATTTCAAAGTTATTGGACGGTGCCCGCCTATACCTTGCACCGCATTCCGGCGCATCTATCCATGGAGCATGCCGCCTTAATTGAACCGCTGGCTGTAGCCTGCCACGATGCGCGCCTCGCTAACCTGCGCCCGGGGGACCGTGTGGTTGTGCTCGGCGGCGGACCAATTGGCATCTTGGTGGCGCTGGTGGCGCGACATGCGGGCGCCGAAGTCATCGTATCGGAGATCAACCCTTATCGCGTCGAGCTCGCGCGAGTTCTTGGTTTTGAGGCGGTGAATCCTGGCGAGAGCGATCTCGTTGAGCGCGTTATGCAGCGGACTAAGGGAGCGGGCGCCGATGTCGTCTTTGAAGTATCAGGCTCGCAAGCGGGCGCCGACATCATGACCGAATTGCTGCGCACGCGCGGGCTGGCGGTAATCGTGGCGATTTTCGCGCAGAAGCCAAAGATCGATCTCTTTCGCTTTTTCTGGCGCGAGCTACGCTTGAAGGGCGTGCGCGTTTATGAATCGCAAGATTTTTCCGCTGCCATCGCGCTGGCGGCGCAGGGCGCCCTGCCCTTGGATGAGCTGATCAGCGATATCCGTCCGCTTAGCGCGCTGCGCTCCGGCTTCGAGGATATGGAAACCGCCGGGCAAGTGATGAAGATTCTCCTGGAGATCTAAATGAATGTGATCGAACAGTTTCGACTGGATGGCAAGACCGCGTTGGTGACTGGCGCGCGCCGCGGGATCGGCAAAGCCATGGCGCTTGGATTAGCGGAAGCGGGCGCCGATATCATCGCCGTCAGCGCGAATCTTGAAGCGAAGGGCAGCGAAATCGAGCGCGGGGTAAATGCGCTCGGGCGGTCATTCTCCGGCTACCGCTGCGACTTTTCCAATCGCGCTGATCTTTACCGTTTTATCGAGCAAGTCAAAGCCGATCACGCCGTCATCGACATTCTGGTCAATAATGCTGGCACGGTGCTGCGCGAGCCGGCTGAGCGGCACAGCGACGACTACTGGGACAAGATCATCAACACGAATCTCAGCGCGCAGTTTGTGCTCAGCCGCGAAATTGGCAAAGGCATGCTGGCGCGCGGCCGCGGCAAAATCATCTTTACCGCTTCCCTGCTGACCTTTCAGGGCGGCATTACCGTACCGGGTTACGCGGCCAGCAAGGGCGGCCTGGGCCAATTGACCAAGGCGCTTGCCAACGAATGGGCGGGGCGCGGCGTGCAAGTGAACGCCATCGCGCCCGGATACGTGCGCACCGATGTCACCGAAGCGCTGCAAAACGATCCCGAGCGCTACCGTTCTATCCTCGAACGCATTCCAGCCGGGCGCTGGGGCGAAATTGACGACTTCAAAGGACCGGCGGTATTCCTGGCATCAGCCGCGTCAGACTACGTCAATGGCGAGATTCTGGTGGTCGACGGCGGCTGGATGGGTCGTTGAATAACCGGCGTATCGCCGCCTAGACGCCGATGGTCGGGCGGTCGGCATTGGCTTGTTCCGCCAGGATGCGCTGGCGCCATTCTTCGGGCAGACGCAGTTCCGGCTGAAACCACGACGCTTCATGCCAATGCAGATTGCTGCGCTTGAATTCGGGTCGCTCAAAATCGCGTGAAAGCGCGCAATCAAAGCGAACAAGGTATAGCCCGCTGTAGCCATCTTCTGTTTGCGGGATGATGTGGCTGAGCCCCCAGGCGACGCCGCGCCCGTCGCCGTTGTCTGCAAAGGCATCCGGGCAGAAGGGACCGGGCGCGTGCGGCGAGTGTTGAACATGCGCCTTCGGCACAAAGTTCAAACCATCGGGCGCGAACTGCACCGTATCTTTCTCCGGGCCATCCTGGATGAGCAAAGCGGCGATGCCGCCTTCATAGGGCCAGAGCATGGTTTCATGTCCGGAATTCGTCACCGGGTTCAATTCTGATTTGATGTAAGGACCTTCCGGCTGCTCGGCGATGGCGACGCCCTGCGCCAAGCGCAAGCTGCCTGGCGACTTATCCGTCGGCGACGCTTTGTAATAGACCCAGATTTTGCCCTGGTAAACCAAGGGATAGGGATCGTGAATCGCGCAGCTGTCCCATTCGCCTTCCGCGCCCTGCTCCACCACCGGGCGTTCCACACGCGTCCAGGGCCCATCGGGCGAATCCGACCAAGCCATGCTGACGTTTACGCAGTCGTTCTGCCGCCACATCGTCGTGAAGCATTGATAATAAAGATAATAGCGACCGCCGTAGACAAGAATATCGGGCGTTGACAGCGAGCGATCGCCGTAATTGCCTTTGGGCGCGCGCGGCACCGCCACCCCTTGCTCCTCCCAGTTGAAACCATCTTTTGACGTGGCGTAGCAAATATCCGCCAGGTCCCAATCGACGATTGGCGTCTCATCATCGCCCTGGTCGATGTTGAAGCGTCCAACCGGCTTGTGCTTGGTCTGCCGGCGCGTATACCAGACGTAATAGAGGTCGCCGATTTTGAGCACCTTGGATGGATCGCGGCGCGAGACCGACAATTCGGATTCTTCCCTGCCGATGCCGCTAACGGGTGAATACCTAAACGTGGTATAAAAGGGATTTCCGATATCCTGCTTCGGCGTCCACATATCGTAGACGCGTTCCATCGCCGCGCTAAGTGGCCGATCCGTCGGCTTTTCCAGCGGCAGTCGGCCGGGGAAGGCGGGTGGCCCTTTCTTGTCTTCGCTCATGTCTCCTCCTAGAATTTGCTACTAGATTAATGACAACGATATAATGGCAAAATTGTAGACAATTGACATAGCCCTGTCAATTTACGGGCGAAGCGGTAGTGTATCGAAGTTGGTTGGGATTCACGTCAAGCGTAATATTCTTTCAGCGTCGACATCATCCTTTAGCGAAAATTGTAGGGGCGATTCTGTGAATCGCCCGCCGGAGATTATCAAGTGGGCGAGCCACGTGCTCGCCCCTACAGATGCTTGAATGATGATG
>JAJEGA010000022.1 GCA_022820125.1 Anaerolineae bacterium | reverse complement strand
TAAGTAATGCAACAAAATAAAGGAACGTCGTAGCGGCGACTCTTGAGTCGCCCACATGTACAATGACGACATAGTGGGCGAGACAAGTCTCGCCCCTACAGATCTCGAATCAGATTAGCATCGCCCTTTTTCGCATGACTTTCTTGGAATTACTTCTGTGTTTCCTCGTTTCCTCATTTCCTCTTATTCACAAACCCCATCCAGGAAGACGTCTGTAGGGGCGACTCGGCGCCGCGCGTAGACACAGCGGGTCAGTCGCTCGCTGTCCCGACCAGATGCGCTTCGGGCGTTTCGGCGAAACGCCCCTACAGCTTCTTATTGTCGCGGGCTTGTTGTTTTGTGTGAGCCAAGTCGTGACTTGCGGGAGACTGTGGTGAATCCATCGCAGGCCGCTGCTAGCGGCGGCAATTTGACGCGCCGAGTTTTCGACCGCAGCGAGAAAATGCGTTACGATACGATGCAATCGAACGGGCTAGGGAGTCGGATAAGCGTGGAGCAGCAGGGTCCAATGGCGCAAGCCCTTGCCGAGGGAGCAGCGCGAGAGTTGCCGGTCCGCTTGATCGACTGCGATGTGCATCCCTATCTCAAGCAGCCGGATGAACTGCGCGCCTATATGCGCGAGCCTTGGCGCAGCCGAGCGATCCCATCGCGCCGTCAGATATTCTTGCCCCCGGGCGATGGCCGGCGTCTGGATGCCATGCCCGAGGATGGCGGCCCCGCCGGCTCCGACCCAGCGATGGTGGAGAAGCAAGTGCTTCAAGGCATAGGCGCAGACTATGTCGTCTTGATTCCTTCTTCCAGCATTAGCATCATTCCCGATCCGGTCTTCGCCGCAGAGGTCGCCCAAGCCTGGAACAATTGGCAAATCGACACTTGGCTAGGCGCCTACAATCCCCACGGTCGTTTCAAGAGTTCCATCGTGATCGCGCCCCAGCACCCGGAGCGGGCGGCTGCCGAAATTGAGCGCCTGGCTGGGCATCCCCATCTGGTGCAGATCCTCGTCGGTTCGAGCGCGCAGGCGGCTTATGGCAAGCGCCAATACCAGCCTATATGGGAGGCGGCCGCGCGTCACAATCTGCCGGTCGCGCTGCATGTGGAGAGCCCGATCGGCCCGACGCCGCCGACGTCGCTCGGCTTCCCCACCTACTTCCTCGAGTTTCATACGCTTTATCCCGCGATCTATATGACCCATCTAGTCAGCCTGATTGCCGAAGGCGCATTCGAGAAATTTCCCCAACTGCAATTCGTCTTCGTCGAAGGGGGCAGCGCCTGGCTGGCGCCGATCATCTGGCGGATGGACAAGGATTGGCGGGGCGCGCGCGCCGAAGTGCCCTGGCTGAAACGCCGACCCAGCGATTACCTGCGGGATCATATTCGATTTTCCACCCAGCCGATAGAAGAGCCGGACGACCCGCGGCATCTGCTGCAGATCTTTGAGATGATGGACGCCGAACACATTCTGATGTTCGCGTCGGATTATCCGCATTGGGATTTTGACGACCCCAAGCGCGCTTTCCCGTCGATGCCGGATGGGCTGAAGCGGCGGATCTTCTGCGAGAACGCGCGTGAACTGTACAACCTGCCGGCGACGCGACCAGTCGATAACCTGGATTCGACGCACTTGTCCGTAGAAGCGCATCATAGCAGAGGCGAGCCATTGGGTCGCCCGCCGAAGGGGAACAGAACCGGAGAGGCGCGCGACTGAATGGGCCAGTTTGTCGTATGCAAAGTGTCCGAGCTGCCGCCCAGCAGCCGCCGCATCGTGCGCGTCAACGGACGCGAGATTGGCGTGTTTAATGTGAAGGGTGCGTATTATGCCTTGCGCAACCTCTGTCCTCATCAAGGCGCGCCGCTCTGCCTGGGCGAGCTGACCGGACTGGCAGTCTCCGATGAGCCGGGCGAGATCGAATGGACGCGCGCTGGCGAGATATTGCGCTGCCCCTGGCACGGTTGGGAATTCGATATACTCAATGGTCGAACGATCTTCAAATCGAAGGCGCGGGTCAAAACATACGATGTGCGCATCGAAAAGGAAACCCTCGAACGATTGATCGACGGCGTCGAGTCTTACCCGGTGACAGTCGAAAACGAGCTGGTCATTCTGGAATACTGATTTAATTCGGATTGAATACGGTTTGCCATCCGCCAAGGGTGATGAAGCAGGCGCGATTCAAGGGAGACAAACAGATGCGAATCGCCATGATCGAAGTGGGACACTGGCACACCGGCATGCATTTGCGCTCCTTCCAATTGGCGGGCGAGGTGGAGATCGTTGGCGTCTCCGATCATCAACCGGGCGTCGCCGCCGCCTTCGCCGCGCGATCGGGCGGGCAAGCCTTTGAGCGCTATCAGGAAATGCTTGAGGCGACCCAGCCCGATTTCGTCATCGCTATGGGTCGCCACGCCGATATGCCCGCGATTGCCCGCCATGTGCTGGAAAGCGGCATCCCCTTCGCCATGGAGAAGCCGATCGGTCTATCGGCGAGCGATGTCGCGCCGCTGGTTGAATTGGCTGAAGCGCTTAATGCCTTCGTCGCCGTTCCCCTCATCAATCGCTATAGCGAGATGTGGACCAAGCTGGATGAACTGGAAGACGCCGGGCGCGTCGGCTTGCGTTCCCACTTTCATTTTCGCGTCATCAACGGTCCGCCCGAACGCTACGAGTTGGACGGCGTCGGCTGGATGCTCGATCCGGCGATTGCGGGCGGCGGCTGCCTGCGCAATGTCGGCATTCACACCATCGACGGGTTTCTGCGTTTCACCCGGGGCGAGGCGGTCGAGGTCGTCGGCGCCGCGATCAGCCGGCGCATGCATGGCCGCGCGATTGAAGAATACTGCGCCGCGCTTCTTCGTTCCGAATCTGGCGTGATCGGATCAGTGGAAGCCGGCTATTCTTACGCCTCGATGAAACCGGGCGGCGACTTTGAAGGCCGGCTGTCGACGGCGAACTGTTATTTTATTGACCGCAACGAGACGCTGGAAGTGGCGACATTGGACGACGATGCGGCGCAGACGCTCTCGATTCCCGATCAAGGCGCGCGCTATGATCAGTTTGGGCGCGATACGCTGGCGCGGCTGCGCGGCGGGCGTCCGCCGATTGCGACGCTGCGCGACTGCTACCGCGCGATGCAAATCATTGATGAAATCTACCAGGTTGCTGTTGGCAGTCCACATGGTTCTTAAACGTTGTAGGGGCGAAACTTGCCTCGCCCTCTCGCCCGCCCATTGCCGTCACTGCCAATCACTTTCCGCGCGACCGGCTTGAAAGGACAAAGAAAGGAGCTCTATCGAATCGAGCCGAAGTGAAACAAGCCAAGTTCTGATGCGGGATTCAAGCCGTTTACATTCCATTAGGAGGAAGAAATGTCAAAGAAGTTTCTGTTCATTTTGCTGATCGCCGCGCTAGGCGTATTCTCCGCCGCCGGTCAGTCGGACGAGATGGGTTCGTTCCTGGTCGGGGAATTCGAGGGACCGACCATCATCACCGATATGGACATGATGCCGTCCATGTTCAACGAATCGCCCATGTTGAGCGCCATGGTAGAGGCCGGCGATTTGCCGCCGGTTGAAGAGCGCTTGCCGGCGCATCCGCTGGTGATCCAGCCGGCGCATGAGATCGGGCAATATGGCGGCCAGTGGCGCCGCGGTTACACCGGACCGGGCGATGTCTGGAATGCACGCCGCATCGCTGGCAACGACAACCTCTTGTTCATGGATTACACCTTGAACGAGATCAAACCATGGGTCTTTGAAAGTTGGGAAGCCAATGACGACTTCACCCAATTCACCTTCAGCCTGCGCGAGGGCCACCACTGGTCGGACGGGACGCCTTTCACCGCCGATGATATTGTCTTCTGGTTCGAGGAATTGTTCCTGAACGAGGAGTTTTTGCCGGCGCCATCCACCTTCCTGTCGGTCAATGGCGAGTTCGCCACGCTGACGAAGATCGACGATTTGACTGTGCAGTACAGCTTCAGCGCGCCTTATCCGCTCTTCCTCAAGGTGATGGCGACGCCCTCAAGCAATATCGCCAGCCATGCGCGGCGCGGCTGGAACGGGCATGGCGGTTATGCGCCGGCGCATTACATCAAGCAATTCCATCCCGACTTCGCCGATGAAGCCGACCTGAACGCCATTCTGGAAGAGGGCGGTTATTCCAATTGGGTTGATCTGGTCAAATCGAAGAATGACTGGGCGCGCAATCCCGATCTGCCGACCCTGGCGCCTTGGCGCGTCAAGCTGGCGCCGGCGGAGAATCCGGTATATGTGCTCGAGCGCAACCCCTACTACCTCGGCGTGGATACCGAAGGCAACCAACTGCCCTATATCGATTCCATCGTGCTGACGCTGGCGGAAGACCTCGAGGTGCTCAACCTGCGCGCCATCGCCGGCGAATACGATATGCAGAGCCGCCATATCGACCTGCAGAAGCTGCCGCTCTACCTGGAAAACGCCGAGCGCGGTGATTACTCGATCCGTTTGGATCCAGCCGATTATGGCGCCAACGTTTTACTATTCTTCGGGCAGACATACAGCGCCGATGCCGAGATCGCCGGCTGGCTGCAGAATATCGACTTCCGCCGCGCCGTTTCCATGGGTGTAGATGGCGGCCAGGTCAACGAGACCTTCCTGCTTGGCTTGGGCGAAGCGCGTTCAGTCGTGCCTACCGCCGCCAATCCCTATTACCCGGGCGAGGAATACGAGACGCTATATACCGCTTTCGACGCCGATGCCGCCAATCAATTGCTGGATGACATCGGCTTGTCGGCGAGAGATGACGAGGGCTTCCGCCTGCGCAGCGATAACGGCGAACGCTTGACCCTGACGCTGACGACGCCAGGCGCCAGCTTTGTGCCCTATCCCAAGATTGCGGAGATGGTCGCCAATCAACTGCAGGGCATCGGCTTGAACGTCATCCCCGAGCAGTTGGAACGCAGCCTCTGGCAATCGCGGATCGACAACGGCGAGATTCAATTGAGCCTTTGGGACAACGGCGGCACCGAGGATGTATTCCTGCATTACAACAATACCTGGCTCTGGGCGCGCCCGAATTACACCGACTGGATGCGCAGCGGGGGCGCGATTGGCGAGGAGCCGCCGCCCGCGATCAAAGAAGCGATGGAAATCTGGGTGAGCGGGCCCGCCCTGCCGCCGGAAGAGCGGATTGAAGCGGGCAAACGGCTCTGGGTGCTCTTCGCCGAGAACGTCTGGCAAGCGGGCATCGTCGGCAGCTCGCCCGCGGTGCTGGGCACGCGCGTCGTCAAGAACACGATGGGCAACGTGCCCGCGCGGCAGTTGGCCAACGTGCTCTGCATGACGCCCGGCTGCACCTTGCCGGAGACCTATTTCCTCCGGCGCTAGCGGAGGCCCGTGAAACCAGCGGACTTGTAGGGGCGGCCTATCAGGTCGCCCGATACAGTATCGTCGCACAATTGGGCGACTCTGCGGGTCGCGTAGACTCTGACAGCCAGTCGCCCCTACAGCGTTCCAATCAAGCGAATGACCCCGCCATGCTAGCATACGCCATCCGCCGTTTTCTGCTGGCGCTGCTCACCATCTGGGCGATCAGCGTATTGGCATTCGCCATCATCCAGTTGCCGCCCGGCGATTATGTCACCGCTTACATCGCGCAGCTGGCGAGCAGCGGCGTTGACGTGACGCCTGAATTTGCCGAAAACCTGCGCCAGCAATACGGCTTGGACAGCCCAGTCTGGGTCCAATACCTCAAGTGGATGGAGCAGATTTCGCGCGGCAACTTCGGCCGCTCGCTGGAATGGCGGGCGCCCGTCCTGGATATGATTGGCGACCGGCTCTGGCTTACCATGGCGGTTTCCCTCTCGGCGGTGCTATTCACCTGGGCGCTGGCGCTGCCGATCGGCATTTACTCGGCGGTGCGGCAGTATTCAATTGCCGATTACATCTTCACCTTCATCGGCTTCATCGGTCTGGCTGTGCCCAGTTTCTTGCTCGCGCTGATACTCATGTATGTCGGTTTCCGTTATTTCGGCGCCAATATCGGCGGGTTATTCTCGCCTGAATATCAGCTGGCGGATTGGAGCCCGGGCAAGGTATGGGATCTCATCAAGCATTTGCCCTTGCCCGCCATCATCCTGGGCATGGCTGGCGCCGCCCAGCTCATCCGCATCATGCGCGCCAACCTGCTGGATGAATTGCGCAAGCCTTATGTCATCACCGCCCGCGCCAAGGGCATGTCCGAGTTTCGTCTCATACTCAAGTATCCCGTGCGCGCCGCCCTCAATCCATTCGTCAGCACCCTCGGTTATCTCTTTCCCTTCATCATTTCCGGCAGCATCATCGTGGCGCTCGTCTTGAGCTTGCCGACCATTGGTCCGCTGCTGCTGCGGGCGCTGGTGTCGCAGGATATGTTCCTGGCGGGCACGATCGTTCTATTCCTCGGCATTATGACCGTGATAGGCACCTTCATTTCTGACATTCTGCTGATGTGGATTGACCCGCGCATTCGCTTCGAGAGGCGAGAATGAGCAAAGCGAAGCCGCCGCCTACATACGAGTCGCCCTTCCAAAGCGAGCTTGACGAAGCGACCTTTGCCACCGCCGCCGAAGAACGGGTCTCGGTCGCGACGCAGTGGCAGTTGATGTGGTGGCGCTTTCGCAAGCATCGCCTGGCGATGATCAGCGCTTTCGTCATCATCGCCTTTTATCTGGTGGCGCTTTTCGCCGACTTTCTGGCTTATGCCGATCCGCATAAGACCGAGGCTTTCCGTTCTTTAATCGCGCCGCAGCCGATTCACTTCTTTGATGAAGGTCGCTTCAGCCCGCACGTATTCGCGCTGGTCGGCAAGCGGGATCCGCGCACCTTCAAACGCGTCTATGAACCCGACCCGACGCAAAAGGTCGCCCTGCGCTTTTTCGCCGAAGGTTATGCATACAAGTTTCTGGGCTTGTTCAAGACCAATCGTCATTTGATCGGCGTGGAAGACGGCAATGCCGAGGAGCTGATATTCCTGCTCGGCACCGATCAACTGGGGCGCGATTTATGGTCGCGCATGATGGTCGCTTGCCGGCTTTCGCTGATGATCGGCTTGGCCGGCGTCGCGCTCAGCTTGGTGCTGGGCGTCTTGCTCGGCGGCATCTCCGGGCTCTATGGGGGCGCCATCGATACCCTGATTCAGCGCCTCATCGAAATCCTGCGCTCGATTCCGACGATTCCGCTGTGGATGGGGCTGGCGGCGGCGATGCCACGCGATTGGGGCGTGGTCCAGGTTTATTTCGCCATCACCGTCATCCTGTCGCTGATCGGCTGGACCGACCTGGCGCGCGTGGTTCGCGGTCGCTTCCTCGCCTTGCGGGAAGAGGACTTTGTCTTGGCGGCCGAATTGGCCGGCGTCGGTCAAATGCGCATCATCCTCCGCCACATGGCGCCCTCCTTCTTGAGCCACATCATCGCGGCGACCACCCTGGCGCTGCCCAATATGATCATCAGCGAAACCG
This sequence comes from Anaerolineae bacterium, assembly GCA_022820125.1. Taxonomy (GTDB): domain Bacteria; phylum Chloroflexota; class Anaerolineae; order Aggregatilineales; family Phototrophicaceae; genus UBA6055. The sequence goes on along the minus strand of JAJEGA010000022.1, from coordinate 21,895 downwards.
CGCTCAGCTTCCTCGGCTTGGGGCTGCGGCCACCCGCCGTAAGCTGGGGCGTGCTGCTGCAAGACGCGCAGAATATACAGACGGTGGCGATATCCCCCTGGCTGCTCTCGGCGGCGATACCGGTTGTTATCGTGATCCTGGCTTTTAACTTCCTGGGCGATGGCTTGCGCGACGCGGCGGATCCCTATGGCTAATCGTGAAATTAACGGAGAAGGACAGCCGCCTGTCTTGACGGTGAACAACCTGAAGACCCACTTCTTCACCGATGAAGGCACGGTCAAGGCGGTCGACGGGGCGAGCTTCTCGGCGCCGGCCGGCAAGACCGTCGGCATAGTTGGCGAAAGCGGCTGTGGCAAGTCCGTCACCGCTTTGTCGATTCTGCGCATCGTGCAAAAGCCGGGGCGCATTGTGGACGGCGAAATCATATTGCGCCGCGCCGATGACGCGGAACCGGTCGATTTGGCAAAGCTGGATGCTGAAGGCGGGGCGATACGCGCCATCCGCGGCGGCGAGATTGCCCTCGTCTTTCAAGAGCCGATGACCTCCTTCAGCCCTCATTACACCATCGGCAATCAAATCGTGGAAACGATTCGGCTGCACCAGGATGTCGGCAAGGCAGAAGCCAGAAACCGAACGATCGAGCTCCTGCGCATGGTCGGCATCCCCCGGCCAGAGCGGCGCATTGACGAATACCCCTTTGAGCTGAGCGGCGGCTTGCGGCAGCGTGTGATGATCGCCATGGCGCTATCCTGCAATCCCAAGATTCTGATCGCCGATGAGCCGACCACCGCGCTGGACGTCACCACCCAAGCGCAAATCCTCGACTTGCTGCGTGAGATTCAAGCGCGGACCCAAATGTCCGTCATCATCATCACGCACGACATGGGCGTCATCGCCGAAATGGCGGATGACGTGATCGTGATGTATCTGGGGCGCGTGGTGGAAAGCGGTCCGGTTGACGAGATATTTCACCGGGCGAAGCATCCCTATACGCAGGCGCTGTTGCGCTCCATCCCCAGCATATTCGCCGCGCCGCGCAGCAAACTGCCGACGATCGCCGGCTCAATTCCGCATCCGCATAATCGGCCCGCCGGCTGCCCCTTCCATCCGCGCTGCGCCGAGCGCATGATGGGCAAATGCGATGTCCATATACCGCGGCTGCGTCCCGTCAGTCGCAGGCAAATGGCAAGCTGCTTCCTCTATCACGAGCCGGATGAGGCGCCCATCACATGACGATTCGATCAAATAGCGGCGCGCCCCTGCTCGAAGTGCGGAATTTGCAGCGCTTCTTCCCCATCCGCCGAGGTTTGCTGCGGCGAGTTGTGGGGCAGGTGCGGGCGGTCGACGACATCAGCTTTCATATCGACAGAGGCGAGACCCTCTCCCTGGTCGGCGAGAGCGGCTGCGGCAAAACAACGACCGCCCGCTGCATTTTGCGCGCGCTGAAGCCGACCGCCGGCGAAGTCCTGTTTCAGACCGGGGCGGGCGAGGTGGTCGATACCGCAAGCCTGCCCAAAGCGGCGCTGACGCCATACCGGCATCAGATGCAGATGATCTTTCAGGATCCCTTTTCTTCGCTTAATCCGCGCATGACCGTCTTCGACATCATCGCCGAACCGCTTCTCGCCAGCGGCATCAAGAACCGGGATCAACGGCGCGCGCGGGTGGAGAATCTGCTTGAGCGCGTGCGCTTGCGGCCCGAATTCATGCAGCGCTATCCACATGCCTTCAGCGGCGGGCAGCGCCAACGCATCGGCATCGCGCGGGCGCTGGCGCTCAATCCCAGCTTGATCGTCGCCGATGAGCCCGTCTCGGCGCTGGATGTGTCGGTGCAGGCGCAGATTCTTAATCTGCTGCTCGACTTGCAAGACGAGCTGGGTTTGACCTACCTGTTCGTCGCCCACGATCTGAGCGTCGTCAAGCACATCAGCGACCGTGTGGCTGTGATGTATGTCGGCAAGATCGTTGAAATCGCCGAGACCGACCAGCTCTTCAAAGCGCCCAAGCACCCCTACACCGAGGCATTGCTGTCGGCTGTGCCCAAGCCCGACCCGCGGCTTCGCTCCGAGCGCATCGTGCTGCAAGGCGAAGTCGCCGATCCCGCCCATCCGCCCGCCGGCTGTTATTTCCATCCGCGCTGCGCTCATGCCATAGACCGCTGCCGCAGCGAGACGCCGCCCCTGGAAGAAGTGCTGCCCGGTCATCGCGTCGCCTGCCACCGCGCGCGCGAACTCTCATTAAAGGGCGTGGACGCGCCGCCCTCGCCCCACCCACAACAATTAAGGACCCTGTAGCGGCGAGCGCGTGGCTCGCTCTCAAAATAGCAGAACGCCTGCATGGCCAACCCTCGGGGCGCATTTTGGCTGGGTTTTGGCATAAGGGGGAACGCTAGACCGAATGACTGTGAATGACATCCGAATTGGCATCGCCGGCTGCGGCTTGATTGGGCGCCAGTACGCGCAGCGCTTGAGCCGCCTGGGCGCGCAGGTCGCCGCCGTCGCCGATCCGCTGCCGGAGCGGGCGCAACAGGTCGCGGCGATCAGCGGCGCAGCCAGCTATAGCGATGCCCGCGAATTGCTGGCGGCGGGAGCGATAGACCTGCTCTGCGTTTGCTCGCCAACGCCCTTCCATTACGAGGCGGTGATGGCGGCGGCGCGCTGCGGACGGCATATCTTCTGCGAGAAGCCGCTGGCGGAAGACCTGACGCAAGCGCGGGAAATGTGCCGGGCGGCGCGTGATGCCGGCGTCGCCTTCGGCATCGGTTTCAAGATGCGCTACGAAGCCATCTTCGCCCGCGCCAAGTCGCTGATTGAAGCCGGCGAAATCGGGCCGCCGCTTTATGCCATCTTCAGTTATTTCCAAGAGCTCCCGCCGCCGGAACGCAACTGGTACACCGATTTCGGCACGACGCGCGACAATGTGGCGCATGCCATCGACCTCTCGAACTGGCTGCTGGGGCGGCCGCCAGTGCAAGTCCGCGCTCGCCTCGACAATCGCTTGGGCTTCAAGGGCGAAGATAAAGTATTCCTGCAAGTGGCTTACGGCGATGGCGCGCTGGCGTCGATCCATGGCGGCTGGGTCGGGCGCGATTATCCCAAGGTCGCGGCTTCAGATGATCTCTTTTTCCAGATCATCGGCGAAGCCGGTTATGTCGCTGGCGACCGCGCCGGGCATTTTCTATCAGCCAGCGGGCGGGGCATCGAGCGCTGCCGGCTTGATCCGGTTGATAGCTTCACGGCGGAGCTGGAAGCCTTCCTGATGGCGCTAGGCATGAGCCAGCCGCCGCCGATCCCTGCCGAGGCTGGGCTGGTCGCGCAAGCGGTCATTGAAGCGGCTTTTGAGTCCCATCGCAGCGGCGAGGCAGTATCGCTCGACCGGCGGGAGCTCTCAGCCTGACGGATAGGGGGAATCGGGGGCGTTGCTCCAGCTCTGCAAGGTCTGCCCGCCATCAATGAGCAGGGAAGCGCCGGTGATATGGCGCGCGTCATCGGAGGCGAGGAAGGCGACCGTCGCCGCGACATCCGCCGGCTGACCGACCCGCCGCAGGGGAATGCGCTCGGCGAAGCGGTCGAAAAAGCGCTGCCAGGCTGCCGGGTCGCCCGCCGCTTGACGGAAGCTCAGGGGCGTCTCGATGATGCCGGGGCAGACGGCGTTCACGCGGATGCGAAAGCGCGCCAGCTCCAGCGCCAGGTTGCGCGCCAGCGCCTTCGCCGCCTCCTTGCTGGTCATGTATGGACCGGATCCAAGAATCGTGTCCCAGCCGCCGGTTGACGAGCCCATCAGCACGATCGACCCGCCGCCGGCATCAATTAGCGCGGGCGCCGCCGCTTTGCAGCTGAGCACCATGCCGCGCAGGTTCACATCCATGACCCGGTCCCACTCGTCGATCGGCAGCTCGACGAACTCGGCGCTCTCGCCGCCGACGCCGGCGTTGGCGAATAGCACATCCAAGCGGCCAAATGCGTTTTGCGCTGCCGCAACCATCGCCTCACAATCCGCCGCTTGTGTCACATCGGCGCGGAAGGCGATGGCGGCGCCGTCGATTTCATCCGCGACCGCTTCCGCGCGCTCAAGATCCACATCCGCGATGACGACGCGCGCGCCTTCCTCAGCGAAACGCAAGGCGCTGGCCCGCCCCAAGGCGCCGCCGCCACCGGTTATCAAGGCAACTTTGCCAGCGAATCGCTTCATTGGCTCAGCTCGATTGGATGGCGCGCCGGTGGCGTATTGGCGCTCTTTTGGACGACAAGTTCGCCATCGATAAGCACGCCGGACAGGCCGGGCGTATCACCGATTTTGAGCGTCTCCAGCGCATTGGACGCGGCGCTGCCGATGGGCGCGTCCATGATGACCAGGTCGGCTTCGAGACCCGGCGCGATCCTGCCCGCCGGCAAGTTGTAGATTGCAGCCGTTGTGCCCGTCGCCATCGCTATCGCTTGCTCCGGCGGGATGTCGCCCAATGCGCTGACCCAGGCGATAGTCCGCAGCATGCCAAGCGGGATGACACCGGTGCCCGATGGCATGTCGGTGCCGATGATAACGCGATTGAGGGCATCGTATTGCCGCGCGAGATCGAGAATGCGGGGGATGATGGCGGCGTTGCCGCATTGAATGATTTCGAGCGCGGCCTCGGTTTCGGCGATGATCCGCTTTATATCGGCGAGGGGCGGCGCGGTCGGTCCGCCGTTGAGATGGGAAGCGATGTGCGGCTGCGCCTTGAGCGCTTGTTCCGCGCCGATGGCATCGCTGCCCGGTATGGAGGCGCCGCCGATGTGCATCATGACGATCATGCCGCAGCGTTTCGCCCATCGCGTCATTTCGGCGATGCGGTCCCAATCGTGGTAGCCGCCCAAGCCAACTTCGCCCAGATGCTTGACGCCGGCTGTCGCCATCTCTTCAAAATCGGCTTCGGTGAGACCAGCCTGCAAGAGCAGCCCGCCGCCCTGCACCTTCATGCCGCCGGGGCGGAAGTTTCCCCAGGCTTGCGCGCCAGCGATCGCCAGCGACTTCGCGCCAATCGCGCCAGAAGGGCGGCCAGGCAGATGCGCCTCGCCGGCCGATATCATGCGCGTCACGCCGCCATGAACGCAACTGGCGATGAAATCGACAATCTTCTGCCGCGGGCTGTAATCGCCGAAGACGGGATGCGCATGCGAATCAATCAAGCCCGGTGTCACGATGCCGCCCTTGGCGTTGATTATGGTCGCGCCTTCGCCGGGGCGGAGCCCGCCGCCAATCGCGCGGATTGCGCCATCGCGGATGAGAATCGCATCGCCTTGGATGAGCGGCGCGGCGAAATCGCCGGAGACGATTTGACCAATGTTGTGTATCAGCGTCTCGCTCATGATTACGTCCCTGGCGCAAGCTGAAGCACAGCCAGGACTTGGTCGAGCGTGGTGACATCGCCATAATGGGTATCGATATCATATAAGGTGACTTCCTGCGCTTGCGGGCTGGTGGCCATCACCAGGTCTTCGGGCACCAGCGCTTTATATCGCAGGAAGAAGGCGTCATGGACGGTGGAGCGCACGCAGATATTGGTGACCACGCCGGTGACGATGACCGTGTCGATGCCCCGTTCGCGCAGCGTGAGATCAAGCGCGGTTTGGAAGAAGCCGCTATACCGCCGCTTGGGGATGATGATATCGCTTGCTTCGACCGGCAGTTCATCGACAATTTCGGCGCCCCAAGAGCCGGCCAGGCAATGCACCGCGCGCATTTCAAAGAGACTGTCATCGGGCGAGAGATTCTGATTAAGCCAGAGGACGGGCATGCGGGCCGCGCGCGCCGCCGCAAGCAACTTTAGGTGCGGGGCATATAGCGCCTTCCCGCCTTCCAATACCATGGCGCCGCCTTCGTCGAAGAAGTCCTTGAGCATGTCGACGACGAGCAGGGCGGTGGTCGCCGGGTCGAAATCGGCAGTCTTTCCGCGCTGCTGGTTCGACTGCTTCTCCGAGAATGTATTTCTGGTTGTCATTTGCCTTGATACCTTATTCACTCAGCTAATCGCGTCGGGCGACGACGTGAGCGCGCTCCTCAAGTAAGACCATCTTCGCCTTTAATGTCGCTGACTTGCAGGCCGCCGACGCGGGCCTTCGGTCACCGCGACTACGACCAGGATTTCGTCCGCCGCTGGCGCGTCATCTATGCGGAAGCTCATGGCGTCAAAATGCGAGCGCACATACATCGCGTCTTTATGGTGCAAGGGCACATCAACCGTTGCGCCGGGTCCCCCCATTTTCTTCGCCGAGGGGATGATCGCCCGCCCGCCGCCGACGGCGCCACGCAAGGGCGCGCCCAAGCTCGGGTGCAGCAAGGCAGCCGCGTGCTCGAGTTCGCCATCCATGCCGACGATAGCCGCTTTGCCGTAGCTCTGCGCTTGCCCAGCGAGTTGCGCGCCGGCGGCCCCGCCCAACAGCTTGCCAAGTTCGGCGCCGGTCTCGTAAAGCGGACTAAGGTCTTCGACGAAGCGCCCGGCGAATGGATTCTTGATGACGGCGCCGGCCGCGGCTTTCCGCAGCGGCGTCGCCAACGGGCGGAATCCCTCGGCGTGAATGACATCGACAATCGTGCGGATTCGCACTAGGTCCATTCGTAACCCTCCCAGCGGAATTGCGCTTCATAACCGAGTGTCGCCCGCGCTTTGGCGCAGTTGAACAGCGATTGATTGCCTGACAAATGCGAGGTGATCTCGGCTTCCGGATAATAAGCCTGCGCGAGCGCGCTGCTGTCCGCCTTGGCGAAAGTGTCCTTTGCGCTGATGTAGAAAGCCTCGTGCCCGCTGATATCAGCTTCTAAAGCAAGTCGGCAGGCTTGAGCGACATCGCGCGTATCGATATAGCCCCACAGAACGGTCGCGCCTAAGGCGGGATCCTGTTGGAATGGAGGCAGTTCCGCCCTAAAGGACTCAGGCGAATGAATCCAGGGGAAGCGCAGGCTGGCAACGGAAAGCTCCCCCGCCATTCGCCTCACGAATGCCAGCGCAATATCCTCTCCCAATGCCTTCGAGAGGGCGTAGGCGTCTTGCGGCGCGCCTGGGTGGTCCTCATCAATTGGGAAGTAGGCGTATCGAATCGGCGTATACGAGAAGGGCAGCCCCAACACAGACATGCTGCTGACATAAACGACGCGCGGGATACCCAGAACGGCAGCCGCCTCGAAGATATTGAAAGTCGTCATGATGTTGGTGCGGAAGACCTGATCGGGACTGTGGTGAATGGGGCGCGGAATGGCGGCGAGGTGCGCGATGGCGTCAACGCCGCAGCAAGCGCCGTAGACTTGCCCAAGATCTTCACAGTCCACGAGCCGAAACTCCGTGATGGCATCTGGCGGCGGCCGGCGGTCGATGCTGACGACATCGTAGCCCTTTTCGAGCAAATGCGAAACGACTGCCGAGCCGGCCAGTCCGCTGCCGCCGGTGACCGCGATCTTCATTCCCATTAACCGTTTCTCGCTCTCAGGGCAGCCATCAGGACTCCGTCAGTGGTTCCATCCAATTGGGTCCGCCGACGGTCGTGATGCTCATGTGAGTCATGTTTGCGCCTTCGACCGCGCCATGCCAATGTTTTTCTCCCGGCGGGAAGTGAATGACATCGCCCGTCTTGGCGACGCCGCCTTCGCCCGCCTCGTTGCCGAAGCGGCATTCGCCCGCCGTGACGAGCAGCACCTGCTCGCCCGGGTGTGTATGCCAATGGGTGACGGCGCCATCGGTGAAATGCACCAACGCCACCGACACGCCGCCCTCCGTCTGCGCCGCTATCAGCCGCTCCAATTCCGATGATCCGCCGGTCACGTAGACATTGGCGCTCGATTGCCGTTCCTCTTTCGGCACATGTTTCATCTCTGTCCTCCTCGATTCTTGGTTAAGCCGAGCGCAGCAGCGCCCAACGCAAGTATAAAACGCCGGCGAGGTATAAGGCGCCGCCGACCGAAAGCAAAATAAAAGACCTTCGCGGCGCGCCCTTAAACTCGCCCGTCGCCAAGCCCCACAGATAAGTCCATAGATGCGATGTTGTGCTAATGGGCCAGGAAACCGCGGCGGTAAGGGCGCCGGTGGCGAAGGCGTTGATGATATTGCCGCCATAATGCGCGACAGCTGAGATCAGCGAGTAGCGATGCATCGCCCAGCCGGCGTGGAGCAGCAGCGACCACTGGCGGCGGGCAGTCAAAACGGCGCCCGATGTCAAAAGCGCGCCGATGAGCGAGCCGGTCGCGAAAGCAGTCATGCAGGTGAGCGGCGTCAAGCCGTAATCATTAGCCGGCGTTCGCAGCGAGTAGGCTAGACCGATCGGGTAGGCGGTGATGATTGCCGATGCCGGGGCGATCAAGAGAATGTTCTTGGCGAGCAAGCGCCGGTTTGTCGCTGTGGCGACGTCTCGCAGCGCAATCGCCGCCCCATCGAACAGCGAACGGTCGCGGTAGATTCTCGCCCAGACGGTGGTCATCGCGGCGGCGAACAAGAGCAGGCAGGCGATCATTAGGTCGGGCGGGGCGAGCGTCGCCGGCGTGCCGCCAACGAGCGCGGCTAGCGAGGTGCCCAGAATCAGGCTCATAAACGTCTGTATTGGCGCGGTCACCGACAAGCCGACCGCGCTGAGTACGGTTAATGTTATTCGCACGCCGATGACAAATGTCCCCCCGGCGATCAGCGCGAAAACGATGACCGGGGGCCGCTCGCGCCAGACTTGTGTTATCTCGCTCAACAGTTCCTCGCCCAAGGCGAGCAAGGCAATTATCCACACGCAGACGAAGGCGATAAGGTAGAGACCAAGGATAAAGGCGTCCAGCGGATAGTTGCCCAGCTTCTTGAGGAGAACCGTCCAAGACCCCCAAAGGAAGGCGCTGAACAGCCCGCCCAGTATGGCGACTTCCTGCGTCATCTGACTTGGATGGCGCGGATCATTTCAACTGCCAGCTCGACATCGGCATTGGCGTCAGCGCCGGTGGTACGAATTTCGCTATTCTCGCGAATGCAATCGTAGAAGTGCAGCCACTCCCGGCGAAACGCTTCTTCGTGAGACGCCGGCACAACTTTGGTAGTGGGCGAGCCGTCTTCGTTTTGCTGGATCGTCACGGTGGTGGGCGCATATTTGACGTAGGGATTGGGGAAGGAAATGCTGATGGTTTCGCTTTTGCCGTAAGCGGTCAGTTGCTCGTCCCACCAGAGATAATCGGGCCAGACGCCCGCTTCGAAGACGCAGCGCCGCTGTGGACCGAAATCAAGCACGGAAAGCAGCTCGGTCGGCGAGATGGCATCGCTGAAGAGGACGCCTTCAGCCGCGCCAAATGCGCCGCGCAGGATAGCCAGATCATGGCTTGATAGCATCAGCAGCATGTTATAAAGACCGGCGAGCTGCGCGTGGCTCGCCCCCAGCGCCGCTTTTGACGCCGCCTCGATTTTCGCGGCGCCGTCATCGAGCGCGTCTTGCGGGATGTCATCGCCGCTGACCAGCGTATAGAGGGGCTCGTGCACGGAGAAGTCGCCGGCGAAATCGTGTACGCGGATCAGCCGAACATCTTCCATCGCTCGCATCCGCGCCATGCCGTATTCATAACCGGGGTCATAGCGTTTCATGTAGCCGACCATGAGCTTGACGCCCGCGCGCTCGGCTGCGTCCAGGACGCGGCGCCCCTCAGCCGGGTCAAAGCAGAAGGGCTTTTCGACAAAGATGTGTTTTCCGGCTTCGGCGGCCGCTTCGGCGATATCGCTGTGATCCATCGTCAGAATAGCGACGATGTCAATGTCAGGCTGAGCGAGCAATTCTTCATAGTCGATGCAGCGCTTGCTGACGCCGTACCATTCGCCGACCGTATCAACGACCTTCGCCGAGATATCGCAGACGGCGCCGATCTCAAATTGCGGCAGTTCCATCAGATAAGGCAAGTGCATGATCTGGGCGATCTGCCCACAGCCGATGATGCCCACGCGTAATTTTTCCAATTGGGACCTCCTTCTCAGCGATATCAAGTTTGTCGTGCTACAAAGCGGGCGAGCCAAGGCGCGCCCCTACAATTCGTTTGCGTGGCGCGCTCAGCTCTTGACGGCGCCGGCGGTCAAGCCTTCGATGAACCAGCGCTGCATCCCGACGTAGAGCACGATGACCGGTATGGTGACCATGCTGAGCGCCGCGAAGTACAGCGTCCAATCGGCTGAATAACGGTAGAAGAAGTTTACCAAGCCCAAAGGTATCGTTTGCAATTCCGCCTGACGGATGAAGATGAATGCCAGAAAGAACTCGTTCCAGAAGAACATGCCCTGGAAGATAGCGACCGTCGCCAACCCGGGCCGCGCCAATGGCAGCACGACATACCAGAATACTTGCAGCCGATTGGCGCCATCGACCAGGGCGGCATCTTCCAGCTCGGGCGGTATCGACATGAAGAAGCCGCGCAAGAGGAAAATGCTGAAAGCCATTGAGGTGCCGGCGTATACGAAGACGAGCCCGAAACGACTGTTGAGAATGCCCAGCGTTCTGACGACGATGAAGAGCGGGATGACGGTGACCTCGGGCGGGATCATCATAGTCGCCAGGATGATGAGAAAGATCGCCTGCCGCCCGGGGAATTGCAGGCGCGCCAGAGCATAGGCGGCGATTGATGACACGATAAGCAGCACCGTCAAGCTGAGCGCGGTGATGATGATGCTGTTGCCGATGCGCGCGCCCAAATCAGCGATGCGCCAGGCATCGACATAGTTCTGCCAGATCATCGTCCGCGGCGGCCCCCAGACGTTGTTGAAGAGATCGGCGTCGGTCTTCAGGGAGCCGAAGACCATCCAGAATAAAGGATATATGGTCTGGACGGTAGCGATGATCAATATCGCATAAACCAGCAGCAGCTTCAGGCGGTCGCTGAGTGCCTTCGAAAACAGATCGGGCAAGGTTTCGGGGCGCGGCTGTCGCGCGGCGGTTGCCATGTGCTCTTGCCTCAGAAGTTATAGGCGCCGCTGCGGCCGATGCGAATGTAGGTGAAGGCGATGACGGCCACGACGACAAATAAGGCGAAACCCATCGCCGAGGCGTAGCCCAGCTTGCCAAAGCGGAAGGCTTGCGTCACCAAATGCGTGAGCACGACTTCGGTGGTGTGATTAGGTCCGCCATCGGTCATCACGAAGACCAGCTCGAAGTTCCTGACGAAGGCGCCATTCAGCGAAAGCAGCACGCTGATGAAGGTCACCGGGGCGAGCAAGGGCAGGGTGATGCGCGTCAGCCGCGTCCAGGCGCTGGCGCCGTCGATGATTGCCACTTCGTAGAGATCACGCGGGATGGATTGCAGCCCAGCCAGGAAAAGCACCATGTGAAAGCCGGTCCATTTCCAAATGTCGACCGTGATGATGGCGCCGAGCGCGGTCGCTTGATCGCTCAACCAGGCGCGGATCCAACTGTCCAGCCCCACCAACTCCAAGCCCGCATTCAGCAGACCGAAGGTAGGATTATAAATCCAGGACCAGAGCAAGCCGATGACGACAAAGGAAAGCGTCACCGGCAGAAAAAGGGCGGTGCGAAAGAAAATGACGCCCTTTATCTTCTGGTTGACGAGCAGCGCCAGGAAGAGCCCTAAGACATTTTTGACCAGCACGACGGAAATGGCGAATATGATCGTATTCGTCACCGCTTTCAGGAAAACATCATCGCGTTCTATCAACCGGATGTAATTTCGCGTGCCGATGAAGACGGGCGAATTGAAGCCGTCCCAGCGGTGAAAGCTCAGGTAAAAGCCGTAGATTATTGGGATGATGACGAAGATGATCAAGAGGATGATGGCCGGCGTCATCATCATATAGGCGGATAGGTGGCGGTAAACGCGCGGGTAGCGCTTCCGCTTTACGCTGGCGCTGCCAGCCGCAGTTTCGTTTGTTCGCATTAAAGGTGTCTTGATGATCTTCCAGCCCCAATAATCGCTGCCAAGAAGCGCGACTCTCTAGGCGATATTCAGCTTCAAGCCCAGGTCCTTCACAACATAGTCGATGCTCTCGAGGCAGCTCTGCTCGGCTGTTTTGTGCGACGCGTCCAACTCAATGAGCGCCAGCCCGTCGTACTCGCTCTCCAGCATAATCTCGACCATAGCCGGGAAATCGACCACGCCCGCGCCCAACTCGCAGAAAGAGAGATAACGCGCGTAACCTTCCAGCCCTTCAAAGTCCTTTGCATCCTTGAAGTGAATGTAATCGATGTGCTCCATGTAGGTACGCATGATATCCACCGGGTCGGTATCTTTGATGACCAGGTGCGCGGGGTCGATGCAGAGGCCCACCAAATCCGTATCCACGATCGCCATGAAGCGGTCGAGCTGCTCGCGCGTTTCGATGAAGCAGTCCAGATGCGGATGATAGACGGTGCGGATGCCCAGCTTGTTGGAGAATGCGCCCAATTCTTCCAGCGCATTGGCGAAATTCCGAAAGTCGTCGTCCGTCTGCGGCTTTGCGGCCACTGGTGGACCGCCGCCACAAACGAGAATCTTGGAGCCAAAGCTCTGCAGGAAGCGCGTCACCGCCATGACGCAATCGCGTTCGTATTGCCATAACTCGGCATTGGTATATTCGCAGTTGGCGTAAAGCGAAGACAGGCGCAGTCCATAATCTTCCTGCGCCTTGTTGTAAAGATGCATGCGGCGCAAGAAATCGGTGTCGGTCAACATGGCGGGTGGACCGGAGTCCTCAAGCGTCATGAAGCGGCGGGCGAAGTAATCGCTGAGGCTGTTGAAGATCAGCGCCTCGTACCAGACGAAGCCGACCTCGGCGAGAAAAGGGAATCCTTCCTCTGGCCGGCCTTCAAAATCCCAAGTATTAAGATGATAGCCTATCTCAAACTTCTGCTCTTTTGGCATCGAGAATTGTCCTCAGTTGTGGGGTAGATGTGGCTAATGGCGGGTGGATCCTTCCCAGACGAGGGGATAGATCCACCACCATCCAAGCGTAATCAGAATCGCTGAAATCGCTCAGTCATCGTAGGAATAGCCGTCGAAGACGAGATCGTCAAAGACATCTTGAATTGACGCCATGCCTTCTTCGGCTGTGATTGTGCCGCCGACAATGCCCTGGATGGCGCTTTGGAAAGCGTCGTTGATTTCGGTGGGCCAGATCCAATCGAGGAAGCGCGCCGTATTGGGGAAGTGATTGGAGCGCAGGTCATCGGCGATATCCGATTCGACAACGGTCACCCCCTTGATTGAGGTCGCCAGCGGTTCCATGATGCCGAGGTGCTTGTCGGCGATCTCGGGCCGCGAAAGATATTCTAGGAAGGCGACGGCGTGGGGCAAGGCTTCTTCGCTTACGCCGCTATAGATGCAATAGCCCGAGTCCGGACCGCCACCGTGGCCGCGCGTGCCGGGCACATCGGCGAGTTGCGGGAATTCAAAGACGCCCCACTCAAAGTCGATGACATTCGCTTCGATCCAGGGCAATTCCCAGGTCCCGCCATAATAGACGGCTGATTGCTGGCTGGCGAAGGCGCTGCGCATGCCGTCCCAATCGACCGAGAGCGAATCGCGGTCGAGGATGCCGTCATCGACGAATTGGCCGATCCGCGCCAGCGCTTCGACATCGGGCGCATCGGTGAATTTGGCTTCGCCGCGCAGGTTCTGCACCGTCTTGGCGATGGAATCGCCCATGGTCTGGGCGGCGGTTTCAAAGTACCACATCGGCCACATCCAGACGTTTTTGCCCTGGTGCAAAACGGGAACATAGCCAGCTTCGTCCAGCGCCGCCGCCACCGCGATGAAGTCGTCGTAGGAATCCGGCTCTGCCAGTCCAAGTTCATTAAACAGATCGACATTGTAGAAGAAGGATGAGGTGGAGACGGGTGAAACCGGAATGCCATAAACGCGGCCGCCGATGGTGTAGGCATCGAGCGATGCTGGTTCGAAACGGTCGACCCAGTCGGCAATGTCGTCGGTGATGTCGCGCAGAACGCCGCGGCGGACGTAAGCGCCATTGGTCGGGTTGGCGGCGCAGCCAATGACATCCATACGCTCGCCAGCGAGGTGCGCGGTCAGCAGCCGCGTCACGCCGCCATCAATGGGACCTTGCGCATCCCAAACGACATCAGCGACATCCGGATTCTCAGCCAAGTAGCCGTCGATGACCTCGCGCTCCACTTGCGCCTGCACATCGTCCGGCGCCATCGAGCCGAGGTTGTCCAGCGAAGTCGGACCAAAGACATGGAGGACAAAGCCATCTTGAGCGGCGACGCCGCCAATAGCGAGCAGCGTCAAGGCAAAAAGCAACGAACAAAGGAAAACTCTCTTTAACATTTTCTGCGACCTTTCATCTAAGGGAACAGCTTAAGAATTGAATACTCTCGCAGAATATAACGAATCCTCCCTGCTGTGGCAAATGCGGGCGTGACGGTAGTGTATTGAAGTCAGTTGGATTCACGTCAAGCGTAATATTGTTTCAGCGTCGACATCATCCTTTAGCGAAAATTGTAGGGGCGATTCTGTGAATCGCCCGCCGGAGATTATCAAGTGGGCGAGCCACGTGCTCGCCCCTACAGATGCTTGAATGATGATGTTTTCTACATTCAACCGAAACGGATACACTTCCGGCGTGAAATGCGGGTGATGGTCTTCGGAAATCGCCGGCCAATTTGGCTTTAATCGGTGATCGACTCGACCGCGACCCGGCGCTCGGTCTCATGGCTGCGCTCGGCGGCGCTCAGCAGCCGCTGTATGCGCGCGCCATGTTGGAAATTCGGCGCTAGCTCCTGGTTGTTGAGGATGCCGTTGATGAAGGCGCGAATCATAAAATCTTCCGCGCGGAACACATCACGATAGGTGTTGTGCACCGTATCGCGGCGCGCCGCGCCCCAAATATGCTCTGGTATCGGCAGCTCGCGGATCATGCCCTCGCCGACGCGCGCGCCTTTGACTTGCTGTAGCTTGTCCCAATCGATGACGCTATACAGTGTGCCATCGGAACCGTGGAACTCCATGTGGTGCGTCTGGCCGAAGGGGCTGTCCTCATAACAGAGGGCGGTGCAATGTATCATGCCGAGGGCGCCGCTGTCGAATTCCAGCGTGAGCATGCAAGAATCATCAAGGACTTCATAAGGCTCGCCAGCGGGATCGACCGGCGGACGCGGCACCGTATGCCCTAGTCGGCAAGTGATCGCGCTGATCTCGCCGTAGAACCATTCAGCCAGATAAAGAAAATGCGATCCCAGATCGCCAATGACGCCGGAACCGGCAATCTTGCGATCAAAGCGCCAGCGGTAATCACCCTCGCGAGCGAAGCCGGTATAGTAGCGCATATTGAGATGGTAGGGCTTGCCCAAATAGCCGCCATCAATCAGTTCCTTGAGATAACGGGCGGTCGGCATAAAGCTGTAGGTGAAGGGAACCAGCGTCTTTAAGCGCTTCGTCCGCGCCGTCTCCGCCATTTCGCGCGCCTGGGCATAAGTGAGCGCGATTGGTTTCTCGCAGAGGACGTGCAGATCCTTGTCAAATGCCTTCATCGCGATGGGATAATGTGTGCTGTTGGGCGTGGAGATGACGATGGCATCGAGATCGGCGCGCTCGATCATCTCGCTGTAGTCGGTATAAACTTGCGGGATTGCCCAGGCATCAGCCAACTGCTTCGCATTGTCTCGGTTTCTGCCGCAGATGGCGACTGTCCTGGCGGCGGGATGACTGGCGAGCGCGGGCAGGTGCATGGCATCCGCCCACCAGCTGCTGCCGACGATGCCGACGTATACTGTGTTGCTAGTCATAGTGATCTTCCGTAAAATGGCTGCAATCCAATCTTGATCCATTGTAAGTATTGGATTGCCATTCGACAATAAACGCTTTGATAGCGAGGCGCATGCGCGGACTGTTAGATTCCGAACTTATAGAGCGATTGTTCTTCACCGCGATCGTGGCCGGCGTCTTGCTGGCGGCCGGCGGGGCGATACGCTATGTCATGATACAGAACGAACTCTCCACCAACATGGCGGCGCGGATTCACGGCGAAGGCGGCGAAGTCGAGATCGAAAGCAAGCGCCAGGCGCAAGGGTTGATGGCGTCGGATATCGAACGCCGCCGCCTCGTGGAGCAGCAGTACAACGTGATGACTGTGGCGGGCTTGGGCTTGGCGCTCTTGGGCTTGGGCTGGCTGGGCATGGATATCATTCGGGGCCGGCGGCGGGCGGCGAATAATCAGTCCATCGATTCGTCCTCGTAATGCGTTATGCTGTGCGTAATTGATCCCTTCAATTGCTGGCAGATATAGCATCCATGGCACGAACAGATTCCTTAGACGCCGCCAATTGGACCTTTAGCCAATCCCTTAAATTCGCGCTTCAACCCAAGATGATGCTTCGCTGCATTTTGGCGAGCGCTATCATCTGGCTGTTGATGGCGAGCGTCATGCCTTCCTATCCCGGGCTTATCTTCTATGGCAAGCTGTCTGGCTATTTTGCCGCCGGGCTGGCAATTGTGCTCGTCAGCCAAATCGTCATGGTGCTCATCAGCGCCCTTTTCAGCTCCGACCATGCGACGCAAGTTCTGCCACAAAGCCCGACGATTGTGATCCAAGGCCTTATCGCCGGCAACGTCGTCAATGCTATGCCAGCCGATACGCCGCCGGAGGAGCTGTTCGCCACAGTATTCTTGGTCATCGCGCTTTCTTCAGCGTTAACCGGGGGCTTCCTGGCGCTGCTGGGCTTGGCGCGCGCCGGCGGCTTGGTTCGTTATATCCCCTATCCTATCGTTGGCGGCTTTATGGCTGGCTTGGGTTGGCTGATATTAGACGCCGGTTTCAGGGTCTTGGTTGAATTAAGACTGAATGCAGCCGCCTTGCCCCTTTTGCTGGAGAGCGACATCATGACGCGCTGGCTGCCGGCTATGGTTTTCGCCTTGTCCATCCTTGCCCTGCGGGCGCGCGTTCAGAGTACGCTCGTTCTGCCGGGCGTCATTGTGGCTTCCGTCCTGCTGTTTTACTTTTGGGCGCATGCGCTTGTCGGCGATATAGACAAAGTCGCGGCGGCCGGCTGGCTGCTGCCCGATGTGGCAAATGCCTTGCGCTGGACCTTGCCCGATCTATCCGCCATCGCGCGGCTGCAACCAACTATTTTTGTGGCTATCGCCGACGATGTGCTGACGTTGATGGTCGTCATCACGCTGAATCTATTTCTGAGAGCCAGCGCGCAGGAGGTCATCGTCAAGCGCGAGCTGAACTTGAATCGAGAATGTATCGTCAATGGCGCGGCAAATATCGTTTCCGCCGCAGTCGGTGGCGGCGTCATGGCGTATCACGCGCCGATATCCTCCTCATTGGTGGAGGCGATGCGCGCCAATGGTCGTTTGGTGAGCCTCATCCTCGTGTTTATGTTCGCGCTGACGCTCTTGATAGGCGGCGCGGTCTTTTCACTGATCCCGCGCTTTATCCCCGCGGGCTTGTTGATGTTCTTTGGTCTGCAATTTATGAAAGAATGGCTGTTCGACAGTTGGTCGAAGCTGCCGCGGCCAGATTACATCATCATCGTCATTATCGCGCTGGCTACCGCGCTGGTTGGGATCTTGCCTGGCATCGCCCTTGGCTTGGTCGTGGCGATTGGGGCTTTTGTGCGGGAATACAGCCGGATGGAGGTCATCAAGCAGGAGTTCTCCGGCAGCAATCATCGCAGCAATCTCGACCGGTCCTTCGCGCAGAATCAGTTGCTGCAAATCGCTGGCGACAAAATTCTGATCTTGCGCTTGCAGGGCTACATCTTTTTCGGCAGCGCTTATCGCTTTTACGAACATCTCAAGTCCCGCGTCTCGGCGGCGGAAGGCGGCCGGCTGGGGTTCATTATCCTGGACTTCAAATCCGTTCGCGGGCTTGATGTGTCAACAATTGTGGACTTCCAAAAGCTGAAGAAGCTAACGGATGACAAAGGCATTGACCTGCTGTTTCCAATGCCGCGCCCCAATTGCAGCCGATGCTGGTGGATGCCGGGATCGTTGAAGCGCGGCGCGACAAGCCGGCTCTATTTGACGATCTGGACCACGCCCTCGAATGGTGCGAGAACATTCTGCTTCGAGAAGCGGCGCTGCTGGACGCCGAGCGCGTCGCCTTCGAGCAGCAGTTGGCGCAGCACGCGATTATTCGTGCGAAGGACGCAAGCGCGGCCGCGTCATTTCTCGAGCGGATGGAGACCAAGGTCGGCGATACGAT
Source organism: Anaerolineae bacterium (assembly GCA_022820125.1). Taxonomy (GTDB): domain Bacteria; phylum Chloroflexota; class Anaerolineae; order Aggregatilineales; family Phototrophicaceae; genus UBA6055. The sequence goes on along the minus strand of JAJEGA010000022.1, from coordinate 3,762 downwards.
TTTCAATCAGGGAGACGAATCGGATTCGCTTTACTTCATCGAGTCTGGACGGGTCGATGTCTTATTGCGCGATGAGGCGGGCCGCGCCTTGCGGCTGCGCAGCATGACCGCCGGCGCTGTCATCGGCGAAGTTGGTTTTTACCTAGGCAAAACGCGTTCAGCTTCTATCGTGGTGACCGAGGCGGGCTTGTTGCGGCGGCTGAGCCATGACGCGCTGCGCCGAATGGAAGAGACGGCGCCGCAAACCGCATCGGCGATCCACGTGCTTATCGCCAGCGTGCTGTCCGATCGGCTTTCGACGACCAACCGGCTGGTGCAAGAATTGATGGAGTGAATGCGCATCGGCACCATTGGGCTGGCTAGATTATGACATCATGCGCGGGCGACACGGTGTAGTAGCGGGTATCAGATTCGTTTGATGCATTCGTGGAGCAATTAGAGTGCGATCAATTGGCGCAAGAAGGCTCTGCTGGCATGTATATTGATATGATTATTTGGAGACAAGATCAGATTGTTCAGTGTAGAGCCTTGGAACTGAGTTACTCCCCTTGAATTGCGTCCTGCCCAATGTCTCAAAATGATGGTTGAATTCATTAAGTCGACCTGAAACATTGAGACCAGTACCTGATTGACGATTTTGTCTGGCTCAATTCCAATAAAGTAAAACATGAATACCGATTTGTCTTTCGATAAGTATTCCAGGAGCTTGTCGATATTGTAGGCTTTAGGGTTAGAATTCAGGACCATTATCTTGGTTTTGACGTCTGTTGCAGTCTCAAATTGGTCGAACACTCGGGTATAGTCACCAAGATCATTGGTGGTTCTGAACTTAGATAATTCTCCTTGCCCCTGCAGTACAGCATCAATTAACTGATTCCTAATCTCATCGTTTTCGCCTGCGATCATATATTCAATCACCCTACCGCGAACATTAACATTCTCGATAAGGCCGGCCACCAGTATCGCATCAGTGACCCGGCTAACTCGTGAATCCAAGTCCGATCTCAAACAGTTATATTCCGACGATTGGAGAAATCTGCTAGCTCGCGCTGGCGCATTCAGAATTGCTTCTAATGAGTTATCCGAAATGGAAAACTTGCTCCCGAATGGGACAATATTATTCGTCGCCTCTACTAATCGAGGCAGATTCTCGCTAAAGCCTATCGCGGCATGAATACTGAAGAGATCTTCAAAGTATTCTGGTTCATTTGGCAAATCATTAAACGTTCTGACAATATCAGAACCATTTATGCTACCCTTGATGTTGTCAACGCGGAATTCTTGAGAGGAGTGGCTTATCTTTCGTAGGAATGTTGTATTTGCCAAATAGAGATTGTTTTTGGTTGGCGTAACTTGGCAGACGATGAAAGGTATTTCGTCATATTTTTGTAGTGTGGACAGCGCTACAACTGTATTCGAAAAACTGTTTGAACGGGTTGAACTGAAGCGAATCGCATAATGAGGAGAATAATATACCGCCCGATCCTTTGTGAGTGCAAATTTCTGCTGCGCCAGTTTTGACAAAGTTGCCTTGTCTGAGATTCCGTCATGCGCCCTAATGTAGTCAATTAACTCAAACACGGCTCTATTCATAGAAGCTGCCTTCGTCGCGGTTTCTTCTCAGTCTTATTGCTTGCGTCTGGGTTCAAGTTTCTCTCCCAGAAAACTCCATCATCATATCCTTGGATCCTTTTGTCTTGTTCAGCAATCTCTATCCTTTTCTCAGCCAGACATGCATACTGCCTGTCGATTTCAATCCCGACGTAGTGTCGTCCCAGTTTCTTTGCGACCGTCGAAGTCGTTCCAGAACCCAAAAATGGATCAAGGATGACGTCACCCGGTTTTGAGCTTGCGAGGATAGTCTTGGCGACAAGCTTCTCGGGCTTCTGCGTGGGATGCCCGGTATTTTCGGCCATGGACCAGAAAGGTACGGTCAGGTCTGTCCAAAGATTTGATGGATGCGTAAGACGATAGTTCCCATTGATCTCTTCCTTCCAGTCTTTGGGCTTGCCGTTGTCATGCCGATAGGGAGCGATCACCTTCTTCTTCAGTTTCACTGCTTCTAAATTGAAGCAGTACTCATCACTCACTGTCGCAAACCAAATATCCTCAGAGACATTTTTCCAATTTGATTTTGCGCCACGACCTTTTTCTCGTTCCCAAGTGATTCTGTTTCGTACCTTTACATAATCGGACAGTACTCTAAACAGCGGCGACGAAGAGCGCCAATCACCGCAGACATATATTGACGCATTCGGCTTAAGCTTTGAGAGAATCTTGCAGAACCACGAACGTACCCAACTTTCATAATCATCGCTTGCCATTCTCTTGAAAGATGTCTTACCGAAAACTTTGCTCATGTTGTACGGAGGATCGACAAATAGCATGTCCGCAAAGCATATTGGAAGGTAATCTATGATTTCAAGCGCATCACCTAAGATTGTCTTATCTATCACGTCCGTCGCGTCTAATCGAGAATCAACGATGAGCAATCTTCTTTTCAGAAGTCGAATCTCAGCTTCAGTGACTGTGATGGTCTTGTTCCGAGAAGATTTATTCGTCATTAACTAGACTCCTTGACCTGAAATTATTCTACATGATTTTGGCTTTAGTTCTCGTAATCCTTTCCGTAATCCATATCTGGAATCGGGCTGGCGCTCGTCCAGCCGCCATCGACGACTATCGCCTGGCCCGTTATCTTCGCCGACTCGGGCGCGGCGAGGAAGAGCACGGCTTTGGCGATGTCGGCAGTTTGAATCGCCTTTCCGACCGGGATCAGCTTTCCCCAGCGCGCTTCATAATCGAGATCGTCATTGAGGTTGCGCGGGGTGACAACGGCGCCGGGAGCGACGCAATTGATGGTGATGCCATGCGGGCTCAGCTCAAGCACCAGATTCCTCGCCAGCATTTCCAGCGCCGCTTTAGTCATGCCATAAGCGCTCAGGTAGGGGACGGCGCGGTGTCCGGTCACTGATGACATGAGCACTATTCGGCCGCCGCTTCCACCCGCGCGAAACTGACGGGCGGCCGCTTGCGCCAGGAAATAACTGCCGCGCAAATTGACGCTGACCACGCGCTCGAAATCGGCTGGCTCGTAATTGAAGAAGTCTCCCCACGAGGTCAATCCAGCGTTGCAGACGCAGACGTTCAGCTGCCCAAACCGCGCCACGGCTTGCTCCACCAGCGCGCGCACTACAGCGACATCGGCGACATCGCCGGCTGCTGGGATGCAGGGCGCGCCCGTCTCGCTGGCGATGGCTTCAGCGGCGGCGGCTGCGCGTTCTGGCAGGATATCATTCAATAGGGCGGAAGCGCCTTCCGCGCAGAATTGACGCGCTACCTCGTAACCGATGCCCTCGCCCGCGCCCGTCACGATCACTGTTTGATTTGCAAATCGCTTCTGTGTCATAATCTGTCCTGTACTGTGGAGACGGTACAGATATTCTAACCACCGAGTTCACCGAGTACACAGAGGAAACTCTTTCCTAGAGAGAAAATGTAGGGGCGAGCCTTGGCTCGCCCGCTTGAATGATAATTTGGCTGCGAACGACTCGGGGAGATGAATTACTCTCGCGTGATCAAGGTGGCTAGCATAATCAAGAATGACTTCGGCGCATTCGATGGTACGTCTTATGTGAAATCAGTTGAGCCTTGAAAGTTTTGGATGTCAATTTGGTATGTTACGCGCAGAATGCGCTTAAACAGATGCGCGGTGATTTTTGTAATCAGGCGAGTTGCCAAGCCATCCACCGTTTTCGCTAG
>JAJEGA010000051.1 GCA_022820125.1 Anaerolineae bacterium | reverse complement strand
CATCATCATTCAAGCATCTGTAGGGGCGAGCACGTGGCTCGCCCACTTGATAATCTCCGGCGGGCGATTCACAGAATCGCCCCTACAATTTTCGCTAAAGGATGATGTCGACGCTGAAAGAATATTACGCTTGACGTGAATTCCAACCGACTTCGATACACTACCCTTCCCCTGGCATTCAAAGTTTGCCGCCCTATGAGAATTTGTTACACTCTAGGCTGCGATGCGAGTTCGCATTGTCAGACGGAGAGAGTGCATACTTTGGAGGAATCTATGTACCGCAGAATGTCATTATGGTTGATGGTGCTTGCGCTGATCGTGTTCGCGGGCTTACCCGCGCTGGCGCAAGACGAAGTTGTGTTTGGCGTCGTGCTGGTGGGTCCTAACGATGATCGTGGCTGGAGCACATCGCATCATGAAGCCGGTTTGTATGTAGAAGCGAATATGCCGGGCGCCAGGATGCTCGAATTTGAGAGCCTCAACCCGGCCGATTCGCCCGAAACGACGCTGATGGATGTCGTCGAGTTGATGGTTGACGAAGGCGCGTCGGTCATCTTCACCACATCGGACAGCTTTGAAGAAGACACCAACGTGGTGGCGGCCGCCTTTCCCGATGTCACCTTCATCAATATCACCGGCAGCAACGCCATTCAAGCAAGCGATGTCGTCATGGGCGATCACGCGATTATGCACGACTTGCCGGAACTGGCGCCGGCGAATGTGGGCAACTTCAATGTCTACATGGAGCTGCCGCGCATGATCGCCGGTTGCGCCGCCGCCTTGACCAGCGAGAGCGGGCAGATTGGTTATCTGGGCGCGCTGATCAACCCCGAGACGCGCCGCTTGGCCGCTTCGAGTTATCTGGGTGCGCGCTATTGCGCCGAAAACTATCGTGATGACCTTTCGGCGGACGACATCAGCTTCGAGGTGACCTGGATCGGCTTCTGGTTCCACATACCGGGCGTGACCTTGGACCCGACCGAGGTGGCGCAGGGCTTCCTCGATGGCGGCGCCGATGTCATCATCTCCGGCATCGACACCACCGAGGCGATCACCGTCTCTGGCCAGTATATGGCGGAGGGCGATGCCAGTTACGGCGTGCCTTATGGCAACGTCAACGGCTGTTCGGAAGCGCCCGAAGCCTGCCTTGGCGCAGCCTACTACAATTGGGGTCCGGCTTATTTGAGCGTGGTCGAGCGCGTCGTTGACGGCAGCTGGAGCCAGGAATGGCTGTGGCTGGAGCCGAAGTGGGACGAGATCAACGATGACGGCATTTACACGGACACGGATGTCAGCGTTGGCGGTTACGTCTTCGGCGATGCTTTGAGCATGGACGCGGTCGAGACTTTGAAGGCGTTCGCGCAGGAGATCCACGACTTCCAGACCGACCCGATGCACGCGGGCGAGATGTTCTTGTGGTCGGGACCGTTGAACTTGCAGGATGGCGCCGAGTTGGCGGGCGACATGCAGCCGGTGAGCCTGCTGGATATCTGGTTCATCCCGCAGCTGCTCGAGGGTATGACCGGCGCGAGCGAATAGGCGGAGCATTGAGCGAATAGAGGGCGGGTGCTGCGGCGTCTAAGCCTTGCAGGGGCTCGCCCACTTTTTTGCTGCGTCTAAAACAAGCGCGCCGTCGTGAAGTCCGGCGCAGAAGAATCCGCCGCTGCTACGGTTTACAATTGACTTATCATCTCTAGTGGTATGATACAGATAGGCAAGTATGGGACAGACTATGGATTCCTCAAAAGCATTGAGCAAGATTGACGCGAAGGGAATTGGACCCAGGTTCATTTTGTTTACCGCCACTCTTGCGCTGGCATTTGCTGTCTTGTGCGCATGGAACGGTTATTCCGCGCGGGACATCCTCGCATATTTGACCTTTGTATTTATCGTGGTGTATACGGTGCGCCGCGCGTAGATGCGCTTTACCTCCTACCAGTTCATCATCCTAGTCGCCGTAATCTGCGGATTTCTATTGATGTATTCCGGCCGCGCCGGCGTAGACGTCTTGCTGTTCTTATGTGGCGTGGCTCTTCTTCTCGCCGCTGGCGTTTCAAATCGGGAGTCGTCGTGAGAATTGCCGTACGCGGTTTCAAATTCGGCATGAATCTGCTGCCGTCTCGCACAAGCGAATCGCCCGCCTCTGACGCTCGGCTCGAGTCGTCAGAGGAGTCGCAAGCGCAATTGATCAAGCGCGAGGAATGACAGTCTTTCTCATGTTTGCGCGCTAGCGACTCACAGAGTCGCCCATACAAGGCTTGTCCGCTACTACAGGTCATACGCAGTGGCAAATAATCGATACCGAATTACTACGAAAAGGCGTGTTCCGCGAAAGTCTCGTCCACAGTTAAATCGAATTCTGTAGGGGCGTTTCAGCGCCGCGCGTAGACACAGAGGGTCAAACTCCCCTACAGCTTTCGATTATTGTGTTGCTGTCTATACTGCCTCAACTTTTTAGCATGACTTACTTGCACATACTTCTGTGTTGCCTCGTTTCCTCTTATTTACAAAGCCCTTTCCAGGAAGACGTCTCTAGGGGCACTCAGAGAGTCGCCCACTCTCAACAACTTGGAAATCAACGGGCGAGCCACCGGCTCGCCCCTAAAGATTCTTGTTTTCGAAGCGCTGGCGAATTAACCGACCTGGGGCAGCGCCGCCATCGCCCGTTCGATCTCCGCCTGAGGGTACTCGTAATTCGACAGCTCGCCGCCTAGATAAGCATCGTAAGCGCTCATGTCGAAGTGGCCGTGTCCGCAGAGATTGAAGAGGATGACGCGCTCTTCGCCCGCTTCTTTCGCCGCCATGGCTTCGCGGATTGCGCCGGCGATGCCGTGAGCCGCTTCGGGCGCGGCGACGATGCCCTCGGCTTTGGCGAAGGTGATGGCGGCGCCGAAGGTCTCCATCTGCGGGATCGCGTTTATGTCGAGCAGATTCTGATCCCAGAGCTCGCAGATGATCGACGCCATGCCATGATAACGCAACCCGCCGGCATGCAGCGGCGGCGGCACGAAGCCATGCCCGAGCGTGTACATCTTCACCAGCGGCGTCATGCCGACTGCATCGCCGAAGTCGTAAGCGTATACGCCGCGCGTCAGGCTGGGGCAGGCGGCCGGCTCCACGCCCAGCAGCCTGGTTGTCTTGCCGGCGCTCAGGTTCTGATGCAAGAAGGGCAGGGCGATGCCAGCGAAATTGCTGCCGCCGCCCGTCGGTCCCACGACCACATCGGGATACTCGCCGGCGATCTCCATCTGCGCCAGCGCTTCTTGCCCGATGACCGTCTGGTGCATCAAGACGTGGTTCAGCACGCTGCCCAGGGAATACTTGTATTTGCCGTCGCTGGTGGCCGCCACCTCAACGGCTTCGCTGATGGCGATGCCCAGCGAGCCGGTGCTGTCGGGGTCGCTCTCCAGGATCGTGCGCCCGGCATTGGTCGCATCGCTCGGGCTGGCGGTGACGCTGGCGCCAAAGCTCTGCATGATCGCGCGCCGATAGGGCTTCTGCTCATAGCTGATGCGCACCATGTAGACGATGCATTCCATATCGAAGAAGTTGCAGGCTTGCGCCAGCGCGGTGCCCCATTGCCCGGCGCCGGTCTCGGTGGTCAGCCCGTTGATGCCCTCCTGCTTGTTGTACCAGGCTTGCGCCGTCGCCGTATTCAGCTTGTGGCTGCCCGAAGGTGAAACGCCCTCGTATTTGTAGTAGATATGCGCCGGCGTATCCAGCGCTTTCTCCAGCCGGCGCGCGCGCAGCAGCGGCGTCGGCCGCCAGAGCTTGTATATGTCGCGCACTTCGTCCGGGATATCAATCCAGCGCTCCTGGCTGACCTCTTGCATGATCAACTGCATGGGGAAGAGCGGCGCCAGGTCATCGGGGCCGACCGGCTGATGCGTGCCTGGATGCAGCACCGGCGGCAGCGGACGCGGCAGATCAGCCTGCACATTGTACCACTGGCGCGGGATGGCGCTCTGCGGCAGGTCAAAACGAATGTCAGCGGACATAGGTCATGTCTCCGTCTGTTGGCTCTGGCTGGTATTATGTCGAAGGCGGGGCGCTTCCGCAACAGACGCGCCGCCGTCGCCATATTGACGCGCCAACTCGCGACCATTATACTGTGGCTGTGCTTGCTCGTGAGGATGAGTCGGGCCCCTTGCGGCAGAAAATTCCGAACCGTGTCAGGGCTTAACGGCAGCAGCACTAAGGAAAACCTCTGGGTGTCTTGTGGTCTCCTGACTCATCTTCCCGGGCAAGCACTGTTTCATCCAGCAAATGTTGTGCGTTTCAACCGACGGCACAAATGTGCAATGCGGCAGCCAACACAAGCCTCAAAATAGACGAAACTTGTAGGGGCGACACTTGTGTCGCCCGCCAGAACGCGAATGTTGAACAGGCGAGCCACCGGTTCGCCCGCCCGCGCCCACTAAAAACTACCGCAGCGTCGCCACTGTGATCGATACGTTGAATTGCCGACAGAAGACGACCGCCGATTGATACAGGCTGAGGTTCCGGTCCGCTGGCAAAAAATAGCTCTGATCGCCGACATTGCCTTTCAGCCGGCCCAAATCGAGAAAATCGTCTCCTAATTGCAGCGCGCTGAGCGGCTGTGGGTCGCGCGATAGATACACGCGCACATCGCCGCCGCGCGCCGAGCTGAAGTTTTCAAAGCGCAGGATCCGCGTTGAATCGGCTCGTTCGTAAATCGTCGCCCGGCCCGAGCCGTAGTGCAGCGCGTCCAACTCCTGGAACTCGCCGCTGGCCAAGACGCGCGCGCCAGCCAAAGCGCCACTCTGCTCGTCAAGCGGCGCCGCTTCCGGTCCGCTGATAGCCAGCAGCAGCATCTCCAGCGCCATCTCCGCATTCCGCTGATGCGCATCCAGCAGAGCCGCGCGCACCGCCGCCGGCAACGCCAGATAGTCATCTTGCAGTTCCAGCGCCAAGCCGGGGAAGGCGTCATTCGCGCCGCGCTCGCGCAAGTAACCACGCCAGGCGGGAAAGGTCCAGACGGCGACCGCGACCAGCGCGACCAGCGCCAGCAAAATGAAGCGAAAGCGCAATTGCATGCCGAGCGATTCCCTTCTTGTCTGTGGCGGTTTATACGGTCTCCTCCAGCATTGTGGCATAGCGCGCATGACGCGGCAAGGCAGGGCGCAAACGTGTGGACGGGCGGCCGCGGCTAGCCCTGTGCTAGAATCTCCGCTGTCAGACCGGCTCAGGAAGTCGCCAATGCCTTTCCGCTTCCAATGGCAAGACGACAGCCGACGCGCCCTGCGCTATATCGCCGAGGGACAATGGAATTGGAAGGATTACCATCAGGCGACGCGCGCCGCAGCTTTCAGCTTGACCGCCGTCGATCATCCAGTGGACAGCGTCATCGACCTGCGCCGAGGGACGCGCCAATCCTTGCCCGCCGGCGCTCGCGCTCATGTCCGCAGTTTTGGCCGGAGGGCGCAAGCCGGCTTGACGGGCCGCGCCGCCGTCATCGGCTTGCCGGCAGGGGAGGCGGAGCGTCTTGGGCTCTCCGCAGAGCGCAAGCTGCCCACCAGCGACGGCTTCATCGTGTTTGTTGATTCGGAAGCTGAGTTGGAGCAATTGCTCGCCGAGTGGGCGGCTGACCCGCCCGCGCCCTAAAGGTCTTCGTGGCTGACCGCCGGCGTCGAAGGCAGCGTGGCGATGACCGGCAGGCAGAGCAGCGAAATCAAAGCCGCGGCGATGAAGGCGTTCTGCAAGCCCAGCGCATCGCCCAGCAGGCCCACCATCATCACATTGATCGCCCGCACGCCAAAGGCATAGAGCATAAACATGCCGTTGGCCGTTGCGCGGTTCTCGGGCAGTTGATCTTGCACCAGCGCCAGAAAAACCGGCGATACTGAAAGCGCGGTGAAACCCAAGCCGATGAGCAGCGGGATCATCAGCGCGCCTTCCACATGCACGAATATCAGCATCAGCAGCGCCGAGCAAATCGCCGCCCCCGCCACCATCTTCCGCCGCCCGAAGCGATCGCTGAGCGTGCCGCCCATCAGCGCGCCGCCGACGCCGGAAAACTCGTAGAGCGCCAGCGCGCCCGTCGCCAGGGTCAGCTCGAAGCCGCGGATATCCACCAGATAAACAACCAAGAATATGCCGAGGCTGCTCATCGCCATGTTGCGCAGGAGCATCACGCCCAGCAGCGGCGCGAAGACGCGGGCGAAGCGCCGCAGCATCGGTTTGGCCTTGCTCTTGCGGCGTTCGCGCTTGGCCGAGACATCGCGCAGCCGCCAAAACAGCACCGCGCTCGAGAGCCAGCCGAAGAACATCAGGCGCCACAAGCCCTCCATGCCCCATTCAGCCACGCCGAAACCAACCAGCAGCGGACCCACCGAGCGCGCCAATTCGCCCGACGCCATGAAGAAGCTCATGCCGCGCCCGACCTTGCCGCCGGAGACATGGGCGATCATCGCCGGCGCCGGCGCGTGGAAAGCCATAATGTTCACGCCGACGCAAAACAGCAGCAGCGCGGCCGTGCCATAGGTGGGCATGAAGCCGATCAGCGTCGCCAAAGTCGCTGTGATCGCCGGCGCGAAAATGACCAGGTAGCGCACCGAGATGCGATCAGCCAAATAGCCGATGAGGGGACCAAGCAGGGAGGGCGCCTGCATGAAAACGGGCAGGGAGCCGGCCATCACCAGGGTCAAGCCCAGCTTGTCGATCAGCAGTGGCAGCAGCGGCGCGATGAAAGCGGAATAAACATCATGCACAAAATGCCCGCTGCAGATCAGCAGAATGCGCCCGTAATCAAAAGCCGATTCGCGCTTGGCTTCGCTGTCGATTTCCACCGTGGCTGATGTCATGGAGCGTCCGTCTCTATCCTGCTGGTCTTTGGAGATTATAACCCACATCGCCAGCCTGCCATCGCCGCGAGCGCCTGCGCCACTGAATCTTGGACGAGGCTTTGGCAGCCGCCTCCGCTATGCTAAACTGAAAGCATGAAAAACACAGCGCAACCCTACACCAACAGGCGCTACCTGGACGCCCTCGCCGACCATGTCGTCATCTTCGACGGCGCCATGGGCACCAGCATCCAAGGCTACGATCTCAACAAATACGATTTCGGCGGCGAGCAATACCAAGACTGCCTAGATTACCTCGTTATCACGCGCCCCGATATCATCCGCGAGATTCACGAGTCCTTCTTGCGCGTCGGCGCCGAAGCGCTGATAACCAGCACCTTCCGCGGCAACCGACGCACCCTGGCTGAACATGGCTTGGGGCAGCGCACGTTGGAAATCAACCGCGCGGCCGCCCGCATCGCCCGCGACGCCTGCGACCGAGCCGAAGCCGACACCGGCATCGCCCGCTTCGTCGCCGGCAGTATGGGGCCCAGCGGCATGCTGCCCTCTGGCGAGGACCCCGATCTTAGCGCTATCAGCTTTGACGAGCTGGCCGAGCTATTTGGCGAACAGGCGCGGGGCTTGGTCGAGGGCGGGGCGGATGTCCTGCTGCTCGAGACCTCGCAAGACATCCTCGAGGTAAAAGCCGCCGTCTACGGCATCAACCGCTACTTCGCCGACAGCGGGGCGCGCATCCCGCTGCAAGCGCAAGTCACCCTGGATGTCAGCGGACGCATGCTCTTCGGCACCGATATCGCCGGCGCGCTGGCGACCCTGGAGGCGCTGCCGATTGATGTCCTGGGTATGAACTGCTCGACCGGTCCCGAATATATGCGGCAGCCGATCCAATACTTGATCGAGCGCTCGCCATTGCCTATCAGCGTGGTGCCCAATGCCGGCTTGCCGATCAATGTCGATGGCGAAGCGGTCTACCCGATGCAGCCAGAGCCCTTCAGCGAGATGCTCGCCGAATTCGCCAGCTGGGGCGTCAACGCGGTCGGCGGCTGCTGCGGCACGACTACCGAGCACATCGCCCAACTCTATCAGCGTGTGCACGGGTTTAGCTATGATGAGACGCTGAGACAGCCTGCCGCGCGCCGGGCGCCGACGCCCCGCCAAGTTATTCAAGAGCCGCAAGCCTCCAGCGGCATGACGGCGACGCGCATGATGCAAGACCCCGGTCCCACGCTCATCGGCGAGCGCGTCAACAGCCAGGGCAGCCGCAAAGTCAAGCGCCTCCTGCTCGAAGACGATTATGACAGCATCGTCGAGATTGCCGTCGGGCAGGTCAATCGAGGCGCCCACATGCTTGATGTTTGCGTCGCCCTGACCGAGCGCGATGACGAAAAAGCGCAGATGGAAAAGCTGGTCAAGAAGCTGTCCCTGGCGGTTGAGGCGCCCTTGATCATCGACACCACCGAAGCCGATGTCGCCGAAGCGGCGCTCGCGCTCTATCCGGGGCGCGGCATCATCAACGGCAACAACCTGGAAAACGGCCGCGAGCGCATCGACGAAATCCTGCCCATCGCGGTCAAGCATGGCGCCGCCGTGCTCTCCATGACCATCGACGAAGACGGCATGGCGCACAGTCGCGAAAAGAAGCTGGAGATCGCCCGGCGCATCAGCGACATCGCGCGCGATGATTATGGTATGTCGCCCGAAGACCTCATCTTCGATTCGCTGACCTTCCCGCTCACCACCGGGCAGGAAGAGCTGCGCAATGACGCCGTCGAGACTCTGGAAGGCATTCGCCTCATCAAAGAACAGCTCCCCGGCGTGATGACCGCCCTCGGCATCAGCAATGTCAGCTTCGGCGTCGGCAAAGCCGCCCGCGGCGCGCTCAACAGCGTCTTTCTCTACCACGCGGTCAAAGCCGGCTTGGACATGGCGATTGTCAATCCCGCCCACATCACGCCCTATAGCGAGATCCCCGATGAGCAGCGCGAGGTGGCGGAAGACCTGATTTTCAACCGCGACGCCGATGCCCTGCCGCGATTCATCCAGTATTTTGAAGAGAATGAAATTGAGCTGGCAGGCGTCGAAGCAATCGACCCGACCGCCGACATGACCAGCGAAGAGGCGCTGCATTGGCAAATCGCGCATCGCAAGAAGGAGGGCGTCGAAGCGCTGATTGATGACATCTTGACGCGCATGGATGCCGTCGCCGCGCTCAACACCGTGCTGCTGCCGGCAATGAAAGAGGTCGGCGACAAATTCGGCGCCGGCGAGCTCATCTTGCCCTTCGTGCTGCAATCGGCTGAAGCCATGAAGAAATCGGTGGCTTACCTGGAAGGCTTCATGGAAGTGGTGGAAGGCGCGAGCAAAGGCGTTGTTGTGCTGGCCACCGTCTACGGCGATGTGCACGACATCGGCAAGAACCTGGTCAAGACTATTCTCAGCAACAACGGCTATACCGTGCACGACCTGGGCAAACAGGTGCCAGCCAACACGATCATCGAAAAAGCCCTGGAATACAATGCCGACGCCATCGGCTTGTCGGCGCTGCTCGTCAGCACATCCAAGCAGATGCCGCTGATCGTCAACGAGCTGGCGCGGCGCGACTTAAACGTCCCGGTGCTCGTCGGCGGCGCCGCCATCAACCGGCGCTTTGGCCGCCGCATTCTCTTCCTTGACGAGTCGAAAGAACCTTACGACGCCGGCGTCTTCTATTGCAAGGATGCCTTTGAAGGCTTGGCGGTGGTCGACCAATTGCTGGACGCGGAACGGCGCGAGCAGTTCCTGGATGAAGTCTTCGATGAAGCGTATACCGAGGTGGAGCGCAAGCCGCGCCGCCGCCGTCGCGCCCGTCGTGGCGGCATGCGCAAGACTGTGGCCAGCGCCCCTGCCATCCCCGAGCCGCCTTTCTGGGGCGCCCGCGTCGTCCGTGAAATGCCACTGGAGATCGTACTGCAATACCTGCACAAGCCGGAACTCTTCCGCCTCTCCTGGGGCGCGAAGAACGCCCAAGGCGAAGCGTGGACTCGGCTGCAATCCGAATTTGAGGCGCGCTTGCTGCGCATGGCGAAAGAGGCCAAAGGCCGTAGCGCCCTCCAGCCGCAAGCGGTTTATGCCTATCTTCCCGTCAACAGCGATGGCGATGATTTGATCGTCTGGGACCCCGAAAGTTACGCTGCCGACGGGCTAAAGGTCGAAGGCGCCCGCTTCAGCTTCCCGCGACAGCCCGATGGCGAGTACCTGTGCATCAGCGATTATTTCGCCAGCCTGGAGTACGGCGGCACGGATGTCATGGTCCTGCAGACGGTGACGGTCGGGCATTGCGCCACCGAAGAATTCGACCGATTGCAAGCCGCGGACGCCTACAGCGAAGCCTACTTCTTCCACGGCTTGGCGGTGCAAGCGGCGGAAGCGACGGCGAATTATCTCACGCATATTGTGCAGGGGCAGCTTGGCATTCCAGCGGCGCGCGGCAAACGCTACAGCTGGGGCTACCCCGCCTGCCCGGAATTGGCCGACCACGAAATCGTGCTGCGCTTGCTGCCGCAGTTGGAGAGCGAATTGGGCATGTCCCTGACCGAGTCCTGGCAGTGGCTGCCCGAGCAGAGCACCGCCGCCCTCTTCACCCACCATCCCGACGCGAAATACTACAGCGTCGGCAACCTCGATAGGGCGGAGCAGATTCTCGAAGGCAATTGATTTTCATTCTATCCCTGAATTCCTCTAAATCTGAAAACTCCTATTGACACGCGATTACTCGTAGTGTATTATGAACATTGTCAATAGGTGTCAAGGAGGTTTTTGAAATGGGCGAATATCCGTATATCAATACAGTCGGCAGGCTGCGGGAGTTTGTAAGCAAGATACCCGATTGGGGTGTGCCTGAGTCAGTAACCACTAAGTGGTTACCGACTGTCGGCTTTGGCTCGACTAACCACCGGCCCATAATTCGGATCTTAAGATTCATCGGTTTCATCGAGGGCAATAGACCAACTCAAAGATGGCTTGCATATCGTGATAACTCTCAATCACAGCGTGTAATGGCAGAGTGTTTATGGTCAGGCTACTCGGATCTCTTCAAGATGTATCCAGATGCCCAATTGCGTACGGATGATGAACTCAAGAATTACTTTAAGGGGAAAACCACTGCCGGAGATCAGGTGGTTTCAAGTACTGTTAATACATTCAAGGCTCTTTGCTCATTTGCGGATTTCAGTAAAGTTGAGAATACGAGCGACCGTGCTTCCGGCGGTAAGCCGGAGAGTAGCGACACATTGGCAAATCATAATATACAAGGAGTTCATAATGAACCTAATATACCACTACATATAGATGTGCAAATTCACATATCAGCAGATACAAGTAATGAGCAAATTGACTTGATATTCTCCAGCATGGCCAAGCATCTTTACAACATCCGCACCTTAGAAAAAGGAATACAAGATGAAAACCAAACTTAAACTATTATTTACGGTTACATTTGTTTCTATTGCACTGTATATTCTTGTTCAAGTCTATATGGATATATCAGATAATAGGTTGAATTTTATATTTTTTCCGATAACACACATTAACTACGAAATTAACTACGAGTCTCCTTCGAAAAGACAGTCGTCTTGGAGAAAACTATCATGACCTACACCCTCAAACGCATCGGCTTCGTATCCGCCGTCAAGATCGCCGCGGTCGTCTCGGCCGCCGCCGCCGTCCTGCCCATCGTCCTGCTCGTGCTGCTAAACGCCATCTTCAACTTCCTCGATGTCGAGATTCCGCTGGATGTGCTGGGTCCCATCCTGGCGCAAATCGCCTTGTGGGCGGCTATGGCTGGCGGCATCTCCACCGCGCTCACGGTCTCCATCTACAACGTTTGCGCGCCCATCTTCGGCGGCATCACGGTTGAGCTCAAAGCGCAGCATCCCCCGCGCAAGCAGAAGGAAGACGTCGAAATCGATTGAGTTATTGCTACAGATTGCGCTTGAGCGGGCGACCCAATGCCGCGCGTGGACACAGCGGTTCGGTAGCCCCACAATTTTTGTTCCATAAGTCGGAGGGTGATGCATGACCACCGCGCTACAGCAGGAATATGACGAGAAGGGCTATGTCATCGTCCGCAATGCCGTGGACGCCGAGCTCGCCCGCGAAACGGCTGAGCATGTGCATTGGCTGGCGGAGCGCCATCCCGACATCCGCCCGGAAAAGTTCGGCCACAACATGCTGGTGACTGATCCCTTCATGCACCGGCTCGTCAGCGACGACCGGCTGGTGGATATCGTCGAGCAGTTTCTTGGTCCCAATATCGCCATGTGGGCGGCGCATTATATCGCCAAGCCACCGCGTCATGGGCAGAAGGTGCTCTGGCATCAAGACGGCAGCTATTGGCCGCTGGAGCCGATGGAAGTGACCACCATCTGGCTGGCCGCCACCGAGTCCACGCGCGAGAACGGCTGCATGCGCCTCTTGCCCGGCACGCAGAACAATCGCTTGTTATCCCGCCGCGAGATGATCGATGTCAAAGATGGCAAGAATGTGCTGGAATCGGGCATTCATCCCTCGCAGATTGACGACTCCCACGTTGTTGATCTCGAGCTGAACGCCGGCGATGTCTCCGTCCACAATCCGCGCATCATCCACAGCTCCGAGCCGAATACCTCGGACAGATGGCGCATCGGGCTCACGCTGCGCTACATCCCGACTTCGACCCGGGTCAAACGCGGCAACCACCCGTCCATCCTCGTGCGCGGGAATCCCGATGCCGGCAACAGCAACGCATACGCCGAGCGCCCGCTTTACGACTCCGCCGTACACATGCCTTTTCAGGGTGTGGAGGCGTGGATGTAGGGTTTGACCCCCCTTTGAATCTCCCACCGGAGAATCAGTGGGCGACTCACATAATCATCCCTACAAGTTTTGATTTTGTCCTTGTTGGCGACGTAACGCAAGGGAGCGCGCTCATGAGCAAACCAAACATTCTGTATATCCATTCGCACGACACCGGGCGCTACATCGGTCCCTATGGGCACGCCATCCCCACGCCCAACTTGCAGCGGCTGGCTGAGCGGGGCGTCCTCTTCCGCCGCGCTTATTGCGCCGCGCCGACTTGCTCGCCCAGCCGCGCCGCCTTGCTCACGGGGCAATCGCCTCACAGCGCCGGCATGTTAGGCTTGGCCAATCGCCACTTCCGCCTGCGCGACTTCAATCAGCACATCATCCACACGCTGAAGGGCGCCGGATACAGCTCCGCGCTGGCTGGCATCCAGCATCTTTCCGGCAGGCGATACCACGGCGGCGCGGACGATGTCGGCTACGACAAAGTCTTAACCGAAGACCGATCGCAAACGCATATCGCCGCCGCCGATTTCTTACGGTCGCAGCCGCAAGCGCCGTTCTGGCTGAGCGTCGGCTTCTTCGAAACTCACCGCGAATTCCCGACCGAGCACGCGGTCAATCCTAATTATGCGCAGCCGCCCGCGCTCTTCCCCGATACGCCGGGCACACGACAGGACATGGCGAATTACATCGCGATGGCGCAGATCCTGGATGAGAAGATTGGCCACGTGCTGCAGGCGCTTGACGACGCCGGACTGCGCGAGAATACGCTGGTCATTTACACCACCGATCATGGGCTGGCTTTCCCCGATATGAAATGCAACCTGACCGATCACGGCATCGGCGTCGCCCTCATTATGACTGGTCCGGCGCCATTTAGCGGCGGGCGCGTCATTGATGGCATGGTCAGCCATATTGACATCTTCCCGACCCTCTGCGACCTGCTCGATATCGACGAGCCGGACTGGCTTCAGGGGCGCTCGATGCTGCCGCTGCTAACGGGCGAGCGGGATGCCATCCGCGAGGAACTCTTCGCTGAAGTCAGCTATCATGCCGCTTACGAACCCAAACGCGCGGTACGCACTGAGCGCTACAAGTACATTCGCCGCTTCGACGGACGCCGATCGCCGGTGCTCTCGAATATCGACGATGGGCATACCAAGAGCGAATGGCTGGAGGCGGGCTATGCCGAGAGCGATATCGCGCCCGAGCGCCTTTACGACACTTGGCTTGATCCGATGGAGCGCGTCAACCTCGTGGGCAGCGCCGCGCAAGCCGAGGTGCTGAGCGATATGCGCGCCCGCCTCGACCGCTGGATGCGCAATACCGACGACCCGCTGCTGCAGGGGCATGTGCCCGCGCCGCCCGAGGCCGAGCTAAACGATCCTGATGGCTTGTCGCCGCGCGATCCCTATCTACCATCGTAGGGGCGACCTATTAGGTCGCCCGTTGAAAAATCGGGGAAACCAATGTCAAGTCTGCTCCAAAACCAGATCGACTACTATCGCGCCCGCGCGCCCGAATATGACGACTGGTTCTACCGCCGGGGGCGCTATGATCTTGGCGAGGCGCACACGCGCCAGTGGCAGCTCGAAGTCCAGCGGATTCGCGATCAGCTGCATAGCGCCGCGGATCACGCTCGCATCCTCGAGCTGGCGCCCGGCACCGGCATCTGGACCGCGGAGCTGATTCATATCGGCGCGCGCGTCACCGCCCTTGACGCCTCGCCCGAGATGATCGACATCAACCGCGCCAAGCTGGCTTCGGACAAGGTTGAATATCAGCTGGCTGATCTCTTTGCCTACCAGCCAGCGCGTCAATACGACATGGTCTTCTTTGGCTTCTGGCTGTCTCATGTGCCGGCGGACAAGCTCTCGGCTTTTCTCAACATGGTTCATGCCGCGCTAAAGCCGGGGGGCCGCTTATTCATCATCGATTCGCGCGCGGTTGATGCTTCCAGGCGCCATACCGGCACGGAAAATCTCGGCGGCGAGTTGCAGCGGCGCGAACTGAGCGATGGCCGCCAGTTCGACATCGTCAAAATCTATTACGATCCCGCCGAGTTGACGGAGATTATCCGCGCCCATGGCTTCGAGATTGCGGTGCAAATGACCGACAATTTCTTCATTTACGCCGATGGCAGGAAAGCGCCTTGATTCAGAGCAGACGCAGCCGGATTGCCTTGACGATAGAGAGGCAGATATTTTGTCTGTTCAAGCAGCTAATGTGTCATGTATTCGGCCGCTGCGAAGTCTCGGTTTTGGCGGTGAATTCGCTGGTGAAGAAAAGCTGTAACGCGCTCGCTGTATGCTTCGTCCTTGTGCGTCATCTATCAAAACAGTACCGTCGGCAGAGGTATTGACTTTGCGTTTCCAGTAAATGTAAGCTATCATGCCAGCGTCATTGCACAGTATTTAGTGGACGGCGGTAATGGAATGGCTAGTGTCCCGGATCATGATAATAATCCCCTACGCGGTCCGAGGTTATCGTCTGATGAGAGGCGTATTGCCCAAGCAGTAGTTAACGCATTGTCACCCACGCTTAAGCGCATTGAGGACAAAGTTGATAGCAATGGCAAGCGGATAGGAGTCCTGGAACAGCAGATGAACGGCGTATTCCAAATATTCGCTGATAATGGCTTCATAATGCCGGACCACGAGTAAAGTCAACCTGCGAGACTCAAATTACTGCAGCGTCCGCCGATACAATTTGATCACCTGCTCAGCCACCGACGCCCAGGTCTGCGATTGCGCCCGCCGCATGCCAGCCGCGCCCATCGCAGCCGCCCGCGCCGGATGCTCCAAGATTTCCAGCAGCGCGCGTGGCAATTCTTCAGCCACATTGGCTTGCGATACAATCAAGCCCGTTTCGCCATGCGCGATGGCGTCAGCGACGCCGCATCCGTCCGTGCCCACCACCGCTGTGCCAGCCGCGCCCGCTTCAACCAGCACCAAGCCAAAGCCCTCGAACCACAAGCCGTCATTCATCGCCGGCAAGGCGAAGACATCAGCCGCCGCCAGCCAGGCGCGCAGAAGCTCGTCTTGGACGAAGCCCATCATCCGCACATTGTCACGCAGCCCCAGCTCGTCTATCCGCCGTTCTACGCTGGCTGTGTAGGCGCTGCCTCGATTGGCGCTGCCCATGATGAGGCACTGCGCCTGCGGCAGCCGTTCGCGAACGACCGCGATCGCTTCCACCAGCTGCAGCGTGCCTTTCCGCGGTTTGACGCCACCGGCGGTGACGACAGTCGGACCGCGCTTCCGCACTGGCAGCGGCGGCTCGAGGAAGGGCGCGACATCAACGCCGTTGTTGATGACCTGCGCGCGCGCGCCTGGCATAAGCTCCCGCGCCACTTGCGCCGTATACCGGCTGACACAAATGAGCTCCGCTCGTTCCAGCGCCCGCCGATACAAATTGCCCACCGGGAATGGGCGCATCCGCGGCAGATTGACATAGCTGCCGTGCGCCGTCACGAACAGCGGACGCCCGCCCGCCACCGCCGCCGCCAGAATCGCGTAGGGTTCGATCGTCGCGTGCAGGACAGCGCAATCGCCCAGCACAGGCTTTAGGCGCGGGATCAGCGCCATCGTCTTGATGAAGGTATGTCGTTCTGGGGGGGTGACTGTGGGGAGCAGGCGATGAACTGGGAATTCGACTTCCGGGCTGTTCTTTGCGCAAACAACCGCCGTATCGATGCCGCGCGCGCGCAGCTGCCGAATCAAGTTCAGGCTATAGGCAGCCCAGCCATTGTCCGCGCTTAAGTCCGGTGATAGCAGCCCAATCCGCATGACTTAAGCGGCGCCCTGTTAACGCTGCGGCAAGCTAGGCGTCGCTCTCTTCAACGGCGGGGGACTCAGCGGCGCCGGCGCGCGCAGCCAAACGCGCCCGCCAAGCCAAGACGGCGGCTGAATCCTCAGCGGCAATCTCGTCGTGATGCTCCTCCATCGTTCCCACCCGCATCACCGCCAACAGCAGCGCAAAGTTCAAGAGAATAATCACGATCATGACCGCAATCGCCATCGCTGACCTCCCCGGTCCCGGTTTGCCATATTATGATTGAGCATTGTCAGTTGGTCTAGGCTGCGTTGGGGGGCCTCCGATGAGCGGCGCGCCACCTATTGCACCGACCTTGATGCTCGCCTATTATAGCCAGCGCCCGAATCTCAGCGAAAGGCATCTTCCGTGTTGCAAGCGCTCAACGTAGAAGCCGACGCCCCCTGGAAACAGCGGCTGCGCGCGCCCTATATCTCGGAGACCAGCCGCGCGTCGCAGAATCCCGCTCGTGGCTTGGCAGTCAGCAATAAGAGCGGCGTCATTCAACTCTACGCCTGGAATACCGAAACCGGCGAATTGACGCAAATCACCGACGATCCCGCCGGCGTCCGCGGTGGCGCCATTTCGGCTGACGGCGAAACCATCTATTATCTGCGCGACCGGCGCGGCAACGAAATCGGCCATTATGCGAGCGTCCCCTTCGATGGCGGCGCGGTCGAAAACATCACGCCGGACCTGCCCGAATACGCCTCGCACTTCCTGGCGGAATGCGCCAGCGGGCGCGCCCTTGGTTTCTTCGCCGCCGATGAAAACGGCTTCCACTTCTACGTCTACGACTTGTCTGCGCGAGAGACGCCTCAATTCGCAATCACCAAAGGGACGCTGTCCTACGGTCCTTTGCTTTCGCAGGATGCCGAGATCGCCGTCATCGCCACGAGCGAGAAGACCGGCAGCGCCGAATACGCCTTGGAAGCCTATGATCTAAGCAGCGGGGCGCACATCGCCGAACTCTGGGATGGCGCTGGCAGCGGCATCATTCCCGGCGCGTTCAGCCCGGCGCCGGCTGACATGCGCTTCGCCGGCTCGTCGAGCGCGGGCGGCTATCATCGCCCATTCATCTGGAATCCGCGCAGCGGCGAGCGCCACGACATCCAATCGGCGCAATTTCAAGGCGATGTCAAGTTCTGGAATTGGTCGCCCGATGGCGGCCGCCTGCTATTGCATCAGATCAGCGGGGCGATGCACTCGCTCTACACTTACGCAATCGCCGAAGATCGACTGCGACGGCTGAACCTGCCGGATGGCGTGCCGTATAGGGGCAGCGGATTTCTGCCTGATGGCGGGATCGAAATTCACTTCGATCATTCCTCCGCGCCGCCGCGCCTTGTGGAGCTGGATGGTGAAACTGGCGCCATCAAGCACGATGTCATTGACCTCGGCGTCGCCGTTCCCGCGGGGACTGCCTGGCGCTCGGTCAGCTACCAGTCGACGAATGGCGCGCGGATTCAAGCCTGGCTGGCGACGCCGCCCGGCGCCGGACCCTTCCCCACCATCGTCCATACCCACGGCGGGCCCACCGCGGTCATGGTCAACCGCTGGGCGCCCGATGCGCAAGTTTGGCTCGATCACGGCTTCGCCTTCTTCAGCCTGAATTATCATGGCTCAACCACCTTTGGCTATGACTTCCAACACGCCATTGATGGCAAGCTGGGCGCGCTCGAAGTCGAAGATATCGCCGCCGGCGTTCGCTGGCTGATCGACAAGGGCATCGCCAAAAGCGACGCCATCCTAAAGACCGGCGTTTCCTATGGCGGCTACCTGACGCTGCTAGCGCTGGGCATGAAGCCGGATCTGTGGGCGGGCGGCATGGCTGAGGTCGCCATCGCCGATTGGACGCTGATGTACGAAGATCAAGCCGAGACCCTGCGCGGCTACCAGCGCAGCATGTTCGGCGGCAGCCCCGATGAAAAGCCCGAAGCCCACCGCAAGTCCTCGCCCATCACCTACGCCGAGAACATACAGGCGCCAATCCTCGTGCTGCAAGGCGAGAACGACACCCGCTGCCCGGCGCGTCAAATGCGCGTTTATGAGCGGCGGCTGAAGGCGCTGGGCAAGTCCATCGAAGTCCACTGGTTTGATGCCGGGCACGGCTCGCTCGATAACGAGGAGTTGGTTGACAAGAAGGAAATGTTGCTGCGCTTTGCGTATCGGGTTTTGGATGCGTGACCTATACGCGCACTGGCGATGCGTGGGTTCGGGCTTTACAATCCAGGCTTGGCGCTGAGCACAGAGGAATTCGCATGACCATCTCCCCCGCCCAGCCATTTGAGCCCATCCGCGGCGTCCAGACCGTGCCACTGCAAGCCATTGGCGACGACCGCGGCCGCTTCATGGAGACCTTCCGCATCGAGTGGTTTCCGGGTGTCAACTGGGATCGCCTGCAGAGCAACCGCAGCGACAGCGCCGCCGGCGTCTTGCGCGGCTTGCATTATCACTTCAAGCAAGTTGATTACTGGCTCGCCACCCGCGGTCGCATCCGCGTCGGCTTGGTTGATCTGCGGCGCTCATCGCCCACATACTTGCGTTCCGCCTCGCTCGATATGGGCGAGGACAAACTGCTCGGTCTCTTCATTCCCGAAGGCGTCGCCCATGGCTTCGCCGCTTTGACCGATTGCACGCTCCTGTATATCGTCAACAACTATTATGACGGCGGCGCCGATGAATTTGGCATCGCCTGGGACGATCCGGGCGCAGCCATCGACTGGGGCGTCGCCGATCCCGCGCTTTCCCAACGCGACCAAAACAATCCCCTCATCGCTGATATCCCGCCCGCCGACCAACCGGTGTAGGGGCGAGCCTTTGCTTGCCTGCCTCAGTAATTCCAAGAAAGTCATGCGAAAAAGGGCGATGCTAATCTGATTCGAGATCTGTAGGGGCGAGACTTGTCTCGCCCACTATGTCGTCATTGTACATGTGGGCGACTCAAGAGTCGCCCCTACGACGTTCCTTTATTTTGTTGCATTACTTACTTTGTTCTACTTCTGTG
>JAJEGA010000015.1 GCA_022820125.1 Anaerolineae bacterium | reverse complement strand
GTGGAATGTTTCATCAATAAGCTCAAGCATTTCCGCCGGGTCTTTTCCCGATATGAGAAACTGGATACTTCGTATCTCGGTTTTCTCCACTTTGTCGGCGCTCTTATCTGGTTACGATAGAATGTCAACAGAACCTAGCCTAACTAACGGCTAGGCAGTGTATATCCGATACAAAGCGCTATCGCTGATGCAATCTCGTGTAGCAAATCTTGCGACGTAATTTCTCCCAATTGTGTAATGAACCGGTCCACCGATACTGACTTGAACTGAAATGTGTCTGCGAAAGAGGTATGGCACAGTCCGTTACTAGAATCTGCACAAATCTCAACCATCCAAAACAGATTTCTGAAGCCGGCGTTTCCAGTCGTTATAGGTACAACCATTCGCAACGGCAATCGCCCGGCTTTTGCTATATTCATAACAAGAGCAGGGCGAATCTTATTTATCTCAGCTCCGGTCGCAGGGTCAAATCTGATTGTCCAGACTTCTCCTTTTGATGGGTTGACAGGCGGCATGTTTAGAATTCTTCCTCTCCGAATGCTTCAAACACTTCAAATTCCATGCCGTCTGCCAGGTCAAACATACGTGTCATCCATTCTTCGCGTTTAGCCTCGTCCATTTGAATCAACTCAGTTGCGGACGGGAATTCTCCTGTCAGTAGTGGTTCATCGTCGGGAGCCAAAAAGTCTGCATCTGAATACGACAGTCTATGTACACTCATCAGATTTTCCGCAAGTGCGCGTTGAGCCATTCTTTGCAGTTGCATCGGTTCTTCGTCACCATCATATTGACCTGGTTCTTTAGCATACCAGCCGCGCCCTCGGAGGTCGCGGTTGTGTGCTATAAAGCTTGATTTACTAATGATGTCTAAATCGTAGGCGCGTCGAACCCATGCAGACATGCTCAAACCGTATTGTTGCTTAAGCACTTTTATAGCATTCCAATCAAGCCGGCAAACTGAATCGCCCAATGCGCTTCTAGCGTCTTCAGCCGGCACCAAAAACGACGCGGCAAAGCGATGCGCAAGGTTCTCTTCTATTTGTTCGACTGCGGATGTGTCCATTACAAGATGCCCAATTTCATGGGCCGCGGTAAAACGCTGCCGGTCGATGCTCATGTTTCTGTTTATAACTATCACGGGGTACTCGCCACACCAACCGGACAGTCCATCGAACTTCTCGCTCGTGTTATTCTTGGCAATAACAACTGCACCGCGTTCCTCAACCGTGCGCGTCAAATTATGTAGAGGGCCATCTCCAATATCCCATTTCTTCCGCAGTGCACGGGCCGCACATTCTGCTTCCTCAGTACTTGTTACTGAAATGGTTTCAGGAAAATCAATTTCGTCGGCGGGATGCAATAGTGACTTCAACTCCAAATAGAGTTCGGTGAGATCTGTGGCGTACTGTTTGATCTCGTCCTGACGTCGTGTCCCGAATCCGCTCCTTTTGCGGAATGCTCGCCATCTTATCGTAATGTCAGGAACGTGCATAAAATATGTGCTGTGCACATTCAATGCGCTGGCGGCCAGAAGCAGAAACGAAGCCGAAGGAAACTTTGTACCTTTCTCGTACTCGGAAATGGTGCGAGAATTAATCTGAATGCCATGCTTGCTAACCTTGTCAGCGAGCCGCTTCAAAGTCCAGCCTTTTCGAATCCTCGCTTGTTTCAGCCCGGTGCCAATCATTCTGTGCCCCCTCGCTCCCAACTACAATTCTATCATGTAGCGTCAGAGAGTATACGGAGATTGTCCCGCAAGCACCGCCTTAACGGGCAACTTAAGCGAGACTGGCGTAAACTCGCTCCAGCCTTTCAGCAATGCCAGCCCACGCGAAGCGCTCTTCAGCGAGCCGCCGCGCGCGCTCACCCATCTCGCGGCGCAAAGCTTGATCGCTCAACAGCAGCTTCAGCTTATCGGCGAAGGCTGCTGCCGTCGCTTCAACCACATAGCCGGCGCCGTGAACCGCAACCTCGTCGATATTGCAGCCGGGCGACATCACGAGTGGCAAGCCAGCCGCCATCGCCTCCAGCGCCGCCATGGGCTGTCCCTCTCCTGTGGCCGGCAGGGCGAAGATATCGCTCGCCGCCAGCGCGCCCAGCCGCGCCTCGCCGTTCAGGTAGCCGGTGAAAACGATGCGCCTGTCTCCGCCAGCCAGCGCTTTTAATGCCGGCAGCAGACCCTCGTCGGGTCCGACGATGAGCAGACGGGCGTCCTCTTGGTCAGCCGCATTGAAGGCGTCAATGAGCACATCGACGCCCTTGCGCGCTTGCAAGCGTCCCATGAAGAGGACAGTCGGCGCTTCGCCTAGGCGGTAGCGCGCGCGGAAATCCCGTGCCAGCGCGGGGCGGTCGAAGTCTCCCAGATCCACGCCATTGGGGATGACGCTGAAACCGATTGGGCGCTGCCGAGCCCCGAAGCGCCGCCACAGCGTCTCGGCTTCTGCGCGTTCCGCTTCAGTCAGCGCGATAATGTGACCAACCCGCGAGGCGATGCCGGGGCTGAACAGCCGATCCCAGGCGCTTTTGACGCTTCCGCGGCCGGTCGTCAGGTTCAGCGTGCCATGCGGCGAGAGCGCGATTGGCGCCTCTGCCGACAGCGCGGCCGGCGTCACCAGCAGATTCTCAACCGTGCGGAATTCGTGGACGTGCAGCACATCGATGGTGGGCAGAATCGCTTCCGCCGTCTTTTTCATGCTGCGCGGGGTCGACAAGTTCAAGCGCCCGCGCAGCCAAGGCAGGGCGTTGGGGCGCCGCAAGACGCGCGCGCCGTCGATGAACTCGTCCTGAGCGCCGGCGCCGCGCCACTGATGATCAAAGGCATCGGTCGTCAGCACGGTCACATCATGCCCCCGTTGCGCCAAAGCAGTCGCCATCCCCTCGACCGACCGCACAACGCCGCCGAAGGCATAGGCAGGAGCGTAATAGGGCGTCAAATGGAGGATGCGCATCGGCTCGTCACCAAGTCAATTCAACATCCCGCTGCCAAAAACGCGCCAGGAATCCGCCGCCGGGCGCCGAAACTGCCAGCCGATAGATCAAATCCCAATCATCCGCCCTCAATACCCGCGCCAGCACCAAACCTGCAAGGTAAACGGCACAGCCGCCAAGCGCGGGAATCAGGATGAATTGTTCGCGCAGCGCAAGCAAAACCAGCGCGGTTGGTCCCGCGATGATAAGCAGCTTGAGTGCGCAAGAGGCGAGGCTGCGCCCGGTCCAGCCGATGGCGCGAAAGCCCTTTAGCAGCAGGCTTAGCACTATAATCTCGCCGACGATCGAGGCGATGACGGCGCCGCGCGGGTCCTCCCAATTGAGCAGCAGAATCGCGGTCAGCGTCACGTTCAGGCTCAAGCCCGCGCCGCGTATGACAAGGAGACGCCGCTGCTGATTCTGTATCAGCAAGCCCATGCTGAAGACGTTGCCCAACATGGTCAATGCGGTATACCAGATCAACAGGCGCAAGATGCCAGCCGATGGCGCGAATGCTTCGCCGAGCAAAGGCGTCATGATTCTGTCCGCGAGGATGCTGATGCTCAGCGCCAGCGGGATGCCGATGATCAAGGTATAACGCGCGAGTTTTCCCAGCATATTGCCGAAGAAGGGATTCGTCCCGTCATCGTAGTAGCGCGCGAGCAGCGGATAAGCCGCCACAAAAACGGTTACGCTGAACAACTCAATCACCCCGAAGTTGATGACAAAAGCCGCCGTCAGGTAACCGGTCACCCTTTCGCCGAGAATCCCGGTCGTCAGCAGCTTGTCGGAATGTTGATAAGCCAACGTCAGAAACGCGGACAGCGCTACTGGCGCGCTGTTGATGATCAAGGGACGGGCGATATTGCGGTCGAGCGGGAATTCGGGCCGCAAGCCCGCGCGAAGGTTGAAGGCGACAAGCACGATTGACCGCGCCAGACCGGATACAATCGCGGCGCCGTAAACGCCGAGCAGCCCCCAGCCGGCGCTCAAAGCCAGCAGTGCGAGCGCAATGCGGAAAAAAATATGGACGATCTCGACCAGCGAAGTCTTAACCATGTCTTCCCGCGCCAGCAGCAGGTCATGGCTCATATTGCCGAAGAGATCGATGAAGAGGTTGATCCCGGCGAGGGCGGCGAATGCGCGCACGGTTTCGCTGTAGCCTAGGGCGACGCCATTCATCGCGACATAGGCGAAGAGCGCCAATAACGTTTGGATGAAGAGCATTGCCGACCAGTACTTGCCGGCTTTGCTGGGGTCGCGCGCGACATCGCGAATGACGATTAAGCCCATGCCGAAACTGGCGACGGTCGCCGCGTTCGCCATCAGACCGCCAACCGTGCCGTAGATCCCGTATTCGCTGGGGCCAAGCCAGGGCGAAAGCACCAGTTGCCAGATGTATAGCGCGCCTTTGCTGACGACGCTGGCGACCATCAAAGCGCTGATATTGCGGGCGGCGCGTCTGGCATCGCTCCCCGAGAGGCTGGCGGTTTCAGGCATGGCGCTTGGGCTGGTCATCAAGGCGCGCCGGGGCGGCCAGCCGACGCGCTCGCGTGAAAATAGGGCGGGCTGGGCTTTTCGCATCGGGTCCGCGTCGTGGATGGCGGGCTAGGGAGGATGAGCTTCATTCGCTATGATTATGGCAGCGGCAAGAGACAAGAGCCGGCTGATGATCGATTCGATGGACGCAGCCATTCACTACATCTTTAAGACGCGTCGCCGTCTTGACGGGGCGCCGCGCGGTCTTGATGAGTATACACGCGATGTCTCGCTGACGCGCGAATTGCTAGAGCGGGCGAAGCTGCTGGACGGAGAGCGCGCATACGCGGTCGTCACCGGCAGCCGCGGCAAGGGCTCGGTTACTGCCATCATGGCAAAGCTGCTCGCTTCGCTGGGGCATCGGGTCGGCGTCATTACCAGCCCGCACCTCGTCCACTGGAATGAACGAATTCGAGTGGACGGGCGGATGATCCCGACGAGTGATTTTCTGCGGATTCTGCGCGCGCTGCAGCCGGCGATTGATAGTATTACGGGAGAACTGTCCGCTGCGCAATACCTCAGCCCGCAAGGGATATTTCTGGCGATCGCGCTGCGCCACTTTGACGAGCGCAATGTCCAGGCGGCGGTGCTGGAAGTTGGGCGCGGCGGGCGCTTTGATGATGTCTCCGTTGTGCCCAACCGGCTGGCTGTCTTCGCGCCTGTCATGCTCGAGCACAAGGCGCTGCTCGGCGGCAGCCTTCGCCGAATTGCCTGGCACAAGGCGGGCATCATCAAGGATGGCTGCGATGTTGTGACGCTGCCGCAGGCGCAAGCGGCGCTGGACGAATTAAAAGCGGAAGCCAAAACGAGGCGCGCGAACTTACACTGCCTTTCAGACGCAGAGCTGGCGCGGCGCATCGCCGATCGGCCCGGCGGGCAAGTGATCGATTTGCCGCCTTAT
This sequence comes from Anaerolineae bacterium, assembly GCA_022820125.1. Classification (GTDB taxonomy): domain Bacteria; phylum Chloroflexota; class Anaerolineae; order Aggregatilineales; family Phototrophicaceae; genus UBA6055. The sequence goes on along the minus strand of JAJEGA010000015.1, from coordinate 10,984 downwards.
GGCGCGCTATTTCTGCCCCTGCTCGGTCGGTATCAGATCGCTAACGCCACCCTCGCGATAAGGGCGGTGGAACTGTTTCAGCGCTATTTGGGCGGCGCGCCCGATTCGCCGGCTTTTGCTGATCGGATTGAGCGTGGACTGGCGGGCTTACGGTGGTTGGGGCGGGTGCAGCGTTTGCAAAACAATCCGGCGATATTCGTCGATGGCGCGATCACGGTGGCGTCGGCAGAATCTTTCATCGAGAGTGTGCGCCTGCGCCTGCGGCAGCCGGTGATCAGCATCGTCGGCGTCCCGCGCGACCGTGATTACCCCGGCGTGTATGGCGCGATGGCGCGTGTCAGCCAATCGCTGATCATCACCGAGACCGACATCAATCCGAGCACGCGCTTCCCAGCGCGGGAGGATGCCATCGCCGCCGCGCGCGCCGTCTCTTCGGATTTGTCTTATACTGAGAAGCTGCCAAGCGCGCTCGCTCTGGCGCGAGAGCGGGCGGGTGAATCCGGCACGATTTTGCTAGCGGTTTCGTTGATGCTCGTGGGCGAATGTATGTTGATTTGGGATGTCGATACGAGCGCCATCTAGTTGAGCCGCGGCGAGGATTGCACTCGGAAAGAAACCTGCAGGTAATCAATCTCACATGGCAGAACATAAAGACCGCTATGCCAGCACGCGCCATTCCTGGGAAAATATTTGGGATGAGGCGTCGATTAAGGTGGAGCTTGAGGCCGTGCAATACGAGCGGGCGCAAGAGACGATCCGCGCCTATTTGCCTTACCTCTCCAAGGACGATGCGCATCTCGAAGCCGGCAGCGGTTTGAGCGCGGTTGTCATCGCGCTGCGAGGCTTGGGCTATCGTGTGCAGGGCTTGGATTACGCCATCAACGCCTTGCTGGTTTCGCGCCGGCACGATCCAGATTTGCCGCTGGCCGCAGGCGATGTTCATCATCTGCCCTATCGCGATAACTGCTTCGGCAGCTATTTGTCCTTCGGCGTGCTGGAACATTTCGAACATGGGATGCTGCCGGCGCTGCGGGAAGCCTGCCGCGTCATCAAGCCCGGCGGCCTGCTGGTGCTGACGATTCCTTATCCCAACATCGTTTATCGAGCGGTACAGCTGAAGCGCGGGCTTAGCGGCGGGGGCAGCCTCACTGATGACGATTTTTATGAAAGCGCCTACACGCGCAGCCAGTTGACCGAGGCGGTTGCGCAAGCTGGTTTCAGCGTCTTGCGCGTCGAGCCGATGAGCCACGCCTTTACGCTCTGGGGTTTAGGCGCTTTATTCCGCGCGCCGGGTTATTATCGGACGAATCATTTGGCGGAAAGCGTTGGGTCGGTACTGAAGCGCTTGACGCCCTGGTTATTCAGTTTTTCTACGCTGCTGATCGCCCGCAAGCATGGCGGCGCTGAATAGATCGCTTGCTGCGTTGCGCGATTAGGCGACAGTCCCATCCCATTCTGCGCGCGCCAATTTGCCTGGTCGCTAATTGACAGCGCATGACTTCTTGATTAGGCTTCCTGCTGACAATGAATAGATGACAGTTTTCCCGGAGACAGTTTCCACGATGGAGCATCCAAAGCAAACGCAGGAAAGTATGGCGGCGCGCGTGATGCGCTTTGAAGAGCTCAAGGGCAAAGGCATCCCCATTATGTTCATTGACAGCATGCTGCCGCGCCACATGCGCATGAATTATGCCGTCATCGGCGATACCGCATCGGAGAATCCTGATTTCAGCATTCAACGCGCGATCACCGAGCCGCATCGCTATCAGATCGGCATGGTCTGGGCGCCGCCCGGTTGCGGGCCCGCTTGGCATACGCATGATTATGTCGAGTCCTTCTTTATGCTCACTGGACCCTGGACCTTTTATTGGGGCAACGAAGACGATCCGGACAAGGTCGAAGGCGAATTCGTCTTGAACGCCTGGGACATGATCTCGCTGCCGCCGGGCATGTATCGCAGCTTTGAATACACCGGCGACGAGATCGGCTGGATCTACGCCGTGCTCGAAGCGCATGAGGTATTCGAGGGCAAGGATCCCTACTGGTCGCCGCAGATCGAAGCGGCGGCGGCGGCAAACGGTTTCGAAGCCGACGAACGCGGCAAGATGGTGCACCCGCCGGACTATGAAGCGCAGAAGGCTGCGCAGAACGACTTCTTATTGAAGACATTCCGCGATCGGACCGGGGTTGATTTGAAGAATTTTCGTCCACCGCGCTAGAGAAAGAATACCGCCATGAGAACCAGCACGGAACGCATACTCACCACCCACGTCGGCAGCATGCCGCGGCCGCAATACGTGGTCGATCAGTTGTTCGCGCAGGATCGGGACGAAGCCTACGATCAAGCCGAATTCGACCGCGTGATGCGGCGGGCGGTGCGCGAGGTGGCGCAGAAGCAGGTGGATGCCGGCGTCGATGTCATCAGCGATGGCGAAATGAGCAAGATCAGCTACGTCACTTATATGCGGCATCGCTTCACCGGCTTTGAAATCGCCGATGTGCCGCGCGCGACTCCCCAGGATCTGGACGATTTCCCGGCATACAAGCAGCGCCTGGCTGAGGCCGGCGGCACGCCAGTCTATCACCGGCCCGTCGTGCGGGATGCGATCACGATAAAAGACCTGGCGCCGCTGGAGAAGGATATCGCCAATCTGCTGGCGGCGCAGGAAGCGGCGGACGCGGCTGAAGCTTTCATGAATTCGGCATCGCCGGGCGTCGTCGCCGGCTTCCAACCCAACGAATACTACCCAACTAAAGAGGAATATCTTTGGGCGCTGGCCGAGGTGCTGAAGGTGGAATACGAGAAGATCGCCGAAGCCGGCTTGATCCTGCAGGTGGATTGTCCCGATTTGGCGATGGGGCGGCATATTCTCTTCCGCGATGTGGATACCGCAGCTTTTCTGAAGGCGGCGCGCGCGCAAGTCGAAGCGCTGAATTACGCGCTGGAAAATGTACCGGCGGAGCAGGCGCGCCTGCATCTCTGCTGGGGCAATTATGAAGGACCGCATCACCACGATGTCGACCTCGCCGACGTCGTCGACATCGTGCTTTCGGCGAAACCGCAGGCGATTCAATTTGAAGCCTCCAACCCGCGCCATCAACATGAATGGCAGACCTGGGCTGAGGCGGACATCCCTGACGACAAAATCCTGATCCCGGGCGCGCTGGATACCACAACCAATTTCATCGAGCATCCGCAACTGGTGGCGGAGCGGATTGAACGCTACGCGAACATCGTTGGCAAAGAGCGCGTCCTCGCCGGCACTGACTGCGGCTTCGGCACCTTCGCCGGCTTCGGCGCGATACATCCCGATATCGCCTACGCGAAGCTGGGATCACTGACGGAAGGCGCGCGGATCGCCAGCGAACGACTCTGGGCTTGACTCCTGTGCTTGCCACCATAATAGGGGGCGTTGCGCGAATCACTCGCGACCCGTATCGGCTGTAGGGGCGTTTCGCTGAAACGCCCGCTTGGCTTCAAAAGGATCCCTGATGGCAATACGCTACATCAAACGCGGCAAAACGATAGCGCAAAAAGCCGACGCCGATGCCCAGGTCGAGGCGACCGTGCGCGGCATCCTGGCTGATATCGCGGCGCGAAACGACGAAGCCGCGCGCGAACTCTCAACCAAGTTTGACAGCTGGAACCCGCCGAGCTTCAAGCTCAGCGGCGACCAGATACAAGCAACGATCGACACGCTGCCAGGGCAGGCAATCGCCGATATCAAATTCGCGCAGCAGCAAGTCCGCAACTTCGCGCTGGCGCAGCGGGCGGCGCTGCAGGATGTCGAAGTGGAAACCCTGCCCGGCGTTGTCTTGGGGCATAAGAACATCCCGGTGAATCGCGTCGGCTGTTATGTGCCGGGCGGGCGTTATCCGATGGTGGCTTCAGCCCATATGAGCACGGTGACGGCGAAGGCGGCTGGCGTCAAGGAAGTCATCGCCTGTACGCCGCCGATCAATGGCGAGCTGCCAGCCGCCACGATCGCCGCCATCCACTTCGGCGGCGCTGACGAGATTTACATCCTTGGCGGCGTGCAAGCGCTAGCCTCAATGGCTTACGGCGCCCTGGGCATGAAGCCGGTCGATATGCTCGTCGGACCGGGCAACGCCTACGTCGCCGAAGCCAAGCGGCAGCTCTTCGGCTTGGTCGGCATTGACCTGCTTGCGGGACCGACCGAGGTGCTGATTGTCGCCGATGAAACAGCCGACGCTGAAATGTGCGCCGTCGATCTGCTGGGGCAGGCAGAGCATGGACCGACATCGCCGGCAGTGCTGGTGACGACCAGCCGCGCGCTCGCCGAAAGCATCGAAGCGGAAATCGGCCGCCAACTGGAAAGCCTGCCGACGGCGGATCTGGCCGGCGTCGCCTGGCGCGATTATGGCGAGGTCATCCTGGTTGATTCCGACGACGAAATGCTGCAGGTCGCCGATGACATCGCCAGCGAACACGTCCAGATTCTGACGCGCGACCCCAACTACTTCCTGGAGAATATGAGCAACTACGGCGCGCTCTTCCTCGGTCCGGAAACGAATGTCGCCTACGGGGACAAGATCATCGGCACCAATCACACGCTGCCGACCAAGAAAGCCGGGCGTTACACCGGCGGATTATGGGTGGGCAAGTTCATCAAGACGGTGACTTACCAGCGCGTCACGGAAGAAGCGAGCGCGCTCATCGGCGAATACGGCAGCCGCCTCTGCGACCTCGAAGGCTTTATGGGGCACAAGGCGCAGTGTGATTTGAGAGTGCGGCGGTATGGGGACCAAACAGACGTCGAAGATCGCAGCATCTGACCAACGTGCCAGAAGTTCTTGTCAAACACTACGCGAGTCTTATTTGCTATTTGGTTTTTTCTTTTGCGCAGGATGCGGATTGATGCGTGCACCTTGTTTGGCATGATTCCAAATGATGACAAGATGAACAATGATCGCTACTATAATCAGCGCTTCGCCTACACTAATCAAGATTGCGGCTACGATTAGGATGAATGCCCAATAGCAAACTGTTCCTGGAATCAGCCAAGCAAGTCCCCGCGGGACATCATGGTTAAATATGTACGAAATCCCTAGGATACCGAACAGACCGCCGAGGACGCCAACTACAAATGCCGCTTCATTGCGCTCAGCTTCAGGCGCGACGATGGTAATATCTTGTCGATTGTAAAAGCCTATTTGCTGTTGAGCAATGTTAGCCTTTGCCTTGTTGCTAAGCGCTGCCTTGAATTTGGCATGTATTGAATTAACCATACTCCGCCCCTTAGATCATTATCGACAGTGTAGAAAGTGTACTCAGACGCTTTGCGCACCGCAACCATCTCATTCCTGGACCGTCCGCCGCTCCTCAACCACCACCGTGCCCGCCATCTTATCGTGCCAGGTCTGTTTCTCCGCATCGAATAGCGCCCAGAGATAACCCAGCAAGAATATCTGCGAGATCATATACCCGAAGACGTTCCGCAGCAGCGCGTCCAATATCGTGATGCGACCGCCCTTCTTCTTGACAACACGCAGGCGCAAGATCAACTTGCCCAGCGTCTGCCCGTTGAAAGCGACCATGAGCGCGACATTGTAGACGGCGCTGACCAGCAGATTCACCGTCAGCGTATTGGACTGAAAATTGGCGAATGCCTCGGACAGAACTGCCGCGTCAGCGCTGGCCATGGCGGCGTCCAGCGGCGCCAGCGCCCCACCGGCGAAGAGCAGCAAGACAGTCGCGATGGCGACGATGAAGCCGTCAATCACGATAGCCAGCCAGCGCTTGCCGATCGTCGCCAGGCGCAGGTCCAACTGCGGGGCTTGCGCTGGTTCAGCCGGCTCGTCCACCGGCTTCGCTTCGGCTTTCGCCTTCGGCATGGGCTCGCCCAGTTCAGCCGCCGCCAGCTGATAATCGGGATCCAGTTCAAGCGCCCGGCGCAAGTAGTTGACGCGATCGCCTTCGGTGAGCGCCGCTTGCGCCGCCAGGTAGTAGGCGGCCGCGCTGGGATTCTCTTTTAATTCTTCTTTGAGCAGCGCGCGCGCCTCGTCCCGCTGGAAACTGTCCAGCGCTTGCTGAATCTCCGCCAATCTGTCGGTCATGCCGCCGCCTTGCCCAATAGCGAGTGTTTAGAGGCAATGATACTTGATTTTGCCCCGCTTGTGTTATGATATGGCGCAGTCTGGCGAAACGGGATCGGCAGCTGACGAGCGCGCCGAGGCCGGGATAAGCTCGGTTGAAGATGAGCGACTTGAAATCACAGATCGGCGCGAGCAAAGCCGGACGGCGATTCATCGCCCAGATGCGCTATTTTAATGAGGGTGATTTTCGAAAACTGCGCGGCTTTATGCACAGCGGTTATTACGATCTCGTGCTGATGGAGAATCCGGTCGAGCGGCGCTTGCTCGATCTCAAAGCGGCGCGGCGGCTGCACGGGCGCTTGAAAGTGGCTCAAGTCGAAGCGGCGCAGGATTACAGCATCCAGTTGATCATGCAGGGCGAGAAGGGCGGCGCGCCGCTGCGGCTGCGGCTGACGGTCAACGAAAGCTACCCGCATCAGATTACCCATTATTCGCTCAAGCCCGTCGATGGTGGATCCGATGACTGCCGCAAGCGCTGAACAGCCCGCCGTCATGAAGCCGGTATTGCCGCGGCTCAGGATCAACACGGATCTCGCGACCCGCATTTTGACCGGATTCATCCGCGACAGCATCACCAAAGCGGGCATGACGCGGGCGGTGATTGGTCTCTCCGGCGGCATCGACTCGGCGGTCTCCGCATATTTGGCGGCGGCGGCGCTGGGCGCGGAAAATGTGCTGGCGCTGCGCATGCCCTACGCCACATCCTCCGCCGAAAGCCTCAGCGATGCCGAAGCGGTGATTGAAGACCTGAGCCTGCCCCATCTCACAATCTCAATCAGCGAAATGGCTGACCCCTTGATCGAGCGCTTCCCCGATATGAGCCCGCTGCGCCGCGGCAATATCATGGCGCGCATGCGCATGATCGCGCTCTACGATCAGTCGGTCGCTTGGGGCGGCTTGGTCATGGGCACGAGCAACAAAACCGAATTCCTGCTCGGTTACAGCACGATCTACGGCGACAGCGGCGTCGCCTTGCACCCGATAGCGGACTTGTACAAATTCCAGGTGCGCCAGATGGCTCGGCATTTGGCGGCGCCGCGCTCGATCATCAACAAGCCGCCCTCAGCCGATTTATGGGCGGGGCAGACGGACGAAGCTGAACTCGGCTTCAGCTACGACGAAGCCGATCAGGTTTTATTCCTGCTGGTTGATGAGCGCTACACAGTCGAGGAAGTTGCGGCTGAAGGCTTTGACCGCGATTTCGTCATCCAGATTTGGGAGCGGGTCAAAGCCAATCACTACAAGCGCACCATGCCCAATATCGCCAAGCTGAGCAAGCGCAGCATCGGGCATGACTTCCTCTATTTGCGCGATTACACCGGCCGCGCCGGGCGGGTGTAGGGGCTAGACAGTGTCTCGCCCTTTCTACATCCCGTTGACTTTGGTCGGGCTGATCTTGTAGATGACGCGCTGCTCTTTTCCCTTGCCCTCGGGGTTAAACGCGTAGTAGTCGTCATTGCCGGCATAGCTGCCCGAGAGCTTGTTGATATGCGCCACCGCCGCGTCCGACTCATCGAATTCGACAACCTCGCCGCGGATCTCCGCCCAATGGAAAGCGTTCTCTGGATCGAGGATCATCACGGTCACTTTGGGGTTGGCGCGGATGTTGCGATCCTTGCGCCGCCCAACCGCTGAATTGATCCAAACCTGGTCGCCTTCGAGGCTTGCCCAAACCGGCGTGACTTGCGGCTGGCTATCCGGATTGCTAGTGGCGAAGGCGACCACAATCGGCCGCTCCAGCAGGTCTTTCAGATTGTCAGGGATGGTTGCGGGCATGTGTCTTGTCTCCTCGTTGATTCGGATAAGGGTTGCTTAACTGGCGGGAATTGATCGCGGGTCGGTCTCATCATCAAGCGGCGCGTCGCCCCAGGGCGCTTCTTCGGTATTGAGCAAGTCCTGCAGGCTCTGCGGATCATTGGCCCGCGCGGCGCTCTCTTCGGCTTCATGATGATGGAACAGCCGAGCCAGCAACCGCGTCACATCGTCTCGCAGGCGCGCCTTGTACGCTTTATTGCTCTCGCCCGACAGCTGACCGTTGAGCGTAAAGCTGAAGTGCTCCGGCACATATTCGCCGACCGGGCCGAGCGCCGGCTCCCACTGATCGATGAGGCGCCAAGCGCGGTCGTGATGCTGATACAGCTCAAACTGAATGCGGATTTTCTCGGCGACGCCTTCAAAGCGAATGTCCAGCGCCAATGGCAACATCAGATTCTGCTTCTCAACCGGACCGAGCGCATGCCTGCACAGGCTTTTGGCGATTGGCGCCATCGCCTTGCGCAGTTCGTCGTTGGCATAGCCGGGCGCGCGCCGAAGGACGCGATTGAGCCGCTTGACCAACTTGCTTGGCATGACCACTTCGGTACGATTGATGCGCCCGTAAACATCATATTGCGCCGTGCGCATCGCCCTAATCTGCCAACTGCCGAGTATGAGACCTCGTTTGTCCTGCAATCGCTTGAGGACCGTCACTTGATCCGGCGCGCTGGGCGGGTCCAGGGCGCTGTTTTGCGCGTGGAACTGCCAGCTTTGGCGGCGCCCCTCGGCTGAGTTGGGATCATGCCAATTGTTCATGGCATAGGGCGGCTGCCAAGCATCGAATCGCGGCGGTCGGCGGAAGATCAGGCGCAATATCAGGCTCAGCAGCCAAAGGCAAAATAGCGCCAGCGCCAGAATGCCAAGCGCGCGCAGCATCTCCGCGCTGGAATAGCGGCGCTCATTGAGTTGGATGCCGTCCCCGAAGAAATTGACGCCCATATTGACGATCGGGATGGTCAGGTCGAATGCCGCTTCCGCCGCCGTTGTGGTTTCCGCCGCTCTGTTTTCGCCGCCAGCCTGGCTTCGATCAATATGGAACAGCTGCGAATTGTCCCGCGCGATCGGGCTTTCCGCCAGCTCGAATTCATCAATGCCAGCTTCGATTTTGAATGAGATGATGCCATCCGCTGAGAGCTTCGCCAGCGGCAGTTGAATCGAGAAATCTTGCCTTTGATCAGCCGCCAGCGCCGGCAATTGCTCGCTGGTTTCGATGCGCCCGGATTGATATTCGCTGATGATGATCTGCGAGGGCTCGCTGGCGTCGCCGCCTTGATTGCTGACGGAGAAGGAAACAACCGCGAATTCGCCATCCGCCGTATAATTGACGCGGGGAGGCGATATCGAATAATCGCGCGGCGACGCCTGCGCGGCGCCCAAGCCCGCGGCCAAGCAAAGGCAAATGAGCAGCGCAAAACGCGCCAAGGCGCAGGCGATATTAGCGGCTGACTTGCTGGTCAAGCAGTGGCTTTGCGGTTTTTCCATTCTCACCTTACTATAATGCTGAAACGGTCGATTTCCAAGTCGGCTCGCGTTTGATTGGCTCAAAGTGACAGCCGTCGGAAGCTCGAGGATAGCGGGTTTTCAGGCGCGGCCGCACAGGGGAAATTCATCAATGAAGACGCCAGATGACAGCCAGATCGACGCCCTCATTCGCGATTTGTCGGGCGCTCAACTCCTAGGCGACGCCTTCAACCAATACGCGCCGGGCGATGAGAACAACGCCATTCGTCAGGCGAATCTGCGGCTCTATCTGCGCGCGATGGCGGCGCGGCGCCCGCGGACCATGCTGCTGATGGAGGCGCCCGGCTATCGCGGCTGCCGCCTGACGGGCGTGCCGGTGACCAGCCGCAAAGTCTTGCTCGAGGGCGCCCCGGCGCTAAACATGTTTGGTCGCGAAGCCGGTTACCGCGATGTCGCCGATGCCGGCTTCGAGCGCGTCTATGGCGAACAGTCGGCGACGATCGTTTGGGGCGCGCTTTCGGGCTTGGGCGCGCTGGCGCTTATATGGAATGCCTGCCCATTTCATCCGCATCGGGCGGGGCAGCCAGCCAGCAACCGCAAACCGCGCGTTGCCGAAACCGCGCTGGGCGCCGAATTCCTGGCTCAATTGCTGGCGAATTGGGAGTTTGAGCGGGTGATCGCCGTCGGCAATGTCGCTGATCAGACGCTGCGCGGCTTTCGCCTGGATTGTCGCAAACTGCGGCACCCGGCGCACGGCGGCAAGAATGATTTCGTCGCTGGTCTGGCGGCTTTGATGTCAGCCGGCGCTTGATGGAGAGAGCGAGTCGGCGTCGATTTCAGCATCATCCGCCGTGCCCGCATCGGCCGCAAGCGATTCTTGCTCAGCCGCCGGCTGCCTTGTGCTGCCGCCCGCTTCTTCGTAAACATCGGCAAACAGCAATTGGAAGGAAGCTTTAGGCAGGCGCTGCAGCTCGGCGCCCGCTTCTTGCCCGACTGGCGACATAAGCGCTTCCGTCTGCGCCTCGTTCGATTCAAAATAAAGCTCGAGGATGCGGAAGATTTCGGGCGCGCCTTGCGGGCTGCCGGTGATATGCACGACCTGGCGGCGCAATATATTGGGCATGCGTTCAACGAGCGCCAAGAAATCCTGATACACATTTTCGAAGCGCTCAGCCGCTTCCGGTTGCTCAAAGAGGATCATGAACTTGATCATCGTGCGATGTCATTCCGCTGCGCCGTCACCGGTCAATACGATACGAAACATCAGATTGATATGCAAGGGGATTAGGGCAACCCAGGGCAATCGCTTCAAAACTGGCATCCGCTGCGACGAGCAAAACTAAACTGAAATTTAACCACAGAGGACACAGAGAGCACCGAGAAAAGCCATTGGTCAGAGATTTCGCGGCATTTTGTCGCGTAATTTTTGGGCGGAGAGGATGTTTATCGAGGAGGTAGCGACAAGCCTGCCAAATTCAAGCGTGGATTTAGGGGAAAACTCGTCAAAAGAACCTAAACTCTGTGCCCTCTGTGTTCTACTTTCACAACCCTCCTGAATATAGCGCAGTAGATTTGCGAAATTCGTCCTTTT
>JAJEGA010000074.1 GCA_022820125.1 Anaerolineae bacterium | reverse complement strand
GGACGCTCGATAAATGCCAAACGCGCCGCCGACAATCGCCGCGGCAATCGCTAAAGCACCTTCAATGCTAATCACCAAGTGCGTCGCTTCCATCGCCCGTTGCCTTGACGTTCATTTAGCACATTCGTATAGTACCATGATTGCGCGATATTTCAAGCAGCGCTAACACGGGGCGGGGCTGGCCCGTATGCCTCGCCACCATCTTCATAGCCCTCGACCAGCTTGCGCACGGTGAGGTCAAGCTGTTGGATTTTCATGCGGCGGCCTCTTTCGGAATCTTCTCGTCTATGAAGCGGTAGATATGCCCAAGATCATAACAACCATTGTGGAAATGGAAATCTTCAGGAAAATGTATGCGCTTATCTTCGTAAACTTTTGCGGCTACATAAGGGGAAGTATGCGAGAGGAATCCCCAATCCAGGATGCTTTTGTATCGTTCTTTATTATCAATGAATTCCAAATGCTCGTTGAATTCGTGCATGTATTCGTCTTGCGGAGTCCTATGTTGTGCTCGCCCCCATCCAAGCCCTTCAGTCGCAGGCTTCTCCCCCGTCAAGTATTTTGTTAAGTCTTCATCCCTCTTAAGTTCAAGATACTGGCTGTACGACGGGTTCACCATGCAATCTTCTAAATTTGCTTGCGTGAACTTACGCCAACGCTGTGTAACACCTTGTCTGTACAGTCTTGTATTATTTTCCAAGGTGGCCCTTTTCCACTCTTTGTATTCAATATCTATCAGATTTGCAATTTTTTCTATAAACCTATGAATGTAAATGTGCCTGTTTCCTGGCTTTTGCCAATGACGGCGAGTATCAATAATGCGTTGTGTGGAATAATGCCAGGTATATTTCCGCCTTGCGAATCCAAGAGTATCCTTCAACAGTTCGACCACAATTGCGCCCAAAACATACTCAGTCATTTGAGTTACCATTTTATTCCACCAGTCCTTACAATTCTTTGCGTCGGATAACAATACGAACATATTTCGGCTTGCCGTTTATTGTCCCATCTTTATCTTTGATAAGTCCATGTTTCTTAACCGGAACTCGATCGCTTAACCTGATATCGTTAGCGCTCAATATCTCAAATTGCTCAGGATTGTATTTGTTCAAAAATGTAATCGGCACGCCCATCGCGCCATCCCAAATCCCTCGGAATATCCGCAACTCTTGACACTTCAATCGCATCGTAGTTGTCATACTTCGGGTATTCCTCGGGCGAGTAGCGCTTGTACAAAATCAGTTCTTCGTGCCGTTGCCGGTAGTCCAAATTGGTATACCAGCAAGCGCTGCCCAGCCGGCCGTAAACTTCACCATCTACGATCCGGTAAGCGCTGCCCTCTTTCTTCGTCGCCACTAATTCTTTGGCGTAATCCTTTGGCACGTCAAACAACATGTCCTTTCCGCGCGGCGTGATGCCCAGCCACAATTTGTTATCTTTAATCAAGGGGAATATCTCTTTATAGGTAATCGCGTTCTGATGACCGATAATGAGAAACTTCTTGTCATACTCAATCAATTGCGCCACATATTCGCGGAAAAGCGAAAAGGGCGGATTCGTAACCACGATGTCCGCCTGCTTTAGCAGCTCGATACATTCCTGACTGCGAAAATCGCCATCGCCTTCAAGATAGTGTATGCCGATGTCTTCGATTGAGGGCACGCCGGTCTCGTTCCGCGTCCCGTCATATTCCAGCCAGATTGCCTTTTCCGCATCGTGCTGGCTGAACATATCCATTTGCTGATTCTTGTAGCAGGTCGTAATCAGTTTCTTCAATCCGAGCACGCGGAAATTGTACGCGAAGTAATGAAAGAAATTGCTCACTCGCGGATCATCGCAGTTGCAGTAGACCACCTTGCCGCGAAAATGGTCTCTGTAATGACGGAGTTCGTTCTCGATATCAACAAGCTGCGTGTAGAACTCGTCCTTTTTGTTGGTCTTCGCCCTATGCAAATTCCGATTCGCCGACATTTTCCCTCTCGCGGACGCCTTCACCGCATAATCCCTCTAATTCAGATTCTGGAAGATGCCGGCCGCGCCCATGACGCCGCCGATGCACATCGTCACCATGCCGTAATTGCTGCCGCGCCGCCTCATCTCGTTGATGATTTGCACTGTCAGCTTGGCGCCGGTGCAGCCCAGCGGATGACCCAACGCAATCGCGCCGCCGTTGACATTCACTATCGCCGGGTTCAATTCCAGCTCGCGCATCACCGCCAGCGACTGCGACGCGAAGGCTTCGTTCAGTTCGATGATATCGATATCGTCGAGAGTCAATCCGCAGCGATCTAACACTTTCGGAACCGCCTTGATGGGACCAACGCCCATGATTTCGGGGCGGACGCCAGCGACCGCGAAGCCAAGAAAACGCGCCAGCGGGGTCAAGCCCAGACGCTCAGCCTTCTCTCGCTCCATGACGATGACGGCGGCGGCGCCATCGCTCAAGGGGCTGGAATTGCCCGCGGTCACCGAGCCCTTCGGCTTGAAGACCGGCTTGAGACCGGCCAGCGCCTCAGGCGTTGTTTCGCGCCGGAGATGCTCATCCTCGGCGAGAACCTTGGTGACGGTCGCCGGCATGCCATCGACGCCGATGATCGTCTCTTCCCATGTAAAGGGCACAATCTCCTGGGCAAAGAAGCCAGCATCGGTGGCGGCAGCCGCTTTCTGATGGCTGCTGTAAGCGAACTCATCCATGTCCTCGCGGCTGACGCCAAACTCGGCGACCACTCGCTCAGCCGTCAAGCCCATGCTCATATAAACATTGGGGTCCTTCTCCGCCATGTGAGGATTGGGGCTGAGATGATGGCCCGTCATCGGCACGGAGGACATCGACTCGGCGCCGCCGGCGATCACGACATCGGCTTGATCGGCGATGATGCTGTTGGCCGCCAGCGCGATCGTCTGCAAGCCACTCGAGCAGAAGCGATTGACCGTCTGACCGGGCGTGTCGACGGGCAAGCCAGCGCGCAGGGCGATCACACGGGCGAAGTTCATGCCCTGCGAACCCTCCGGCATGGCGCAGCCCATGAGCACATCATCGACTTCCGCCGGATCGAGTTTGCCTTCCGTTTTGTCCATCAAGTCGGCGATGACCGCCGCCGCCATGTCGTCGGAGCGCGCGTTCTTGGTCAGCCCGCGCGCCGCCTTGCCCACCGCCGTCCGAGATGCCGCTACGATGACTGCCTGGCGCATGATATTCACTCCCTTTCCCGCCCGACATACTTGGCGCTGTCGGGATCCGGTAGTCCCTCAATTCCGCAGCGGCTTATTCGTCCGCAGCATGTGCATGATGCGCTCCTGCGTTTTGGTTTCCATGATCAAGCTCAAAAATGCCTCGCGCTCCAGATTCAGCAAATACTGCTGATCAACCCACTGCGGCTGCGCCAGCCCGGCCCCGGTCAAGATATAAGCCAGCTTCTTCGCGATCAGCGCATCGTGCGCGCTGGCGTAACCGGCTTCCACGTATCCCGCCACGCCAAGCATCAGCGCCGCATAAGCATCGCGGCCCGCCGCATAGACAGGCTCGGGCTTGCTCGCCGAATACGTTTCGCTCAATGCCAGCGCCAGCGCCTTGGCTTCGCCCAGCAAATGGGCGCGGTTCATCACGATTTTGTCCCGCGGCGCCAGCAGGCCAAGCGCCTTCGCTTCCTTCGCGCTGCCGCTGACCTTGGCTGTGGCGATGTTTTCGAACGCCCTTTGCAAGCCAGCCAGCACATCATCGGCGCCGGCGCTCGCCAGCGGATTCACCAGCCGCCGCAGCATCTCCTTGCAGCCGCCGCCGGCCGGAACCAAACCGACGCCAACCTCCACCAAACCCATGTAGAGCTCGGCATGAGCGACGACAGCCGTCCCCGACATCACCAGCTCCGCGCCGCCGCCCAGCGCCATATTATGCGCCGCCACCACAACCGGCTTGGGCGCGTATCGCAATGCCTGCGTCAACTCTTGCAAGGCGACCAGCGTCTTCTCAATGCCTGCCAAGCCCGCCATCAGCGCCGATGGATCAAGATCAGCGCCGACCGAAAAGCGTTCGCCGTCATTGCCGATGACCAGCGCCTTGAACGCGTCCCCAGCCAGAAGCTCAAGCGCTTTCCAGCCCGACTCTATCAATCCGGGGGTGATGCTGTTTTGTTTGGTATTAAACTCCCAGAGCAGGGCGCCATCACCCAGGTCATAGATTGTGCCAGCGCCATTGCTGTAGATCTCGGCGCCGGACGCGCGCAGGTCGGCGATGGCGATCTCTCGCGGATCCTTGACCAGCGGATGATAGGCGCGCTCTTGCGGACAGTAGTAGCCGACGACCTTGCCGCCCTCGTCGAGCTGGTAGAAGGTGGAATTCCCGTCGGCGACCATTTGCTTCACCCAGTCCGCCACCGGGTAGCCGTCCGCTTTGAATCGATCAATGGTCTCGGCGACGCCGATGGCATCCCAGATTTCGAAGGGACCTAGCTGATGCGCGAAGCCCCATTTCTGAGCGTTGTCGACGTTGACGACGGAGTCTGTAATCTCGGGGACGCGGTTTGATGCGTAGGCAAGCAGAAAGGCATGCAAATGATAGAGGTACTGCCCGGCGCGGTCATCAGCGTTGATGAGCAGGCGGATGCGCTCGCCCAGCGGCTCAACCAACCGATATTGCCCGACGCTGTCAAATCGCGGCTTGCTCGGCGGCTCGTATGCCAGCGTATTCAGATTGAGCGCCCAAAGCTCCTTCTTATCGCCATCGCGCCGCATGTGGAAAAAGCCGCGCGCGGTCTTGCGCCCCAGCCAGCCGCGCCTTAGCAATTCGTCCGAGAGCTCGGCATTCTTTTGGTGCATCAGCAATTCGCGGGCGGGATCATCGGGGATCGCCTGATAAAGATTGCGGGCGACGCCAACCGCGATATCGAAACCAACCAGATCATTCAGGCTGAAGGTCGCCGTCTTGGGGCGGCCGATGAGCGGACCGGTCAAGGCGTCGACCTCCTCCACGGTGTATCCGTGATCGAGGGCGTAATTGGTCGCCTGCATGCCGGACATCGACATGAAGCGGTTGCCGATGAAGTTGGGCGTATCCTTGCAGCGCACCGTCCCCTTCCCCAGCGTCTCCGCCCCGAAGCGCAACATCAAATCTGTGATTGCCGGCTCCGTGCCCGCGTGCGGGATGATTTCCAGCAAGCGCAGATAACGCGGCGGATTGAAGAAATGCGTGCCCAGGAAGCGCCGCGTGAAACCCTCAGGCAAGCCATCGGCGATGCTGGCGATGGGAATGCCCGAGGTATTCGTCGAGACAATCGCGTCCGCGCGCGCAACCCCAGCAAGGCGCTTCATTAGCCCGCGCTTGATCTCCAGATTTTCGACGATGGCTTCAATGACCCAATCGGCATCGCCCGCTTTTTCCAGGTCGTCCTCGATATTGCCGATGCTGATATTGGCCAGGTCATCGGGGCTGTAGAGCGGCGGCGGACGCATTCTGCCCAGCGTCTTGAGATTGCCGGCGACGATTGCGTTGCGCTTCGCCGGGCTATCGCTCGGAGAAGAATCCGGCGGCGGAATATCCAGCAGAAGCGTTTCGATGCCGACGCCAGCCAGCAGCGCCGCAATGCCGCCGCCCATCGTGCCCGAACCAATCACCGCCGCCTTTTTGATGCTGAATCTCATTTGCGTTATGCCTTTCGCGGCCGATTCTCAGCAATCCCAAATAAGTGATGATCGTAACTGCACTATGAAAGAAATTGAGAAAACAATCGAAAAGTTGTACGGGCGAGACGGTGGCTCGCCCACTATTGCGCTATGTTTCCAATCACTTCCCGCATGATTAACTTGATTCTGCTTCTGCTACACTCCCATTCTCACCAAGGGAGCTCGCTGCCGTCGTATTGGAAGAATTTACCCGCGTCCGCCGGTGACAGGCGGTTGATGAGCGCGCGCAAGGCGCCCCCCGATTCCGCCGGCTTTAGCGCGGCCTGCGGTCCGCCCATGTCGGTTTGCACCCAGCCGGGATTGACAGTGACGGTCGTGATGCCAGCCATGGCGCTGTCATACGCGAGGACGCGCGCCGCCATATTCATCGCCGCCTTGCTCATGCGATAAGCATAAGACGCGCCGCCGGTCCGCTGCAGCGAGCCCAAGCCGGACGAGATCATAACCACGCGCGGATTATCGCCCTTTTTCAGCAGATCGCGGAAAGCCTGCGTGACGATTAGGGGCGCGACAGCATTGGTCCGAATCACATGGCTGACTTCAGAAGAGATCAGCTGCCCCATGATTCGCGCATGGTCGTCGCCGCCGATGCCGGCATTGTTGATGAGCAGGTCGAGCGCGTTGACTTTCGCCGCGACCGCCTTCACCGTCGCGCTTATGGACGCGTCGTCGGTGATGTCCAGTTGCAGGACGATGACGCGGCCCGTGTGCTCGCTCGCAAGCGCGTTCAAGGCGTCGGCGCGTTCAGGATTGCGGCAGGTGGCGAAGATGCGGGTGTCGTCTTTGAGGATCTGCCGCGTCAGCTCGAAGCCGATGCCGCGGTTCGCGCCTGTGATGAGGATGGTTTGCACTATTGCTCCTTTTCCCAAAAACGCTAGCCCGTTGCCCGCAACGCCGCCAGCCAGGTATCGACCATGACATCAGCCACTTCCTCGCCACTCAAGCGCCCGCTAGCGCGGAACCAGACGCCGACCCAGTTGTGCGCGCCCAGCATCGCCCGCGTAACCGTGGGGGCGTCAACCTGACGGAACTCGCCGGCGGCGATGCCCGCCAGCAGAACATTGCGAAACAGACCTTCGAAATAATCTCGCTGAACGAAAAAGCGATCCCGGCGAGCGTTGAACTCCTCTACGAACTTGTCGGCGCCGTATCTCTTGCTGACGCCTGCATTGAGCAAGGGGCGAATCTCGAAGACTATCGCCGCCCCCACCGCCACGTTGTCCGTGATCGTAATCACGTGGAAGCGAATCATCTCTTCCAGTTTCTCGGCATTGCTCTTCTCTGAAGCGAAGATTTTTTCCAGCTTCTCGAGCCCCAAGCCCAATCCGAATTCGAGCACGTTGAGCAGCAAGAAGTCCTTGTTCGGGAAGTGATGATACAAGCTGGCGGCGGTCAGATTGACTTGCGCCGCGATATCTTTCATCGTGGTCGCTTCATAACCTTTGCGGTGGAGCACCTCCGCGGCCGCCCGCAGAATATCTTCGCGGTCGACCGTTTGATCAGCTGGTTTCCGCGCCAAGTCATCGCTCCTTTATCTCAATCCGGCTGAATCAATACCGGATTCGATTGTATTTGATTGTAGATTACCGTCACTGAGGATTCAAGCCAGCAATGCGCGGGGTCCAGGGCAATCGCACCAAAATCATAATGCGCCGTTCGCCACGAAAATTGTGAAAATGTAGGGGCGTATCGCCGATACGTCCGTTGAATATGACATAAATTTTGCGGGCGTTTCAGCGAAACGCCCCTACAGATTGCGAAATGTGAGGGAAAATTGTTATTTATCAGCGCAATTTCATTTGAAGCGATTGCCCTGGTGCGGGGTCCTAGTGAATATTGGGGGCGCCAACCCCAAACTAGAGTCGCCATTTCGCCGGCGATGCTCCCCGCCCTGATGCTTCTGGGAGGCGCCGGGGTGAGGTAAGACCAAGCAACATCATTGATATTCATCGCGCCCGGGCGGAATCAGCGACGCTCCATAGCGCAGCGCAGACGGCGCTACAATTTTGCCGCGATACCTCTATAATGAGCGCGGACGCCGACGCTTTGAGACAGGCAATCGTGTACAAGCCAAGCTGGTCAACTTTCGATCTCGTCTTCTTCGACTGCGACAGCACGCTTTCGTCCATAGAAGGCATTGACGAACTTGCGCGCTTGAAGGGCAAAGCGGGGAGAGTTGGGCTGTTGACCAACAAAGCGATGGATGGCGAGCTTGATTTGGCTGATGTTTATGGCAAGCGATTGCGCGCCATCAAACCGACCCGCGCTCAACTGAAAGCGGTGGAAGAGCGCTATTGGGAAACGGCAGTGGAAGACGCGAGAGCCGTCATTGCCGCGCTCGGGGCGCTGGGGAAGCCGGTCTTCATCATCAGCGGCGGCTTGATTGACGCGGTGAAGGGCTTTGGGCGCCGGCTGGGCGTCGACCCGGCGAGGATCCGCGCTGTTGAGCTGGAGTACAACGAGCTTTCCGGGCGCTGGTGGGATTATGCGGAACCAGGCGCGCAGCAAGCCCAAACCTATCTCGCTTATGACGAAGGACCGCTGACGGTATCCAGTGGCAAATCAGCCATCATCAGCGAGTTGGCGGGAACGCGGCCCGGGCGCCGGCTGATGATCGGCGATGGCGCATCGGATCTGGCGACCAAGGGCGACGTTGATCTCTTCATCGGCTATGGCGGCGTCGTCGCGCGCGCGGCAGTCGAAGCCGAGTCGGACGTATTCCTGCGCTGCCCGTCGCTGGCGCCTGTGCTGCCGCTGGCTGTGGGACGCCGAGGCTGGGAATCCTTGCGTGGCGGCGCGCATGAATCGGTCTACCGCAAAGGCGTCACGCTGTCGCTGGCAGAAGAAGCCGTCGCTTTTCGCCGCGAGCGCCAGCGCGAACACTTTATCCGCGAATTCGAGGATATCATCTAGGCATGACATTCAAGGCGATCATCTTTGACATGGACGGCTTGCTGGTCGATTCCGAACCGGTCTGGCATGAAGTCGAAATTGAACTGATCGAGTCTGCTGGCTACAGCTATTCAAAAGAACTGCGCGATATGGGCGTCGGCATGCGCGTTGACGAATTCGCCGCCATCTTGCAGCGCCACTATCCAAAGCTGGGCGAGTCGCCGGAAGCGATTGAAGCCGCCATCACCGAGCGGATGCTGAACCTGCCGCCCGGCAGAATCAAAGCGATGCCCGGCGCCGATGAGCTGGTCAAGTACGCCGCTGAGCTCGGCATTCCGCGCGCGATCGCATCGAGTTCGTCGCAAAGGATTATCGAGCATTTTGTAGGGCTGATGAGCTGGGACGAATTGATACCGCAACGTTATTCGGCCGAATTCGTGCAGCGCGGCAAACCGGCGCCGGACATTTATCTGCATGCCGCGCGGCAAATCGGCATAGCGCCAGAATGCTGCCTGGCGCTGGAAGACAGCCGGCTGGGCACGCAGGCGGCGCTGGCGGCAAACATGACCTGCTACACCGTGCCCGATCTTTCGCATTCGAGCGTGAGCGATTTCGCCGATGTAAATGACAAAGTTTACCTCAGCCTGCAGGAAATTCTGGGCGAATTCAAAGAGAAAAGGATTTTCGCTTGAGCCAGCAGCATGTCGTCGTCGCCACCGATCTCACGCCAGAGAGCATTACGTTGCTGGAATCTTGCGGCGAATTCTCGGTCAGCTGTGTGCCGCCAAAGACCGCCAGCGTTCGCGCCGCCCTGCAAAACGCGACCGCCATCATCACCCGATCCGACTTCAAGCTGGACGCGCCCCTGCTGGAACAGGCGCCCAAGCTGCGGCTGATCGCGCGCATGTCGGCCGGGCTGACCGGCATCGACATCGACTGCGCCAGCGAACGCGGCATCCTGGTGATGAACACGCCGGGCGTCAGCGCCGTCTCCGCCGCCGAGCACACCTTGACGCTGATGCTGGCGCTCAATCGGAATCTGCCGGCTGTCCACGAAAGCCTGCGCGAAGGCTGGTGGCTCTTTGATCGCGCGCAGCAGGTCGGCGTTCAACTGCATGGCAAGACGATCGGCATTGTCGGGCTCGGGCGCGTCGGGCAGCGGGTGGCCCATCTTTGCCTGGCGCTGGGCATGACCGTGCTGGCTTGCGATCCTTACATCAGCGAAGAGCAAGTCAATGAAGCGCGAATCCAACTGGTCAGCTTAAGCGAATTATTAGGCGCTTCCGATTATGTCAGCATGCACGTGCCGGCGACGAAAGAGACAACAGACTTCTTTGACGCCGATACATTGCGTCAGATGAAGCGCGGCGTCCGCTTCATCAACACAGCGCACGGCGGCGTCATCAAAGAAGCGCTGCTGGCGGAAGCGCTGCTGGACGGGCATTTGGGCGGCGTCGCCCTCGATGTCTGGAATGAAGAGCCGCCCTTCAACAGCCCGCTGATCGGCATGGACAAAGTGATTCACACCCCGCATATCGGCGACAACACGGCCGAAGCGCGGCAGGATCTGTCGCTCCAGGTTGTGAAGCAAGTCGTTGACGCCCTGCGCGACCGCGACTATCGCAATGTCGTCAACATGCCGCTGCTGCCGGGCGTCTCTTATGAACAGATCAGGCCCTATATGCAACTGGCTGAAAGCATCGGCGCGCTTCTGCATGTGCTGGCGCGCAGCCCCTTGCGGCGCATCGCCATCGAAATCATCGGCGATGACATGAACGGGCTGATCAAACCGATGACGGTTGGCATCCTGAAAGGGCTGCTGCGCCCCATCCTGGGCGAGAACGTCAGCGCGGTCAACGCGCCTCTGCGGGCGGCTGAGCGCGGCTGGCAGATCACCCAGGCCAAGGGCATCAAAATCAGCGACTACCGCAATATCATCACCTGCCAGATTACGCTGGAAGACAGCGAGGAGATCAGCATCGCCGGCGCCCTGCTCGATCGGCAGAAGCCCTACATCCTGCAAATCAACGACTACCGCATTCACTTCGAGCCGCGCGGCCACCTGCTCATCATGGGCAGCTACGACCAGCCGGGCGTGATTGGGCGGGTCGGCACGCTAATGGCGAAGAACGGCATCAATATCGCCAGTTGGCACACGGGGCGGGCGGCGCCGGGCGGCAATACGCTGACCGTGCTCAACTTCGATGAAGCGCTGCCGGCGCCGGTGATGACGGCGCTGCGAGAGCAGGACTTCATCCGGCATGTGCATCAGTTGCATATTTGAGCGGTGCCAAATCAAGCGCTTTCAGAGGTCTCCGCGAGTTGCCTCCGCCGGCTTCCGCTTCTCACATAGGCGACGAGCACCCCGCAAGCGGCGCCGACAATCAGGGCGAATCCTTCGCCGCTGTGTCCGCTTTCCATGATTCTCACGCCAAGCATAACAAGCGCGAGAGCCAAACCGACCAGCAAGAACATGCCCAGCCGTTCGTTCCAAATGACGCCTCGAATCAAAGCCATGTTGAAGCTGTGGCTTGCTTGGCGTTCTGCTGTTCTTGAAGAATGTCGGCAGCCTGCAACTCTTCCGCCAGCGTCAAGATTCTGTCCGCGCTGCCCGGCAAAGCCGCTTCGTAGCGTTCAACGATACTGGGGTGCGGAAGGATGCCAGAGTAACGTTCAACTTGTCGGATTTCCAATTGAAACGCGATAATCGCCCGCGCAAGGTCCTCGCTCTTTTCGGGCGGGATATTTCGCAGCAATTCCTCGGAAATTCCGCTGGAATCCAGCAGGCGCGCAGTTTCGGGCGGTCGCTCTTCACGTTCAGTCTCGTCGCCCACGCGCTTCACTTGCCGTTCGTCAACTGGTGATAACGGTCCAGCGCCCGTTGCCAGCGTTCATCGACCGATTGCCAAATGGCTTTGACTCGTTTCTCGTCCGCATCAACAAGCCCCATCAGAACCATCAAATCCTCTTGGCGTGCGTTGCGAATAGACTCGGCGTCTGATAGGCGCTCCCTGCCACTCCCCGCCAAACCAGTTTCATTTTCATATTCGCCGATTGCCCGGCGCAAGCTGTATCCCACGGCGCCCCAGGCTGTAGGCAGTGAATCTTCCCCAGATTCAGACGGCGGACGCTTTTGATAGCGGGCGCGCATTTGCTCAATCAACTCTCGATCCAACTCACCACTGAAGTCAAACAGCCGCGCTATTCCGCGCAGAAAGGGGCGTTTTGGCAGGACAATGGAACTTGCCTTTTCGCTCGTCGCCATTTCTCTCTCCGCTTTAACTCAAGCCCAATGTTAACGCTGCAAATGGCCCATTGTCAAGCAGTGCGCTCAATCCAGGTGACTCTTGATCGCCAGCGCCACCTCTTTGCTGATGCCATTGACCGCGGCAAGCTCCGAAACGCTGGCGCCCTTGATGGCGTCGATGGAATTCTCAAAGTGCTTGAGCAAGACCTTGCGCCGTTTGGGCCCGACGCCGGGGATGGTCTCCAGGCGGCTGGCCAAGCCTTTCTTGCGGCGCTGCGAGCGATGGCTGGTGATGGCGAAGCGGTGGGCTTCATCGCGGACGCGCTGCAGCAGGTATAGCGCTTCGCTGCGGCGCGGCAGCAATATTGAATCGACCTGGTCCGGCACGAATATCTCCTCGATGCGCTTGGCAAGCGACGCCAATGGCACGCGTTCGGATAAACCGAATTCCGCCAAGATCGACCGGGCCACATTGAGCTGCCCCAGCCCGCCGTCAATCAGTAGCAGATCGGGCAGCAGGCGCCAGGTCTCGTCCTTGTCTACCCCGTCGGGCGCGGAATCGGCTTCGGCTTCAGCGGCTTGCTTCCAACGCAAGAAGCGGCGGGTCAGCGCTTCGTTCATCGATTGATAGTCGTCCGAGCCGCTGTGCGAAACACTGCGGATGTTGAAGCGGCGGTATTCGCTCTTGCGGGCGACGCCGCGCGTGAAGACCACGCGGCTGGCCACGATCGCCGTGCCCTGCGTCGTGCTGATATCAAAGCATTCGATGCGATTGGGTATGCGCGGCAGCTTCAGCGCCTCCTGCAATTCCGCCATCGCCGTCTCGTGTTTGGTGGTGTCGGCTTCGTACTGGGCGCGCATCATCTGCAAGCTTTCGAGGGCGTTTTCCTGCGCCAAGCCGATCAGCTTGCGCTTGTCGCCCCGCTGCGGGACGTGGATCGTCACCTTGGCGCCGGCGCGCTTGTCGCTCAGCCAGCGCTCGAGGATGCGCGCTTCTTCAACTTCCTTGGGCAGGATGAGCTCGCGCGGGATATTGCTGGACGAGGCGTAAAACTGGCTGATGAACTGCTCGAGCACGGCGGCGTCGCTTTCGCCTTCGGTGTTGTCCATCGCGCGCGAGTCGCTGCCGATGAGCTTGCCGTTGCGGATGAACATGATTTGCACGGTGGCGTCGCGCTCTTCACGAGCCAGGGCGATGACATCATGATCGGTCATGTGTTTGCCTACCGCTTTGTGTTTGTTGGTGATGAAGTCTATCGCCCAGAGCTGGTCGCGGATGGCGGCGGCCGCCTCAAAGTTGAGCTCAGCGGATGCCTTCCGCATCTCTTTTCCCAGGCGCTTGCGAACTGGCTCAGCGCGTCCGCCCAGCACGTCCATCAGCTCCTGAATCATGAAGCGGTATTCGTCGCGGTCGACGGCGCCGATGCAGGGCGCATTGCAAAGTTTGATGTCGTGGAAGAGGCAAGCTCGCTCATCGGCGCCGGTGATTTCACGGTCGCAGGTCAAATACGGAAACGCTCTGCGCAGATCGCGCAAGGTCTTTTGCACCACCCACATGGCGGAATAGGGACCGAAATAGCGTGAGCCATCATCGACGATGCGGCGGGTGGTTTCGACTTTGGGAAAGGCATCGCCCCAGCCGACACGGATATAGGGATAGCGCTTGTCGTCTTTGAGCTCGATGTTGAAGCGTGGCTTATGTCTTTTGATCAGCGTTTCTTCGAGTATCAGCGCCTTGACTTCATTCTCGGTGATGATGAAGTCGATATCTTCGACCAAGCCTCGCATCCGCAGGGTTTTGCTGTTGCCGTCAGCCTGCGTCGTGAAATAGCTGCGCACGCGATTGCGCAGGCGCTTCGCCTTGCCGACGTAGATGACCTTGCCCTTTGCGTTTTTCAGCAGATAAACGCCTGGCTTGGCTGGCAGATTCTTGAGAATCGTCTCAATATGAGTTGGTTTCTGATACTGCATAAGCGAGGATTCGCTGCTCGCAACGCGACGAAACATACCTCATTTTAGCATGAACCAAGAAGCGTGAGAACGCAGCCCGCGCGCGTTTGGACTCAACAGCGGATCATTGATGGGGTATGCTGGCGGTTGACGGCGAGCTTGCGAATCAGGCGCGATGAATCAGCATATTCCGATATTGGCGCGCGAAGCAGTTGAATTGCTGCGGGCTGATGACCCGGCGGTCAAGCGCCTGATTGATGGCACTGTGGGCGGCGGCGGGCATACGCTCGCTCTATTGAGCGCCGGCATCGACCATGCGCTGGGCATCGACCGGGACCGGAGCGCGATCGAGCGGGCAAGAGCGCGCCTCAGCGAAGTCGCGGATCGCGCGCGCCTGATCCACGGCAGTTATGTTGATATAGCCTCCCATGCCGCGATGACGGGCTGGCGCGCCGTCGATGCGATTCTCTTGGATCTCGGCGCCTCCTCGCTGCAGCTTGACGACCCGGCGCGAGGCTTCTCCTTTCGCTTTGAGGCGCCGCTGGATATGCGCTTTGATGGCGAAAGTGAGGGACGGACAGCGGATGATCTGATTAATGGTTTGCAGACCGACGATCTTGCCGCCCTGTTCTATCGCTTTGGCGAAGAGCGGCATTCGCGCAGAATCGCGCGCGCAATCGCCAGGCGGCGCCCGATTCATTCGACGCGTCAACTGGCGGAGTTGGTGGCGCAAGCCAAGCCGAAGCCAGCGCGCCATTCGGCAAAGACGCATCCGGCGACGAAAGTGTTTCAGGCGCTGCGCATCGCCGTGAATGGGGAATTGGACGCGCTCGAGCGCGCCCTTCCCATCGCTGTTGGCTTGCTGAGGCCCGGCGGTCGTCTTGCTGTCATCAGCTTTCACAGCCTGGAAGATCGCATCGTCAAGCAGGCTTTTCGAAAGCTGGCGATGTCAGTGTCCGCGCCGCCCGGTATGGCGTCCATCGAGGAGACGGTGGCGCAAATTCGGCTGGTCAATCGCAAGCCGCTCACGCCGGCTGACGAAGAAATCAGGCTGAATCCACGCAGCCGCAGCGCCAAACTCCGCGTTGTTGAAAAGCTGGAACGCGTTTGATGGCGAGTTGCGGAATCCGCCAATCCGAATACATTGGTATGCATAGGGGCGCCGCCAGAGTTTTGGCCGGTGGCGCATTCGCGCTTGAGCGATAGCAAGAGTCCATGTCGCAGACCTGGTTTCAGCATACATTCAGTCGCAAACGTTTTCGGACGCGCAATCAGGCGACCGCGCTGGCCATTCTGGGCGTCGCTGTGCTGCTGATCTTGGGAAGCCTTTATCTGTCGCAGGTGGCGTCCTTCGCCATCACCAACCGCGAGATTGAAGATTTGATCAGCCGCCGCGATCAACTGAAGCGTCAGAACGAGCAGCTTATCGGCGAGATCGCCAGCTTCCGCACTGTGCCTCGCCTCTACGCGCGGGCGGTCGAGATTGGCTTTCGCCCGGCGACCAACAGCGATATCAATTACCTATTGATCGAGGGCTATAATCCGCAGCGAGCCAATGCCCAGTTGGAAGCGAGAGCGGGGCGCCAACTCGAAGCGGCGGCGCCCGTTTATGAAGAGACGTTCAGCGGCTGGCTGGAGCGGCAATTCACGCTCTTGCGAGACCAGTTCGAGTCTTTTGGCAGCTGACGGGAGCGTACCTGCAAATGCAAGGATTAACGCCGCAGCAATCGACGATCCAGGCCCGATTGCCATTTGTGGCCATCTTCCTTATATTGATGGCAGCCTACCTGGTCATCAACCTGGCGAATTTTCAATTCTTCCCGCGATCGGTGCGGCAAGAGCTGGAAAAGATCGGCAGTTCGGTCACGAGCACGACGCTCCGCTTGCCAGCCGAGCGCGGCCTCATATTCGACCGCGATGGCGAACCGCTGGCTTTCAACATCGTCCAGTATCGTCTCGGCGTCAGCCCGGCGCTGGTCGCCGATGACGAGCAATTGATGAAACTGATGGCGCCGATCCTGGACATCGACGAATTCGAGCTCTTCCGCAAGATCAACAGCGAGAACGTCTGGGAATTTGTTGCCGGTCCGATATCGGCGGAACAAGGCCAAGCCATCGCCGCGCTTGATGAACTCTCACTCGGATTGGAAGAGATTCCCAAGCGCTTCTACCCACAGGGCACGCTCGCCGCGCATGTGATCGGCATTGTGCTGGACGATGGGTTGGTCGGCACGCTCGGCGTCGAGGGCGCCTTCAACGATACGCTCTCGGGGCGCGTTCTGGATCTTTCGATCAGCAACGTCCCCTTTGATCTGCCCGAAGACAGACCGGCGGAACAGCGCGGCAATGATCTCGTGCTGACGCTGGACCGAGATGTTCAGTTCTGGGTTGAGAGCGAACTCAAAGCAGCGGTGGAAGAATACAAAGCCTATCGCGGGACCGTCATCGTAATGGACCCGCGCGACGGCGATGTGCTGGCGCTGGCCAATTACCCGACCATGGACCCCAATCGCTTCCTGGAAATCGAAGATCCAAGCCTGCTGGAGAATGCGGCGGTCCAGGATGCCTATGAGCCGGGGTCGATCATGCAAGTGCTGACCGTCGCCAGCGCGCTCGATACCGGCGCAATCACTCCCTATTGGACCTACAACGATATCGGATTGATAGAAGTGGGCGGGCAGGAAATCTACAATCGGCAATTCCAGTCGCACGGGACGTCTGACGCGGCGACCGTCTTGGTCCGTTCGATGAACGCGGGCGTGGCGACAATCGCGCTGGAGATGGGCGCCGAGGGGTTTTACAGCATG
Organism: Anaerolineae bacterium; assembly: GCA_022820125.1. Lineage (GTDB taxonomy): Bacteria > Chloroflexota > Anaerolineae > Aggregatilineales > Phototrophicaceae > UBA6055. Next base: position 43,684 of record JAJEGA010000074.1, on the reverse strand, counting down.
CTGCGCGCCTTCGGCTTTGGGCAGCCCACCGGCGTGGGGTTGTTCGCGGAAGAACCGGGCGATGTGAAAATCCCGGGAGACACCAACTGGAACGAGAGTACTCTCGGATACAACAGTTTCGGTCAGGATTTGAAAGTAACATCAATGCAATTGATCACTGCCTTTAGCGCGCTGGCCAATGACGGCATCATGCGGCAGCCGCGCATCGTGCGGCAAGTGATCGGCGAAGATGGCGTCGAAGAAGCTCGTCCCACGACCGTTCGCCGCGTTGTCTCTTCGGAAACTGCCGCAATAGTCCAGGATTGGATGAAACGCGTGGTGCGCGAGGGCGCGCCGGGCGCCTTTATGCGCGGCTATGCCGTCGCCGGCAAGCCCGGCACCGCCTGGATCTCGACCGCTGTGGGCCAGGAATATGGCGAGCACTCGACTATTGTGACCTTCGTCGGCGCGCTGCCGGCATCCGAGCCGCAGGCGGTCATCCTGGTCAAGCTGGATCGGCCGCAGCAATACTATGGGCATGCCGTGGCGCCGCACGTCTTCAAGAGAATCGCGGATCGCCTTGTAATTCTGCTTGAAATACCGGATGATGAAGTCCGCGGTCGGCTCGAAGCAGCCGACGCGGTCACGAAGGCCGGCGAGAGCTAGGCGCCAAAAGCCATGGACGGACAACTTCCACTGGCGCTCAGTGTGGGAGGCGCCACCTTCCTGCTCGGTGTGATCTGGGGCGGTCCCTTCGTCGAGATTCTGCATCTCTTCAATATGGGCAAGCAGATCCGCGCCGAACTGATGGACAGCCACCATGTACGCAAGATAGGCACGCCGACCATGGGCGGCATCATGATTGTCCTGCCGGCGATCGCCGTCACCCTCGCGCTGAACATCTCGCGCATCGTCGAAGCTGGCGAAGGACGCAGCATTCTCTTGCCGCTTATCGTGCTGGTTGGCTTCGCCCTGCTCGGCTTAATCGATGATTGGGAAGGCATACAGACATCGCGCGGCAACGTCGGCGAAGGGCTCGCGGGGCGGATTAAATTCGCGCTGCAAATCTTGCTGGCGCTGTGCGCGTCAACGGTAATCTCTCATTTCGAATTCTCCTTCGCCAACAGTGTGCAGCTCCCTCTGATCGACGCGAGAATCCCGCTTCATCCGCTGCTGTTCATCGCGACGAGCGCATTCATCATCGTTGCCACCTCCAATGCAACCAATTTGACCGACGGGCTTGACGGGCTGGCCGGCATCATCACCGCCAGCGCGTTCGGCGCATACGGCGTCATCGCCTTCCTGCAAAATCAGATCTATATGGTCGAGCTGTGTTTCGTCATCGTGGGCGCCTGTTTCGCATTTCTCTGGTACAACGCGCATCCGGCGCAGCTTTTCATGGGCGACACGGGCTCGCTGGCGCTGGGCGCGACTCTGGGCACGGTCGCGGTAATGACGGGCGAATGGCTTCTGCTGCCAGTCATCGCGATCGTGCCGGTGATGGAAATCCTGAGCGTGATGCTGCAAGTCGCCTCCGCCAAGCTGAGCCGGCGATTTTACGGCGTTGATATTCGGCCCTTTCGCCGCACGCCGATTCATCATCACTTTGAGTTAGGCGGCTGGAGCGAAACGCAAATCGTACAGCGCTTCTGGCTGATCGGCATTCTTAGCGCCTTTGTCGGCGTTGCGCTGGCACTGTTGTGAGGCTTGCGGGACCCCTCGCCTCCCGGCCCCCTCTCCGACAAGGAGAGAGGGAACCAAAGATGGCGAGGTTGGGATTGGCAGGCGAGCGACCCAGTGGGTCGTCCCTAGGAATTTTTGCGCTTTGGGGGGCGGATGGCAACTGGGGGGGCTGGCGGCGCGCCTGCTGCGATCAATCCACTATAATTGACTGTGTTTGTGCGCTCGCCTGAAAATATCGACAGTTCCGCGAATATGACAGAACGGGACAAGCTGGCTGGCAAAAGGGTCGTCGTATTTGGTTTCGGCCGCCAAGGCAAAGCGCTGGCGCGCTGGCTGCCGACTGTTGGCGCCGAGGTCGCGGTGACCGACATTCGCAGCGCGAAGGAGCTGGGGTTGCGCCGCCGCGATTATCCGGGCGCGCGCTTTTATCTGGGCGGGCATCCGGAACGCGTCTTGACTGGCGCGCGTTGCATCTGCGTTTCCGGCGGCGTTCCGCTGGACACGCCCGTGCTGAAGCTGGCGCGTGAACGCGGCATACCCTTCAGCAACGATGCGCAGCTATTCCTCGAGCGCTGCCCAGCGCCTGTGATTGGTATTACCGGCAGCGCTGGCAAGACCACAACGACCGCGCTAGTCGCCAGCATCGTGAAACGGGCGGGCTACAAGGCGTGGCTGGGCGGCAACATTGGCAACCCATTGATTGAGGAACTGCCGAAGATCAGGGCGCATGATATTGTCGTCTTGGAGCTTTCCAGCTTTCAACTGGAACTGATGTCTGCCAGCCCACAGGTCGCGGCGGTGCTCAATCTGACGCCAAACCACCTGGACCGCCACCTGAGCTTTGAGCGCTACGCCTCGGCGAAAGCCAACATTCTGCGCCACCAGCGAGCGAGCGATGTAGCGGTGCTCGGCTGGGACGACGCGGGCAGCAAGGCGCTTGAGCCGCTGGCGCAAGGCGAGTTGCTCGCTTTCAGCCGCTACGAAATGACGCCCGATGGCGCCTTCATGCTGGGCAGCCGGCTGCTTGTCGCGGGGTCGGCCAGCTTTGACGCAAGCCCGCATGTCGTCTGCGAACGCGAGGATATCCCCTTGCGCGGCGATCACAATGTTCTGAATGTGCTGGCCGCTTGCGCGATCACCGGCTCAATGGGCTTGGCGATCGATCGGCCTGGCGTCCTGCCGGATGTGATGCGCGAGGCGATCCGCGCCTTTAAGCCGGTGGCGCACCGATTGGAGACCGTGCGCGCGCTCAACGGCGTCACCTGGGTGAATGACAGCATCGCCACAGCGCCAGAACGCACCCTGGCGGCGCTCGCCAGTTATGATGAGCCGCTGGTGCTGCTGATTGGGGGGGCGGATAAAGACCTGCCCTGGGAGACGGCGATACAGTTCGCCCTGCGCAAGGCGCGGCACATCATCGTTTTCGGTGAAGACGGCGAAAAGCAGGTGTCGACCAAAGTGATGAATCTGTTAGCGAAGATGAACGTTGGCGCCGATCAAGTATCGCGCGAGACGACGCTCGCCGACGCGGTGAAACGGGCGGCGCAGGTGGCGAAATCCGGCGATGTGGTGCTGCTGTCGCCGGGCGGCACCAGCTACGACGCCTACCAGGATTTCGCCGAACGCGGGGAGCGCTTTCGCCAATTGGTATCTCAACTATAATAGACTGTAGGCTGCCGGGCTTGTCCTTATTTCGTCTTCTAGGGACAAGTCGCAACGCCGCCGCAAAGGTTGCCCAAAAAGGAGCCGCATGAGCGAGCGAATCATACAGGACGCCAGACGTCGTCGCATCCGCCGCCGGATTCGACGGGGCGCCCCATCCGCCGATGTCAGCGACGGCGGCGCCCGCCCAAGCCGACATCAAGGGCGGCGCATCCTGGCGACCCTGGACAAACCGATGGTGGCAGTTGTTCTCCTCTTGCTGGCTATCGGCTCCTTGATGGTATTCAGTTCTACCTGGGACTGGAGCAACAAAACCTATGGCACTGCAACCGGTTTCTTCGTCGAAGAGCATTTGCGGAATGTCGTGCTGTCGGTGCTGGCGCTGGTGATCTTCGCCGCCATTGATTATCGCTTCTGGAAGCGATTCGCCTTTTGGCTGCTTCTGTTCACCATCGTGCTGCTGGTTGCCGTTCGCTTGTTCGGCGAAGTGAGATTCGGCGCTCAGCGTTCATTCAGCGGCGGGCGCTTCCAGCCGGGCGAGTTGGCCGAATTCGCTACCGTGCTCTACATGGCGGCTTGGCTGGGTTCCAAGAACGCGCGGGTCGACAGTTTCTTTTTCGGCTTAATGCCATTTCTATTAGTCGTTGGCACGCTTAGCGGTCTGATTGTATCGCAGCCGGACCTGAGCTCGGCAGCCATCGTGGCTTTGACCGCGGGGGTCATGTATTTCGTCGCCGGCGCCAACATATTCCAGATGGGAGCGATGGGTGGATTGGCTGGCATAGTTTCGATAATCGTTATCGAAAGCCGGCCCTACGCGCAGCAGCGAATTGCCGATTTCCTGGCCGGGTTCAACGATGTGACCCTGTCGGATTACCACACCCTCCAAGCGATAACCGCTTTCCTGCGCGGCGGCTGGATCGGCGTCGGCATCGGCCACTCCGAGCAGAAATTCGGGGCGCTGCCAGCGCCGCATACCGATAGCATCTTTGCCATCATCGGCGAGGAACTTGGCGTCTTCGGCGCCGCTGTCGTGGTCGCGCTATACATCGTCTTCGCCATCCGCGGCTACCAATTTGCCCGCCGGGCAAAAGACAATTTCGGCTCGCTGCTCTGCGTCGGCTTCACCTCCTGGGTGATTATTCAGGCGCTGCTGAACATCGCCGTAATGACGGGCGCGGTGCCCTCGACCGGTGTGCCGCTGCCGTTAATCAGCTTCGGCGGGTCATCGCTCTTGGTGGTGATGATTGGCGTCGGTCTGATGCTGAGCGTTCATCGCGTGGCGACGCGGCGGAAAGCGACATCGGAACGGAGAAGCGATATTGCGAGTTTTGATCGGAGCTGGCGGAACCGGCGGGCACGTCTATCCCGCGCTGGCGACCGCTCAAGCGCTGCTGCGGGACGGCAGTGAAACGCGCGAGCTGCATTTCGTCGGCGCGGTTGGCGGCATGGAACGAAGGCTGGTCCAGGAATCGGCTATCGGCTTCGCCGGTTATCATGAAGTTTTTGCCGGTCCTATGCACGGCGTCAATCCGCTCCGCGCCGCCGCCAGCTTGGTCAAACTGGGCATCGGCACGCTTCAGTCGCTGCGCAGGCTCGTGCAGATCCGCCCGCGGGTCATCCTGCTGACGGGTGGCTGGGCGAACCTGCCGCTGGCTTTAGCCGCGCGCGCGCTCGGCGTTCCCACTGTGATTTACCTGCCGGATATCGAACCGGGCATGACCATCAAAGCCTTGCAGCCTTTCGCAAGCCGAATCGCCATCACAGTCGAAGCATCAGCGCGATTCTTCCCGCCGGGCAAAAGCGTCGTCACCGGTTATCCCTTGCAGGAAAATCGCCTGACAGCCACGCGGGATGACGCGCGAAGGCACTTCAAGCTTGATCCTGCTCGCAAGACCCTGCTCGTCTTCGGCGGCAGTCGCGGCGCGCGCAACATCAATGTCGCTCTCGGCGCCAGTCTCAAACCTTTGCTTGCCGACGGCGCCCAAGTCTTGCACGTAACGGGCGAGTTGGATTGGCGGCGGGCGATGCGAGAGGCGGGCGATTTGCGGCAGCATCCGCGCTATCATGCCTTCCCGTACTTGCGCTCCGATATGGGTCTGGCGCTTGCCGCCGCCGATTTGGTCCTTTGCCGCGCGGGAGCAAGCACATTGGCCGAGCTTCCTTACTTCGGCCTGCCGGCGATTCTTGTGCCCTACCCCTACGCCTGGCGCTATCAAAAGGTGAACGCCGATTACCTCAGCGAGCGCGGCGCCGCCATACGACTGAATGATGAAGACATGTCCGCCAGACTTTATGAAACGGTCTCGAAGCTCTTGCATGACGACTCGCGGCTGCGCGAAATGAGCCGGCGATCGCGCGCATTAGCCAAGCCTGATGGCGCGGCTGCGCTGGCGCGTCTGTTGATTGAGACGGGCGCGAGTTGACATGCTGGAGCTAAAGCCCGGGCAGCGCGCGCATCTAATCGGAATCGGCGGCGCCGGTCTCTCGGCAATCGCCCGGATTCTGCTTGCGCGCGGTTTCGCCGTCAGCGGCTCGGATCTAAAAGCCAGCGCCCTCACGGCGTCGCTGGAAGCCGATGGCGCGCGCGTATACATCGGGCATGACGCGCGTCATATCCGGAGGGCCGATATCGTCTTGGCAACCTCGGCCGCGCCCGCCGACCACGATGAGATCAAGGCGGCGCGCGCGCTGAACATCCCGGTCTACAAACGCCAGGATTTCATCGGGGCGATCCTTCGCGGCTGCGACGCGATTGCCGTCGCGGGCACACATGGCAAGACAACCACGACATCCATGATCATCCATATCTTGCAGCGCGCCGGGCGAGACCCCAGCTACATCGTCGGGGGCGCGCTGGCGGATTCCGGTCGGAACGCGGGCGTCGGCGCGGGATCGTCATTCGTTATTGAAGCCGATGAATACGACAATATGTTTCACGGTTTGAGTCCAAATCTCGCCGTCGTCACCAATGTGGAACATGATCATCCCGATTTCTTCAAGACGCTGGCGCAGATGGAAGCCGCCTTCCAAACCTTCGTCGACACGATCGCGCCTGAGGGAGAACTTGTCGCCTGCGCCGATGACAAGGCTGCGCTCTCAATCGCCCGGGCGCGTCAAGCTGACGGGGGCAAGGCGACGACCTATGGGCTCGCCAACGCAGGCGCGGACTGGCGGGCGACGGATTTGCGATTCAGCGGCGAGACTGTCGCCGCCAGCATATCGCTTCATGGGTCGCCCCAAGCCGAGCTGATATTGCGCGTTCCCGGCGCGCATAATGTGCTCAACGCGCTGGCGGCATTGGTCGTGGCATGCAAACGGGGCCTGCGCCCGTTGGAAAGCGCTCAAGCGCTAGCGAGCTTCAAGGCGACGGCGCGGCGCTTCGAGGTCCGTGGCGCGCGCGCTGGCATCATCGTGGTTGATGATTATGCGCACCATCCTACAGCGATTAGGGTCAACATCGAGGCCGCTCGGCGTCGTTATCCCGAGCATCAGATCTGGGCGATCTGGCAGCCGCATACATTTTCGCGGGTTCAGCAGTTCTGGGGTGGCTTCATCACCGCGTTCAAAGGCGCGGACCGAGTGCTCATTACACCCATATTCGCGGCGCGAGAGGCGCCACTCGAAGGCGTCAACAGCCGGGCGCTGGCGGCAGCGATGTCGGCACATGGCTCAGCAGCTTTTGTATCTGACTTCGATGATGCCGCCGCCATATTGCGCCGCGACGCGCGCGCGCCCGCCGTCGTGCTGATCTTCAGCGCCGGCGACGCGGGCCAAATCGCAGACCTGTATCTCAAAGGGGAAACATGAGTCGAAATACGGCGCCGCGCGCGCCAGCAATCGACGACTTGCCGCAAGGAAAATCGCTGGCTCGCTTCACAGCTGCCCGCCTTGGCGGACCAGCCGACTACCTTTACATCGCCAAAGATCCGAAATACCGCGACCTGACTCCGCTGCTCGACCAAGCTTGGAAGCGCCAAATGCCGGTGACCATCTTGGGCGGCGGCGCCAATGTGCTCATCGCCGATGCTGGCATCCGTGGTTTGACCATCATCAACCGCGCCACAGAAATCGGCCACGAAGACGAAGGCCATAAGGCCATCGTCACTGCAAGCAGCGGAACCAATCTCATTCGCCTTGCGCGCTATTGCCAGGAAAACGGGCTGACCGGCATGGAATGGGCGATTGCCGTGCCAGGGACTATTGGCGGCGCCGTGGTCAATAACGCCGGCGCGCATGGCCGCGACATCGACAGCTCCCTGACGCGGACGATGACCTATGACGGGGTCCGCGGCCAGCGCTGGATTGAGGCAATAGACATGCAATATGGCTACCGTCATTCCTGGCTCAAAGCTCGCCGAGACCGGCGCTTCTTCGTGATGAGCGCCGAGTTCAGCTTTGAGCGCGATGAACCGGAAGCAGTTCAACGACGCATGGACCACAACAATGATTATCGGCGCCGCACGCAGCCGCCGGGCGCCAGCCTCGGCAGCATCTTCAAGAATCCGCAAGGCGATTTCGCCGGACGTCTAATTGAAGCCTGTGGCCTCAAAGGCTTGCGCGTCGGTTCGGTTCAAGTCTCGCCGGTTCACGCCAATTTCTTTGTCAACACCGGCCGCGGCGCGTCCGCTCGCGATTATTTTGAACTCATAAACCTGGTTCTCGAACGCGTCAATGACGCTTTTGGCATAGCGCTGGAGCTGGAAATTCAGACGCTTGGCGATTGGGAATGATATTGCGCCTTAGTCAGATTGCGCCGTATTTTGAGCGATAGTACACTGAATCGCGTATCGAGCGGCGGCTTCATCCAGCTACCAGTGGAAGACCCCTTGTGGCCAGTCACGTCCAGGCTCATAGACGGCAGCCGGACCGCGCGCCAGGCGTGTTGCATCGAGCCGCGCCCGGGTCGGCGCCGAAGCGCGCGGCGCCGGCGCGCAAAGAACGACGCCGCGTCATCTCGCGCTGGCGCGTATCCAGCGCCATTATGTTTGTCTTGTTCGGCGCCATATTAGCGCTGTTTTTTAGCAGCGAAGTGTTTTATGTGCGATCCATTCGGGTGCGGGGGAATAATCACATCACGCGCGAGGAGGTCTTCGCCTTTGCTGATATCGCCGACTTCCACATGTTTTGGCTGGATCCGGAGCGGATTCGCCAGAGCGTCTTGCGTTCGTCAACCATCGCGGATATTTCGGTTGAGCTTGGCTGGCCTCCTAATTTGATAACTATAAACGTGCAAGAGCGACAGCCCGCCATCGTTTGGTCGGACGCGGGCGCGGAGACCTGGATTGACCTGCAAGGACGAGCGATGCAAGCCCGAGCCGAGATGCCCAATCTGCTGCATGTCAATCTTGTACCAGGCGACTTTGACGGGCGCAAACCAAGCGCCGACGACTTCACCGGAGAGATTGTTTTGGGCGCGCTGCGGCTCAAGGAGATCTTGCCCGCAGGCGAGCGGCTTAGCTTCCACCCGATTCATGGCTTGGGCTGGACCAATGAGTTGGGTTGGCAGGTTTGGATGGGCAGCGATTCGGCGGCTGTCATGAGCGAGAAAGTCAAAATGTATAAGGTGCTGGTGGAGAACATAATCAGTCGCGCGATTCCGATAGCCGAGCTGAATATCGCGAATCCAGACGCACCGTTCTACAGCGTATTATGGGAGCTTTAGATCGACATGGGTGACTTAGTAGTAGGCTTAGATGTTGGCACTCACAAGATTTGCACGATCGTTGGCGAGGTTCGCCCCGAGGATGTTTATGTCGTCGGTTTAGGCATTGAGCCGAGCGACGGCATGAAGAAAGGCGTCGTCAATGATGTAGGCGCGCTCTCCTCCGCCATTGCCAAGTCCGTCCGCAAAGCCGAGAAGTCCAGCGGTTACGATATCAACCGCGCCTTCGTCAGCGTTGCCGGCAGCCACATCTCGTCCTTGACCAGCCGCGGCTTGGCCACCGTTGTGGGTTCACGCAGCGTGGGGCCCGAAGACCTGGATAAAGCGATGAGCGTCGCCCGCAATATCGCGATACCCCACAACCGCGAGATCCTGCACGTGGTGCCGCGCAGCTACACCCTCGATGGGCAGGAAGGCATCCGCAGCCCCCTGGGCATGCATTGCTTCCGGCTGGAAGTGGACGCGCATATCATCACCGCCTCAACCACCAGCTTGGCCAATCTCGAAGACGCGGTCGAATCAGCCGGCGTGCTGGTGGATCGCTTCATCTTGAATCCACTGGCGGCTGGCGATGCCGTTTTGACGAGCCATGAACGCGAAATGGGGGCGGTGGTCATCGATATCGGCGGCGGCACGACCGACCTGGCCATCTTCATCGATGGCACCGTTTGGCATACCGCCATCATCCCGGTGGGCGGCAATCATGTCACCCAGGATATCACCTACTGGATGCGCGTTCCCTTTGGCTTGGCGGAGCAGGTCAAGATACAGCGCGGTCATGCCGATATGAATGCCGTGAGCGAATCGGAGGTTTTCCCGGTCGAGCCCTTCGGCGGCGAGATCCTGCCCGTGTCGCGGCGCGATCTGGCGATGGTGATCGAAGCGCGCTTTGAAGAGATCTTTGAGCTGCTGGAAAAAGAGATCAAACGCTCGGGTTACGCCGGGCTCTTGCGGGCGGGCGCGGTCATCACCGGCGGCAGTTCTCAATTGCCCGGTTATCGAGATCTGGCGTCGCGGATTCTCAATATGCCCGTGCGTTTGGCCCACCCGGAGCGAATCACCGGTATCGCAGATACCCTCAAGAATCCAGCCTATAGCACCAGCGTCGGCTTGCTGCGGCTGGGGCTGGAGATGGACGCGATGGTCGAGCCCGAAGTCGTCGACACGATGGGCATCCCGGTGAACCAATGGGGGCGCCGCATGAATGAGATTTTGCGCCGATTCCTCCCGCAGGATGATTGAGAACGCCGACTTGGAATTGATATGAATTATTGCCGTGTATTTGATTTGCGTCCCTTTCCGATACGCGTACAATGAACAATTGAACGAGCCGCACACGTTGGTTCAACGTGCTGATTCATGAGGGTAGACATTATGGTCAATGATTTGATAACCGGGGAAAACTTCGCGCAGATCAAGGTTGTCGGCGTTGGCGGCGGCGGAGGGAATGCCGTCAACCGCATGATCAACGAAGGTTTGGGCGGCGTCGACTTTATAGCCGTTAATACGGACAACCAGGCTTTGATGCTGTCCAAGGCGAAGACGCGCGTTCGCATCGGCGATAAGCTGACCCGCGGGCTCGGCGCCGGCGGCAATCCAGAGATTGGGCGCAAAGCCGCCGAAGAAAGCTCGGAAGATCTGCTTGAGGTGCTTCGCGGCTCGGACATGATCTTCGTCGCTTGCGGCATGGGCGGCGGCACCGGCACCGGCGCTTCGCCCGTTATCGCGCAGATCGCCAAAGAGCTCGGCGCCTTAACCATCGGCGTCGTGACCAGACCCTTCACCTTCGAAGGGACGCGCCGCGCGCAACTGGCGAAGACAGGCATTGAAGCGCTCAAGAGCCAAGTTGATACGCTGATTGTGATTCCCAACGATCGTCTGCTGCAAATGGCGGACAAACGCTCGACCTTGCAGCAAGCTTTTTCGCTGGCTGATGATGTGCTGCGTCAAGGCATTCAGGGCATTTCGGAATTGATTACCGTACCGGGCTTGATCAATCTCGATTTCGCTGATGTGCGCACGGTGATGTCCGAAGGCGGCGCCGCCCTGATGGCTGTTGGACGCGCAGCCGGCGATGACCGCGCCCGATCGGCAGCCGAGCTGGCGATAACCAGCGGCCTGCTTGATGTCACGATTGATGGCGCGCGCGGCATCTTGTTCTCAATTACCGGCGGCAGCGACCTGACGCTCTTCGAGGTTAATGAAGCGGCCGCCATCATCAAAGACAGCGCCCATCCGGAATGCAACCTGATCTTCGGCGCCCATATTGACGAAAGCATGGGCGATGAGGTTCATATCACCGTGATCGCCACCGGCTTTGAGCGCAGCCGACTTGAGACCACCATGAAGGAAGCGGGCGCCTTGCCAATTCGTCAGACGACGCCGCTGCCGCAGCCGCCGTCAGTGCAACGCCAGATTTATGAGGAAGTGGAAGTTCAACCGCCCAGCGAGAACGCGGCCAGCGGCGGATCGGGGTCGTCGTCGCCCTTCCAGCGCAACCGTCTCGCGCCGCCTTCCCCGCCACAGGAAGACCCGCGGACCTACGACAACATTGATCCAAAGAACACCGAGCTGCCAGCATTCTTGCGCAAGCGCAATCGCCGTCAATAGCTGACGGCCAAGTCAAAACAGCCAGTTGAAGGCGGGCTCTTTGAGCTCGCCTTTTTTGTTGTCTGCGCCAGGCGAGGAAGTGTATCCATTTCGGTTGAATATAGAAAACATCATCATTCAAACATCTGTAGGGGCGAGCCTTGGCTCGCCCACTTGATAATCTCCGTTGGGCGATTCACAGAATCGCCCCTACAATTTTCGCTAAAGGATGATGTCGACGCTGAAAGAATATTACGCTTGACATGAATTCCAACCGACTTCGATACGCTACCCTAGGCGATACCTTTTGCGGTTTTAGAACCCATGTGCTACAATCATAGTGCCTGGCTTGAATTCAGACGGAAGAGCAAGCTCATTCAAAATTGCTCATGATCTCGCTGAAGTTTGCTTCGCAAAGTCGATGTTTCCGTGCTATAAAAGTAAGCACCTTCGGCGACGAAGACTTCACGAATCGCAGTCCCATCTCAAAACCTTGCTTCAAGTGTGGTCATGATTCCACAATCAATTCTGTAGAACCATCATAAATGCCGCAACCATCGGCCGATTATAGGATATTCGTGTCATGATACAGTCACAAACAACCACCAGCGTATTGCACGAACTTGGCTACAAGATCTTTCTTGACCGCTATGCCCAGAAGGATATGACCCGCGGCAGCCTCGCCGTCGGCGATACGGTCATCGTGGTCGTCAACGAGGCGACGGGCCAGCGAGAAATCGGCACGGTGACTGCGCTGGACCTGCCAAGGGCGACGGTAAGGCTCTTGGAAGGCGAAACGGTCGAGCGCGATTTGGAGCATGTGGACAAGCCAATCGAAACGCAGCCAGAGCAGATGATGGACCGCGTAGCGCAGGGCGTCTCCCAGGTCGAAGCCAGCCCGGCGAAGCAAGCCGAATGGAGCCGGAAATTCCGCTGGCTGCTGGATGACTGGAAGTTTGTGCCGGGCGGGCGCATCCTCACCGCAGCCGGGACCGACCAAGACTTGACATACTACAATTGTTATGTCATCCCCTGCCCGCAGGATTCACGCGACGGCATCATGACGACGCTGTCGCAGATGACCGAGATCATGTCGCGCGGGGGCGGGGTCGGCATCAACTTGTCGACCTTGCGTCCCCGTCATGCCTACGTCAAAGGCGTCAACGGGCGCTCCAGCGGCGCGGTTTCCTGGGGCGGTCTGTACAGCTTCGTCACGGGCCTCATTGAACAGGGCGGCAGCCGCCGCGGCGCGCTGATGCTCATCCTCAACGACTGGCACCCGGATATATTCAAGTTCATCAACAGCAAACGCCAATCGGGCAATATCACCAATGCCAATATCAGCGTCGGCGTCTCCGACAAACTTATGGAAGCGGTCCGCGCCGATGCCGACTGGGACCTGATCTTCCCCGACACGCGCGATCCGGACTATGACGAACTTTGGGACGGTGATGTCGACACCTGGATGGCCGCCGGCAGGCAAGTCATCCACTACAAGACGGTAAAAGCGCGCGAGCTCTGGAACGCGATTATCGAAAGCGCTTGGGCCAGCGCCGAACCGGGCGTCTGGTTCCGCGAGCGCAGCAACAAGATGGCGAACAGTTGGTATTTCAATCCGCAGATCTGCACCAATCCTTGTGGGGAGCAGCCGCTGGGCGCCTTCTCCGTTTGCAATTTGGGCGCCATTAACTTGTCGAAATTCTATGACCCGGTCAACCATGACGTCGCCTGGGACGAATTGCGGCGGACGGTCGAGTATTCAACGCGCTTCCTCGACAACGTCATCGACACCACGCCTTATTTCTTCGAGGAGAATCGCCGAGTGCAGATGGGCGAACGGCGCGTCGGCTTGGGCACGATGGGCATCGCCGAACTTATGCTTAAGCTGGGCGTCCGTTATGGCAGCGACGAATCGGTCGAGTTGATTGACGAGATTTACCGGGCGATCGCAGTGACATCCTACGAAACCTCCAGCGATCTAGCGCGGGAAAAAGCCGCCTTCCCCATGTTTGACGCGGAGAAGTTTTTGGAAAGCGGCTTTATGCAGGGCATGCCGGCGGATCTGCGGGAAAAGATCCGTGAAAACGGCATTCGCAACGTTACCCTTTTGACGCAAGCGCCGACCGGCACCACCGGCACAATGGTCAATACCTCCACCGGCGTGGAACCGTTTTACTCCTGGGTCTATTATCGCAAGGGGCGGCTCGGCTTGCATGAAGAGCAGGCGCCGGTCCTGCAGCAATGGCAGGACGCCAACCCCGATATCGAAGACTTGCCGGACTATTTCGTCACCGCGATGGACTTGTCACCCGATGAGCATATCAAAGTGCAAGGCGCCTTCCAGCGCTGGATCGACAGCGCCATTTCCAAGACCTGCAATGTGCCCAACGAGTACAGCGTTGAGCAAGTCAGCGAGTTGTACAAGTATATGTACGAACTGGGCTGCAAGGGCGGCACGATTTACCGCGATGGCAGCCGAGACGAACAGGTGTTGATGCTCAAAGGCGATGAACGCGCCGAGAGCGAAATGGAAGAACTGCAGGGCGAGGAGAATGCCGAACCAGCCACCACCCCGCACCACGTCTATCCGCGGCCCGATATCTTGCAGGGGCGCACCGTAAAGACGCAGACGCCATTTGGCACAGCCTACATCACCATCAATCACGATGAGCAGGAGAATCCCTTTGAGGTCTTCATCGCCATTGCCAAGGCGGGCACGGATATTCAAGCCGATGCCGAAAGCCTGGGAAGAATGATCTCGCTGCAGCTGCGCACGACCGCGCCCCATAACCGCCGCGATATGCTCAAGCTGATTATCGAGCAATTGCAGGATATCGGCGGGGCGCGCCCCATCGGCTTTGGACCCAAGCGCGTGCTTTCCTTGCCGGATGCGGTGGCGCGCGTCTTGCAGTTGGAATTCTTCCCGGAAGATCAGCCACAGCAATTGAATTTGCCAATCGCGCAAGCGGCTGGCGGAATCAGCGCCTCCGAAACTATCGGCGGCACGACGATGAATTCGACGATTTCGGGCGCGGATATGTGCCCGGCTTGCGGGACGATCACGCTGATTCGCGCGGAGAATTGCCGCAAATGCCTGACTTGTGGTTACAGCGAGTGTTAAAAGAAACCACCTTAGCAACCCAACATGGACAACCGACTTTACTACGGCGACAACCTCGAGATTCTGCGCAATCGCGAATATTTCCCCGATGAATGCGTCGATCTGATTTATCTCGACCCGCCATTCAACAGCAATCGCGACTACAATGTCCTCTTCCAAACGGAGAGCGGGACTGACAGCGAAGCGCAGATCACCGCCTTTGAGGACACCTGGCACTGGGGCGAAACCGCCGAAGCGACCTACCGCGACCTCATCATCGGCGCGCCGGCCAAGGTCTCGATGGCGATTGAGGCGCTGCTGAACCTCATCGACCGCAACCAGATGATGGCATACCTGGTGATGATGGCGGCGCGGCTGGTCGAGCTGGACCGGGTGCTGAAGCCGACCGGCAGCCTCTATCTGCATTGCGACCCGACCGCCAGTCATTATTTGAAAATCCTGCTGGACGCGATATTTGACCCGCGCAACTTCAAGAATGAATTGATCTGGAAGCGCACATCCGCCCACAGCGACGCCAGAAGATATGGCCGGGTGCATGACGTGATTCTTTATTATTCCAAATCCGACGAATATGTCTGGAACGAAGTCCATACTGATTACGATGAAGCGTACTTGAAGCGATTTCGCCATCAAGACGATGATGGGCGGCGTTGGACAGACGGTGACTTATCAGCGAAAGGCTTATCGGGCGGCGGCTACACCTATACATATAAGGGTGTGAATTCGCTTTGGCGTGTTCCGCTTGAAAGCATGAAGCAGCTTGATGAGGAAAATCGACTGTATTTTACCAGCGCCGGCGGGATACGCATCAAACGTTACCTTGACGAATTGCCCGGACGCCCTTTGCAAGATGTCTTCACGGATATTGCTCCAATAAATTCGCAAGCCAAAGAACGCCTCGGCTATCCCACGCAGAAGCCGGTCGCCTTGATGGAGCGCATTATCAACGTCTCTTCCCAGGAAGGCGATTTGGTGCTGGATCCCTTTTGCGGCTGCGGCACGACCTGCGTGGGCGCACATAAACTCAAGCGCCGCTGGATCGGCATCGACATCACTCATCTTGGCATCGCCCTGCAGAAGCACCGCTTGCAGGATACGTTTGAATTGGCATCAGGGCGGGATTACGCGGTCATCGGCGAGCCGCGCACCATCGAAGGCGCGCGAGAATTAGCGCGGGATTCCGCCAACGAAGGGCGCTATCAGTTTGAATGGTGGGCGCTTTCGCTGGTCGGCGCGAAGCCGATTGGCGGACAGCCTGGCTCGCGCAAGGGCAAGAAAGGCGCGGACAAAGGCATCGACGGCATCATCAATTTCTTCGAGCAAGACGACAAAGGCAAAGCGAAAGCAAGAACAGTTGTCGTACAAGTCAAATCGGGCAAAGTCAGCGTCAAGGATATTCGCGAATTGAAAAGCACGATCGAGAGCGAGAAAGCGGCAATCGGTCTTCTTATCACGTTGGAACCACCTACCCAGAACATGATCAAAGAAGCGCTTGAAGCAGGTTACTATGAATCGGACTTTTGGCAGCGCCGCTACCGTCGATTGCAAATCATGACAATTGGCGATTTGCTTGGCGGCGCGCCCTTTGACATGCCGCCACAGCACGGAACGCATCAAAAGGCGCAACGTTTCACGCCAACCGGCAAAGATTCATCCGGCAAGTCGCAGCAGAGACTCCTTTGACCTTGCATCGACGCATGGTTTCTTAATGGCTGAAATCGTTTCAGGCGCAATGCAAAACAAGACAGAGCAAAAAACCAAAACGCGAAAGCGCCTGATGCGCCTGACGCTGCTCATTATTCTCGCTGCTCTGCTCTACTTCGCCGCCTTCGCCACCGCCGTCCATCTCACTGGTTTGCAAGACAGGACCGAGCGCGCCGACATCATCATTGTTCTGGGCGCCGGCTTGCGCAAAGACGGACGCCCGGGACCGGATTTGGCTCGCCGCAGCCGGCGCGCGGCGGAGCTATGGCATGAGGGTATCGCGCCTTTAGTCTTATGCACCGGCGGGCAATCCGAGTATTATCCGCGCACCGAAGCAGCCGCCTGCCGCGAGATCATGCTGGCCGCCGGCTTGCCGGATGCAGCCATCCTGCTCGAAGAGCGCAGCCGCAGCACCGAAGAAAACGCCATCTACAGCAAGCGCCTGCTGGATGAGCTCGCGCTGTCGCGAGTTGTGCTGGTCAGCGACAGTTATCACATGCTGCGCGCCGGCTGGCTCTTCGATAAGAACGGGATCGCCACCTTCGCCAGCCCCGTGCCAGCGTCTCGGATTCGCGGCGCGCTTGTCTTCCCGTCAGCGGTCGCGCGCGAGTTCATCGCCTTCAACTGGCAGTTATTCAAAGAAGCGTTCAACATCCCGCTGACGCATATCAGCGGGATTTAATCGGCAGCGAGGAACAGCGGGAGCGAAGGATGTCAAAATATGTTTGCATCGGCGTGCCTTATTACTTGGGCGAAGCCAGACCTGAAAGGGCGGAAGTATCGGCTTTGCGTCAGAGCGGGATCGCCGCCGAGCTAAACGAGGAATGGGTCGATATCGAGCCGGATTTCGCCGCGGCTGACGATCCGGTTGTGGCGGTAAATCGGGCGCTCGCCGAGGCGATAAAGGCGCAGCCGGCGAAGACGCCCGTGGTATTCGCCAACGACTGCACAAGCTGCCTTGGCATGGTCAAGGGGCTGGAGGATAAGGCGCCGGCGATCTTGTGGTACGACTCGCACGGCGATTTTAATACGCCCGAGACGACGCCGAGCGGATTCCTCGGCGGCATGCCGCTGGCTGCGCTGGTCGGGCGCGGCAATCAGCATTTGATGCGCGGCATCAATCTGGCGCCGATCGCCGAAGCTGATGTCATCGTGGCTGATGCGCGCAACCTGGATCCGGCAGAGGGCTTGATGCTGCGTGAAAGCGAGGTCACGCTTCACGAGACGCTGGATGCTTTGAACGCGGCGCCCCTGCCCGAAAAGCCGCTTTACATTCACTTCGACACCGATGTCGTCGATTGCGCCGAGATGCCCGCGATGAGCTACCCGGAACCCGGCGGACCGTCGCTGGACGAATGCGTCAAGTCGCTGAGGCGCGCGCTTGAACCTGGCACTGCCGCCGGCATTTTGTTCAGCCTTTGGAATGACACGCTGGACGGAAGCGCCGAAGCCATGTCGGCCACGCTCAAGCTGATACGCGCCTTGAAATAGCGCCTCGCAGCGCCCTTCGTGAAAATGGGTGGCGAGCCGCTTGCGGCGGGCGCGGAACGCGCTTATGCTTTATAGGGCGTTCGGTCCAAGATTGATTGCTTTCTTTATTTCCCCAGCAATGAAGGTGACGCGCATTGTACACCGATAACGAGATCCTGTTTCCACATTACGCCATTCCGGCGCTGCGCAATACGCGCGGTCCCGCCTGGATGACATTGATCGACAGCCTTGCTGGCAAAGCCGAAACCAGCGTTGAAGTGATCGCCCTGATGTCATTGATGATTGAGCTGAACGGCTGCCTCGCCTGCGAAACCGACAGTTATCGCGCCATGCGCGGCTGCGCCTCATGCGCCCAGCAGACGCTCCGCCGATTCAAAGGCAGCGATGACGAACTCATTCGCCTGTATGACGAATCGGTGGCGAAGATCCGGGAACTTGAGATTGCGCTGGCTGAATGACGCGAACGCGCCAGCGAGTTGCAGTTGACAAACTCGCACCTGCCATGTTAAACTCTCCGCGCGTAGAGAATCCCTCTGCGACTGTGTATATTGGCGTTTACATCAGAAAGGGCGTGCGGCGATAGCGAGTTCACCGAATAGGATCAACGGAAATATACGCGG
Source organism: Anaerolineae bacterium (assembly GCA_022820125.1). Taxonomy (GTDB): domain Bacteria; phylum Chloroflexota; class Anaerolineae; order Aggregatilineales; family Phototrophicaceae; genus UBA6055. The sequence continues at coordinate 25,170 of JAJEGA010000074.1, read as the reverse complement.
TGTGCGCGAGGTCCGGCTGATTGACGACACCAATACCAATATCGGCGTCGTCAGCATTCATTATGCGCAGGAACGCGCCGATGATGTCGGCTTGGATCTGGTGGAGGTTGCGCCTAAGGCGGATCCGCCGGTCTGCCGAATAATGGATTATGGGAAGTTTCAGTACGAGCAGCGGCGCAAAGAGCGCAAGTCCAAGAAGAACCAGGTCAAGGTGACGGTCAAAGAGATTCAGCTTCGCCCGAAGACCGATGAGTACCATTTGCGCTTTGACATCAAGCGCGCGCAGAAGTGGCTGCTGGAAGGCAAGAAGGTGAAATTCCGCGTGCGCTTCCGCGGGCGTGAAATAACACATCAGCATATCGGGCGCGAGCGGCTGAGGAAGATTGAGAACGAATTGAAAGACGTTGGCGTCGTTGAGCTGTACCCCAATATGGAGGGGCGCGACATGTTGATGATATTGGCGCCAAACAAGGACATCAGACAGGGTTCGGAGAAGCAATAGTGCCACGGAAGAAAAAGACGACAAAGTACAAGCTGAAGACGCATAAGGCGACCGCCAAGCGCTTCCGCATGACTGCCACCGGCAAAATAGTGAGAACCAAGGGCGGCAAGAGTCACTTGCGCCGGCGTTCCGCGAAGCGCGTCAAGCGCCAGTGGGACAAGACTATGGAAGTCGGTGAAAAGGCGACGCAGCGCCGCATTCGCCGCTTGGCGCCATATCTCGGCAAATATAAAGCGAACCCGCCCGCTTAGGTCGGCAACGCGATTCGCAAGGTTCAAGCCCGGCGACAAATGCCGGGTCTTTCATGTACGGAGATAAAAATGGCACGAACAAGAACCGGCATCGTCCGGCGCCGGCGACACAAGAAAGTCCTAAAGCTCACCAAAGGCCAGTGGGGGACGCGCAGCAAAAATTTCAAGCGCGCCAATGAGGCGATGATGCGCAGCCTGTGGTACGCCTATCGCGACCGGCGTCAGCGCCGTCGTCAATTGCGCCGGCTGTGGATCCAGCGGATTAACGCCGCCGCCCGCCTGAATGGCTTGAAGTACAGCCAGCTGATCTATGGCTTGAAGCGCGCCGGGGTCGATTTGGATCGCAAGAGCCTGGCGGGGATTGCCATACAGGATGCGGAGACCTTTGGCAAGATTGCCGAGCTCGCCAAGCAAAACCTGTAAAGCGCATCGACGCCTTCCGGTGGCGACAAGAGGGTCCGGCATGAGACCCTTTTTCCTTTTCTATGTGCCCGCATGACCATCATCAGCAGTCCGCAGAATAAGCGCGTCCGCTACCTCAAATCGCTGCAGACCAAGCCAAGGCTCCGGCGCAGCGAACGGAAGTTGATTCTCGAAGGCGACCGGTTAATCGCGGACGCCCTGCTCTGCCGAGGCAAGCCCGACCTCGTCCTCTATTCGCCAGCAAGAGCCGACTACGATTTGATCGCTCGATTGCAGGGGCGCAAATGCGCGCTGCAGCCGGTGAGCGAGGCGGTGCTCCGGCATGTCAGCGATACGCAGCAGCCCGCGGGCATCCTGGCCGCCTTTCAGATTCCGCGTCCGCCCTTGCCGCATCCCGCCGAGCGCGTGCTTATTCTGGATTCAATCCGCGAGCCGGGCAACCTGGGCACGATCTTGCGCGCAGCCGCTGCCGCCGGCGTCGATATGGCGATCCTGGCGCCGGACTGCGTCGACCCTTACAACTCCAAAGCGCTGCGAGCGGCGATGGGCGCGCACTTTCGGCTGCCAATCGTCGAATCAAGCTGGCAAGAAATCGCCGCCTTCTGCCACGATTTGACGACGTATGTGGCGACGCCGGATGCGGAGACACGGCATACCGACATCGATTGGCTCGATAGCTGGGCTATCATCATCGGCAGCGAAGCGCGGGGCGTCAGCAAGCCGGCGCTGAAATTGGCGCGGCGCCGCATCTCGATACCGATGCTCGGCGCAACCGAGTCGCTCAATGTCGCCAGCGCCGCCGCCGTCATCTTGTTTGAAGCGCAACGGCAAAGGCTGGCGCAACCGGCGCCTTAGGCTTCAAGCCCCACAGCCCCTATTCAAATGTATCTGTCGCTGCGGTAGACTAGCGCGACTTGCACAAACAGTTCAAGCGGGAGAAGGCAATACATGGCTAAGGAATATGATGTCGTCGTGCTTGGCGCGGGACCGGGCGGCTATGTCGGCGCGATCCGCGCGAGCCAACTCGGGCTATCGACCGCGATCATCGAGAAGAAATATTGGGGCGGCGTCTGCCTGAATGTCGGCTGCATCCCTTCAAAGGCGCTGCTGCGCAATGCCGAGCTGGCGCAGCTCTTGAACCATGAAGCCGACGCCTTTGGCATCAGCGGCGACTTCAGTTTGGACTATGGCGCAGCTTTCAAGCGCAGTCGCCGCGTCGCCAATGGCTTGACCAAGGGTGTGCAATTCCTGATGCGCAAGAATAAGATCGACTCGTATGAGGGCTGGGCGACGATTGAAGACAAGAACAGTCTCAGCATCGCGCTCAATACCGGCGAAAGCGAAGAGCTGCGCTTCAAAAACCTGATCATCGCGACTGGCGCCGCCACCAAGTTGCTCCCAGGTACAGAATTGAGCGATCGGGTTGTCACTTACGAAGAGCAAATCATGGAAGATCAGCTGCCGGCCAGCGTCATCATTGCTGGCGCGGGCGCGGTTGGCGTCGAATTCGCCTATATCATGCGCAATTACGGCGTGGATGTGACGCTGGTCGAGTTCCTTGAGCGAATTTTGCCGCTGGAAGATCGCGAAATCAGCGCCGAACTGGCCAAAGCCTTCAAGAAACTTGGCATCAAGATGCTGACCGGCACTCGGGTCGAATCCATTGACGACCAGGACGACGGCGTAACTGTGGCAGTGACCGCGGCCGATGGCGCCCAAGAAACGCTGCGGGCGGAACGTGTCTTGCAAGCGGTCGGCTTCCAACCGCGGGTCGAGGGCTACGGGCTGGACAAGCTGGGCCTGGACCTCAACGAAGCCGGCGGCATCGCCATCAACAGCAAAATGCAAACCAATGCGCCAAACATTTATGCCATTGGCGATGTGACCGCCAAACTGATGCTGGCGCATGTCGCCGAAGCGATGGGCGTGGTCGCGGCTGAGAATATCGCCGGCGCGCCAACAATCACGCTCGACTTCGACATGATGCCGCGGGCGACTTATTGCCAGCCGCAGGTCGCCAGTTTCGGTTATACGGCGGAGCAAGCCAAGGGGCTTGGATACGAAATCAATGTCGCCAAGTTCCCCTTCCAAGCCAACGGCAAAGCCAGAGGCATGGGCGACCCGTCCGGCTTCGTCAAGCTCATCAGCGACGCGAAATACGGCGAGATCCTCGGCGCCCACATGATCGGACCAGATGTCACCGAACTGCTGCCCGAGCTCACATTGGCGCGTTCCGCCGAGTTGACGCCGGCTGAAATCGCGCGCAACGTTCACGCCCACCCCACCTTGAGCGAGGCGCTAAAGGAAGCGGCGCACGGCTTGGAAGGCAGCTTCCTCAACATGTAGCCCGGCAGCCGGCGGGGACGAATCTTCGCTGCGGCGCGCTTATTGCTCTACCCGGAATTCCACCACTGGATGGATCGTCGCCGTTTCTCCAGTGGCTGGATCGCTGCCGCTGACTTTGGCGCCGCTGAATCGGTCATACAAGATAACCACGCCGCGGTAATCGCCGGGCGGCAAATCAGCCGTCGCGATTTCGACCGCGTGCCATTTCAGGACATCGTCGTACAAATGGCGGTCGCCCGCCTGCCCCGCCTTATGTCCGTCAGCCCCCAGAATCTGGATTGACACGTTGTATTGGTCAAGCTGCGCCTCATGGGCGATTTCCCAGCCGGTCACGACGCGAAGGGTTTCGCGCTCGCGGTCATAATCGCCGAATCTATCCACGATCTTGATGCCGTTGTCGTAGAGGATGGGCTGATAGCGGCGATCACAGGTTAAGGTCTGGTCAACGAATCGCCGCGCGAAGAGGTCTTCCCGATCCACCAAGATCTCGCAGGCTGCGTACTCAGCTTCGATGGCGGCCGCCGCCTGCGCCGCGAACATGGGCATTTCCGCCGGATCGTAAGCCAATAGCAAATAGGGGTGATCGTCAATTTGCTGTAGAAGAAGGCGCCCGGTTTCAGCATCATCGTCTTGCGCGACAATAAATGTATGATCCAGATTGAGGATCGCGCCGAAATAATAATCCGCGAGGCTCTTGCCGTGCCGCAGCGGCCAATCAACGAATTTCGACCGGCTGTAACCGACGATCAGGTCCAGCGCATTCGCCTTGAATTGCAGCGCGTCGGCCTGCTTGTGCAAGGGCGGCACGTCAGCGAAAAGCGTGTTTCTGCCCGCGTACACCCAGCTGTCGCCCAAGCCGGAGATGTGCAGCCCGCCCCCAATCCAAAGCAACAAGAAGGGAAGCGAGACCGCCCGCAATCGACCCGGCGCCAAGAGAAAATGGGCGCAAAGAATGGCGAAGAAGGGCATAGACGCCAGGAAGAAGCGGAATCTAAGTCTATCAATCAGAGGAAAGAACTCGTTGAATAGCGCCAGAGACAGAATGATCCCCGCCCAGATGACCAGGCAGCGCATGATCTTGGGCTCACGTCGTTGCCACAGCGCTAGGCCAGCCAGCGCACCTATTGGCAGCCACAGCAGCTCAACGCCATTGACGATGATATGCGCCAGTTCTCTTGCAATTTGCGGCGCATCGAGCGCGGTCTCTTGCAAGGAGGCAATCGTTCGTTCAGCCAGCGCCGCTTCCAAGAAGCCCGGCAAATAAGGCAGAAAAGCCAAGCCGCTGATGCCCCAAGCCAGCAAGACGCGCAGCCAATGCTTGAGGCGCGGCGCGAAGATCAGATGCTGCAATCCGAGACCGATGAAGAAAAACAGGGCGAAGACGTGCGTATAGAGCAGCGCGGACCCCGTGACGATGAAGTGCAGCCAATCCTGCCGCCGCGCGCTGGCTCGGTCGCAAAGCCGCCAGTAGAGCCAGACATGGATGACCATCATCAGCAGCAGCAGCGTGTACATGCGAATCTCGTGAAAATAGAGCAAGATGAATCCGCTGGTCGTCAAGAGCAGCGCAGCCAGCGTCGCCGTCCCGCGATTGAATGCGTCTGCCGCGAAGCGATAAGCCCAGGCAATGAACAGGATGCCGAAGAGCAGCGACAAATAACGCATTGGCAGCTGCGCCCAGCCGACAAAACGCGCCCACTGCCCGCCGAGAAAGAAGTAGAGCGGCACATGGTTTGGGCTGTGTTCATTCAGGGAATCAACGATTTCAGGCAAGCTGTATCCGCCGTCGAACACGCCCATATTGGACAGCGAATATAGCTCGTCAAGCCACAGATTATCCGCATTGAGCTTGAACGCGCCCAGCCCAAAGCCAAGCAGCAGCACAAGCAGCATCGCGACCAAGTACAGTCCGCTGAGCTGTCTCATCGGCTGCTCGCCGCCTTCTTCCGCGCGCGATATTCAGGCGCCAGCAAGCCAAACTGCCAGAGGCTGTGATAGGCGCCGCGCTTGAAGACACGATCGCGCCAGACGCCCTCCAGCGTGAAACCCGCTTTTCGCAGCAGCGCGGCTGAGGCGGCATTGCCCTCGACCACATCGGCTTCGACGCGGTGAACGCCGAGCCGTCCGAAACAGAATTGCAGTACGGCTTGAACCGCTTGGGACATGATACCCTGACGCCAGTAGTCGGAATGCAGTTCATAGCCGATTTCGACGCGGCGGTCGCGCCGCGCGTACAAGTGGAAGCCGCAAGATCCAATCATGCGGTCATCAGGCTTAAGCGTGATCGCCCAGCGGATTCCCGACCTTTCGCGGAAGATTCGCCCCGCCCAGTCGATTATCTCACGAGCAACTTCATTCGATGGGACGGCCTCAAAGTCGATGAGATAGTCAAGCGCGCCCGCGCTCCGCCAGACCGCCAGCCAATCGTCGAAGTCGGCGCTGGTGATCCGCCGCAAACGCAGCCTTTCGGTTTCCAGCGTCGGCGCCTCATTGAAATCAAAGTCGGTCAAGCCAGCCTCCGCCCCTTTAATCGATCGAGCAAAACGAGAGCATAAGGACCCGGCGCGCCGATTACAGTATCCAATGCCGCCAAGCCTCATAGACCTGCGGCGATAATCTCCGCGATATCGGCGATTTGAGGACCGCCGCCGGCTTCTGCGCGGGCATCTTCAAACATTCGCATGCAAAAGGGACAGCCCACCGCCAGCGTGTCGGCGCCCGTCGCGGTCGCTTCCTGGTAGCGTTCGCTGCTGACCTTGCGCTCGCCCGGCTCTTCTTCTTTCCAGAATTGCGCGCCGCCCGCGCCACAGCAGAAGGAGTTCTGTCGATTGCGCGGCATCTCCACGAGCGGAGCGCCACTCCCCTTAAGCGCGTTTCTGGGCGCATCCAGCACATCATTTTGTCGCCCAAGGTAACAAGGATCATGAAATGTTACATTGCTCCAACGCGCCGCGTTCGCCCCCCGCGGCAGCCGCCCGGCGCTTATCAATTCTTCGATCAATTCGCTGTGATGCACGATTTCGAATGATCCGCCAAAGGCGTCGTATTCCTTCCCGATATTATGCAAGCAATGCGGGCAAGTCACGACGATTCGCTTGGGATTCAGCGCCTGTAGCGCATCAACATTGGCGGAAGCCATTTCGTAATAGAGGTATTCGTTGCCCGCTCGCCGCGCGACATCGCCGGTGCAGCGCTCGGAGTCGCCCAAGATCGCGAAGCTGACGCGCGCCGCATGCAGCAATTTGACCAGCGCCCGCGCCGTAAGCTGAGCGCGCGGGTCATAGCTCACGGCGCAGCCCGTCCAATACAGCAGCTCAAAATCGGGATTCTCTTCAACCGTCGGCGCCGCAAAATCCAGCCCCGCCGTCCAATTGCCGCGCCGCTCGGCGATCTGCCAGGGATTGCCCTGCCGCTCCATGCCGTTGAAAGCGCCCTGCAATTCAGCCGGGAACTCGCTCCGCATCAAGACGGCGTCGCGCCGCATATCGAGAATATCGAACATCGGCTCGTTGCCAACCGGGCAGATATCTATGCAGGCGCCGCAAGACGTGCAAGCCCAAAGCGCTGATTCGCTGAGAAGCCCGCCGGCGAGCAGCCCGCCGGAAGCCGCGCCGTCCGCCAGCGCCGCCCAATTGTCCTTGATTAAGAAGCGCTTGTTGACCTCCAGCGCCGCGGGCGACAGCTCTTTGCCGGTCACATAAGCTGGGCAGACATCCTGACAGCGATTGCACATAATGCAGGCGAAGCCGTCGACGATATGCGTTTTATGCAGATCCTCCAGCTTGGCGGCGCCAAATTGCTCGATGGTCTCATCTTCGAAATCCAGCCGCTCCAGCGCGCCAAGAGAGCGCCGCCGCGGGCGCGTCAAGAAATTCAGCGGCGCCATGAACAGATGCGCGTGTTTGCTCTGGGGGAAGTAAGGAAGAAAAAGCAGGATGCCGCCCAGGGCAATCCACCAGCAGAAGCGCCGCATCACCGCCAGCGCCTCCGCGTTCAAGCCGGACCACAGCGCCGCCGCAGCCGAGGCGAAGGGCATGAACGGGTCGCCGCCTTGCTGCGCGACGATCACCGATTCGCCCAGGAAGCGCGCGCCTACATGCAACAGGATAAACGCAGCCACTATCATGGAGTCCACGGTTACGGCGCCCGCTTTTGCCTGGGGGTGCAAAAGCACATTGTCGTGGAATTGCAGCGCCGCCCGATTGGGGAGCGCCAAACGCCGGAGGACGAAGTAAACGATGCCGACCAAGACAACGACACTAAGCAGATCGCCCATTAGCCGATAAACATCGTAAACTGCTCCCAAGCCTATTAGTCGGTTCTCAAAGCCCGGCAGGAAACCGATCAACAGATCGAGCGCGTTAATCAGGAAATAATAGGTGAAGCCGAGCACGACGCCCCAATGCAGCAGGCTGGTCAGCGGTCGCGTTTTAAAAGTCCTGCGCTGCGTAAAATAGACCGCCAGCGCAGACAGCGCGCGGCGCGCTAAGCCATCGAAGCGCAGCTCGCCAGCCCCGCGCCCGATGATCTGAAACATCTCTTTGAAGCCGGCATAACTGGCGCCGAAAGAAAACAGCGCCAGCAAAATGAAAAGCATTTTCTCCACATCAGTCAACATGGCGAGCGCTTGCCCTCAGGCTTGCTGAACAAGTTAAACTTGCAGCTTCAGTTTACCATTGCGCTCAACAATCACCAACCAGCGCTGAATGAGCCTTGCCACACCTGGCGGCGGCAACGCATCTAGCTGACGCATCCCGAGTCAATCCTTTTAAGCGCTTGTGGAAATCGCAGCCATCTGTAGAATGAGAAGCCACTTGTAGGCCAACAAGGGAGCAGCTTCTATGATTGACTTCGCACCTATGCGTGATGGCGAGCTGACCTATCTCGAATATGCCGCGCGCGAAAATATCGGCGCCGCCGAGTTGAAACAGCTCAGCGATGAGAGCATTGATTATTTGCTGCGCCTGCTGGATGGGCTCAGCGACGCCGACATTGTATTTGATCCGGATGACCCCAATGCCGACGATCCATTTGCGGTCGAAGGCGAAGAAGAGATCGGCTGGAATCTCGGTCATCTGATTGCCCACGTCACCGCCAGCTCGGAAGAGGGCGCCGCCCTGAGTTCGCTCTTGGCGCGCGGCGTGCCCGCATCCGAACGCCCGCGCTACGAAACGCCCTGGCGCGACATCACGACGGTGGCGCATGTCCGCCAGCGATTGGACGAGAGCCGCCGCATGCGCAACGCCTATCTGGAGACCTGGCCCGACGCCCCGCTGCTCGCGGTCTGCCGCGAAGCCTCCGAGCGCTTCATAGCCAGATTCGGCGAGATGAATGCGCCAGCCGCCTTCCTGTTCGGCTTATCGCACGAGGTCGGGCATTACGAACAAATTGAAGAGGTCAAGCGCCAGGCGCTGGCTGCCCGCGCCGCGACCGCCTAAAGCGCCAGCCACGGGCGACTATGGCGGCATATTCGCCTCCCAAGCGCAGCAATCGCCCATTCTGGAGGGTTGATGAGCAAGACCATCGCGCCGCGCAGCCCCAAAGGCTTCCGCGACTTTCTGCCGGAGACGATGCTGCGGCGCAACTACGTGCTCGAAAGCATCAAAGGCATATTTCATCGCTTCGGATTCGAGCCGATTGATACACCCGTCCTCGAGCTGCATGAGACGCTATTTGGCAAATATGGCGAAGACGCCGAGCAGTTGATCTTCACCGCTCAGCATGGGCGCAGCACAAAAGACCCGCTGGCGATGCGCTACGATCTGACCGTGCCGCTCGCGCGCGTGGTCGGGCAATACGAAAGCCAACTCAACCTGCCATTCAAGCGCTATCACATCGCGCCCGTCTTCCGTGGCGAACGCCCGCAGCGGGGGCGCTACCGCGAATTCTGGCAATGCGATGCCGATATCGTCGGCGTTGCCGGGATGAGCGCCGATGCCGAAATCGTGGTTATGATGCACGAGATTCTGCATCGCCTGGGTTTCCCGCAATTTGTGATCAAAATCAATCATCGCAAGCTGCTGACTGCCATCGGTGAGTTCTCCGGCGTTCCGCAAGCGCAGCTGCCCGATCTCTATCGCAGCGTCGACAAGTTCGACAAGATCGGCGCTGATGGCGTGAAGCGCGAGCTGATCGAACGCGGGATCGATGGCGAGGCCGTCAGCCGAATGATGGACTTGTTGCAGTTGAAGGAAAGGGGAATCGGCAGCCTGGAGCTGATCGCGGAGACGATCGGCGACGGCGACAACGGCTTGGATGATTTGCGTGAATTGGCGGACGCGCTGGCTGATGCTTCAGTCGCGCTTGACCACTACGACTTCGACTTCACGATGGCGCGCGGGCTCGGTTATTACACCGGTCCTATATTTGAGACGGTGATATCGGCGCCGAATCTGGGCAGCATAAGCGGTGGCGGGCGTTACGACAATCTGATCGGCATGTTCCGCCGTCAAAGCCTGCCTACAACCGGCACGTCTTTCGGCATTGAGCGCATCATCCACCTGATGGATGAGTTAGATCTTTATCCGCCGCAGCTGGGCGGGACGCTGGTGCAGGTGCTGGTGACCGTCTTCAGCGATGAGACGCGGCGCGCGTCTGCGCGGATTGGCAGGCAACTGCGCGCGGCCGGCTTCAATACGGAGGTCTACCTGGGGCGGCGCAAACTCGGGCGGCAACTGGCACACGCCGACAAAAAGGGCATCCCCATCGTCGCCATTGCCGGCCCCGATGAAATTGAGGCGGGCGTCGTCAAGCTGCGCCGCCTGGCTGACGGTCAAGAAGACGCCGTCGCGGATGATGCGCTGGCAGATGCTGTCGCCGACCTGCTATCGGATAGCTGATCAATGTCTCGGGATGCATTCTGTGGGGCACTAGCATGAAGGGGCTGCCCCGTTCAAGCGGCATCCTGCTCCATCCCACTTCGCTGCCGGGAAGATACGGCATCGGCGATTTGGGCGCGGGGGCTTATTCCTTCGTCGACTGGCTGGAAGCGCAGGGGCAGTCCATCTGGCAGGTGCTGCCGCTGGGACCGACGAGCTATGGCGATTCGCCTTATCAGACGCTCTCCGCCTTTGCTGGCAACAGCAACCTGATCAGCCTCGATCGCTTGATTGAAGACGAACTGCTGGATCAAGACGATCTGGACGATGCGCCGCCCTTCCCTGGCGACCGCGTCGATTTTGGCTGGGTCATCCCCTATCACAATCAGAAGCTGACGTTCTCCTATTACAACTTCGCGGCCAATCCCGTACCGGCGCTTAATCGTGAGTTCAGCCAGTTTGTCAGCGAGAATCAGTTTTGGCTGGAAGACTACGCCTTGTTCATCGCCATGAAGCGGAAGCACAAACTGCGCCCTTGGACGGAGTGGAAGGGCGAATTGCGGCGAAGGGAACCACGGGCGCTGGCGGCAGCGCGCGAAGATTGCGCCGAGCAGATCAATCTGGAGCGCTTTCGTCAGTGGCTCTTTTATCGGCAGTGGACGGCGCTCAAGAATTACGCCTTGGGCAAAGGCATCCGCCTCATCGGTGATTTGCCGATCTTCGTCGCCCACGATAGCGCCGATGTTTGGGCCAATCAGCATGAGTACTTTCTCGATGAGACTGGCGCTCCTACTGTCATCGCCGGCGTGCCGCCCGATTATTTCAGCCCGACCGGGCAACGCTGGGGCAATCCGCTCTATCGCTGGGACGCGATGCGGGCCTCCCGCTACGGTTGGTGGATTAATCGGATCCAAGCGCTGCTGCGGCTGGTTGATTTTATCCGCATCGATCACTTTCGCGGTTTCGAAGCCTACTGGGAAATCCCGGCGGGCGAGCCGACCGCGATCAAAGGCCAGTGGGTGGCGGGACCGGGCGCCTCCCTGTTTCACGCGATTAAGGCGGCGCTGGGCGAGCTGCCCATCATTGCCGAGGACCTCGGCGTGATTACACCTGGCGTGGAAAAATTGCGCGATGACTTCGGCTTGCCCGGCATGAAAGTGCTGCAATTCGCCTGGAGCGATTCGGCTAACCCTTTCCTGCCCCACAATCACCGGCTGAACAGCATCGTCTACACGGGCACCCACGATAACAATACGACGCGCGGCTGGTGGGAAGAAGAGGTCGACGAGCGGACGCGCGAATTCGTCAAGGATTATCTAGGGTGCGAGATCCTCGACATCGTCTGGACCCTGGCGCGGGTCGGCATGCGCTCGTCAGCCAGAGCATTCATTATGCCGATGCAGGATGTGCTGAGCCTGGGCGGCGGCGCTCGCATGAATAAGCCCGGCGTCTCCGCCGGAAATTGGACTTGGCGTATCACCGAGGCGGCGCTGCGCCACCCAAGCAAGGAGGCGCTGCGGCATATCACACGATTGTATCAGCGCCATCCCGATCAGCAGGATTCGCTATAATCCGCCAATGCTGGAATCAGAGGCTTGCTGTGGAATGTAATATCGGAGAGCCGGATTGATGGACTCGCAGAGCGTCTTTCACCAAGAATGGCTGCGCAGCCTGCGCGAGCAATATAAACATGTTGCGCGCCAAGACGATCGTGTGACCATGTCGTCCTTGACGGCGGTCATGCTTAAGGTCGGCTTCCGCGAGAATGAATTGGCGCAGTTGAAGATCGAAGCGACGATGCATGTTGACGATGTCGGCGAAGACTTCAGCGCCGATATGACCATCCGCGATGGCCCCAAATCGGCGCAGGCGCACCCGGCGGAATGCATGTGCCCGCTGTGCGCGCCCATTGATGAAAGCCTGTTTGACGCCGACGGTCAGCCTATCGAACCCGACCCCGATGAGGACGCCGGCAATACGCGCCCCGTATTCGCGGTCGCTGAATTCGATGATATTGACGCGCGGCAAGACCCTGAGCCAACTTCCTTTGAGGACAGCATCGCGGCCGAGGCGCTGCTGACGGATGAAGCGGATTCCGAGACTTCGAGCGACGAAGGCGAAGCCAATGCGGATGCGGATGCGCCCGCGCAAATGAACCTCTTCTGACGATGCCAATCACGGACGACGACCGGAAATGGATGCGTCTGGCTTTGGCGGAAGCCGTGCGAGCTTTGGAACACAGCGATGTGCCAATCGGCGCGATCGCCGTGCGTCAGGGCGAGATCGTCGGCCTCGGCTATAACCGGCGTGAAGCCGATCAAGATCCGACGGCTCATGCCGAGATGATTGCCCTCCGCGAGGCGGCTGCTGCGCTTGGCAGGTGGCGCCTTGATGATGTGACGCTCTATTGTACGCTTGAGCCCTGCGCGATGTGCGCTGGCGCGATGGTGCTGGCGCGATTGCCCCGGCTGGTCTACGCGGCGGCTGACCCCAAAGCGGGCGCGGCTGGCAGCGTATTTGATCTGACCCGACACCACCGGCTCAACCATCGCTTGCACGTCGATGGCGGCTTGTACGCCGACGAGGCGGCTGAACTGATTCGCAAGTTCTTCCGCCAACTGCGAGACGCAAAGGCATAAAGAAGTTCTAGGCGCGTCCCGCTGAGGCGCCACTCTTGTAGCCACAATTCGCCGTCAGCATGAGCGCGCCGGGTGAACAAGTAGGTGTTCTATTTCGTCCGCTGGCCTGTATACTGGAAGCCCGCTTGGGAGAGGTGCCAGAGTGGACGATCGGGACTGTCTCGAAAACAGTTGTACCCTCCGGGGTACCGTGGGTTCGAATCCCACCCTCTCCGTTTGCTGCTTTGCGATATACCGGGCGACTGGCTGAGCCGCCCGGTCAGCGTCCAACTTTGCGGGGCGGATGTTAGCCGCCCGCCCTGCATCGGTACAGCTATTGATTCATCTGCTGCATCATCGCCAGCGGCATGACGAAGACATCTTCCGGCAGCGCCACTTCGACTGGCTGGTTGAATTCGCTCAAGTCCAGGCGCATATTCATGCTGAAGGACATGGGCGCCGCCTCCCCCGTCGCGTCATCCATAGTCGCCAAGGCGACTTCCACCCGCCGCGTGTAAGAATCCGCCAGGCTGATATACTCCACGACCTGCGCCCAGGCATCGCCTAGAGCTTCCATGTCATCGGCGTCCGCGCTCATTGCGCCGGCTAATTCCATTGCGCCGAAAGATTCCAACAGCGCGCCAAGTTCAAGCGTGGTTTGGAAGACCGCCACCGGCAGTCCATTCAACTCGCTATCGGGCAGGCGGACGATCGTCATGGCGCGGGCCAGCGCGCTGTGATCCATGCCGTCCATTTCGAGGCCGGTCATGTCTTCCTCGATCCCGGCGCTATCCAAGATGTCCGCCAACTCAATGCCGAGCCAGCCCGCCATCGCCTCATCGGGTTCATCGGCGAAGGCAGCCATGTTCAAAGCCACGACGCCATCTTTCATCAGCAGGTGGAGCGGCATTTCCGACGTCTCGCCGGCTTCAACTGCGGTGAGCGCCAGGGACATCTCGGCCGCAAGCCCGCCAACCAACTCGTTCAGCAGCGCCATCATCGCCGCCGGCGCCATACCCTCCGCGGATTCCAGGACACTGGCCGCTTCCATCAACGCCGGGTCAAGCGCCACGCTGCCAGCGCCTTCCAGGATGATGCTTGTATTGTCAACTGGATCCGCCCCTTCTATATCCATGCGCATTGACAGCGCCATCGCGAAGGCTTGAAGCTCGTCCATCACCTCGCTGTTGCTCTTCTTAATCTCGCAATCCGCCTCGGCCAAGCCGCCGCACAAGATTGCGTCTTCGGTCGCATCGGCATGTACGCCAGCGACCGCAACCAGCAAGACGCCAAGAGCGATAAGCAGCGTGATTTTCTTTAACATGGTGTCTCCTTGTATGCTTTTCGTTCATATATTAAGTATAGCGCACAAACGTCCCTGGGGTTTCCCCCCAATAGTTGGGGGTCCGCCCAAGCGCGACTTGGCGGTCCTGGGTTCGTCATCCTCGGCGCGACTGTCCGCATTATGCTCGGGTGGCAAGTCTGATATACTTATTGGGAGCGCGGGTCAACCGAAACATGGCGGGGAAAATGAAGATCATTACCGTCTACGGCAGTTCGCAAGTTAGTCCTGGAGACAAGGTCTATCTGGATGCTGTCGCCATCGGCGAGGCGCTAGCGAAGGCAGGCTACACCGTCATGAGCGGCGGCTACTTTGGCGTTATGGAAGCGGTCAGCAAGGGCGCCAAACGGGCTGGGGGCCGCGTGATCGGCGTAACGACCGATCAGATCTCCTTGCAGTTCGATGTGCAGCCCAACCGCTACCTGGACGAAATCGTCAACTACGCCGATTTGCGCGACCGGCTGCTGCACATGGTGGAGAATGCTGACGGCTACCTGGCGATGCCAGGCGGCATCGGCACCCTGCACGAGATCGCGGAAACCTGGGAGCTCATGCGCATCGGCGGGGTCGCGCGCCGCCCCTTCGTATGTTACGGTCCAATGTGGGCGGAAGTCATCAAAATCATGGAGGGCAGCCCTTACCTGGGTGATGGTTACCACGGCATGATCACGATAGCGCAAGACCTGCCGACGGTGATTGAGGCACTCAGTCAATAGCGCCGCTGCGCATGAGGCCGCCGCAGCTGTCTGGCGCCTCGTTGACCGCGGTCGGAGATTGATCGGCAGCAGAAGGGCAAGCAGGTGGGCGCCACAGAGAGTTATGCTCCAGGTAGAATGAAGGCAACGCCGGGAAGACTGGCGCGGCGAAAACGGGCTTGGCTGGCGCGTGGACTGGGCGCGGCAGTTTTGATCGCCAGTTGTTTCCTTGTGGCGGCTGTAACTGGCGCGCAAGAGGACGCGGCCAGCGCAGACTCGCCGCCGCCGCTGCAGGTATGGTTGCCCGCGCCGTTGATTTCCGATGAATCCGGCGACGCCTTTCAACTGCTAAGCGAGCACACAGCCGCCTTCTCCAGCAGCAACGAGATTGAAATCGAATACCGCATCAAAGATGTGGGCAATGTCGGCGGCATCTTGTCCACCATCCGCGCCGGTAAAGATGTCGCGCCGGCCGCCCTGCCCGATGTCGCCTTGATCCGCCGCCGCGATTTCACGCCCGCGCAGGCGCGCCAATATCTGCAATCCATGGAAACCTTATTCTCAACATCGTTGATCAACGATCTGGACGATGGGCTGGAATTCGGTCAGATTCCGCTAGAAGCGGGTAGCGCGCTTTATGGATTGCCTTATCTATTCGATATTTTATTGGCGGTGCATTCGCAGCCCTTGGAGACCCCCGGCTTCCGCCTGACCTTTGAAGACGTTATCAGCAACGAAGCGGCTTTCTTATTCCCGGCGGCGCGCGCCAATGGACTGAATCAGACATTTTATCTGCAGTATCTTGCCGCTGGGGGCTTGAAGCCGAGCGAAGGCGTGATGAGCGTCAACGAAGAGGCGCTTGGCGCAGTGCTCAAGTTTTACGAAGACCTCTTTCAACTGGGATTGGTGGCGCCGGAGGTGCTCACCTATCAATCGCCGGCCGCATATCAATCCGAATTCATCAACCGAACCGACCGGTCCCAGCTTGCGGTATTCAGCGCCAGCGAGTTCCTGGCTATGGTCGATCAGCAGGATGCCGCGCTGAAGCCCGCCCAAGTGCCCACGGCAGACGGCGGCGGACCGTCGATTCGCGACGGCTGGCTATGGGTGCTCGTCACATCAGATTTGAGCCGCCAGACGCTGACCGCCCGCTATTTGGAATGGATGATGGAGCCCGGTTTCCATGCTGATTTTGCCCGAGCGCTTTATCATTTGCCGACGCAGCCCGCGCTCTTGGACGACAGCCTTCCGCCAGCGGTGGATCGCCAGTTCTTTGTTGACCTGCTGGCAAAAGCCACGCTGCCTCTGCCGGAGAACGAAGGCGGTACGGCGCCGCGCCTCATGCAGGAAGCGCTGATCAACGTATTGCATGGCGACGCCACCGCCGCGCAGGCGACCAGTCAAGTGCTCAGCCAGCTCTCCGAACGTTAAGTCTTCAGCGCTTTTTCATAGAAGCGATGGGTCTTGTAAACCTGACCGCCCAGGCTAACGCTGATCTTGATGAGCGGGTTCGTCTCGAGGATCCAGCCTGAATCGAGGTAATCGTAGCGCGAAGGCAGCAGCGCTTTCATCACCTCGAGCAGCATCGCCAATTCGACGCCTTTGTTGCGATGCTCCGCCTTGACGCCCATCAATGGCATGCGCACGCCGCGGATCGACCGGCGAATCTTCCAGTGCCAGGCGACCTGCGCCATGGTCAACACTTCCGGCACGCCGGGACGCGGGTAAACCCGCCGCAAAGCCTCATTGAAGTTGGGAATGGTAAGCGCAAAGCCGACCGGCTCGCCGGCGATCTCGGCGAAGAAAGCCAGGTCCGCCTCGACCAGCATGCCAAGATCTTTCACCAGCGCCTGAAGTTCTTCATCATTCATCGGGATAAAGCCCCAATTCTTCTCCCAGGCGGCGTTGTAGATTTCGCGGAACCGCTTGAATTCCGCCTTTTTGTCGCTGGCGTTCATCGGGCGCGCGATGATGCCGCTGCGCTGCGAAGCGCGCTTGACAAGCCGCTCCAGCCGCTCCAAAGACTTGGTGGATTCAATTGTTTGCCGGTCTTGATAGATGCAGTGCAGATCCATCACTTTATTGAATCCGGCGCCCTCCACCAAGCCCGCGTAATACGGGGGATTGTAAGGCATCATGATCACGGGCGGGCTGAAGTTTTCGACGAGCAGGCCGCATTCTTCATTCGTCGTGAAATTGGCAGGACCGCGAATGGCTTCAGCGCCGCGCGCGCCGACCCAATCGGACGCGGCGCCCAGCAATCCCTTGGCGACCTTCGCGTCATCGATAGCCTCAAACATGCCGAAGAAGCCGATATTCTCGCCGTGATAACGGTTGTGCTCATGATTGATGAAGGCGGCGACTGTGCCGACAATTCGCCCGGATTGCCAAGCGGCGAAGTATTCACCGTCCATATACTTCCAAGCCGGATGTTTCGTTTTGTCCAGCAGTTGCCGGCGCATTGAAAGCAGCGGCGGCGCCCAATTGACGTCATCGGCATAATGCCGCCACGGGAAACTAAAGAAGGCTTCATATTCTTGGCGGTTAGCCAGGGGTCGTATTTCCAGGGCGAGCGCTCCGATTCTCCGATTCTTGCGCGCAACTGAAAGCGGCGGAATCCGATGAGATTATCTTGACAGGCAATTCTGACGCTGATAGTATACCAAGATATCATTCCGTAGTAGCTCAATTGGCAGAGCGGGCGGCTGTTAACCGCTAGGTTCTTGGTTCAAGTCCAAGCTACGGAGCATTATCACATGCGTTTAACTCAGCGCTCAATTGCAAACGAGATACTTTACGGCGATCGCCCGGATGGGTTCTGCGGTGTATGGTCTCTATGACGACTGTTGACACGCCGGCGGAATCAAAGCTTGATCGCGCCCAGGGTTGCCTGCTCGGCCAGCTTGCCGGCGATGCGCTGGGAAGTCTAGTCGAGTTTCAGAAGCACGATGACATCCTGCGGGAATATCCAAACGGCGTGCGCGAACTCGCCGACGGCGGAACTTGGGACACAATCGCGGGACAGCCAACCGACGATTCCGAGATGGCGCTGATGCTGGCGCGCATGCTGACAGATCGCGGACGCTATGAGCGCCAGGCAGCCAGAAAAGCCTACATCTCCTGGCTGAAATCGTCGCCTTTCGATATCGGCAACACGGTGTTTAGCGGCCTGCGAGGGCGCCGCAATCAGACGAGCCAGGCTAATGGCGCGCTGATGCGAATCAGCCCGCTGGGCATCTTTGGCGCCAACTATGACTTGGATCAGGTAGCCGAATGGGCGCGGCAGGATTCTGCGATAACGCACATACATCCAATCTGCCTGCAAGCCAATGCCTTGTTCGCGATGGCTATTGCCACCGCGGTGAGAACAGGCTGCGATGCCGGATGCCTTTACGAGCAGATAGTCGCCTGGGCGATTGATATGGATGCGGATGGGAACATTCTTGACGCGATCCGCGCTGCCGCCAAAGCGCCACCCGCCGACTATACCCACCTTCAAGGATGGGTCCTGCTTGCGCTTCGCAACGCGCTTTGGCAACTCTTGCATGCCGAGAGCCTGGAGCATGGCGTTATTGACACCGTAATGCAGGGCGGAGACACCGACACGAACGCGGCAATCGCGGGCGCGCTTCCAGGCGCGGTTTGGGGTCGGTCGGCGATTCCTGAACAATGGGAAGAATGTGTGCTGAGTTGCCGCCCAAAGGCGGGAGAGCCAAATGTGCGCAAGCCGCGACCGGAACGCTTCTGGCCCGTGGACGCATTAAAACTGGCTGGGCGGCTAATTGGCTGCGACATTTAACTGATAGCGACCAAGCCGCAATGCGATACTGATCTATTTCCCGCGGTTCAACTCGTAAATCAGGCGCAAGCCGTCCAGCGTGAGTTCAGGCGCAAACTCGTCAATCAGGTCGATATGCGCTTTGAATACCGGCGCCAGCCCACCGGTGGCGACCACCTTGGTTTCCGGCGCGTCAAGCTGCGCCAGAATCCGCCGCAGCAACGACTCGATCATGCCTGTGTAGCCCCAGAATATGCCCGATTGCATCGCCTGCACCGTGTTGCGCCCGATGGGCTGCGGCGGCGGCACGAGCTCCACCTTGTGCAACTGGGCGGCGCGGCTGACCAAGGCATCGTGCGCCAGCCCTATGCCGGGCGCGATGACACCGCCAATGTAGGCATTGTCCGCCGACAAGACATCGAAGTTGGTCGAGGTGCCAAAGTCGATGCAGACGGCCGGCGCGCCAAAAAGCTGAGACAGGCCGGCCGCATTGCAAAGGCGATCGGCGCCAGCTTGCTCCGGCATATCAATCGCGATTCTGACGCCCAGTTCCAATTCGCTGCTGACTGTAAGCGGCGTCAGCTTCAAGTATCGGCGCGTCAGTTCCTGAAAAGTCGGCGTCAGCGACGGCACGACGCTGCTGATGCAGGCTGCTTTGATTGCCCCATGCTGGACCGCCGCGGTATCCAGGAAGTTGCGAACCAGGACGGCATATTCGTCCATCATCTTGTCGCTGACGGTGCGCGCCCGCCAAGACAATCGCCAGCTGGCGCCATCCCACAAACCGAGGTGTATATTTGTATTGCCGATGTCAAAAGCCAGCAGCATAAGATTCTCCGTCGCCTCGCGATTGCCGCGCCCTGCGATGGGGCAATTTCCCTTGGCAACTGACCCAGGTTGCGGCTGCAGCGACGCGTGCCTGCGCCCACTCTGCACTATACTATACTAGAATCTGACGCCTATGGACGCAAGCGAAACGACAGAGCGCTATCCATGTTAATACGCCAGGCGACACTCGACGACACGCAGCAGATTGTGGCGCTATTCAGCGGACGCGTGCCCGTTTGGCAGCGGCTGGGCGAACGGGGCCAGGTAGAAGATCTGCCTTATGATGCCCTGACGATATACGAGCGCTGGCTGCATGGCGGCGCCTGGATGTCGCTTGAGACCGGCGCGATTTGGCTCAGCCACGTGCTAAGCGGCAGTGGCTTGGCTTATGTGCTGGACGTCGACGGGCAGGTACTGGCTTATGCCGAGGCTTTTCTCAATCGTGAGCTGACGCCAATGGGGGCGCATCTGCATCTGGCAGAGATTCTGGTGGACGACCGCTGCGCTGATGAAGCCCACCATACGCTGGCTGACGCGATTCTCGGCGATGCGCGCGGCGCGGGCAAGCTCTCGATCGCTCACCCAAATTACGATAGGGACGCGGCCACTTATTATCGCAAGTACTTCGGCGCCAGCGAGGCATTTCGCCTGACGCGATACGCCATCAACGCCCAGATCGGCCAGAGTTTCTATAAGAGCCAGGAATTCGACAAGACTGACGCGAGCCTGATCGACGACTGGGCGCTGGCCATCGGGCGCTGGACCAGCCCGCGCGCGCTTTGGGAAAGCGAGTGGATCGAACACTGGAGCGGCATTCCGCAGATCATCAAACGCGGCAAGCACCGGCATTTTATCAACGCCTCCGGGCATGAAGCTTTGGTTTGCTTCCATCAGCAGCTTTACAACGAGCGCAGCGCCGATGTTTATTGTTGGTCGCCCAGGCACTTGAGCACGCAGTTGCTGGTGGCCATCCGCGATATGGGGCACCGCCTGGGATTTCGCACCTTGACCCTGGCTCTGCCCGATGCCTCTGCCGAGCTGCTGCCCGCCGAGCATAGTCCCGATCCAAATCAGCAAGTGATCGCCATCGTCAAGGTATAAGCTGCGACTAACGCCGGTCGCCGCCAGCGAATCGCCGCGTTCAGCCTCAACCGCCTGCGAAGCTTGCGGCTTAGCGAGCGAGCATAGCCGCTTGAGCGCCGGCGGGGTATCATCCGGCGTGGCGATGAGAGCGAACGAGGATGGCAATATGCGAACGAAGCAAGACATAGCCGATTGGCTTGATGAACATGAGCGGCGCTTCACCCGGATGTCGGATGAAATCTGGGATAATCCCGAACTGCAATTTATGGAGTTCAAAGCCTCCAAGCTGCAGGCGGATTTCTTGGCGGCTGAAGGATTCCGCATCACCTGGGATATCGGCGGGCTGAGCACAGCCTTCGCCGCCGAGTGGGGTTCGGGCAAGCCGGTGATCGCCTTCGCTGGCGAATACGATGCCCTGCCCGGCTTGTCGCAGAAAGATCAGAGCGCGCCCGATCCTATTAGCGCGGGCGCGCCCGGGCACGGCTGCGGCCACAATCTGCTGGGCGCCGGCTGCCTGGCGGCGGCGCTCGCCTTCAAGCAATGGCTGCAAAGCGCGGGGCGTGCCGGCACGGTTCGATATTACGGCTGCCCGGCGGAAGAAGGCGGCAGCGGCAAGGTCTTTATGGGGCGCGCCGGCGCCTTTGACGATCTGGACGCGACCTTCAACTGGCATCCCTGGTATATCAACTCGGCGATGAAGGGTAGCCTGCTCAGCGTCAATCGCTATTATTTCCGCTTCCACGGCCAGACCGCCCACGCCGCCGCCGATCCGCATTCTGGCCGCTCGGCTCTGGATGCGCTGGAGCTGATGAACATCGGCGTGAATTACCTGCGTGAGCACGTGACCGATGACGTGCGCCTGCACTATTCGATTCTAAGCGGCGGGCTGGCGCCGAATGTCGTGCCGGATTACGCCGAAAGTTATTACTACGCGCGCGCCATCGAGCCGGACACGTTGGAAGACGTTTGCCAACGCGTCATAAGAATCGCAAAAGGCGCGGCGATGATGACCGATACCGAAGTCGAAGTCGTCTACAAGTCCGGCTCGACGCGCGCTCTCTCCAACGAAGTCCTGGCAGACCTGCAATACGATGTCATGCGCGAGTTGGGCGGCATTGAGTTCACCGACGAGGAGCAAGCCTACGCCGCCGCCATCAATCAGCGCTTCGGCGACTCCAACGTCAAGACGCTGGTCAATCGCTACGGCGTCGACCCACAGAGGGCCGAGCAAGCGCTGATTGGCGATGTGCTGCCCAGCAAAGACAAGGGCTATGTCTCGCCCGGTTCATCGGAT
Source organism: Anaerolineae bacterium (assembly GCA_022820125.1). Lineage (GTDB taxonomy): Bacteria > Chloroflexota > Anaerolineae > Aggregatilineales > Phototrophicaceae > UBA6055. Next base: position 3,192 of record JAJEGA010000074.1, on the reverse strand, counting down.
ATGGGCGACATGAGCTGGTTCGCGCCTTGCAGCATGCTCCAAACGGCGACCTGGGCCAGCCGCGCGGCTGCGCATTCCTGGGGCGTGGTCGCCACCGGACGAACCTCCATCGGGCACAAGGGCATGATGTACGCGGCCAAGGTGATGGCGCTTGCGGCGGCCGAATTGATCTTGTCGCCGGAGATTCTGGCACGGGCGCAAGACGAGTTTCGCGCGGTCGTTGAGCGGAGTCCCTACAAATGTCCGATTCCCGATGATGTGCCGGCGCCAAGTCACGCGCATCCGCTGCGGTGATTAAGAGCAATACGCAGATGTTTCGGATTGTATTCTGGAATATCATGCACGGTGGCGGATATCGCGCCACCAAGATAGTCGAACAGATTCTGGATTGGAATCCGGATATCGTCGCGCTGGCGGAATTTCGCGGCACTGCGCCTAGCCGTTCAATCGCCAAGCGCTTGGCCGAATCCGGTTATGTTCATCAGTTATCGACGGTAAAGGCGGAAGAACCGACGTGCAATGCTCTGCAATTGGCAAGCCGATTTGAGATTGAGAAAGTCCATATTAAGGGCGCTCCTGAACCGGACTACTTGTGGTTGTTTGCAAATGTGAAATCGAAGCGGGCTATTGACATCGGCGTTATGCTTGTCCCGCTGGGGAACAATTGGTACGCGTATTTGGATGCCTTAGTGAAACTCGTAAAGGGCAAGCAAATTGGACCCGGTGTCATCATCGGCGATACCAACTGCGCTTTAACTGGCTTGGACGAAGACACGGTGTATTCCGTCGACTTCAAAACACGATTTGTGGCGCCTTTCGCAAGACATGGCTGGCGCGATACGTTTCGCGCGTCCCACCCGCGGGCGAATGCTCCAACGTGGTATTCGTCATACGGACACGGTTTCAGACTTGACCAGGCATACCTGAACGCCCAGCTGCAACCCGACGTTAAGTCGTGCGCCTATGATTGGGGACGCGCTTGGGACGGGAAGAAGCTGAGCGACCACGCGGCGATCTTGCTCGACCTTGATCTATGCGCTTCAGCGACAACTACCTGACAAGCCGCTGGTCGTAGCCAAGCGCGACCAGCCGCTCAAAAGCCGCCCAGACCTCAGTCGGAATCTCTTGCCGCGCCTGGAAGCCGTTCTCGCCATAAACCTTGATGCGCTGGAAGTCGCCAACGATGTGCTGAATAACGGCAGCGCGCGGCAGCTGGCTCCTGAGGTAATCGGCGCAAGTTATCGGCGGCGATGTCACGATGTATTCTTTGTTGAGCCACTGGACTTGGGCGGTCGCAAGGACGCGCCGTTCCATGTAGGGCTTCTGCACCATGATGAAGGACTGGAATTCCAGGTCGCGCGCCTCCAGCAGCTGCCGGCTGAACAGAATGTTCTCGCCGGTATTCGTTGAGCGGCTTTCTATTAAAATGCAATCGGCTGGGACGCCCGCAGACACCGCTCGCCGCGCGAAATACTCGGCTTCGGTGGCATCCCAAAACACGTTGAGCGCTGCGTTGCGCTGCACGACTCCGCCAGAGAACAGCAAATGGGGCGCGAAGCCGCGCTGATACAAGTCGATGGCGTAATCGGCAACGCGGATGTCGTGGCTGCAAAGCACGAAGATGCAGTCCGCGCGTCGCAGCGAATGACCGACGAGCATGTAATCCCAGATGATTTGGACGAGCGAGTAGACCTCATCCATGCGAGCTTGAGTCGGGGATCTGCGATAGGGTCAAAAGCGCGGCTGTCAAGAAGGGAAGATGTCAGAGACGCGGACTTCAAAGCCGGGCAGGATGTCGCCGCCCGTAAGCAAGTCGGATTCTTTGAGTTTGAATGTGCCATCATTTGTGTGCACGGCTATATGCTGCAATTCGGGATACACGATCCATACCATGAGTGTGCCCGCCTGGAGCAACTGCCAGATTTTCTTGGCGATGTCGCTCGCCTTGTTGCTGGGAGATATGATTTCGACCGCAAGGTCAGGGGCGATCGTCGTCCAGCCGGATGACAGATGCTCCGATGCTCTCTCTTTGCTTACGAATGCAAGGTCGAGGCCGCGTACGGTGTCCTTGCCGTCTTCTCTGCGCTCAAGCACGAAACCGGTGTCGCCGACGGCGACGCGTCCCAAGTCATTTTCAAGCACATGGCTATGAATCCGACCCGCTATCGACATTAGAATCTCACCGTGTTCCCAACCGGGTCGCGACATATCGACGATCACCCCTTCCACAAGTTCGACGATGCGATCATCAATTTGCTCGACATACTCAAGAAACATATCGGCGTCGATGAATTGCTTTTCCAAAATCATGGCGAATCGCTTCCTGCCTTTCTGCCCTAAAGCAGCCTCATTGTACCCGGTTGCGCCGGAGAATCAAATTTCGTCAGCACCTGAAAATCCTGCTCCAGCGTCGCGCGCTGACTGGCGTTGTAGAGCGCGGCGGCTGGATGAAAGAGCGGCACGATGGAGATTTGGCCATAACTGGCGCGCGCCTTGATGACAGTGCCATGCAACTGGCTGATCTTCTGGTTTGCCTGGAAGGCGCCGAAACGCCGCAGGATGAACTCCATCGAGAAGCGGCCCAGCGTGGCGATGACCTTGGGTTGGATGATGTCGAGCTGCCGTTCGAGGAAGGGCGCGTACAACTCAATTTCGTTCTTCAACGGATCGCGATTATTCGGCGGCCGATCCTTCAGGATATTCGTTACGTAGACGTCTTCGCGTTTGAGGTTGATTGACGCGAGGAGCTCGTCCAGGACGCGGCCCGACGCGCCGCAGAAGGGGCGTCCCGTTTCGGCTTCGTTTTTGCCCGGCGCCTCGCCGATGAACATAATGTCGGCATAATGATCCCCTTGCCCGATCACCGGGAAGTAGCCGTTTTGCCGGCGATATTGGATTAGAGGCGATTCTGCGAGGTTGACGATGGCGTCTTTGATGGCGCGGAGCTGCTCGCTGCGGTCGGTCGACATCGGCTTGCTACCTTCGTTCTAGCACTTGCCCCTAGTGTAACACAGAGAGTCTTGGTCGCCCCATGCGCGCTGCTTGGGTAGTGTATCGAAGTCGGTTGGAATTCACGTCAAGCGTAATATTCTTTCAGCGTCGACATCATCCTTTAGCGAAAATTGTAGGGGCGATTCTGTGAATCGCCCGCCGGAGATTATCAAGTGGGCGAGCCAAGGCTCGCCCCTACAG